>JABFXY010000235.1 GCA_013361525.1 Polyangiaceae bacterium | reverse complement strand
CGGAGGCGTCGAAGGCGGCGCAGGCGGCACGGGCGGCGGCGGTGACGTCGGCGGCAGCGCCGAGGGTGGCGCCGGCGGTGCCGTCGCGGAGTGTGTGGACAGCTGCGCCAACTACATCGACGTGTGGGACACCACCCTCGACGAGACGACGTTCGGCTGCGCTGCCTCGTTCGACGCGTACGCGGCGCTCCAAGAGTGCGCGTGTACCAACACCGAGATCGGCTCCGGTTGCGGAGCGATCTGCGACGGCGATATCAATGGCACGGGCACGCCGAACTTCTGCAATGGCGTCCCCTCACTCGCCCAATGCAACCAGTGCCTCATGGACGTGTGCGGCGTCCAATACGACGACTGCTCGAACAACTGAGCGTGGCCCACGCCGGCTCGGGTCCAATGCCTGAGCCGGTGAACCACCCATGAGCCTGCGCGAGCTCGTCGTATTGGGGACCTCCAGCCAGGTCCCCACGCGCCACCGCAATCACAACGGCTACCTGCTGCGTTGGGACGACGAGGGCTTCCTCTTCGATCCGGGCGAGGGAACGCAGCGGCAGATGACGTTTGCCGAGGTGCCGGCGTCGGCCATTTCGCGGGTCTTCATCACCCATTTCCACGGTGACCATTGCCTCGGTCTCGCAGGCACCGTCCAGCGCCTCTCGCTCGACCGGGTGCCGCGCCCCGTGACCGTCCACTACCCCGAGAGTGGCCAGGTCTACTACGAGCGCCTCCGGCACGCGTCGATCTTCCACGATGCAATCGAGATCCGATCGGCGCCCGTCTCGGAGCAACATGCCGGCCTCCAGCCTATCGCGGAGACCAAGACGTACCGCGTCTTCGCCGCGAGGCTCGACCATTCCGTCCCGACGTTCGGCTACCGGATCGAGGAGCGCTCCGGCCGCACGTTTTTGCCTGAGCGGCTCGCAGAGCTCGGCGTCCAGGGACCACACGTCGGCGAGCTCTCCAGACGAGGCGAAGTGACCATTGGCGATCGTCGCGTCACGGTCGACGAGGTGAGTGTCGAGCGCGAAGGAGCTGCGTTCGCCTTCGTGATGGACACCCGCCCCTGCGACAACGCCGTGGCGTTGGCGCGCGGCGCGGATCTGCTCGTGATGGAGGCGACGTACACCGGCGCGGACGCCGAGATCGCGCATGCGCACGCCCACTCCACGTCCGTCGACGCAGCCAATACCGCGCTGCGCGCAGGCTCACGCCGGCTCGCGATTACCCACTTCTCGCAGCGATACGTCTCGACCGATCAGCACCTCGCGGAGGCGCGCGCAATCTTCCCCGAGACCATCGCGGTCAAGGATCTCGATCGCGTTGGCGGCTGGGCGCGTCGTCGCGCCGGCGGGTGAGACGACGTGCCGTTTGTGGCACCATCCGGCGCGGCCGATGGTCCGGCCGCACATCGGAGGACGACATGATTACGCTCTATGGCTTCGGACGCATCTTTCCCGAGGGGGTCGGCGAGACGAAAGATCTCCGCGCGCAATGGGCACTCGAGGAGACCGGCCTGCCATATCGAGTCCACGCGCTCGACCACACCGCCGGCGAGCTCGACAGTGACGCCTACGGCCGGATTAGCCCCTTCCGGCAGGCGCCGGTCATCGACGACGACGGCTTCATCGTGTCCGAGTCGGCCGCGATCGTGCTCTACCTGGCCGAGAAGGCCGGCAAGCTGATCCCGAGCGACTTCGAGGGCCGCACGCGCGTCGTCCAATGGTGCTTCGCCGCAGTCGGTAGCGTCGAGCCGACCCTGACGTGCCTCGACCTCATCGAGATTTTCGACAGCGACAAGGCAGCGCACACCCTCCGCGCGGAGGTGCCCAAGCTCGCCGGCCGCTGGTTCGGCCACCTCGAGCGCCGCCTCGAAGACCGCGAGTGGATCGCCTGCGCCGATTTCACGGTAGCCGACATCATGATGGCCGGCGTCCTGCGCACCATCCGCAAGACCGACCTGATGAAGCCGTTCCCGAGAATCAAGGCTTACTACGAGCGTTGCTTCGCCCGGCCCGCTTGGGAGAGGACGCTCGGGCTCTATGCCGAGCGACTAGGAGTTAGCGCCGGGGACATACGCTAGAGAAGAGAACCGCTAAGACGCGAAGAGCAGAAGGAGAGCGCAAAGAAGAGGTTTTCTACTTATCCCCTTTGCGCGCTCTCTCTGCCCTTCGTGGCTTTGCGGTTCGTCTTGCTGACATCTTGAGGCGCCGCGATAACGTCGGTCAGTCGCGATTTGGAAGGACTAACGCTCACTCCACGCAGCCGAAGGGGCGCACGTAAACGGTATTCGGCTGGGCGTCTTCGGCGAGACCGTGCCAGGTGAGCAGGACGCGATCGTCGAGAAACGCCGCGTGGGGGCTCACGAACGCACCGGATGCGTCGCCCGCGGAGCCGAGCTCGCCGGACCAGCCGCGAATCCGGTCGCCGCGCGCGTCGAGGAGCTCGACCGTAACGGCGCCGCCGTGCGGGTCTTGCCACGCGGCGAATGTCTCTTTCTGTGCGGGCCGGGGCACGAAGATATCGCCCAGGCCCGAATCGTCGAAGTGGCGAAGATCGGGGAACGTGGCAGGGCCGTCGAGCGGTTGGCCGTCAATCGCGAGGCGCTGGCGCGTCGACGGCTCGTCCCAACCATTGGGGCGGATGTGAAGCCAGCCTTCCTCGGTCCCGACGAGGCGCTGCCAGGACGCGTATTCCACGTCGATCTGGTGCGCGGGCTCGATCACATTGCCCTCCGCATCGAGAAGCAGAAACCATTGGCTGTACGGCTGCGGGTCGTCCTGATACCGAGAGACGAGGATGCCGACGCGGTCGCGGTAGATACCGAGTGTGATTGACGCCGGCCGCTCCAGCGGATCGACCTCCACACGGCGCTCTTCGCTGCCGTCGGGCGCGAGCACGGCGACGTGGAGCCGATCTTCTTCTTCCCACGCGCTCACGAAACGCCGGCCGGTCCATACCGTGCGCTGAACGTTGTAGGCACCCCTGGCGGAGATCGGACGAAGCGTCTCGGTCGCACCCTCCGGCGTCACGAAGAGCAGTCCGAAAATGTCGTCTGCGCCGATGCGGTATATCGCCTCGATCGGCAACCCCCGAGACGGCAGCGGATCGAGCGCGGCGATCGGCTCGAGCTCGATGAGGAAGTCGCGTCGGAGCAGGCTGATGAAGCTCGTCGGCTGACCGGCCGCGTCGACCGTTCGACCGTAGAGCGTCGGCTGCTCCTCACCTCCGTAGAGCCCCAGATTCCACAATGCGAGGAAGCCGCCTTCGATCGGGGCAAGCGTGGTGCCCCACGCCCAGCTGCAGCTCGTGCAGTCCCCGGTGTTGAACTCGTCGGACCGCAGGACAACCGTGTCCCCGATCGGCCCGAAGCCGAAGCCCTCGTCGACGCTACCGTCGCAATCGTCGTCGATGAGATTGCATATCTCGGCCGAGGGCTCGCGCGGTTGGCACGCGGGCATCACCCCGTCCTCGCATTGCACCGTGGTCTCACAACCATTGTCGCCGCAGGTTATCGGGGCGATGTCCTCGTCGACCTCACCGTCGCAGTCGTTGTCGACGCCGTCGCAGATCTCGACCGTCGGCTCGACGCAGTCGACCGCCCGCTCACCGGGCTCGTCGAGCGAAGAGCGCGCACCACATCCGGCGAGCAACAAGACGAGCACGCCCGAGCGCGCTCGCATGAATTGGTCGAGACGGCACGTGATCACGTCGCCATTGTAGGCGCGTTCAGACGAAACGACACACGGCGGAGCCCGAGTTTGGCCGTTCTACGCGCGCCCCTGCCGGCAGCGTCCCTCAGAAGCAGACCGAAGAGGCGGCGCAGCTTGGATCGTCGCAGTCGGTGAGATCGTCGCCGTCTTGATCCACGCCGTCGTTGCACTCGAAGGTCCCGGCCTCCGCGCAGGGGAAGTCGCCCGCGCAGTCGGGGTCGGCGCAGTCGTAGAGCTCGTCGCCGTCGTTGTCACTCCCGTCCCAGCAGCTCCCGAGCTCCCCCGGGCACGCCGGATCGCCGCTGCAGTCTGGATCGGCGCAGTCGATCTCCTCGAAGCCATCGTTGTCTAGGCCGTCGTCGCACGCACCAACCTCGAGGACTGTGGCGCACGTCTCGAAGCAGCCGGGGTCGTCGCAATCGAAGAGCCCGTCGCCGTCTTCGTCGGTTCCCCAAAAGATGCACTCTGCATATCCGGCCTCGACGCAGGCGTCTTCGGCCGCGCAGTCGGGATCGTCGCAGTCGGTCACGGTATCGTCATCGTTATCGAGGCCGTCGCTGCAATAGAACATCTCGCTCGCGCAAAATGTCGCTTCACCGAAGCAGTCGGGGTCCGCGCAGTCGGCAACACCATCTTGATCGTTGTCGTGGCCGTCACCGCACAACGCACTCTCGCTCGTGCACCACGTCGGATCACCGAAGCAATCGGCGTCGGCACAATCAGTGGCGCCGTCGTGGTCGAGGTCTGCCCCGTCGCCGCAGAGGTGCTCCTCGCCGATCCGCTCGCAGTTCGAGTACGTATCGGCACCAATGTCCCCGTCGCAGAAATCGTCGCCGGTGCCGCCGTCGAGCGCGTCGGCTCGGACGTAGCCGAAGAGCGTGTCCGCGCCGCCTCCCCCTTGCAGTGTGCAAGGCTCATCACCGTGGCAGCGTAGGACGTCGTGCCCCGCACCTCCCCGCAATGTCACATCGCCATTGCCAAGCGTCGTGATTTCGTCGTCACCGCTGCCTCCTTCGACGACGCAGGAGCCTCCTTCGTCGAGCCACACTTCGATACGGTCGTCACCCGCGCCCCCGTCGACGCGGTTCCCAGGGCTGGCGAAGCCTCGCTCGAGGATGATTCTGTCGTTGCCACCGCCGCCGAAGACCTCGTCGTCGCCGTAAAAGGAAATGAACAGCTCGTCGTCGTCCGCGCCGCCGTCGATGATGTCCTTGCCCGGTCCCGGCAGCGTCATGATGACGTCTCGGCCCCGACCACCGTCTAGCCGGTCGCTGTCGCGCCCTCCAAAGATCTGATCGTCGCCGTCGCCAGCGTCGACGTCGTCGGCGCCCTCGTCATCGCAAATGATGTCATTGCCACCGCGCCCCCGAATCACGTCGTTGCCGCCGCGCCCCACGATGACGTCGTTACCCGGCGTGCCGTTGAGCACGTCGTTGCCCGCCGTTCCGATGATGGTCGCCTTGAACCCGTTGCAAAAGCAGCCCAAGGCGTCGCAAACGCTCGAGAACTCGTCGCTATCGGTCGCCACGTCTTCCGTTTGCTCTTCATCGGTGGGGTCGGTCTCGCTGCACGCGGCGTGCGCGAGCGATGCGCACAAGAGCAAGACGCTGGTCGAGCCCCACAACCGCTTGGAGACCGACGACACGGATCGACGCATAGACACCTCCCGAGGACTCCGCCCCCAGGCGCTCGGCCGTTGCGGATTCTGCGCCATTCGTCGGCTCCGAGTTAACTCGCCGGGATCAGATTGCCGGGCCTCCCGCCGGCGCGGTGGAACGTCACGCAAGAACGTGCGCGACGGATCAAAGGGCTGCCAAAGCGCCGCAAATAGTCATTCATTTGACCCTTCACGTGCGGAACGACGCGCATGTTTTGTCCAATTCGCCGATCAGAATGCACGGCCCAGACCTTCTTACGCGTGCACGTCTATGTCCTCACGCCGCGACGCCGAAGCTCATCGCCTCTCCTCGCCAGTTCGTCTTGCGCAAGAAGCCCTCCCAGGTGAGCGCCACTGGATCGACCTTGCGGCTCCACTCCAGATCACGGTGCGGCTGAAAGTAGCCGTGCTCCACCGTGTACTCGACCATGCCGAGCAGCTCGCGAACGAAGAGCTCGTTCTCGCCGAATGACGGGAAGTACCGGAGCAGCTCGTCGCGCTGGTACGCCGAGCGGTACGCCGCCTTTTTGCCCGTCACCCGCTGAAACGTCTCGACCATCTCGATGGGCGAGATGATGTCGCCCACCACGGGCAGCGACATGCCGGCGTACCGCGTCGGATTGCTGAATATCTCCAACACGGCCGGCCCCGTGGCCGTCAATGGGTCGACGAATGGGGCACGGTAATCACCCGGTAGGTAGATGGGGAACACGAGGGTATCCCCCTCCATCCGCGGCCTATAGAACTCGATCAAGTTGGTATAGAAATATGCCAAGTAGACAAACGAGCTCTGGACGGGCAGCCCGCGAATATACTCTTCGACCCGTGCCTTGTCGGTGAAGTGCGGAGCGAACTTCTTGCCGCTGGTGATCACGTCGACGTTCTCGAGTGCGCTGTAGACGACGTGCTGCACGCCTGCCTCCACGGCCGCGTCCGCCTGCTGTTTGCCCAATTCGGTCTCGTGCGTAGCCGGCGGACTGATGGGCGGGGTCATCAAGAACGCGCCGTGCGAGCCGCGGAATGCCTCCACCAACGCTCGGGTGCGGCCGAGCTCGAGGGGTACCTTGCAAAGCTCCGCCCCTTTGGCCGCGAGCGACCGCGCCTCGGGGCTGTCCACGTTGCGCGTCAGCGCGCGTACTCGGTACCGGCCGCTGGCGAGCAGCGTGTGTGCGGCACTGCGGCCTTGCTTGCTGGTGGCACCGACGATGGTGATGAGCGGCATGTCTTCGTTGAACATGCTCGAAACATGCTCCCTCGCGCGCAGCTGACCAAGGTCCGGCGGCTCAGCGCAGTTTTGCGCGGATCGCAACAATGACTCGATCTGCCATACTCGAGGACGTGGACTCGTTCGCGCAGCTCGAAGCCTTCACCCGGGTGGTCGCGGCCCGCAGCTTCTCCCGTGCCGCCGAGCAGCTCGGCGTCGCGCCCTCCGCCGTGAGCCGCGCGATCACGGCGCTGGAGAAGCGGCTCGGCGTACGCCTCCTCAACCGCACGACGCGCAGCCTGAGCGTCACCGATGAAGGCGGCGCGTTCCATGCCCGCGCCTTGGCCATCCTCGCCGACCTTCAGGACGCCGAACGCAGCGTCTCACGGGCGCGTGGGGCGCCGCGCGGAAGGGTGCGGGTCGACGCGCCGCTTGCGCTCGGCGAGCAGGTGCTTGCCCCGGCGCTGCCCGAGTTTCTCCGGCGCTATCCCGAGGTCTCCATCGACCTGAGCCTCCGCGACCAATACATCGATCCGATCAGCGAAGGCATCGACGTCACCCTGCGAATGGGGCGGCTCCGGGCGTCCGATCTCGTCGCGCGCAAGCTGGGGCGCGTGCGCATCGTCGTCGCCGGCGCGCCCGCATACCTTGCGCGGTACGGACGACCTTCCACCCCGGACGAGCTGACAAGTCACAAGTGCCTCACGTATCTCTTGCGCGGACATCCCATTCCGTGGCGCTTCCGTGGGCGCGACGGCGCGACGAGCATTGCCTCGGTGAATGGTCAGCTCACGGCGGGCAGCGGTGAAGTCCTGCGCCGGGCGGCCGTCGCGGGCGCGGGGCTCATTTCGGTCTTCGAGTACACCGTCGCCGCCGACGTCGCCTCCGGCCAACTGGAGGTCGTGCTCGCGGACCACGCGCTGCCAGCGGTTCCCGTGTACGCATTGCACGCGCAGGCGGGGCCTCCAGCGCCGAAGATCCGCGCCTTCATCGACTTTGCTACCGAGATATTCCGACGATCCCCGTACGCAAAATGAACGCTGTTTCCGGATACGGGAAGGCGTTTCCGCTCTCGGGCGTTTGTGGCCCGATGCGCGCTTCGTCCGTTCTCGCGACGCTTGCCCTTTTACTTGGCGCCTGCTCGTCCGCGGTGTCGCCGGACGCAACGACCAAGGGTCGCGTCGAACCGCCGGCGATGGCACCGACCTTGGCCGCGAGCGTCGCAGCGGCGTCTGCCGAGATCGCGACGAGCGCTCCGCCCGCCGCAGCCTCAGCCACGCCCGACGTGGGCGACCAGCTGCCCGCCGAGCTCGCGGCGCTTCCGGCGCTGTCGGAGGACGGCTCGCGCGTCGCGCTGCTCGCTTCGTACGAGGACGGCGCACGGGCCTTGCCCAATCGCGAGCTCCTCGTCCTCGACGTAGCCCGTGGGACGGTGCTCGAGCGGTTCGAGATCGAGGACCCCGATCTCGGCCTCGATCCGCCGGATCCTGTAGAGCGCCTGGAGCTGGCCGCGCGCCTTCTGCGCACGCAAACGTGGCGGCCGCTCGAGCGGCTGGAGATGGTCGCCGACACCGACCTGCGCGCGCGGACGAACTTCATGTACGGCCAGGACCTGTTTCAGGCCAAAGGCGCCGGATTCACCATTCGATACCATGAGCCTAAGCTCATGATCGACGACAACGGCAAGCGCGTCCTCAATCGCGCATTCGCGAGTTGGTCCGACAAAGGCGGGAAGAAACACCCGCTCTGTCCGGATTGTCATGCTTGCCCGCCGACCATCGCGGGCCTCGCGGAGGCCTTTGTGGAGAAGGATGCGAGGGTCGCGCTTCTGGTCGTCACGTACCATTTCGGCTCGGATATGTGCTGGGAGCCCGATCGGACGTATCACGTTTTCCGCTTCTGACTGCCGGTCGGGCCGAGTTGTGCTGCGCCCACCTGGTTACCGCGGACCACTTCGGCGGGCAGTCTTCTGCGCTAGCCAATCCGCGTAGAGGTCTTGCCATCGGGCGGAGGGAACGAACTCTTCCTCGCCCGACTCGTCATTGAACATTACCCAGCCTCCGATCTCGTCAGCGAGCGCGCGCAGTCCGTCCAGCTGCTCGATGGACAGCGTCATTCGCCCATACTCTCGCGGCCCGCCCTCGAGCGCGTCCCACAGTCGAAACTCGACCTCGTCCATCCAATCTCCATGAAACGCGGCTTCAGAGATGTTTGAGATCTCATCTACGAGAATTCGCCAGGGTTCCCTATCTGTCATCATCGCGGGCTCGGACCGGACATCGTGGTTTGGGGAACGAGGTCGTTCGGGGAAGACGACCTGGTGATGCGACTTCCTCGTTCGAACGCTGCCGTGGACGGGAGGTCGCGGCCGCCAACATTACAAGCTCGGCGACGACTTCCTCGGGTCGGACGGCGTCCCGGAGCCAGGCATCGCCGCCACCTTCTGCCAACGCTCCATTGTCGCGCCCGAGTGAGGTGCGTCGTATAGCTCGGTACCGCGGCGTTCGGGAGCGGACGAAGCGCTTTCCGCTCGAGCTCGGACTCGTTGGCGTCATAGCCACGCGTCCGCTCGACGACGCCGCGCACGAAGCCGAGATACTCTTCGGCATCAATGAAGTCGCGACTGCCCCTGATGACGAGGGCCTGCGTGAGCGCCGACCTCACGAGGCCGTTGGTCCTCTCGACGACGCCGTTTCATGACTCTCGCCGGGGCGGATCCGCGTGGACTCGAGCCCGTCGTGCTCGAGCACGGCGCGGAAGCGCTTCGTCAGCGAGCGTCCGCCGGCGTCCTTGAGCTCGTGTGTGGCCGCGCTCAAGTTGTCGCTGCGAAGCACGCGAGGCACGCCGCCGAGCTTCCAAAGTGCTCCTTGAACGCCAGCAACGAGTGCCTCGAACGTCTCGCCGAACGCGAGCGAGACCCAAGTCCATCCGCTGAAAGAAGGGACCAAGTGAAAGAGCAGATGCGGAAACGCGCTGCCCGCGACGGTGACACCGAGGGCTCTGCAGTCGGTGAAGTCGACGGCAGCCTCGCGTCCGGGCTCGTGTTGCTGCTCGAAAGAAGACCTCCTTGGGCGGTCCGTGAAGAGCGCGCCAATCCCGCACGCGCCGCCGCAACGTGCGCACTTGGCCGTCCTCGAAAGTCCCCGCGTGCTGCTGTTGCAGGTGCTCGAGCAGCGTCTTCGCCTCAAGCACGGAGTCGTGATCCGATCGAAGCAGCGGAACGACCACAGTCTCCCAAACCTGCCCAAACGGATCCGGGCGCGTCCTCCAATGACGCGGCTTGTTCGTCTCGCCTGGCAGCGACCCGCGCTGCCACTTCCTTGCCGAACGAACACTCATGCCGACCGCCGCGGCGGCCGCTTCCTGCGTCAGACCTTCCTCATCTTCTGCCTCAACAACCTAACCTGCGTATCCCGGAGCATCGGGCCTCCCGAGCTCCGGCACCCGTCCGGGGCTCTCGCCCCGGAACGTCGCATGCGCCGTCAGTACGGCTCCGACCGGCAGTTTTAGTTGTCGTTGACCGGAAAGTTTAGTTGTCGTCGATCACGCGGGCTCCCCTATTGGCCGCGCGAGCGCTTTATCGAGCTATCGCCCCTTCGCTGGGTGGCGACCCGCGCTCGGCTCGATACCGACGAGCTCGAGCAGCTCGTCGGCTTCGTCAACGTTCCTGATCCGCTCTGACGGCGGCCGCGACGGAGCCTCCGCATCCGCATGCAAGGCGGCGCGTCCGTCCAGATGGGTTCGACGCAGCGGTTACGCCGGACCGTGGAAACTGGCTCATTTGACGGCTCGAAAGAGCGGTGGACGACGACGCGGACCCCGGGAGTCGGGCCCGCGCGTGGGGCGTGCCTACTGCGCCCGCCAGCCAGACTAAATGGGATCGGAAAGTACGAGCATTTCGATACCATCTCTGGATCCTAGTGTCCGAGTCGACCTGGTCGCGAGTAGCGGGAGCCCGCTCGCGTCTCGAAGAATGCTGTCAACACCGTTCCATATCTCAAGAGCCGAGATTACGTCCTCGGGCATGCCACGCGCTCTAAGGCACGAGCTCCAGGATAGGCTAGCCCGATTTCCTCTCCCTTCTGTTGCACACGCGAAATCGAGGAAGAAGCTGACGAAGTGTAAAGCCAAGCACGACCAGCTGGACCATCGGGTTTCCGATGCAAGGTGCGGCCGGACGCGTGCTAGCACGGCACGAAAACCGTGGTCCCACTGCACCACAGCGTCGCGCTCAAAAGTATTGAGCCGCCGATTGCCAAACGCCCAGGCAACGAGTTCTTGTTCACGAGCAGGAACACCCGACTTCTCGCTGCCCGTACCAGCCGTCCACAGTGCGGTCTCTGTTTCGCGATGGAGAGCTTGCAGCGTTGCTTCAGATTCTAGGTTCCGTGCCTTGCTTCTCGCCCAGGTAGAATAGCGCAGTGGTAGGTATAGTGAAACAAAGTGAGCGAGTCGAAACAGGTCGCGGTTCCATTCGTGGCCTCGCGCCAGCTTGCCCAGGCAGCTGCGAAAGTCACCGATCCATCCTGGATCGAGTGCGCCCGTGTTTTGCAGTTTCTGTGCAATGAGGGTTGCAGCGACGTAGTCCATTCGTATTTCTCGCTTAGTATTCGGGTTGAACCACCGTGACACCGGTGCCTCGTATTCTGTCGAGGGTATTGTGGGGGAGCGCAGGATTCGACCACGGAAACGTTCCACTCTCGGCCTCAAAGACAATTGCGCCACTACTGTCGACCTGGACCCAGCCTCCCGCGTACCGCCCTTCTTCGATTGGAAGTCTCGTGTTCTGAAGCACGCCAAAATGGCCAGGATCCGTCGTCTTACCGATGATTAGTTCACCAGTTTTCGTATCGAAAAGCGCCGGCCTGTTCGTGCTGTTAGGGGCGATGGGTTCCCGGACTACGATCTTCTTGTTGGTGAGCGTTTCGCTGAGCTTGAGGTCTGCGCGAAGACGATCAGCGTTCGTGACCGTCGACGCAGGTCCCGCTGCATCACCCTCGCCGACACTCATCGATATTGCGAGGCCCAGCGCGAAGCCGGCGGGCCCGCCGGACGCGCCGACAGCGGCAGCAGCAGGCCCTTCCACCGCTAGCGTTGCTGTGCCGCCGCCGGCCAAGGCCATCGCCGGTCCAGCCCCACCCCCTCCTCCAAACAAGCTTGGGATCAGACCGGTTGCGAAGGAGTATGCTCCTGCAACCGCACCCGCTAGTGCGGGCAGATGACGACCGGCCTCCTCGAAGTCTCCCTTGTCGCGCGCCTCCATCATGGCCGTGAACGCTTCGACGCCGATAACGATAGGATTGAATATGTTCACGACATTCCGGACCCCCTCGGCGGGATTGTCGCCCGCGGAGTACGCCTCGGATATTTGATCAATGACGCTGGGAGCGTTCTCTTCGTCTCCCGCGAGGAGTTCAGCCCGATACGGGTTGTCCAATGGCAACGTTTCGGCCAGCATTACGTCGGTCCGGTCCATTCGATCCAAGGACTGCCGGACGCCCTTCAAGAGAGCGCCGAGATTCTCGGCTCGACGTACAATTCCGTTTGTGGATGGGTGAGCTCGTGCGGCAAAGACAAGCTGCTCCCACGTACTGCGCTCCTCCATTCCACTCGGGTCCACCAGGTTAATCGGCGACCCGCTCACATAATTATAAACCCCTGGCCCGTCCGCCCCGATCCCCAGCGGATCCGCACTCGTCCACCTAGCCAACCACGGCGCGTAATACCTCGCCCCGTGGTAGTAGAGCCCCGTCTCCTCATCCCGCTCCTTCCCCGTATACCGATACCTCCTCGCGCTAACCTCAGCACTCCCATTGGAGCTCCGATACGCGCTGGTGCCATACGGGTGGTACTCCTCATACGAAATCACGAGCCCCGCCTCATCCACCTCGAGCATCGCGCTGCCGAGATGGTTCGTGAGCTGAAAGCGGTATTTCGGCACCGGCGTCGTGACCGACGAACCGCCGTCGACGGTCTTGGTCTCAACCATCGCAATGCGCTGCGCACCGTCGAAGACATGCAGCGTCTGCCGCTCGAGCTGCGTCGCGCCCGACACCCGCTCCCGGTAGATCTCGAATCCACCGAGGTAGATGCGTTCTTTGATGAGGTTGGCGTTGGTGTCGTAGACCTTCCTTACCCGCTGGCCGTCGCCTCCGTAGACGAAATACGTCGTCTGCGTGCCGTTGCTCGCACTCGCCATTTGGTCGAATGGCGAGTATGTGATGGACGACAGGTGAGGCATCGAGGTGATGTTGCCGTGATTGTCGTGGACGTTCTGGGCCTGGTAGGGGACGATGTTCTCGGTGTCACCTGACAGCGAGCTCGAGCGGAGGCGGTTGGTCCGGGCGATGCCGTTGTCGAGCGGGCCGTAGTCGTAGTATCGCGTCCAGGTCGCGGCGGGCGAGCCTACTCCTTGGTGGAAGAGCTCGAGGATGTTTCCTACGGCGTCGTAGGTGTATTGCTCGTTGTAG
>JABFXY010000138.1 GCA_013361525.1 Polyangiaceae bacterium | reverse complement strand
AAGGGGAGAGGGAGGGAGAGAGAAGAGCGAGAGTTTGTTCTTAATATTTATTCAAATTCTCTTCTTCCTCTTTCTGCACTTGGCGCCCTTGGCGACCCCTCTCCCTCTTGGGCATCAGGCGATTAGGCGCGGACGAATTGGGCGTCGGAGGGGTAGTGGAACCGCTCGGGGGTGCCTTGGGGAATGAGGGGTTTGTCGTGCCACCACCACCAGATGGAGCGCTCGTAGTTGTAGGCGGCCACCTGCATTCTTTCGTCGGTGACGCGCACGACGAGGAAGCTTCGCCAGGAGTGTTTGGGGGAGCCGGCCAAATAGACGTCGTGGCCGCGAAAGCGGTAATGCCCGGTTGCGTGGAAGTGGCCGTGGAAAATGCCCAATACGTCGTGCCCCTCGAGGACGCGGCCGAGCTTTTGCCGGTAGTCACCGTCGCCGAACCAGGTCCCCGTCGAGTACGAGCCGGCTAGCGGGAAATGCTGATAAACGAGGATCTTGGTCTCGGGCGGGAGGGTCGCGAGGTCGGTTTGCATCCAATCGAGGATGTCGTCGTCGGGCCCATCCGACAGGCAATAGATGCGTAGCGCGTCCCACGACCACGCGTAGTGAATCGAGCCGTGGCGACCCTCGATGCCGCGCCGCACGGATTTGCTTTCGTCGTTGCCGTCGTGATTGCCGAGCGACTCGAACATCGGATAGCGCAACCGCCCTTCTTTCCCGGTCAAACCCATCGTCTCGACGAATCGATTCCACTCCCAGGGGCGGCCATCCTCCGTCAAATCGCCTGCGGCGAGCACACCTCGAATGTCACCGACGCGCCCGCCGAGCGCGCTCGGATAGGTGAGGCCGCGAAGCTCGTTCATCGCATCGACCGCGCGGTAAACCACCGGCTCGAGCGGCTCGCCGTTCATGTATGCGCCGAAATGCAGATCCGAGATGAGGAGGAACGTGACGTCGGTCGGACCGCTGTGACGAGCCGGCTTCGGGCTCGCGACGAGGGGTGACGTGCACGCCGTGCCGGAGGCCTGCTCCGAGATGCCGCTCTGGCCGTCCGTCCGGACGTCGGTCACGCCGCCATCTGCGGGCCTCGCCGACGAGCCCATGCGCCGATAGACGCCGTTTGCGAGCACCCAGCCCGCACCGATCCCGACCGCACCTCCGAGGAGCCATCGTCGCTGCATGCTGCTTCATCGCTCGTGACATGCCGGTGTGACCCGCGCATGTTTGCCGCGGTGCGTCTTTTGGGGAGATGACAGGATCCTGACGAGGCGTGACCCCCCTCCGACGGCCGTTTCGGCAAGGCTCGCTTCGTGCTCGTCATCCTCTCGTTTTTCGTCGCTCACTGGGTCCTGAGCGTCTTCATGCAGACATTTTTCCTCCACCGGTATGCGGCGCACCGCATGTTCACGATGTCGAAGGGGTGGGAGCGGGTCTTCGAGCTTTTGACCTTCATTTTCCAGGGGTCGAGCTTCTTGAGCCCGCGCGGTTACGCGCTCCTCCACCGTGAGCACCACGCTTTCAGCGACACCGATCGCGACCCGCATTCGCCGCACACGTCGAAGGGGTTCATCGACATGAACTGGAAGACGGCCGTGCGCTACGCGGGGCTCTGGAGGGGGACGATCAAGCCGGAGCCGCGATTCGAAGGTGGTTATCCCGAGTGGCCCGCCCTCGAGAAGCTTGCGGATTCGTGGTTGGTGCGCGTCGGGTTCGGCGGTCTCTACACCCTCGTCTATATCGCGTATGCCCCGCACTGGGCCTTTTACCTGCTCTTGCCGTTCCACTACTTCATGGGCCCGCTGCACGGGGCAATCGTGAATTGGTTCGGCCACACGGCCGGTTACCGGAACTTCGACACCGACGACAAAAGTCGTAACAGCCTTCCGTTCGACTTCGTGACGATGGGCGAGCTGTTCCAGAACAATCACCACCGCTACGGCCAGTCGCTGAACTTCGCCGCCCGCGCTTGGGAGATCGATCCCTCGTATTGGGTCATTCGAGGGTTCGCGGCGCTCGGCATCATCCAGATCGTCAAAGAGCAAAAGCAGCGTTATCCCGAAGCGCCCGCCGCCAATGCTTCCGCGCCCGCCTTCGCACCGGCCCGGCGTGCGGATTTGAGCTCATAGAAAAGTCCAATAGAGCGGCATCGCGGCCCAAACATGAGGTCGCGGTGCCGGTGGGAATTGGATCCATCAGTCTCGGTGATCGCATCGGGCAAAGCCCAAAAGCGAGCCCGGTGTAGCCACCGACGAATGGCGCGAATCGTGTTAGGCGCGCGGCATGCGTCGTCACGGTTTGCTTTGGATCTTTCTGCTCGCAGCGGCGGTCTCGTGCACGTCCGAAGGGACGGATGACGACGGCGCCGGCGCTGCCGGTGCTGGGGGCGGCGCCCCGACCGACCCCTCGGACCCGAACGATCCAAACGATCCGTCGGACCCGGTGGACCCGCCGCCGCCGTACGATCCCACTGGTGTGGTCGGTTACACGCTCGGTCTCGGATTGACCGATACGGTCTATGAGGCGACGGGCGAGCAGTTCGCGGGGATGGTCGGGCGTGGCCTCGGAATCGACACTCTCGGACCGGATGGAGCTCTCGTTCGCGACGTGTTCGCGACGTTTTCCCATCACGACGACATACCGAGCGCGCCTCAGACCAGCGGCGTCATGGAGTCGACGGATCGCGCCGCCACCTTCGGCAACTACGAGACGGGTGTCGACGTGCCGCCGCAGTTTGCCATTCAGCTGCGCGACGGCCGCATCCTCAGCTACGCCTTCGTTCCGAGCAGCCGCGTCGATTCGGCCGCCGGGTCGCGCCTCACGCTCGATGTGCAGGCTTCGCTCGACGACGGCAAGACCTGGGATCCGTTGGAAGCATATGCCGACTTGTCTCAGATCTCGGGAGGGACGGGGAGTGTCGGGCGCCTCAGCGGACATCCGATCCAGCTCGGGGACGGGACGATCCTGCTCGAGTGGTACGGCCAATATGCGGGCGACGCCGGAGGCTTTCGCGCGGAGTTGCTCGCGAGCTCGGACGGAGGCCTGACGTTCGAGCGTCGGGGCACGATCGCCGTGCCCCCGGCGAATACCGCATATC
The DNA here is from genome assembly GCA_013361525.1 of Polyangiaceae bacterium. Lineage (GTDB taxonomy): Bacteria > Myxococcota_A > Polyangia > Polyangiales > Polyangiaceae > Xiheicaenibacterium. The sequence continues at coordinate 10,060 of JABFXY010000138.1, read as the reverse complement.
CCGAGGCGGACGTCGTGGAGCTCGAAGACGGCAGTCTCTATTCGGTATTTCGACACCACGAAGGCTCGCCACAGAACGGCCAGACGCTGGCGACGCTCCTGTACAGCCGATCGACCGACGAGGGGTTCACCTGGGCCGAGCCGAAGGAGTTGCTCGTCTCGTTCGGAGGCCGGCCGGCGAAGCCGCGCGTCGGGATCAACCCACAGCTGGTCTTGATGCCGAACGGTGTGCTCGTCCTGAGCAGCGGGCGGCCGGACAACTTCGTCGCCGTCTCGACGGCGGGCGCGACGAACCCCGGAGAGGTCTCCTTCACCGAAGCGAAGGTCACCTACGTGAATTACCCCTCCGACACGACAGCGGGATACGGATCCGGCGTCCTTCGGTATCACGGCTCGAGCGGCAACACCGGGGTCGTGGTCGTGGAGCCGAACCGGCTCATTCAGATCGGCGACAATTGCGCCAACTCCTGGGGCTGCCCGGACGCGGACAGCGGCTACACGATCGATGGAAAGAACCGCGTTTGGCGCCGCTTCATCGAGGTCGACTCTCCGGATGTCGGGAAAATCGATTTGGCATCGAAGTATCGGCGAGGCGAGATCGCCGTCCAGTCGGACATGACCTGGGGATCCGAGCTGCACCGCCGTGCGCGCGTCGAGGGGGCGTTCGACGGGAGCAACGATTATTGGTCGAGCGCGGTCGCAGATTCGAGCGAGGGGACGTTCACCATCGAGCTCGACCGCACCTACGATCTGACGCGTGTCGGCCTGTCGATTCGGCGTGATTTCTCGGGCGACGCGAAGGTCTACACCTCGACGGACGGCGAGTCTTGGGAAGGTGCGCCGATCGTCACGGCGACCGGCCGCGCCCACCGCGCCATCGAATATTTCATTTTGCCCGAGCTCGTTCGGGCCCGCTACGTGCGAATCGTGGTCGGGAGCGAGGCGCCTTGCGACGAGGAGCTCGGCTCCGACTGCGCGTTCTTGAACGAGGTGGAGCTCTACACGACGGTCGACGGATTCGAAAACGATCCTGTCGGGAACGCGCCGCGCGGCTATCGCGATATCTCGTCTGCATGGATTACCAATTACGAGACGAACGAGATGGGGCGTGCGCTGCGCCTCGTCGACAGCTCGGATGCTTCGATGTCGCTCGTGCGGTGGACCGGCGTCGCCGGTGCCGAGAAAACGTTCGAGTTTTCGGTGCTGCCGGTCGAGCTTCCCGGCGGTTTTCTCTTCGACGTCGAGGGAGAGGACGCAGCGGGGGCTTCGGTATCGGCATATCACTTCGCGGTATTCCCGGACGGCTCGGTCGCGCAATACGACTTGGCCGCTGCGATGTGGTCGAAGCTGACGGACCCAGGCGCCGTCCCGATCGGGGCGACGACGCGCGTTCGCGTGGAAGCGACGACCGAGGAGGCGTCGATCTCGATCGACGGCGAAGAGATTGCGGTCGTCGTTCCGAGCTCGCCCGGGGCGGTCGCGCTCCGCGGTCACGTCTTCTCTTCTTCGGGGACGATGCCGACGGGCGACCAGGTGCTGATCGACGACGTCTACTTCCAGTGACCGTTCGAGCCGTCGATCAGCGGCGATCGTAGGGGTTCGGGGGAATCGCCCCGTTGTGCGCGGGAGGCCGCTGTTGAGCAGGCTTCGCCCCGGGGCGGACCGCGGGCGTGTTCGACGTGGACGCCGCGGCGGAGGCCGATGTCGTCGCGGGCGGCTGGCTCGCGGCGGTCGCCGGCGCGACCTCGACGGGAGCGGCGTTCTTCGCAGCGCTCGACGGGGCACCCTCGGAGGAGGGGCGCGCTGCTGCGGCCGTGGCCGCAGGATCGCTGCGTCCGGCGAGGATGATGACGACGCCGACGATCGCAGCGACGCCGACGACGGCGGCGGCGATTAGACCGGTCCGACCGCCGCGTGTTGCGCGGGACTTGCCCGTCGTGTTGGTGCCGTCGAGGGTGCTGTCCTGAAACGGCGTGAGACTCGGTGCGACCGGGACCTTCGCCGTCGGGTTCTCGAAGGGGAGGTGCGCGGCATCGAAGGATGCTCGCGTCGTCACGGATTCGTTCGCGCTCGCGGCGGCCGGCGCGGCAGCCTCGAGCTCACGAAGACGATCCCGGATGAGAGCGCGCCGTTCGTCGAGGGCTTCTTTCGTCAGTGTCCGAACGAACGCGGCCACCTCTTCGTGTGTCGCGACGAGGCCGGCGCTGCGCGCCTCCGATTCCAGGGCGTTCGCGAACGCGCGTGCGCTCGGATAACGATCCGCCGGGTCTTTTGCGAGCGCCGTCGCGAGCACGGCATCGAGGGCGTTACCGACCTCCGGACGCACCGAGGAGAGAGGCTCGACGGTGGCGTTCGCGACGAGCTGAAGCGTGATGACGTCGCTGTCTCCGCGGAAGAGCCGGCGCCCCGCGAGGACCTCCCACGCGACGACGCCGAGGGCGAACACGTCGCTGCGCTGATCGAGCGCGTTGTTCGCGACGTACTCGGGCGCCATGTACGAGAGCTTCCCTTTCAGGGAGCCGCTGGTCGTTGCCGTCGGGCTCGTCGTCGCCTTGGCGATGCCGAAATCGGAGACACGCGCCATGCCGTCGACGCCGACCAGGATGTTGTGTGGCGACACGTCGCGATGAACGATGCCGAGCGGCTCGCCGCCTTCGTCGGTCTGCTCGTGGGCGGCGTGGAGCCCGGCGGCCGCGTCGAGCGCGATGCGCACGGCGACGCCGGCGGGGATCGGCGCTGCGCGATCTTGGGCGCGCGCGATCAGATCACCGAGCGTTGCTCCCTCGATGTAATCCATGACGAGCCTGAGCTCGTTGCGCTCTTCGAGGCCGGAGCCTTCTCGAACGCGCTCGACGTCGAGGACGGACACGATGTGGGGATGACCGATGCGCGAGGCGAGCTTCGCCTCGTCCATCAGCATCTTGGAGAACGTCGGGTCGTCGGCGAGGTAGGGGTGGGCGCGCTTGATCGCGACCAGACGCGAGAACCCCATCGGCCCGCGGACCCGCGCGACGTAGACCGTCCCCATCCCGCCTGAGGCGAGCTTGACGAGCAGGTCGTAGCGGGACACGGCGTTCATCGATCAGAACCGGATGCCGAAGGGCGGCGCGAAGCGTACGGCAGTCGGTGACGAGGCCTCGGCGTCTTTGCCACCCCAGTCGGTGAAGATCGCGACGATCGTGGTCGCAACGGCGCCGCCCGCGACGACGCCAATCAGGATGTTCGTCCTGTCTTGAGCGGCGACCCCGGCGTCACGCGCGCCGTCGTCACCGGTCTCGTAGCGGTCGTGGAGATCCAGCGTGTCGACGCCCGACCAGATCGTCACGCCCCCGGCGATCGCGAAGAGGCCGGCGGTCACACCGAAGATCGCAGGATGAAGCCCACGGCTCGGTTTGTCCTCCACGCGGGGACCGGCTTCGTTCGTCTCCGTCGCAGCGTCCCCATGAGCCGCGGACGGGGAGCGCGGCGGGGCAGGGGCAGTGAAGTCGACGGATGCGCGCGGCTTCACGTCGATCGAATAGGGTTTGGTTGCTCCGTCGACGGTCACGGCGAGCTGTTGCGCGCCTGCTCGCACCCAGTGACGCTTTCCGAGCTCCAAGTCGACGCCGTTGAGCTTCACCGTGCATCCGCGCTCGTCGGCGCACGTGACCGAAAGCTTCCCGGCGCGGGTCTCGAATGCGGCCTTGGCTTGGACGACGTAGCTGTCGATCTTCGGGTTCGCGGGGCGGGAGCCGGCGCGCTCCACGAGCTCCATCCCGAGGACGGGATCGTCGGCGAGGAGGACGGCCTTGAACGCCGCCTCGAGCGCGATCGGGTTCGGCTCGAGCCGATCCGCGAGGGCGAAGCTCGCGGCGGCTTCGGAGTAGCTCTTGCGCGCGAAGGCGTCGGCTGCGCGGTCGTAAGCCTCTTTCGCAGCGTTTGGGTTCGCCTGTACGTCGAGCGCGAAGGTGCAAGTCGCCAATACGAGGGCGGCGACAAAGCAGCGAATCCCCCGTAACGCGGTCACGGGAACCCCATGCATTTCGAGCCGTCGATGTTCGTTACGTCGCAATCGGCATTGGGCTGGCAATTGAGCATTCCGTCCGAGCCCGTGTCGCACGTGAGATCGCAAGTCTGATTGCCGGGGCAGCTGACGTTGCAAGTCGAGCCGCCGTCGCAGTAGACGTGGCACACCGCGGCGCCCCCGCAGTCGACGTAACACTGGGAACCGTCGACGCACTCGACGAAGCAGTAGTCGTCACCGGGTTTGCAGTCGTAGATGCAAGTCGGGTTACCGTCGCAGACCTCGTCCGGCATCATGTCGGCGCCGCCCTCGCCGTTGACGGTGCCGCCTCCCATGCTCGGGCCGGAGCCACCCTCCGACACCGGAGGCGTGCCGCCGCTGCCGCCGGTGCCCGAGGCGCCCGTTCCGGTCGAGGTCGACGCGTCGTTTCCGCCCGCCCCTTGCGCCGATCCCCCGTTGCCGCCGGCGCCGCCGTCATCGCGTTCCCAATCGAGGACGCAACCGGACATGGACGTCACGATGACCAGCGCGGCTGCGAACATCGAGCTCGCAGTGCCGAAGATCACGGCGCGTCCCCTCGCGGGCCGGTGGGAGATCTTCATCGGAAGACTCTCGATCAGAGCCCAAGCAGCGTAAATGGCCAAGCGCCCGCTGGAAACGGGCGCTTGGGGCGGAGATCGCGTGATCTCGTGTTTATCGAAGCGTCACGCGCTCGCCTTCGCGAGGCGGAGCGCGCGATGACTCATTGCGGCAAAGGCGGGTAAGGAGGCCCGTTCTGCGTCGAGTGCTGCGCCGTCGTGAGATCGACCGGCGCGTTCTGGTCATTCGAGTAGAGCGGCTGGACGATGCATTCCTTCACGCATTCGTCCTCGCGGAACAACACGTCCGCCACGAGCCACATGTTGTCCTCGTGCGAGGTAGACCACTGGATCGGGGAAGCAAAGCCGACCGGTCCGAGATCCGATGCGAGCTGGCCGTCGCAGAAGATCTTCACGTTGGGCTTCACCAGGTTTCCGCCCGAGTAGAAGTTCGAGTAGTGGTGCACGCCGATTCGGATCCACTCGTTCTTCGGCGGGAAATCGATGTTGATGTTCTCGGGCGCGCAGTACGAGCCCGAGGTCGGGTCCGTCTCGCTCGGCGTGCAGGAGATGTTGTCGGCGTCGAGGCGCGGGCTTCGGCAGCCACCCTCGGCTTGCCATTGCGCACCCTCTCCGTCGGGCGCGTAGTAGCAGCTGTTCGCCTCGTAGACCGGGTCCGTGTAGAAGTTGACCGGATCGGGCGGGACGTTGCCGGCGGGGAACCAGACCGGCGCGGCGTTGAAGCTCGAGGCTTTGCAGTTGCCGTATCCGCAGTCTTGGTTGGCGTCGCCGAAGATGACCCACGGCAGCGTGCTCATCGGCTGCTTCATGTGGAGATCCAAGTCGACGTTGCCTTGAACCTCGGTGAAGTTCCACGTGAGCTCGACGCGCAGGCCGCGCGCGCCGACGTAGAGCGGGAACGTGCAGGTCTGCGGCGCGCCGCCGACCTCTTTGGTGTACGTGACCTCGTACTCGCCGGACTGGAGCGCGGTGTAGTCGGTTCCGTTCGGGGTGGGGCAGGGGTTCACGCCGGCCGGACAGCTGACGGTGTACGTCTCTGAGCCGGGGTCGGCGTTGTCGTCGAAGTTACCTGCGCCCGACGACAGGTCGGTCGTCGCGAAGGGAACCGCATTGATCGGGTGACAGCCCTGCGGGTTCGCGGAAGCGCACTGCTCTTCCGGCGTCGCGTGGTTACCGCCGACGCACGGGCCCCACGTGCCGAGCTCGGTGCAGTACATCGTGCCGGGGTTGCATCCGGGCGACGCGAGGAACGACGAGTCGCCTTTGAAGCAGCTCGACGCCTGACCCGCCGAGCACGGGCAACCTTCGTCGACTTCGTAGTCGCAGTCGTCGTCGATGCCCTTGCCCGGGCCGTCGCAAATCTCTTCGGGGCCGCAGCCCGTTCCGCACGGGTTGATGATCGCGCCGCCTTGACCTTCACCGCCGCCGCCCGAGCTCGTCACGAAGTTCGCCGTCGAGCCGCCGGTGCCGCCGGTGCCGCCTTGGCTCGGCGCATTGCCCGTGTTGTCTCCGCCCTGCGCCGTCCCACCCGTATTGTTGGTTCCGCCCGTCGACGGACCGCCGCCGTCTTCGATCGGATCAGGAGCTGCGGAGCAGCCGAGCGCGATGAGCGCAACCCCAAACAGAAAGGATGAGCGCGGCATGGGACGCATGGTGAACCTCGTCGAGCGCGGCTTTACCCCGCGCCGGAAATGCGTGGACGGTGAAGAAAGGGCGACGGAACGGCGCGCATTGTAACCGAAATGACGCACTGAACGCGAAACCAATCGCTAGTGTTGTTCAATAACGTCGCGATGACGGCACGAGCCCGGCGACCGTACGTCAGTGCGTTTGGGTCGCGAGGCTCTGGACGAGCTCGTCGAACGCCGGACGGGCCGCTTCCACCGTCTTTTTCGGGCCGGTCATCTTGAAGTAGTGCTCGTCACCCGCGCCGGAGGTCACCGCCGCGCCGAGGAGCGCGTAGTTCTCCTTCGGCGTGGAAGGCGGCATGTTGGGCATGCTCATGCCCTGGTAGGTGCCCTCGACCCAGAGGATCGTCACCTTCAGCCCGCCGACGGTCTTGTCCGTCTGCTCGCGAACCGTGGCTCCTTCGAGCTGGTTCTTCCAGCGATCGATGTTCTTTTCGACGCCGCCGCCGACCTGCGTGACCGTCATCTCGGCGTCCTCGGGGTCGCCGTCGGCACGCGCCACGCGGTAGGTTGCGAGACGCATCGGGCTCGGCGACTGCACCAGCGTGAACGACGGAGGCGCCGTCCACACGAGCCCGGTCGGACGGATCGCGATGGTCCCTGCGCCGGGCGCGGTCGCTGCCGACGATTTGCCCGAAGAGGCGCCTTGGCTGCCCGACGGCGATTCGTTGGAGCCGCACCCGGTCACGGCGACGAGCGCAAAAGCGAGGGCGAGGCGGAGCGGGCGCATGCGTCAGTAACCTTCCGTCTTGGAGATGATCTCGTTCATGATCTCGCGCGTCCCGCCGCCGATCGGGTAGAGGCGCGCGTCGCGGTAGAGGCGCTCGACGAGCGTCTCGCGCATGTAGCCGTAGCCGCCGTGGATCTGCACGGCTTGATCGGCGACGAACGTGAGCATGTCGGTCGCGCGGTTCTTCGCCATCGCGGCGAGGCCGGTCACGTTGTCGCCGCGCAAGTGTCGCGTGATGCACGACTCGAGGAGGGCACGTGCGGCCGCGATCTCGGTCGCCATGTCGGCGAGCTTGTGTCGCACCACTTGAAAGCCCGACAGCGACTTGCCGAATGCGCGACGATCGCGCGCGTAGGCGACGGACTCGCGGTAGCAGAGCTCGGCGATCGAGACGCACTGACCTGCGAGGAAAATCCGCTCGGTCGCGAAGTTCATCATGATCGTGACGAAGCCCTGGTTCTCCTCGCCGAGGAGATTTTCGACCGGGACGCGACATCGATCGAAGGTGATCTCCGCGGTGTCGGAGGCTCGCCAACCCGTCTTTTTCAGGCGCTTCGAGACTTGGAAGCCCGGGCTCGACGACTCGATCACCAGGAGGCTCACGCCGCCGTGCCCCGGGCCTCCGGTGCGCACCGCGGTGGTCACGATGTCCGCGCGGCAGCCCGACGTGATGAACATCTTGCTGCCGGTGACGACGTAGTGATCGCCGTCGCGTTCGGCGCGGGTCGCGAGGTTTGCGACGTCGCTTCCACCCGAGGGCTCGGTGATCGCGAGCGCGGCGATCTGCTCGCCGCGTAGGACCGGCGGAATGAAGCGCTTCTGCTGTGCTTCGGTGCCGGCGCGGACGATAGGCGGCAGCGCGATCCCGTGGCTGCCGAGGCCCACCACGACGCCGACGTTGTGACCCTCGAGGACGAGCTCTTCGCTGACCGCGTGGACGTGCGAGATGTCGCCGCCGGATCCACCGAGATCTTCCGGGTAGCCGATGCCGATGATGCCGGCCTCACCGGCGGTCTCGTAGAGCTCGCGCGGGAACTCTTCGGCCTCGTCCCAAGCGTGCGCGTTCGGACGGATGTGCGTTCGCGCGAAGCGGCGCGCCTGCTCGCGCAGGGTGCGGTGCTCGTCGTTCTCGTAGGCGGGAGTCAACATCGCGCGGGGGTCGACGCCGCGACGGCGTCAGCTTCGCGTGGACGTCACTCGCCGCAGCTTCCGCCCGCGGGCATCGCGGGGGCGGCGGCCGGCGCCTTCTCTCGGGCCTTGACGCTCGCCTTCAGGTTCTCGAGGGCCTGCTGCGTCCCCGGGTTCACCTTCGAGGGCGGGGTCGCAACGCTGCCGGGCTTCTTGCCGTCGGTGACCGGCGTGTTCGTCGCGCCCGGCGTCGTGTTCTTCGCCTCGTAGCGCTCTTCCTTCACGACCTCGAACTGGTTCGGCTCGGTGAGGCTGTTGCAACCGGACACGGCGAAGGCACAAGCGACCGCGGAAAGAAGCGCGAAGCGTTGCATGGGCGAGCACCCTAGCGCACGGGTAGCGATTCCGCTACCGGGCCGGCCGCGGAAAAACGGACGCTCAGCGCTCGAAGATCCCGATGCTGCCGCCCACCCAGGTGAGGTTCTTGTTCTGGTCGACGCCGAGCATCTTGCCGCGGCTCAGGCGGACGAGGTTCATCGTGAGCTCGGGTCGCTCCTGATCGGGGGCGCGGAGGAACATCATGCGGACCTCCGCCTTCACGTTGCTGCTGCCGTCGGCCATGGGGATGCCGGGGTGGTAGGTGATCTTCTCTTGGAGCAGCCACGCTGCGCGCTGATCACGCGGGATTGCGTCCACGTCCGCGCGCTCGACGTCGACCATCACGCCGCCGCCGGCGAACGAGAACAGCGGCTTGAGGACGTAGCGCGACAAGTCCTCGGGCCAGTCGCCGCCCAGCTCTTCGAGCGTACGCGCGCGGGGCACCGCGACGTGGCGGATGTACGGCAGTGAGTACTTCGAGACGATCCAGTACCAGTTCGGGTGCGAGCACCACGAAACATCGAGGTCTTCGGTGTAGCGGAAGGGGAGCTCGAGCGAGGCCTTCTGCAATTCGTCGAAGACCACGCGGTTGTAGATGCGGCGGACCGGGATCTCTTTGCCGTTCTTCTTCCGGAACAGCCTGTCCCCGTGCTTCGTGAGCTCTGTCGGGCAGATCGCGTCGATGCCGACGAGAATCTTCGTCGCCACGAAGTCGGGGTACGTCTTCTGCTGCTCGGGCTTGAGATCGAGGAGCACGACCTCTTCCGGATCTTCGTCGGCGACGATCGCGCGCTTCAGTTTCTCGACGAACGAAGCCCGATCGATCCCGCCGAAGAAAATCGACCAGTCGCGCTCGAGCCCGGGCATTCGCTTCGCCATCACCTCGGAGACGGCGTCGAGCTTCAGCACCATCAGCGCGTACAGCGACGGAAACGCCTGCAGCTCCACGACGCGCCCGTCGAGGCTTCCGTCCTCGTTTTGCACCACGGCGAAGTCGACCTGAATGCAGTTCGGAAGTGGATCGACGCGCGGAACGTCGAGCTCCTTCGGAATCGCCGCCTTCATCTTGTCGACGACACTGGGCTCGAGCACCTGATCGGCGATCTCGCGCGCGTGGGTCGCGAGCCGGTCACGCAGCGCGGGCGGGATGAAAAACGGCGTCTCCGCGACCCGGTAAGGGATCGCGCAGCCGACGCGCGCCTCGAACGTGCGGAGGAACTCTCCGTAGAAGCCTTCGTCGTACGAGCGGTTGAACGCGGAGCGGAATCGAGGGTCCATAAAAGCGAGCCCTCGTTCGTATCACGATCAGCTCCCTGCTTGCGGCCTCAACGTTTCGACCGCGATGGGCCCCATCGCCAAAGGCGATGGGCGGGCAAGGGCCGCAAGGCCCGCAGCCCGTAGACAGGTGGGGGGGCCCCAAAGCGCAAAGCGCTTTGGAGGGGGAGGGTCGCAGACCCTCCCAAAAGAAGCGCTCTGCGGGGACATCGAAGTCGCGCTCGGGTCAGGCCCGTCAGGCGGGCGGCAGCGCGGCACGA
>JABFXY010000194.1 GCA_013361525.1 Polyangiaceae bacterium | reverse complement strand
GGCGAGCACGGTCCAAGCGGCGGGCTTCGACAAGTGCAACCCGGTGTTGGGCGGCGCGGCGCGGGTTTGTTCCTCGTGCCGAGCCCTGAAGAGCGGTACGTTCCGTCAATCGCTCTCGCGCAGCAAGCATCCTCAACTGCGATTGCAATATAAGAGCGGTTGCACCCGAGCGATCAGCTGACCGGAAGGCGGCAGCATTATTCGCCCTTTGCGAGCCCGTCCACGTACGCCAGGGCTTCCGACAGCGTTGCCTCTGGGTGTTGCTGGCGATAGACGCGCACTGCCTCCAGACGTTCCCCCTGTCCAACTAACCTAAGCAGGGTCCGAATCTCTCCCGTTCGATCTCTTATGGCGGAGTATTCGCCCCAGGATAGATCTCGCACCTCGCCTCCGTGGCGAAGCACTAAGAAGCCAGGAGCGCCAGCGAAGCGCCCCTGTTCGCTTTCCGGGATCGGCCGCACCGGCTCGAACGAATAGTCAAAATACCACCCTTCAGGAAGTTCCCGACCCTCCGTAAGCCGCCACCTGTAGTCTGCGTGCGGCAATGGATTCTCCCCGAGGTGCCGCTCCGCAATGGTGCATGCTTGTTCGTATGTAATCACTGTCCGCCCAACGTACCGGCGTTCAGCGGCGACGGCCAGACTGAGCGAAGCGAGGGAGCGGTCGTCCGATGCAACGCCAAGTTAGCCGGAATCCGAGGTCAAAGAAGTCCACGCATTCGTTGTTCCGCGCGTCTCGGCGTAAGCGCCTCGCTCGACGTTGACCTCGGCGCATCCGTCGGTCCCTACGGTTGCGACGATCCGGGCATCACCGACACGAAACCACCACGTGTGATCATCCATCCGCTCGATGTGGAGCCAGTCGTCGACAACGAGTTCATCGAAGACGCCTTTAGCGAAGGGCTCGATTGGCTCGTTCGCTGCACCGCGGGCGAGGACGCGCCACTGCCCCGCCGGACGTTTGCTTCGTGCTCGATCATGGTCGTCCATCGGCTTACCGTTGCGGGGCTTTCGCATCACTCAGCGCGAGACGCCCCGACGATGTGGTTCAGGAGACTCTGACCGTAGAAACGGCAGCCCTCCGCTGTCGTGTCGATCGGATGCGTGTGGATGCGCCGAATTTCCAGACAGAGAGAGGCGCACCTTCCGTCGCGAATCAGCGCGCGCTCTGCACTAACGACGCCCTCACGGACATACGGAGCCCATCGCACGGTCTCGGGGTCAGCGCCCTCCGCTACACGGACATCAACGACGTCCGTTTGACTGCTGGATGCCCGATAGTCGATCGCGCACCAGAAAGGCGCGCCGCCAAAATTCGCCTTGAGTTCGAACCGCCCTTCGAGCGGTTGCGCGAGCCTTACTTCCTTGAGCGTTGTCACGGAGTCTCGCTGGCCGGCTAGTCAGAATGGAACGACCAGCTCGCGTTCACCTTGTCGCGGGTTACGCCGAGTTTGACCTCGGAGCAGAGCCGCATGGGGAAGCGAGCTGGTCGAGAAAGAGGATAGCGCAACGAAGCTGCTCGGCACGCCATGGCGGAGGACGCCTGTCACGGCGCTCGCATCTCGAGATCGGGTGGACGTCTCGAGGGCGAGCGCCGCGCCAGGCTCGTGCTTCGCGGTACGATCGATGCCGACCGAAGCTCTCGCCGTCGGTCGAAGCAGCACCGCAGCAACAGGAGTTCCCATGAAGCAGGATCTTACCTTCGTCGGTCTCGACGTACACGCCGACACCGTCGCCGTCGCCGCAGTGCAGGGACGCGACGCCGTGCGTTCGCTGGGGATCGTGACGAACACACCGGAGGCGATCCGGCGCATCCTTGGAAAGCTCGGTCCGAAGAAGCATCTCCGCGTCTGCTACGAGGCCGGGCCCACCGGGTACGTGATCTACTGGCAGCTTCTCGCGATGGGCATTCAGTGCGAGGTCGTCGCGCCATCGCTCGTGCCGATCAAGGCGAGCGACCGCATCAAGACTGATCGGCGCGACGCGGAGCGACTCGCTCGAGCACACCGCAGCGGAGATCTCTCCGCTGTCTGGGTTCCCGACGCCGCTCATGAAGCGCTGCGCGACTTGGTGCGAGCTCGTGAGGCCGCGAAGCAAGATCAGACGCGCGCCAAGCATCGCCTCTTGAAGTACCTGCTGCGCTACGGCCAGCGCGCCGCGAAGGATACGCGGCCGTGGACAGCCGTCTGGTGGCAGTGGGTGCGCGCCGTGACATTGCCCGAAGACAACCAAAACATCGTCCTCTTGGACCTCATCATGGAGGTCGACAAGCAGGCACTGCGCATCGCGCGATTCGACGCAGCGATCGATGGCGCGATCGAGAAGGCGCCGCCGAAGACTCGCGCCACTGTCGAGGCTCTCCAAAGCCTTCGGGGCGTGGCGAAGCTGACCGCCGTCACCCTCGTGACCGAGATCGGCAGCTTCGGTCGCTTCACCCACGCATCACAGGTGATGAGCTACACGGGGCTCGTTCCGTCTGAGCACTCGAGCGGCAAGAAGAACAGGCGGGGCGCGATCACCAAGAGCGGCAATTCACATCTGCGCCGTGTGCTGGTCGAGGCAGCTTGGCACTATCGGCACCGACCTCGGTTGGCGAAGCGGCAGCGCGACCTTCAGGCCGACCTTCCACCCAACGTCGCCGCAATGGCTTGGCGGGCACAGGACAGGCTGCACCGTCGCTATTGGCTGCTCACCGCGAAGGCGAAGCCCAAGGGCAAGATCGTCACAGCTGTCGCACGAGAGCTCATCGGCTTTGCATGGGCAATCGGCTGCGAGATCGAAGCGTCTCCCATCCGAGCGGGACGCGCCGCGGCGTGAGCTAAAGACAACTTCGGCAATGGTGAGGTAGGCGATTCAGGGGTCGAGCGCGGCGATGGATTGGAGAATCCTCGAATACGTTATGTGGCAAGACCCACGAGGCCAGTGCGAGGCAGCTCCCGACGAATCATGACCATGAAGGCGGCTCCGGCCGATCCTCGGATATCAGCGTGATCAACCGTCGAAACAGCTCAGCTCGACCTCTGACTCGCCCACCCCACCACGATCGAGAAGGAGAAGAAGAATGTGACCGAACCCATTAGAAAGAACTGGCAAGGTCGTTCCATATCAACGTA
>JABFXY010000088.1 GCA_013361525.1 Polyangiaceae bacterium | reverse complement strand
GGCGTGTCGCCGCACTTGCGACGTGCCGCTTCTAAACCGACGAGCGACCTGATACCGAAGAGCGCACCGAAAGGAGGCCCCTATGGCCGACACCGTCCGCGCTTCGCACATCCTGCTCATGTACCAAGGCTCCGCGCGCTCGACCGCGTCGCGCTCGAAAGCCGAGGCGCAGCAGAAAATCCAAGAGATCGCCGGACAGATTCAGACCGGCCAGGACTTCGGCGAGCTCGCGCGCGCGTACTCCGACTGCCCCTCGAAGGCGAAGGGCGGCGACCTCGGCACGTTCGGTCGAGGTCAGATGGTCGGCCCGTTCGAGACCGCTGCGTTCGGCTTGCCCGTCGGCGGCACGAGCGGCGTCATCGAAACCGACTTCGGCTACCACATCATTCGCCGCACCGGCTGATGCATTGACGGTCCGCGCCCGCCGGCATGAACATGCTCGCGCATGCCTTATTATGCCGGCGAGGTCGGACCCTGCTCCTGGGTCGTGTTGTTCGAGTCGTTGACCGAGGCCGACGTCGAGGCGTTCGCTGCTCGGATCGAGGCTCTCGGTAACGTTCGCGACCCACGCTACGTCGTGCTCGACATCGCGCACGGGCTCGGTCTGCCGACGCCATTGCAGCGGAAGCGAATCACGACGGCGGTCGAGAGCGCGATCGCGAACAAGGGCACCCTCGCGGGCCACGCGCTGGCGACGAATTCGATCGCCGCGCGCGGCGTGCTGACGGCGATCAACTGGTTCGTGGAGCGCCCGTTCGAGGAGAAAATCTTCTCGAACCCGGCCGACGCGCTGACCTGGCTCGCCTCGCTGAACCCGAAGGTGGACCCGGTCGAAGTGCTCGATCACATCGGGCGCGCGGTCCCGCATTTCTCGAAGCTGCGCTGGTGATTCGATCGCCGCGTTTCGGGATCATTTCGCGCAGGCGAGCACTTCGGCGCAGGGGTAGCGGCTCGCACACTCGAGCTTGAAGCTCTGCGGCGACTTTTGGCAATTGATGCCGACGTCGTCCGTGGTGTCGGTCTTGTCGGCGATGGTGCACGCTGCCATGCGCGCGCACTTCGAGATGGTGTCGCTCGCCGCCGGGAGGTTCGCGTTCGGGCCGCCGGCCATGAGGTTGATGCTCTTCTTTTTCGGCCCGAGATAAGCCGGCAAATCGCCGCAGATCACCTGGGGATTGCTCGACTTGACGATGGCTTTGTACATCGCCGCGAGGTGGTTGCAGGTAACGCCGTCGGCGCAGTTGGCGACGAGGACGAAAGCCTTGTTCATGCTCGCGTCGGCTTGATGAACTTGGAAGGAGACCTGACCCGTCCCGGTCGGTGTGCCGTCGACGACGCGGTATTGCTGATTCGCGAGCATCGCCTGGCGGCTGTACTTCCAGTCGTAATCGAGCCCGACCGACTCCGGCGCTTGGGTGAGGATGACGTGCGCGTTGGCGCAGGAGTCGGCGACGGGCTTGATGGTGCCCATCGCGTAGGACTGCTGCGTGGGCGAGGTGACCGGCTTCTCGGGCGTGCCGATGTTCGGCTTGGTCACGTCGATCGTCCCGGGTGGTACCGGGGGCGGCGCATCGATGACCGTCGCGGTCGCGGCGGCCGTCTGCGTCTGCGCGGGCGGAGCATCTTTCGCCGGAGGTGAGGACGCGGTCGCTTCCGACGAAGCGCTCGCCTTGTCCTTCTTCTCTTTCTTGTCCTTCTTGCTCTTCTTCTCGCCCTTCTCTTCGTCGGCCTTGTCGTCGTCCTTCTTCTGCTCGTTGCAGCCGATGAACGATGCCGAGAGCGCGAGGAGCGCCCCACCCAAAAGAAGCAGTCTCATGGATTTCCTCCGTGGCGTGGTCGCGCTCTCGATAGTCGCGGCTCAGGACGCAGCGCTCAAGACCTCGTCCGCGTGCTGCGAAGGATCGACCTTCGTCCACACCGCGATCACCTTGCCGTCTTTGCCGATGAGGAACGATTGGCGTTCGGTGAGACCGTTCTTCATCGGAACACCGAACGCCTCCGCCACTTCGACGCCGTCGGTGACGAGCGGGAAAGGCAGCTCGTACTTGTCGATGAAGCTCTGGTGGCTCGCTGCATCCTGCGTGGAGACGCCGAACACCTCGATGCCTGCGGCCTGGAACTTCTCCCATTCTTCCTTGATGCCCCGGGCCTCGATGGTGCAGCCCGGTGTGTCGTCCTTCGGATAGAAGTACACGAGGACGAACTTGCCCTTGAGGCTCGCGAGATCGATCGAGCGCCCGTCGTGCAGCTTGAGCGTGACCGACGGCGCTGCGTCACCGACCTTCAACGTGGCTTGGGCGGCGGCGCTTCCGCTCGGGGATGCGCTGCTCTTTCCCGAGGGCTCAGAGGAAGAGCATCCGGCGGCCGCGATCGCCAACGCGACGACATAGAGAGGCAGTTGCTTCATGCGTGGCGTTTTCGCATCCTGGGCCCGGGGGCGCAACGTGGCTCGTCAGGTCGGAACGGGTCGCAGCACGACGACGGAGTAGCCGACCGACGTCACGGTGCCGGGGTTTGCGTAGCCGTGTTTCTGATCGCCGCGAAAGACGACGACGTCGCCGGCCGCGAGGATGAAGCGCTCGCCCGACGCGGTGAGCTCGATGGTGCCCTTCTCGCAAGCGAGGTACTCGCGTGTGCCGGGTGTGTGCGGCGTGCCGGTCATGCGGACGCCCGCGGCGAGCTCGAGCCGCTCGAGGACCATGTTCGGGACCTTGTGCGGAAGGAGCGAGCGAACGATGACGCCTTGCTTGTCGCGAACGGGAAGCGAGTCCTTCGGGTAGTGGCGCGCCGCGGGCGACGGTCGCATGAGCAGCTCTTCGAATGGTACGGAGAGCGCCGTCGCGACGCGCATCATCACCGCGAGCGTCGGGTTGGAGCTGCCGGATTCCAGGTTCGCCCACGTGGCGCGCGGAAGGCCCGAGCTCTTCGCCATCTGTTGTTGCGTGAGGCCGCGTGCCTCACGGAGCGATCGGATGTTTTGCGCGAGGCGTCCTCCGAGCTCGTCGATGTCGGCGTCGTCCATGAGTGACATTCTGCCAATCCTTTGGCACGAGCGACAGCAGGATGGCACGGGCGGCGTAGGTTCCATCCTCGAGGGAGGTTGGAATGACCGAAGACGGAAAGAGCCGTGTGGCGCTGGTGACCGGCGCGAGCAAAGGCCTCGGGCGTGCGCTCTCGGGGGAGCTCGCGTCGCGCGGCGTGAAGGTGGTGATGGTGGCGCGCGGGCGCGCCGAGCTCGAACTTGCCGCTGCCGAAGTGCGGGAGCGCGGTGGGCCGGCGCCGGTGCCGTTGGTGTACGACGTTGGCGACAAAGCCGCGATCCATCCGCTCGCCGGGTTGGCGGCAGATCTCGCGGGTGACGTCGACATCCTGGTGCACAACGCGAGCGACCTCGGGCCGGTGCCGATGCCGCTGTTGATGGATCTCGACTGTGAAGATCTGTCTCGGGTCTTCGAGGTGAACGTCGTCGGACCGTTTCGCCTGACGAAGGCGGTGGGAGGATCGATGGCGCTCCGCAAGCGCGGGACGATCCTGTTCGTGTCGTCGGATGCGGCCGTGAACGCGTACCCGGGCTGGGGCGCGTACAGCTCGTCGAAGGCCGCGGCGGATCATCTGGCGAAGGTGTTCGCGGCGGAGCTCGAGATTCACGGTGTGCGTGTGCTTTCGGTCGACCCGACCGACATGGACACCGAGATGCACCGGCGAGCGCTGCCGGATTCGGACCCGGCGTCGCTCGCGCGACCCGAGACGATCGCGAAGGCGTTCGTGAAGATCCTGGAAGACCCGGAGCGTGCGCGCACCGGCTCGCGCGTTTCGGCGGGCGATTGGGTGAGCTCATGAACGCGCAGATGAATGCCGCGAGCGCGCCGCGTCCGAAGTCCGAGGATCGGCTCTTGGTCGTCGACGCAGCCACCCGCGCGTTGACCGACGCACGCTTCGACGACTTCGCGCGGTTCCTTCGAGACGACGATGTCGTCGTGGTGAACGACGCGGCGGCTTTTCCTGCGTCGATCGGGTTTACGACGGCAGGCAAACGCGCGGAGCTTCGCATCCTGCGGGGCGGCGATCCTTCGCTCGTCGACGCGGTCGTCCTCGGTGAAGGCGACCGGCTCGTCCGAACCGAAGATCGCGGCGAACCGCCGGCGCTCGTCGAGGGCGATAGCGTAACGCTCGACGGCGGGATCGAGGCGCTCGTCGTGGCGGTCGATCCGAGGAGCCCGCGCTTGTTGAAGGTGCGCCTCAAGGGCGACGTCGCGCGCGCGACGATCGGTTTTTACCGCGAGGGAAGGCCCGTCCAATACGCGTACGTACCCACTGCCCTGGCGCTGTGGGACGTGCAGACGCCCTACGCCGGTCGCCCGTGGGCGAGCGAGATGCCGTCCGCAGGGCGGCCGCTCAGCTGGCGCATCCTCGGAGCGATTCGGAGCCGCGGTATCGAGGTGCTCCGCGTGACCCACGGAGCGGGGCTCTCCTCGACCGGTGATGCGGCGCTCGATGAGCGGCTGCCGTTGCCGGAGCGATACGCGATCGACGTCGAGGCGGCCCGCTCCATCAATACGGCGAAGGCGAGTGGGAGGCGCATCGTCGCGATTGGGACGAGCGTGGTGCGCGCGCTCGAAGCGTCCGCTCGGTCGACCGGCAGGGTCGAGCCGGGGTCCGCCGTGACCGACTTGATCGTCGGACCTGAAACGAAACGAGCGGTCGTGGATGCCGTCCTCACCGGGATGCACGAGATCGGGACGAGTCATTTTTCACTGCTGGAGGCGTTCGCCGAGCGCGAGCTCGTCACGCAAGCAGTGGAGCATGGTGCGCGTGAGGGCTACCTGCTCCACGAGTTCGGCGACTCGATGCTCGTCGTTGCACGCGAAAAACGAGGGATATTGCCGCGAGCAGCATGACGAACCGGGTAGTCAGCCCGCCCGCGATGAGGGAACATCGACCTCGTGACGAAGGACCCGTTGGGTCGGGGCGAGCCCGTCGTTCCGCAGCACAGCGTTGCGCAGCAGCGTGATCCGCAAGGTGCGCAGCAGGGCGCACCTGCCGTACCAGCGCCGGATCTGGAGCGGACCATTCCCATTCAGCCGGGGGGTCCCGGTTATCCGCCGCTCGTCGGTCAAGCTTACGCACCAAACGTCCCGCCGGGCCCCGCCGCACCTGCCGGTTACCCCGTGCAGCCGAGCTTCGCGAAGCCGCCCGCGGGACAAAGTGCGGGCGCGGGTGGCGCGGGACAGGGACCCGTCGTCGTGGGCCAAGGCTACAGCCCCGCGCCGTTCGCGATGGCTCCGCCAGGACATCGACCGGCGATGAGCTCCGGCGTGAACGTCGACGACGCCGTGACGATCGAGCCGGCGACGCGCAAACACGGTCAGGGCAACGGTCCGGAGAGCGAGAAGCCGCTCACGACGTTCGGCGAGATCCGCCTGATCGTGAAGGACTTTCTCAAGAAGAACGAGAAGGTCATCTGGTGGCTCCACACCGCGTACGCGCTCTCGCTCGGCGCGTTCGTCGCCACGTTCGCCCAGAAGGGGTTCGAGCGGGCGCGCATGCTCACCTTGAGCCTCGCCGCCGCGTGGCTCCTCGTCGTCTTCTTCTTTCGGTTCTTCGGCACGGGCTCGAAGCAGGACTTCATGACCGCGTGGCCCGGCATGCGCCGGCGCTTCTTCGTCATGACGTACCTGATGAAGAATCTCTTCCAGGGCATGTTGTTCTTCCTTTTGCCCTTCTATTGGAAGAGCTCGAGCGTCGAGGCGAAGACCTATTCGGTCTTCGGGTTCCTCGCGGCGTGTGCGGTGCTCTCGACCCTCGACCTCGTCTTCGATCGCGTGCTGTTCCGATCGAAGGTCATGGCGAGCCTCTTCTACGCGACGACGCTGTTCGGTTGCGCGAACCTCGTCATCCCGGCGCTGTTGCCGAATACGCCGATCCTGGTCACGTACCTCGTCGCGACCGGCCTCAGCATCGCGACGTTCATCCTGTTCCACGTGTCGCTTTCGACGCTGAAGAAGCCGATTGCAGCAGGGGCGTGCGCGTCGTTCATCGTGCTCGGGGTGATCCTCGCGTACAGCGGACGGCGCGCGATGCCGCCCGTGCCGCTCACGTTGAAGGAGTCGGGTGTCGGTCCGTCGCTGCGCCAGGACGGATCGCTGTCGATGGAGATCCGAACGCTGCGACTCGGCCAAGTCGGTGATTTGTACGCCGTCACCGATGTGCAGGTGGTGGGCAACTCGGAGCACTTCCGTCACGTGTGGCGGCACAACAAGAAGGTGCTCGAGCATCAAGGCGCGGACGCCGCACCCGCGACCGAGAAGGGCGTCGTACGCGTCGCGTCGAAGCTGCCGATGAGCGCGCTGCCGTCGGACTCGGAAGGACGCTACACCGTCGATGTGCTCACGGACGGCGAGCAGGTCGTGGGGCGCGTGGTGTTCGAGATCAAGCCGTAGTGGGCGCGCGACAGGGAAGCTTATCCCCGTCATCGTCAAAAGCGTGTAGTAGACGCAGCGTTTACCTCACGCTTTTTGCGATTAGACACAGTGCCTCCGAAGCGCGCGAAGCCTGTGCCGCGCGCGGGCACGCGGGCACGCGCGCGCGGGTGCGCCTCAGAGATCCATGCCGTCTCGCAGCCACTCCCCGACGCGCTCGCCGATCATGATCGAGGCGAGGTTGGTGTTGGCGCTCGGGATGGTGGGCATGATGCTGGCGTCGCCGACGACGACGCCGCGCACGCCGCGAACGCGCCCGCCTTCGTCGACGGCGCCTTCCTCGATATCGGTCGCCGACATGGGGACGGTGCCGCACGGGTGGTAGCCGGAGCCGGTGACCTTCGGCAAAAACTCCTGGAGAAGTGCTCGCTTCGAGAGCGTCCGCCGGCCCGGATAGATTGGATACGCGAGCTCGGCGAGCTCCGGTTGTCGCGCGAGCTCGAAGAGGCGCTCGAGGCCGTCGATGACGCGCGCTACGTCGCGCGGGTGATCCAGCAAGCGAGCGTCGATGATGGGCCTCGCGTGCGGGTCCGCGGACTCGAAGTGCAGCGTGCCGGACCCGTCGGGCTTCCCGATGTTGGTCATGAGCGCCACGATCGGTAGATCGAGCCCGAAGATGGGAAGCCAGGATCCCGGCTGCAGCTGAAGGTCGAAGGGGTGGTCGCTGCCGATCGATGTCGCGCGAGCCATGGTCTGAAGAACGGGCTGCTCGTAGTCGGTGAACGGTCTGCGCGGCGCGAGCAGGATCGCTGCTCCGGGGTGATCGATCATGCGGCGCGCGACGCTCGGTGAGTCGACGATGCGATCGACGCCGAGCCGGGCGAGCTCTGCACGAGGGCCGATGCCGGACCGCAGAAGAATGCCGGGCGTGCCTATCGCGCCGGCGGCGAGGACGAGGCGGTCGGCCGTGATCGTCTCGACGACGCCGTCGCGCTCGACCTCGATCGCGCTGAAGCGCTTGTCCAAAAAGACGATCCTGCGCACGAGCGTCTGCGCCCGGACGTGCAGGTTCGGGCGCCGGCGAACGGCCGGCGTGAGGTAACAGCGCGCTGCGCTCATTCGCTCGCCGCCGACCTTGTTCATCGCGTGCGGGCCGACGCCGCACGGCAGCTCGGGGTTGTTGTGATCGACCGTGGGTGGATATCCCGCGCGCTTCGCCGCTTCGACGAAGGCCGCCTGCCACGTGACGAGCTCGCCGTGCGGATGTCGTCGAATCGGGATCGGGCCGCTCGCGCCGTGCCACTCGTTGGTGAAGTCGAGGTCGCGCTCGAGCCGTTTGAAAGCCGGCAGACACTTCGCGAAGCTCCACTCGCCGAGGCCGCGCGCCGCCCACTCGTCGTAATCATATGGGTGCCCGCGGAGCGCGATGCACGTGTTGACCGCGCTCGATCCGCCGACGACCTTCCCGCGCGGAAACGCGAACGTCACCTTGCGCTGCGAGGTCGGCCTGTATCGATAGCGCCAGTCGTGCGCATCCATCGAGTTCTTGCGACCGTCGCGCAAATCCTCCGGCGTATCTTGCGGTGAAGGGTAGTCCGGCCCGCTCTCCACGAGCGTGACCTCGTGGTTGCCGCTCTCGCTGAGACGCGCGGCGATGACACACCCTGCGGAGCCGGCGCCGACGATCAGCGTGTGCATCGGGCCCCGAGGCTACATGAAGTTCTTCGTGTGAAGCTGCGACAGTGCGCGGGCCTGCGCGCCTTCGAAGCCGAGGCGCTCGAGGCGACGCGCCCGCTTGTCTTCCATCTCCTGGGACAAGGCGAGGACGGCGTCGTGGCCGCGCGCGATATCGGAGGGCCGAAATGAGCCTGCGGCGAGCAGGACGAGCCCGTCCCAAACCTCTTGGTTCAACCCGGCGGTGTTGCGCAGCGTGTCGTGCCGGCGCTCGACCGCGAGCGCGAGGCGTCCGAACAGCGAAGGCTCGACCGACAGATGGCGGCCGAGATGGGCGAGACCGAAGGAGACGTGCCGCGCCTCGTCTTGGGCGGCGAGACGCACGACGTCGCGCGTGACGGGGTCCGGAGCGTGCTCGTGAAGGAACCACAAGAGCGAGAGGAACGTGCCCTCGCCGAGCACCGAGAGGAGAAACGAAGCGAGCGCGAAGTCGGGCTCGTCGACGAGGGTTTGGAGCGACGCTTGTCCCCCTGCGGTCGAAAGGCCGAGCTCCTTGCGTCGGAGCAGCGCTCTGCGGGTGAATACCTCGATGTGGCGCGCCTCGTCCGCGGCCTGAATCGCGAGGAGCTGCATGACCTCGCGAAAGTGCGGGTGGATCTGCGCGACGAAACGCGCGGGAACGAGCAGCGCCGCCGTCTCGTTCTCGATGAGGTACGTCATGATTTGGACGACCGCGTCCTCGACCTCGTCGGGCAGCTCGAACGGCATCGCCCACGGGATCGCGGTGGCCGGGTCCCATTGGTTCGCGGCGGCTTGCGCATACAAGTGCGCGGCGTCGTCCGCCCAGATCTCGTCTTTGCTCGAGAGCGGCCGATGAAACGCGGGCGCGCCGGCTTCGACGAGGGCGCCGCGCGCGGCGAGGCCCCAGCGCGGGCTTGGTGCATCGACCACCGCATCGGCGCTTCGAGGATCGGCTTTGCCTGCCCGGACCGCGCCGCGTCGCGGTGCGTCCACTGCGGTTCCTCGCCGGACGACGATTTCGTCGTCCTTCACGCGGACCTCGTGGCCCGCCGCGCGGCACAGCACACGCAGGTGAATCAACAGATCGGGATGGGAGCCGGCGATGCGGAGATCGGTGCCAGGAGCGATGCCGCGTAACGCTCGACGTACCAGCAGATCGCCGCCGCGATCGATACCGAGCGCTTCGAGATCGAGGCGCGGCGGCGAAGGCTCGGTCATGGCCGCGCCGAGGAGATCTCGCTCGCTGCGTGTTCGAGGAACGGCACGATGGTCCCGAAGCGATCGATGCTCGCCGCGAGATCCGCGTAACCCTCGGTGCGCCCGTTGCGCCACGCCTTCAGACCCTCGAGGTCCATCAGCGGGCGAACCTCGGCGTCGTCGTAGTGCATCGAGAAAAGGAGCTCGCGAAAGCGCCCGATGAGATCGCGCGGTGCATCGTCCAGCACGGTGAAGTTGCAGTGATCGTAGGGCCGCGTCTGCGCGACGGTGCGCGACGAAGCCGGCAGCGTGCCGTCTCGGCTGAACGCGAGGTGGTTCGCGTCGAGCAGGCACGCCGCATCGACCGTACCCGCGGCGAGGGCGCGCGCCGCATCACGCTCGCCGCCGATGTGATCGCCGTGTTTGCCGACGAGCACGTCGTTGTAGACGACCTCGAAGTCTCGGCCCGGGACGAGCCCGGCTGCCGCGAAGTACTCGAGCGGGATGAGGGTTGCTTGAGGCGAATCCTTGGCGCCGACCGCGACGCGTTTTCCGCGAAGGTCGGCGAGCGTGCGGATCGTTTCCGAGCGCGCGACGACGACGCTCGTCAAATCGCAGTCGGTGTCGCGCATCGCGATGGCCTCGGCGCGGCGCCCGCACGCCTTCGCGGCGCGCTCGGTTTGCAGCCATGCGAGCGGTGAGTTCCACGCGACGTGGACGTGACCCGACAAGTGCGCGAGCACCTGCCGCTCGTAGTTGGAGAAGAGGACGTAGTCGAAATCGAGCCCGTGCTTCGCAAAGAAGACGCGAAACCCGTCCCAGATGGTGACGACCTTCGGGTCGTAGGCGACGGCACCGAGAAGGATTGTGCTCATGTTCGTCGCCCCGCTCAGAACAGATCCATGCCGGTGACGGCCTTGCCGATGAAGTCGTAGAGGACGTCCGTCGTGGGCGCCATGACGGTCGCCGCGCGCGCATCTCGGAAGAGGCGCTCGACGCCGACCTCTTTGCGGAACGCGGCGCCGCCGGACACGCGCATCGCGATATCGAGGACGTTGGTCGCCGTCTCGCCGGCGCCTGCTTTCACCTCGAGGACGCGCAACATCGCATCGGGGCGCGCGCGTTCGATCGCCTCCAGCGTGTCCGCCAGCAGCCCTTTCGCCATGTCGGTCTGGACACGCATGCGCGCGAGGTACGCGCGGATCGTCGGCAGATCGCGAAGCGGCGAGCCGAGGTGCTCGAAGCTCGTGGTCGCTGCGTGTTGTGCCGCCCGCGCTACGGCGGTCTCCATCAAGCCGATCGAGCAGGCGGCGCTCAACACCTGGAAGGTCGGCAGCACGATGCCCATCATCGCGTCGAAGCCCTTGCCGTCCACGCCGAGGCGCGACGACTCCGAGATGGTTGCACCCGAGGCGGTGATCGACGTCGAGTCGTTGCCGCGGAGCCCGAGCCCGTCGAAGCGCGGACCCGTCGTGATGCCCGCCGTCGCGCGCGGCACGAACCAGATCGTGCTCAGCCCTTCGGCCGAGACGGGTTTGCTCGACCACACGTAGTCGGCGTGATTCGCGCTCGTCGCCCAGCTCTTCTTCGCGTCGAGGCGCACCGATGCACCGTCCGCGGTCGCCGTGCTGGTCGGCGCCCAGAAATGGCTTCGCGACCCGGCCTCGGAGAAGGCCAGCGTCACGAGGCGGCCCTTCGCGACCTCGCGCCGGAGCGCTTGCGGCGCGAGCTTCTCGATGACACCCGCGGCGCTGAAGTGCATCGTCACGATCATCGCGGTCGATGCACACTCCCGCGCGAGCCGCTCGACTGCGGCGGCCGCTTGTCGAAGCCCGAGCCCGGCACCACCCACTTCGGTGGCGCTCGTCAGTCCGAGCACACCCGCAGCAGCGAGCGCCTCGATCGCGGCCGAGGGAAACGCCCCTTCGGCATCGACCTTCGCGGCATTCGGACCGACCACATCGCGCGCGATGCGGTCCACCTCGGCGAGCAAATCCGATTCGTTGTTCGTCATGGCGAGTGCTCCCGCGCCATCACGGGATCGGCCATGAATAGAGCCGTCGCGCTCGGCGCTCAGTGAAGAGCCGGTGACCCCGGCTCGGAGATCACGTGTCAGTGTCGAGCGACGTAACTCATTCGCCCTGCATGGGACCTTCGATGCACGACGCCGTCAACCGCCGGCGCGGCGCTTCGATTCCCGAGAGAAGAAGAGGGGTCGCCAAGGGCGCCAAGGGCAGAAAGAGGAAGAGGAGGAAGAAGAGATTTTGATTCGAATACAGCCGCGCCGGCTCACGGGGTTGCCGAGCCGGCACGCATCCACTGCTTCGAAACCAAACTCTCTTCTTCCTCTTTCTGCCCTTGGCGACCCCTCTCTCTCTCTCTCTTCTTCTTCTCCCGAGGCGCCTCAAGTCGCGGGTGCAAAGTGTCTAGGGTTACTTGACACTTGGGGGGCGGGCCGGTAGATGGCGGGACCATGGGTTTGTTCTCCGGTGTGAAGTCACTCGTCCAGGGCATTTTCAAGGACAAGCCGCCGCCTTTCGATGATCGCAAGGGCAGCGCGTCCGGGACGAAGGCCGATGCGAAGGGCGTGCAGTCGCGCACGCTCCGCGTGCGTGAGGTGGTTCGTGAGACGCAGGACGCCATCAGCATGGTCCTCGTCGATCCGTCGGGCGCACCGATCGCGTTCGAGGCCGGACAGTTCTTCACGGTCACGCGTCATGTCGGCGACAAGCCCGTGCGCCGCGCGTATTCGGCGAGCAGCCCCGCGCACGTGACGTCGGAGGTGCGCCTCACAGTGAAGGAGGTGCCGAACGGCCTCGTGTCGACGGACCTCGTGCGCAACCTCAAGGCTGGTGACTCCATCGACGTGTCCGGTCCGTCGGGTTCGTTCACCGTGCCGGGCGGCCGCAAGCGCATCGTCCTCATCGGCGGCGGCAGCGGCATCACGCCGCTCATGAGCATCGCGCGCACGCACCTCACGGCGAACCAAGCGATGCAGATCGATCTGGTCTACGGAAGCCGCGGGGAGCCGGACATCATCTTCAAGGACGCGTTGAAGGAGCTCGAGGCCGAGCACGAAGGACGCTTCCGCGTGCGCCACGTCCTCGAGGACGCGCACGAGATCGCTTCGCGACAAGGCCGCCTCGATCGCGCCACCGTGCTCGGTGAGCTCGATGGGCTCGGCGCGTTCGAGCACGACGGGACGATGTTCTTCGTGTGCGGCCCCGTCGGCATGATGGACGAGGCGCGAGCCGCGCTCGAGAGCCGAAAGATCCCCGCGTCCCGCCTGAAGGAAGAGCGCTTCGTCAGCCCTGCGGACGCGTCGGCCGGCGGGTCGGAGGAGCCGCAGTCGGTCGACGTTCTCTTGAACGGCGAGCGTCACCAGGTCGTGGTGAAGCCCGGCCTGACGATCCTCGAGGCGGCGCAGGACCAAGGCGTCGATATGCCGTTTTCGTGCACCGTCGGTGGCTGCGCTTCGTGCCGGGTGAAGCTCAAGAGCGGCAAGGTCTCGCTCGGCGAGCCGAACTGCCTCGACCCCGACGAGAAGGCGGACGGCTACATCCTCGCGTGCGTCTCGAAGCCCCTCGGTCCCTGCGTGGTCGAGGTCGAGTAATGCCCCGAGCGGAGGCCGCCATCGATCGGACGAACGGCGCGGTGTCCTCGCGGACGCCGTCGCGCGCCGCGTCGTATCGCATGCGCGACCTCTGCCAGCTCACGGGTCTCGAGCGGCAGACCATCCACTTCTACATTCAAGAAGGGCTCTTGCCGGAGGGGAAGAAGACGGGCCGCAACATGGCCTACTACTCCGAGGAGCACGTGGAGCTGCTTCGCCTCATCAAGCAACTCCAACAAGAGCGCTTCCTTCCGCTACGCGCGATTCGCGCGATCCTCGGCGGCAAAGCCGGCGGTTTTTCCCCGGAGCAGCGGCGCCTTCTCGCCGAGGTGAAGGAGCGGCTGCTCGGCGCACCGCGCGGGCGCGCGCTCGTCGGTGGCTCGACGGAGCTCGTGGGCGTCCGAGAGATCGCCGACGCTCACGGTGTCAGCACGAAGGACGTCGACGAGCTCATCGACGCGGGCCTCTTGAGCGCACAAGGCGGCCCGAAGGCGCGCCGTATCCGCCGTGAAGATGCGTGGCTGGTGAGCGCCTGGGCGGAGCTGTCGCGCGCAGGGCTCGCGCGCGAGCAAGGGTTTGCGCCGCGCGACATGATGATGATCGACGAAGCGATCGGCGCGCTCTTCGCAAAGGAGCGGGAGATCTTCTTCGATCGCGTGATGCACCTCGGCCCCGACGAGATCGCGAAGCTCGTCGAGCGTGTTCTACCGATCCTGTCGGACGTCGTCGCGCGCATGCACATGCACAAGGCGCGCGATCTGTTCGCGCTCGCCGCCGACGAGCGGTCGAGCGCCGTCGCCACCGCAGCCGCGAAAGGTAGCCGAACATGATGAAAGAGCTCGTTTGGAAGGCGCTCCCGGCCAAGGTGCAGAACCAGCTCGATGCTCTCGCGGAGATCGCCGACCTCTTCGGCGAGATGACGAACCCGAAGGTGCTCGCGTCGCTCGGCCCCGCCGGCATCAAGGGCCTGCTTCTGAAGCAGGGCAAACAGGGCAAGCCGACGCTCGCCCGCGCGCGGCACAGTGCCTATTTCGATTGGTCCTACCCGTCCGATCAACCGGAGATGCGCGACCTGTTTCGCCGCGCGAAGGCTGGGCAGTGGGACTCGGATCGCGATCTCGCGTGGGGCACGAGCGTCGATCCGCTGAACCCCGAGGTGCCGCTATTGCCCTCGAACTTCGTCGATTTCGACGCGCTCTCCTCCTACGGCGTACACCTCGACGCGCGCGAGAAGGTGAAGCTCAACTACAGCCTCTGCGCGTGGATGCTGAGCCAGTTCCTGCACGGCGAGCAGGGCGCGCTCTACGCCGCGGCCCAGGTGACCGAGGCGGTGCAGTTCTTCGACGGCAAGCTCTACGGCTCGACCCAGGTGATGGACGAGGGAAGGCACGTCGAGGTGTTCAGCCGC
This sequence comes from Polyangiaceae bacterium, assembly GCA_013361525.1. GTDB lineage: Bacteria > Myxococcota_A > Polyangia > Polyangiales > Polyangiaceae > Xiheicaenibacterium. The sequence continues at coordinate 28,042 of JABFXY010000088.1, read as the reverse complement.
TATTTGAACGACAAGCTCGAGCGCCTCTACCACGTCAACGACAACCTCTTCGTCATCATCGATGCGCTGATGACCGACGCGCGCTGGGACATGAAGTTCCTCGGCATGCAGATCATGGTCGAGGGGCTCGCGCTGGGCGCGTTCGGGACACTCTACCGCGTGACGAAAGAGCCGCTTCTTCGAGATCTCTTGCGCCGCGTGATCATGGATGAGGCGCGCCACGTCCATTACGGCGTCGTCGCGCTGCGCGAGCACATCCGCACCGAGCTCTCCGACGCCGAGCGCCGCGAGCGCGAGCAATGGGCCTTCGAGATCGCGCTGATGATGCGCAATCGATTCCTCGCCTACGAGGTCTACGAAGAGTGGTTCGAGGGCCGCATCTCGCGCGCCGCGTGGCGCGACGTCGTTACGCGAGCGCCCGGTATGTGCGAGTTCCGCCAGGTCATGTTCACGCGCCTCGTGCCGAACCTGCGCGAGATCGGGCTGATGAGCCCGCGCGTCGTCGCCGACTACGACCGCGTCGGCCTCCTCCAATACGTAAAGGGCAAATCCGCGCCCGAGCTCAGCGGCGAACAAATGCTCGCCGACCTCGATCAGCCTGTGGCGCTGTCGTTCTCCGCTACTGCGTGAGAGAAGAAGAAGAGGAGAGGGGTCGCCAAGAGCGCCAAGGGAAGAAAGAGGGAGAAGAGAGGAAGAAGAGCGTTTGTTTTGGGAGAACGGGGCGGTTGCTCTCCCGACTTCGATTTCGCGCAGAGGCCGTGGTTTCGACCTCAATCCTTCTCTGATCTCCTCTTTCTCGTTCTGCCCTTGGCGCCCTTGGCGACCCCTCTCGTTCTTTGCCTTTGAGCGTGACGGGCTAGGATGGCGCCGATGAGGTCGCTTCGATCGCTCGTTGCGCTGGTTCTGGTCGGCTCGTTTGCTTGCAGGGACGCGACGGCGCCGGATCATTCGAGTGGGACGGCGCAGGCGCCGATCCCCTCCGTGTCGGCGGAGGCGGCGGCGCCGAAGGGCCGCGCGATGCCGAGCGGCGCGGCGGAGGCGCCGCGTGTTGCGCTCGGGATTCATGGTGCGGTGTCGAGCCAAGAGGAAAACGCGACCGACGTCGGCCTCGCGATCTTGAAGAAGGGCGGCTCGGCGGTGGATGCGGCGATCGCCGTCGGCTTCGCGCTCGCGGTCACGCACCCCTCTGCGGGAAACATCGGCGGCGGCGGGTTCATGGTGATCCGCACGAGCGACGGCAAAGCGTTTGCGCTCGACTACCGCGAGATGGCGCCGGCCGCGGCGAGCCGCGACATGTACCTCGACAAGAAGGGAAACCCGACGCGCGGCAGCCTCGACGGCCCGAAAGCCGCGGGTATTCCCGGGACGGTGCGCGGCTTCGCGGCGGCCCACGAAGAGTTCGGGAAGCTGCCGTGGAAAGATCTGGTCGCGCCCGCGGTCGCACTGGCGAAAGACGGCTTCGCGCTCGACGAGGAGACCGCCGGTGACCTCGCTCGCGTGACGAAGAAGATGCGTGACCTCGGCTACGCGGACACCGCGAAGCTCTTCGAGAAGGCCGATGGCTCAGCGCTCGCCAAGGGCGACAAGCTCGTGCAGCCGGAGCTCGCCAAGGTGCTGCAGACGATCGCCGATCAAGGCGCGGACGCGTTCTACACGGGTGCGCTCGCCGAGAAGATGGCGACCGAGGTCGAAAAGGCCGGCGGCATCTGGAAGGCGAGCGACTTGTCTTCTTACAAGGCCAAATGGCGCGATCCGATCGTGTTCCAGTATCGAGGGCACGAGATCGTGACGATGCCGCCTCCGTCCGCGGGTGGTGTGGTGTTGAAGCAGCTCCTCGCGATGAGCCAGGCGCTCCAGCTCGACAAGCAGCCGTGGCGCGGCGCGGAGGAGGTCCACCTGTTTTCCGAGGCGATGCGGCGAGCGTACGCGGATCGCAACCTGCTCCTCGGCGATCCCGATTTCGTGAAGATGCCGCTCGAGAAATTGCTCGACCCTGCGTACGCGACGGAGCGCACGAAGAACATCGATCCGGCGCACGCGACGCCTTCGAAGGACGTTTCAGCGGGCCTTCCGGCGAAGCCCGAGTCGCCGCAGACGACGCACTACTCGGTGGTCGACGAGGCAGGCAACGCCGTCGCGAACACGTACACGCTCAACACGGGGTACGGCGCCAAGGTCGCGATCGCGGGGACCGGCGTCCTGCTCAACAACGAGATGGATGATTTCGCGACCGCGCCGGGCAAGCCCAACGTGTTCGGCCTCGTTCAAGGTGAAGCGAACAAGATCGAGCCGAACAAGCGCATGTTGAGCAGCATGACGCCGACGATCGTCTCGAAGGACGGTGAGCTTCGCGCGGTGCTCGGCTCGCCGGGTGGGCCGACCATCACGACGACGGTGGCGCAGCTGACGCGCGCGCTCGTCGACTACCAAGTGCCCCTCGACAAAGCCGTTCCGGCGTTCCGCGCGCATCACCAGTGGATGCCCGACGAGATCATCACCGAGCAGTCGATCCCGAACGAGGTGGTCGCGGAGCTCGAGAAGAAGGGGCACAAGGTGTCGAGGCGCGAGCGGATCGGTCACGCCAATTGCATCGAGGTCGATCCGAAGACGCGAGGCTTCCGGGCGGTCGCCGACACGTCACGCGCGAACGGCAAGGCCGCTGCGTACTGAGCGAGGACCGGAGCGATGGCATACCGTGGAGCGGGGAGGGCGCCCCGCGCGAAGCCCGAGGGCGGGCTCGTCGAGGACGTCGTCCAGCAGTTCGCCGATCGGTTCGCGTACGCGCGCGAGCTCGTTCAAAACGCGATCGATGCCGGGGCGACGCGCATCGACGTGACGCTCTCGGAGGACGATGCTCGCCTGCACGTGAAGCTGTCGGACGACGGCAAAGGGATGACGATCGACGTCATCCGCGGGCCGCTCCTCACCGTGTTTTCGTCGACGAAAGAAGACGACACCGGGAAGATCGGAAAGTACGGCGTCGGGTTCAAGAGCGTCCTCGCGGTGGACCCGACCGAGGTCGTCGTGGAGACGCACCGGGCCGAGGGTGCGTACCGCGTGCGCCTCTTTCGCGATCACACCTTCGAGATCGAGGCCCTCGACCCGCGACCAGGCAGCGGCACGTCCGTGGAGCTGGTGATCGACGCCGAGGGCTCCGCGCGGCGCGACCACGCGAGCCGTTTGCGCGCCGCGCTCTTGCGCTGGTGCAGACACATCCGCGTCCCGCTCTCGCTGACGAAGCTCGATCACACGACGGAGAAGCTCAACGTCCCGCTCGCGCTTCGTGCGCCGGTCGTCGTCGAGCTCGAGCGGGACGGGATGCGGGCGATTGTGGGGCCTTCGCTGGGCACCGATCTGTTGCCGGGCGATCCGGGCACGGAAGGCTCGGGGGATTTTGCCGGCTTCTACGGCCACGGCCTCACCATGCTCGAGTGTGACGGGCGCCCGCCGACCATCCCGGGGCTTCGTTTCAAGGTGGATGGCCCGGGGCTCGGCTGCACGATCAGCCGCGACGACGTCCGTCGCGACGCCGCTTTTCGCAAAGCGATGAAGCTCGTCGAGCGGCTCGCCGGCTCGCCCCTCGACGATGCGCTGGATGCAGCGCTCGCTTCGGCCGCGAAGGCCTACGGCGAGCGCGGTGGCGATGCGCTCGACGCGTATCTGCCCCTTCTCCAGGCGGCGGCTGGGCGCGAACGCCCCGACGCCTCGCTCGCGCTCCTCGAGCCGTGGGACAACGCTTGGTGCATCGAACGCAGCAAGCTGATGGGGCTGTCCAAGAAGGGTCGGGTGTGGGCCGAGACGGCGCGATCGCGTCTGACGGCGCGGCTCGCGCGCGAAGGTCACGCGATCATGCGCGTCGACGAAGCGGGGAGTGTCCTCGGTCGCGCGCGGATCGGCGCACACTCACCGCGCGCGACGTTCGCCATCCTCTCGCCGGCCACCGATGTTTCGTTCGAGGCAGCGCTCGATACGATGAAGCGCGTCCTGTCGCACGCGGGACGCCGCGTCGATGACGTCTCACCATTCGAGGTGACCGAAGGCACCTTCAAGGACTCCGCGGTGTTCGTCCGCGGCGGTGGCGGGGCGCGCACCGACGAGTGGCTCCTTCCGACGGACGCGAATGCAGACGGTAGGCGGCTGCTCGTCGAACGATCCCTCGTCGAGCAGGTCGCGCGTCACCCACACCTCGAGCGCGCCGCTGCGCTCGTGGCGCGGATCGCGTTGCTCGAGACGGGAGGCGCGATCTCGGCATTGCAAAACGAGCGCATCCTCGAGGCTTCGATAGGGGGCTCGGCGTGAAGCGCGGATCGATCGAGCGCGGCAAGCTCAAGGTGGATGCGCGACGGGCGGCGCTGAAGCTGAAGGATCATTTGCTCGCGGATCCGACCTCTTGGCTCTGCGAGGTCGTTCGCGCGGCGTCGCTGGCCGGCGCGACCTTCGTCGACGTGCGGCACGACGCGGACGACGTGTTCGTTCGCTTCGACGGCGCGCCGTGGCCGGTTGACCTTCTCGATCACGCTGCGAGCGAGATGCACGCGGGAACCGACGGGCGGCGGATCCGCCGCCTCGCGACCGCCGCGCTCGCATCCCTCGGGCACGAGCCACGCGCAGTCACGGTCTTCGTTCGCGAAGCGGTGAGCGGCAAGGTCCTCGCCTCGCGCATCGCCGTCGCCGATCTCGAACGCGCGGTGCAGCGTGAGGCGAGGGAGGGCCGGCCGAAAGATGGCCTCGAGGTGCCCTCGATCTGTCTCCACGCCGAGCGAGCGTTGTCGATGGCGGTCGTCGCGCGCGCGTTCGGCTTCGGCGAGGTTCCGGAGATCAGCCGGCTCGCGGGTGCGCTCTCGACCCGTGCGGTTCCGCTTCACATCAACGGTGAGGCCGCGCAGCCACCGGCCGGTGTGGCGAGCCTCGTTTCGGTCGGGCTCGAGCTTCCTTTGCCGATTCCGGGCCTCGACGTCAGCCTGGAGCTCGTCGGCGTATGGGATCGCGCACCGGTGGTCCGCTTTCACGAAAACGGCCTCGTCCTCACCGAGGAGCCTTTCGAGGCGGTGGCCGGGGTGAACGGTGGCGCCGCCGGAATCCACCTGCCCCTTCGCGTGACGGCGCACGCCGAAGATCTGCCCACCAACGTGTCGCGCTCGAAGGTTCGTGAGGACGTCGTCGAGGCCGTGGTTGCCGCTTCGCGCCGCGCGTTCGGATCCCTCGTCGACGAGGCGCGCCGCGCGATCTCGGGGGCGCTCGAGTCCGGGGCTGCGGACCGCGCGGGCAGCATCGTCGATGCGCTCATCGCGGCCGCATCGACCGCGGTTCCTTCGGCGAGCGCGGCCCAAGCGAACGAGCCGAACGAGGTGCTGCGTCCGCTTCTGGATCTGCCTTTGCTCGTCGATGCGTGCGGTAGGCGACGCAGCGTCGGGGAGCTCACGCGCATCCGCATCGACGGCCGGAGCATCTTCCTCCGCACCGATCCGGAGCCGCTTTCCGCCGAACACCAGCCGCTCGTGCGCGACGTGTTCCAGCGAACGGGCGGGCGCGCAGAGGAGCGTCTCTTCGCGCACGTCGCGGCGACGCCGTATGCAGAAATCGCGCGCGACGTCGCAGCCGGTGTCGAGCGCCGGAGGATCGCGCTCGCCGCCGGCCCGACGCGCCTCGAGCTCGCGCTACGTCCCGAGCACGTCTTGGTGCACGACGTCGAAGAGACGCCTGGCTCTGCTTACTCGCGTTCGCCTTCGGCGAACGAAGCCTCGTGGGAGCCGCCCCGGCCTGTCTCGCTTCACTCGACGTCGCCTGCCCCACTCGGCTTTCGCGCTCGGATCGCCCTCTCCGCACCCTGCGAGGGCGCGGAGTCGACGCTTCGAATTCGTGTCGATGGGCACGTGCTCGAGACCATCCGCACGCCGTGGCAGCCCGGGGCGGTCGCGATCGATGCCGTGGTCGAGTGGGAAGGCACGCTCGTTCCGGCGCCTGCGTACGATGGCGTCTGTCGGGACGCGGGTTTCACGCGCGCGATGGAGGTCCTGGCGGAGGCCGTTTTCGAAGGGCTGTACACGCGGCGCCAGGACGTGCCCGAGCACAGGCAAGGCGAGCTGCGCGCGATCGTCGTCGGGGCGCTCTCGGTCGCGGAGCGCGATGGTCGGGCGATGTCGATTCCGGTTTGGCCGCGTGTCGGCGGAGAGGCGCTCAACACGACCCAAGTCGCGTCGGCGGCGAAGTCGCATCACGGCGTCCGCTTCGTTCCGCCGGGCATGCCGGGCGGTGATGCGCGCCGTCGCGACGGCGCACCCGTCCTCGTTCTCTCGCCGTCCGACGTCGCGGCGCTGAGCGGTCTGCTCGGTCCGGCCGTTTGCTTCGCGGACTACAGCGCGTATCTCGGTCGCCCGCGGACGACGCAGGCGCAGCTCGAGGCCGCGCTTGCCCCGTACCGAACCGGCGTGGGTTCCCCGATCTACCAAGGGCTACACGGCTCGTCGCCCTACGCCATCAGCGTCAGCGAGGACCCGATGCTCGTGCGCATGCACCGCGGCGACGTCGTCGAGGTGCGTCGCCTCCCTGCGGATGCCGCGTGCGCGATCGCGATCGACGAAGACTATCTCGTGCCTGGCGCGCCGTACTTCGGGACGGGCGCGCCGTCGCCGGTGCCGCCGCCGGGGGTCGCTCAGTATCCGCGGCGAGCTTTGCTCGACGCGCTCGTCGAGGATCGCGAGCTCGCACGGCACGCGGAGCTTTGCCTCGCGACGCGACGTTTGGTGTTCCGTGCGCTCGCCGAACGCAAGAGCTCTGCGGATATCGACACGGTCCTCCGCTCCAGCCCGCTGTTTCGTCTGCAGGAGCGCGGCGTCGTCCGCGACGTCAGCGCGGACGAGCTCGCGAAACTTTTCCCGCACGGTTTTTTGAATTGCCTTCGCGAGGCGGATCCGACCGACAAACGCAAGACGGCGATCATCGCGGACGATCTCGCGGCGGAGGCGCTCGCGACGTTTTTTCCGCGGCGCGTGCGTCGAGACGGCAAGGAGTCGAAGCGCAACAAGCCGATCGATGCGCCGCCATCGCGCCCGATCGCCGCGCCCGCCGCTCCGGAGCCGCCGCCCGACGAGGCTGCCGCGATGCGCGAGACAGCTGCGCTTGTCGCCGCGCTGAACCATCCGGTTCGTCTCGAGCTTCCCGCCGGATCGGCCGAGCTCACGACGACTGTCGCGAGCCTCGGGATGAAGGACATCCACGGCTTCATCGGCGTCGTGTCGCAAGGCCCATCGAAGGTCGAGGTGTTCCGACCGACCGGCGAGCCGTGGGGTCTCTCGCCCCTCGATACAGCCGCGTTCCCGCTCGCCGTGCACGCTCGTGTCATCGTCGACGTCGTGCGCTCGGAAGAGGTCGTGCAGCTCGTTCAGCAGACCATCGGGCGCTACTACGCGCAGGTCGCGAAGAGCATCGAGAGCGCCCCCGCCTTCGTGCGCGGGCCGCTGACCGAATATGTCCTCTTCCTCGCTTTCGCATCGCGCCCAATCGACCCTGCGCTGTTGGATGCGAAGCTCTTCGTCGTCGACGACGGCACGGCCGCATCGCTCGCGGATCTTCGATCGAGCGGCACGTTGCCGAAGGGGTCGGTCGTGCTCCGCGATCGCGCCTACCGTGCGCTGCGCCTGCCGCCGTTCAGCGCGCCGGAGCTCGGCTCCGAAATGGCCGGCGCCCTCGCCGTGAGCGTTGCCGATCCCGATATGAAGGTCGCGCTTGCGCCTGCGGGGGGCGGCGCGGTCGATGTCCGTTACCTCGGCGTATCGGTGGGGACGATCCCGCGCGTGCTCGGCCGCAGTGTCGCTGGAGCCATCGAGCTGCGCGAGCTCGCACCCGACGAGCTCGAATCGGGTCGAGCCGCGGAGCGCACGCTGCGCCTGTGCGAAGCGCGAATGGCCAGCGCGCTCGTCGCAGCATTCGAGACCGCGACCCGTCCCGTGGGGTCCGTCGTCACGTCGCGCTTCAACGACGTCGTGATCGCGGGCGCCCGGACCGTCGGTTGGACGTACCTGTCGCATCGAGAAGCGGCGCTGCATCTGCTAGTGCCGGATGCCGAGCTCATCACGAAGCGATCGGAGGAGACGGGCGAGGGGACCGTCCACCTCGGCGGCAAGCTGCTCGTCACGAAGGTGATCGGCACCAAGCCCAGCGAACGAATCGAGGCGCTCGAGCGCTACGCCATGGCCGAGATTCGGACGTTCCTCGCGGCGATGCCGAAACGGTATACCGCGCCGCCGGCGAGGCCCGCGCCGCTGCCGGTGCCAGCTCCGCCACGACCCGCCGCTCCCGCGCCCATCGAAGCTCCTGCGCCGGGCGTCGTGGAAACGCACGACGAGGATCCCGAGCCCGCACGTGGCCTCTTCGACGGCATGTTGTCGCTCTTCGGCGTCGAACGATCTCGTCCCGCCGCGGACGATCACCCCATCATCGAGCGCCTCGTCCGCGTGCTCGCCGCGCTGCCCCTGAGCCCGACGCTCGACGTCGCGCTCTCCACGCGCGGCCGCGCGCTGTCGTACGAGCCGCGAACGCGTCGCCTCGTCGTCAACGCCGAGCATCCCGTCATCCGCGCTGCCGTCGCCCAAGAAGACTTCGACAGCCTCGCCGCCGCCGTCCTCTCCGAGGTCAACCGCGAAGACCACGCCGTCACCGACGTCGAAGAACGTCGGGCGCTCCTAGCGCTGCTGTCGCGCTCCGCAGCGGGCAGCTGAACCGCGAAGACGCAAAGAAAGAGAGAAGGGCGCAAAGGGGATTTTCATCATCCCTTCGCGCCCTCTTTCTTCGCTTTGCGCCTTTGAGGTTCTGCTTCGGGCGCGGCTTACTGGATCGGGTTGATGTTGACGATGCCTTCGATCGAGGGGCCGTTGTAGAAGTCCTCGACGCGGCGCATGTCGCCCTTCGCGACGGCGTACGCCACAGCGGCGCCGGCGGCGGGAGCGGTGTTGCTCGAGTCGCCGTTCGGGACGGTGTTGCCGGTCGGGGGATCGAAGACGTCGACCGAGCCGTTCGCGCGGACGCCGCCGAACCAGCCGGACTTCACGTAGCCGTTGCCCATGACGTAGAGCCAGTTCGAGTCGCCGGGCGTGCCATCGGGCCAGCCGTTGCGGTTGCGCGGGTCCTTCGGGGTGTCGCCGTGGACCGTCATGACGACGGCGTCGGCGAGCGACTTCGCGGTGCAGGACGGATCATCCATGCCGGCAAGATCCGCCATGAACGTGTCGAGGATCTTGCCGAGGCTTTGGGTCGTGCTGCGGAGCGTCCCCATGTCGCCGAAGGCGCCGTGCGGATCGTCGCGCATCGCAGGCAGGATGACCGACTGCGTGAGGTTGAGCTTGAACGCCTTCGACGCGACGATGAGCGCCTTCGCGATGGCGCGCAGCTTGTTCGGCGTGCCGCCGTCGACACCGTAGCGGGTCAAGTCGGCGTCGCTCGCTTGGAGCTGCGCCGCGAGGTTCTGACCGAGGAAGCCGGCCGCCTGCTTGCCGACGCGGAGGCCGCGCAGCTGCGTGGGGCGGTCCGCCGCCTTGTTCAAGCCGAGGAGGGCCTTGTAGTACGCGTCGTAGAGCGCTGCGTCCTCCGGCTCTTGGAGGATGGCGCGCGACGCGGCGCTGTTGAAGAGCTGCACCATGCCGTCCGCGTCGGGGACGTTCGTGATCGCGGGAGCACCGGGGGCGGCGCCGAAGTTCACCGGGTTGATGCCGATGACGGGAAGGAGCGACGGCGTGGTGCGCTGAATCGACGCGCACACCGCGAGGAGCGTCTGGTTGTTGCCGACCGTCGCGGCCGAGCCGGGCGTCGGCGTGTGCGTCTGGTTGTTGCCCGCCATGAAGCCCGTGACGCGCTTCGTCTTGTCGAACGAGCGCCAGGGTGCCTCGGGGCCGAACGTGAAGGGCTTGTCCGTGTCGGTCGCGGACTCTTCCTCGCCGTAGGCGTGGAACGCGAAGTTGTCGTTGCCGCTCGCGGCGATCTCCACGTGGGGCCACAGGAGCTGGAACCACGAGAAGCCGCCGTCGCCGGCGACGATGTGCACCGACTTGTTGGTCAGCGCGCACGACGCGTCTTGCGCCATCGCGACGCCGGCCGTGTCGTTCAGGATGTTGAGGTAGCGCGCGCGGTCGACCGCGAGCAGCGCGCCGGCAGCAGCGGCCCACTTGAGGAAGCGGCGCCGGGAGGGACCTTCGAGGTTCTTCAGTGCGTCGATCACCATGGTCGTTCTCCTTCCCAGCTCACTCGCAGGAATGGGCGGCGCTCAAGAGAGCGGCCACCGCGATGTTCTTGCCCTTGTCGGGCGTCGACGCGCTCATGACGAGGCTGTTGCAGATGGCGAGGTGCTCGGGCGTCGCGGGTCGGCCGATGAGGCAGGTGACCGCGTCCTCGTTGCAGGTGATGGTGCCTTGACCATCGTCGGTGAAGACCTCGACGCCGACGCCGTCGACCATGCAGTGTTCGGCCGTCGGCATCGCCGCGATGATTTCCGGCGCCGCCTGAACCCAGATGTCGAACATCTTCGCGGCGCCGGCCGCCGTCCAGACGATGTCTTCGCCCATGCGCGCCGCGTAGTTCGCCGCGCCGAGCGCCGTGCCGCCGCCGTTCACCAGCTGACCGGCCGTCGGCGGGGTGCCCTCGGCGTCGAGGTTCACGCCGAAGTCGGTGAGAACGTTGCGGACCGCGGTGATTTGCAGCTTCTGGCAGGAGTGGAGGCGGGCGCGCGCGTCGGGCGTTCCTTCTTCCTCACGCTGCTTGGCGATCTCGTACGGGTCGCGCGCATCGTCGGCGCCGAGGCCCGGCATGTGATCGTGCGTGTTGTCCTCCGAGCCGGTGGTGTCTTCCGGCTGGGTGGGCTTGTCGATCGGGTCGCCGATCGGATCGGAGTCGTCCTTGTCGTGATCGACGTCGTTGTCGATCTTGGTCGGCTTCTCGGCGCATCCCATGAAGGCGACGCCGAGGAGCGCGATCCCGAGAGTCTGCAGGATGGTGCGGGTCATGGTGTTCTCCTCAGGTCGCTCAGAAGCTCACGAAGTCTTCGCTCAAGAAGATGCCCCGAAGGACTTGCTTCAGGTCCTGCCCGTTGGTGTCGAACTCCGTGACGTGCGGCTCGACGACGCCGTAAGGCACCGTTGCGAGATCCACGACGATGTCTTCCTTCGACAGCGCGAAGTTCCACATGCGGGCGACGACACACTCGCCGACCTGCGGGTCCTCCGCGAGGGCCTGGCCGAGCTCGGCGAGGTCGGCGACCGGCACGTCCGCGCGCCATGCCGTCGGCGTCCCGTCGGGCAGCCAGTGCGTGCGCTCGGTGGTGACGGGCTCGGGCGCGAGCGGCGTCTGCACGGCGATGCCCGCCTGCCACATACCGTCGGCGTCGAAGTTCGCGAAGAGCGGCGCGACGCGGTTCAGCGTCTGGTGGCAGTTCGCGCAGACGACCGACTGCGTATCCAGGAAGTTGATCGGCGAGGACGAGATGCTGTCGAACGGGTACGGCGCCGTGTAGTCCTTGCCGTCCACCTGAAGCGGCGAGTCGCTGATCTCCGCCGGCATCTTCGAGCAGTAGAACGTCTCTTGGATCCAGCGAACGCGGCGGAACGCCATGTTGCCGTAGAACTGGCGCTGGACGGCCGGGTCCGTCAGGACGCCGGCCTGCACCGGCGCGCCGCTCGCGCAATCGGCGTCGGCGAAGGTACCCGCCGTGCCGTCGTACGACGGGCAGTTGCCGGTCGTTGCGGTGAACAGATCCGTGAAGGGACGACCCTCCGCCATGATCTTCGCGGCGAGCACCGGCGCGGTGTCGAGGCCGTCACCGCCCATGCGCATCGTGTCGCGCCAGAACTTGATCATGCGGCCGTTGAAGGCGGGATCCGCGAGCATCGCGTCGAGCTCTTCGGTGTACGCCTCCTTCGGGTCGTCCGCGTCACGCACCTTCTTGATCTGGGTGAGCGAGGGAAGGCGGCGAACGAGCTTCAGCGAGGCCGTTCGCAGCGCCTCGTTGTAGTCGACCTCGCGGTCCGCGAGCGCCGGGTCGATGCCCGGACCCTCGCCACCCTGCGCGCTGCCGCCGTCGCCGGACGACGCGCCGCTGCCGTCACCGTCGTTGCCGTCGTCGTTGCCGTCGGCACCGTCATCGTCCTGGGGTCCGAGCGTCGTGCTCGGATCGCTCTCGCACGCGACGGCGAGCAGAGCGAGGGGGAGCAGCAAGAGGGAGAGTCTAGCCATGATCGATCCTGCCTTTCACTCGGCTTCGATCCACGTCGTGACTGCGTCACGGAAGGTGTTGAACTGACCGGCGTTGCCGCCGAACTTGAAGGGATGAGCGGCGTTTCCGCCGGGGTCCGTCGTGATGAAGATCTGACTCTGCGCGGGGGTGTCGAGGTTGACGCGGTTTCGGATCTGCACGCACGCAGCGTCCGGGTTCGTATCGAGGTCGCTCATGTCGACGGCCGCGGTCGCCTGACCGTTGCCGCCGCCGTGGCAGCTGAAGCATCGCTGGTCGAATTGCGGCTTGGCGTTCGCTTCGAACTCGGCGAGCGCATTGCAGCCGCCGCCCGGGCCACCGCCACCGCCGCCACCGCCGCCTTCACCGCTCGCGTCGGAGTAGGGCTCGATGAGCTCGAACCCGATGCCGAGCTTGGCCTCGGGCTCCCAGTTCGTGAGGATCACGAGGCCGACGCCGAGGTCCGACGAGGTGTTCTCGCCGTAGCGCTCGTCGAGGCCGGCGAAGCTGTCGACCGGATCGGCGCTGCCGTCTTTGCCCTTCGGGTACACGGCGAAGACCGGGTGCACGATGTGCACGCCCGTCGCGCTCGTCGTGTGGATCTGGAGGTTGTTGAGCTTGATGCTGTTCTCGGTCAGAAGCTCCGCCGAGAAGGTGATCGCGATGCCCTCGAGATCGTCGCCGAGCGGCGTGAGGTAGATCGCGTTGAAGCCGAGGATCGGCGTTATCGGATCGACGTGCGGCTCTTCTTCTTCGATCGGGTCGCTGATCGCGGCGGCCTCTGCATCGAGCCACTCGCGAACACGGTCGGCGAGATCGATGTTGGGCGCGTCGAGGTTCGTGCCGCTGTGACCGCCGCTCATCACCGCGTAGGTGACGAAGAGGCTCTCGTCGGGGTTCTTCACGACGATGCCGGGCCACGACAGGATGCTCTGGTAGCGATCCGGAGGAGCGATGAACGGTGCGTCGCCGATGCCGCCCGGCTCGTGACAGGCGCCGCACGCAGCGACGAGGTCCGGCTCGAGGGCTGCGAACAGCTCGGCGCCGTTGTCGACGAACGTGCCGCCCTCGCCGCCGCCGGCGCCACCGTTCGAGGAGGGCGAGCCGCCCTCGTTGCCGCCGCCGGTCAGGTTGAACCCGGAGTCACCGCAGCCCGTCCCCGCGGTCCCGAGACCCGTGGCGGACGCCAGGAGGCCGGTCAACAGAAGGGTAAGTGAAGAGTTGCGTGCCACCGGGAAGCTCCTTTTGCAGGTGTCGTGCCGCAAACGAACAAGCGTTTTCAAAGCCGTTTCGTGAATGGAGACGAATGTGTGCTCTGCTATTTCTGGATCATCCGGGTCCCAGGGCTAAACGACCAGGCCTCCGGCTCGCACGTGGAAACCACTTGTAGGTGTGCTCAGCGGGATCCGCGTCGAACCACCGGCGTTCGTGACGCACGGCGTGATCGTGACCGGCGTCACCTTGTGTGTTCGCGCGCGGACGGCGAAGCTCGCGCGCATGTACCGAGCGATGGTGATCGAAGGAGGGTTCGGCCTCGACCGGCTGGCGATCGTCGAGCGCAACGAAGCCGATCCGAAGGCTTTCGAAGTAACGCTGTCGATGCGCGCGGTGAGCCTCAACTATCGCGATGTTCTCATGATTCGCGGGCAATACAATCCCCGTCAGCCGCTTCCGCTCGTGCCTCTGTCGGATGGTGTCGGCGAGGTCGTCGCGGTCGGTGAACGCGTCACCGGCCTCGCGAAAGGCGATCGCGTGTGCCCGCTCTTTTGTCAGCGGTACTTCGCGGGCGAGCCGACGAAAGAGAAGATCGCATCGACGCTCGGCGGGCCACTCGATGGCGTGCTCCGCGAGCAGATGACGCTCTCCGCCGAGAGCGTCGTGAAGGTCCCCGCCGGGCTCGACGACGCGCAAGCCGCGACGCTGCCCTGCGCCGCGCTCACTGCGTGGAACGCGCTCGTCGAGCAAGGTGGGCTCGTTCCAGGGCAGACGGTGCTCGTGCAAGGGACGGGGGGTGTGTCGACCTTCGCGCTGCAGATCGCGAAGGCGATGGGTGCGCGCGTGATCGTCACGAGCTCGAGCGAGGCCAAGCTCGAGCGAGCGCGGGCCCTCGGTGCCGACCACGGCATCGACTACAAGAAGACGCCGCAGTGGGGAAAAGAAGCGCTCAAGCTCACGGATGATCGCGGCGTCGATCTCGTCGTCGAGGTCGGCGGCGCAGGCACGCTGGGCGAGTCGCTCAAAGCGGTGCGGCCCGGCGGAACGATCGCCGTCATCGGCATGCTCGCAGGCGGCGCGAGCGAGGTGAACGTGATCCCGATCCTGATGCGAAACATCCGCGTCCAGGGCGTCTTCGTCGGCCACAAAGAAGCCATGGTGCGCATGCTTCGCGCCTTCGATTCGTGGAGCCTGAAGCCCGTCGTCGACCGCGTGTTTCCTTGGACGGAGGCGCGCGCCGCGCTCGACCACATGGTCGCGGGCGCGCACCTCGGGAAGGTCGCTCTCGGGTTCTGATCAGCCGCGCTTGAACGTGGCGCGAGCGCGCGAGAACACGTCGGCGGGCGCCGCCGCGTCCACGGCCGAAACATGGCTCGCGTCGACGTGCACCACGTTGCGACAAGTCACCAGCGCGGCCGTTACGCCCGGCGTATCGAGGACGGCGCGCATGCCGAGTCGGCCGAGCGCGCCTGCTTCGGGCGTCGACCCGACGGCGGTCGCGAGCGACTTCGTCATCGCGGCCTGACGGGTGACGACGCGACGAGCGAGGGCTTTGAGGGCGCGATCGATCGCCTCGAGGTAGCGATCGCGCAGGCTCTCGACGACCGGCGCGAGCTGACCGCCGATACCCGAGAGCGCACCGAGCTGCGCACGGAGCGCCGGCGTGACGGATTGGGCGACAAAGGCCTCCGCCTCGAGGAGATCGTCGATGCCCTTGTCGGCTCGCGCCAGCTCCTCCGACCATCGGAGCAGATCCTTCGGGTCGAGATCGACGTCGCCCTGGACCTGGAGGTGCACCGCGATCGTCTTTCGGTATTCGTCCTCGAGGCTCGCGAGCGCGCCGAGCGCGGCGACGAGCGGCGGGGCTTCCGGTAGCCCGGCCGTGTCTGCGGCTTCGGCGATGTGGACGACGTGCGTGCCGCCGCCCGGCGCCGAGGCGCGTGCTTCGAGCGGACGGAGCGCGACGAACGTCCGCTGCTTGGATGCGAGCAACGCGACGGCGGCGGCTTCGCCCTCGAGGAGGTTGAACGGAGCCGCGATGATGCGCGCGGACGGCGGCAGCTTCGCGTCGATCTCCGATGCCTTCGCCTCGTCGAGCGGCTCGTCGAGGACCACGCCGAGCTGGCTCGCGACGTCGGCGGCCGCGAGGTGCGTGAGGGTTTCGGCGACGGTCTCGCTGGTGTCGGTGTCGAAAGGAACCAGCAGCACGTCCAGCCGTGTGAGGCGCGCGTCTGCAGCCATGCGGCGCGCGGCTTGTACGACGTCGTTCCACGGCTCGTTCGTGAGCAACATGCCTGCGAAGACGAGAGCCTCGCGCGAGGGCGCGCGCCCCGACGCCTTCGGCTCGCGGAGAGCGGCGTCGATCGCGTCACCGACCGCGGACGCTCGCTGCGGATCGAACGCGATGAGGTTTCGCCCGAGCTCGAGCGCGCGCCGAACGATCAGCGCGACGTCGCTCTCGCGATAGCCGGCGACGAGCACGCCGCCGCGGTGCACCGGGACGCCCGCGACGTCCGCCTTCGGCGCGTCGGCCGCGAGGAAGCTCGCCGCCGCAGCCGCAGTCGCCGTTTGGCCGAGGCGCGGGATATCCAGGCTCTCCGCGCGATCGTCGCGCGCGCGAACCGCTGCTTCTTCCAGCTCGCGACCGAGCGCTTCGGGCGTCGTCACCGGCGCCCGGCACGCGAAGTTTCGGCAGACGTACGCCGCGGGTTTGCCGTCGACCAAGGTTTTGCCTTCCGTGAGCGGATGAGGCGTGGCGCCGGGCTTCGCGGGATCGAGCCGCGCGATCACGGCCGACGGTAGGAAGACGCGGCCGACGGCGGCGTCGAGCGCCGTGAGCTCGCTCGAGGCAGCCGCGCCGACGAGGGCGATCTCGATCGGCGGCTCGACCAGGCGGCCGACCACGTCGAGCGTCGCGGCGAAAGCGCGTGGCGCACGCGCGATCGCCCGCCCGTGCGCGCGAACCGCCCCTTCGGCGAGCGCGCGAAGGTCGTCACGACCAAAATGCGACGAAAGGCGAACGAGCGCTCTCGCGAGGATGGCGTTCGCGCTGGGCGTTGCGTTGTCGGTCGCCTCGCGCATGCGCACGACGAGCGCCTCGTGGTGCTTGGCCGTCGTGCAGAAGCTCTCGTCCTCGTCGCTCTTGAACGCCGAAGCCGCGAGCTCCGCGAGACGCAGCGCCTCCGTGAGGACCGCCGCGTCTCCATTCGCTTCATAGAGGTCGACCAGCGCGTCGGAGAGGAACGCGTAGTCCTCGAGGAACGCCTCGATGTGTGCCTTGCCCTCGCGGAACGTGCGGAGAAGCTTGCCGTCTTCGAGCATCGTGTCCGCGATCATCCGAGCGGCGCGGGCGGCGCTCTCGACGAAGCGCGGCGCACCGAGCGAGCGACCCGCGAAGGCCATCGTGCCGATCATCAGCGCATTCCACGAGACGAGGACTTTGTCGTCGAGGTGCGGAGCAACGCGCTTCTGGCGCGCTTCGTAGAGCGTCTTCTTCCCGCGTGCGAGGCGCTCGTCGAGCGCGCTTCGGCCGATACCGATCTCTTTGGATACGTCGTCCAGGTCGAGCGGGATCCAAAGGACGTTGTGCCCTTCCCAGTTGCCGCGTGGGCGGACGTCGTACGCGGCGATGACGGCGGCTGCTTCGTCCTCCGGAAGGAGCGCCTCGATCTCGTCTTTGTCCCAGACGAAGAACTTCCCCTCGACGCCTTCGCTGTCGGCATCGGTCGCGCTGAAATAGCCGCCGTGGTCGCCGACCATCTCGCGAAGGACGTAGTCGAGCGTCTCCTCGGCGATCGCGCGGTGCCTCCGATCACCCGTGACCTGCCAGGCCTCCACGTACACGCGGGCGAGCTGTGCGTTGTCGTAGAGCATCTTCTCGAAGTGAGGGACGTGCCATTTTTCGTCGGTGGAGTAGCGGGCGAAGCCGCCTCCGATCTGGTCGTACATTCCACCGCGGGCCATCCGGTCGAGCGTCACCAGGGCGGCCTGCAGATATCGAGTCTCCTTCGTGCGGACGTATTGCCGCAGGAGAAGCGAGATCGATCCCGGCGCGGGAAACTTCGGCGCGCCGCCGAACCCACCCCACTCTTCGTCGAAGCCGCGAACGAGCTGCTCGGCCGCCATCTGCTCGGCGCGTCCGTCGATCGCGCGCGGAGGATCCGCGGAGGCCTCCGCTTGAATCGCGCCGACGAGCTCGTCCGCCTGCTCGAGGAGCTCGTCGCGTTGCGATTTCCACAGCTCGCGGATGCGGCCCAAGATGTCGGTGAAGCCCGGCCTTCCATACTTCGACGTCTTCGGGAAATAGGTGCCGGCGAAGAAGGGCCTTCCGTCGGGGGCGAGGAAAACGCTCATCGGCCAGCCGCCGCCGCCGCTCATCGCGACCGTCGCCGTCATGTAGAGCGCATCGATGTCGGGCCGCTCTTCACGGTCGACCTTGATCGAGATGAAGTCGGCGTTGAGCGCCTTCGCGACGGTTTCGTCCTCGAAGCTCTCGCGCTCCATGACGTGGCACCAATGGCACGCCGAGTATCCGATGCTGAGGAAGATCGGCTTGTCCTCGCGCTTCGCACGTTCGAGCGCTTCCGGTCCCCACGCGTACCAATCGACCGGGTTGTGCGCGTGCTGCAACAGATACGGGCTGGTCTCTTTGGCGAGTCGGTTCGGCGCCCTCTTCGACGTATCGGTGGCCATGCGGCACCTTCACCCTGAGCGGGCATCACCGCAAGCGCTGTCGGGGCGTGAGGTCGATTGGTGCTGCTCGGATGCGGTCCGGCCCCTTCGATCACGGATCGGCCGCCCCACTGAGACGCTCGCGAGGGCCGGCGAACCGCAATCCGACGGCGATCGCCTGCGCGTCGAAGATGGAACGGCGATTGTGATGCCGCGCGGTCACCACCATCCCAAAGGAGGGATCATGGGCACAGACAACGTGGCGATCGTACGCAGACACATCGAAGAGGTGTGGAACAAGGGCAACTTCGCCGTCGAGGACGAGCTCATCGCGCCGAACCTTCGCTACCACGACTCGATGAGTGGTGAGGCGACCGGGAAAGACGCACACAAGAACTTCGTGCGCACGATGCGGACGGCTTGCCCGGACGTGACCTGCACCATTAACCAGATCGGCATGGCGAACGGCAGCGTGTTCGTGCGCTTCACGGCGCGTGGCACGAACAAGGGCTCGCTCTTCGGGATGCCCGCGACAGGGAAGGCGTTCACCATCCGCGGCAACTCCATCATCAAGCTCGAGAACGGCAAGATCACCGAGATCGACGACGCGTGGGACACGTACGGCTTCCTCTCGCAGCTCGGTCTCGTACCGACGCTCGACAAGCTCCCGCGCCAGGCCGGGGCAACCGCGCGCGCATAGCCATCGCGCAGCGTCGACGGGCGGCGTCCGGACAGGCTTCGGCCGCCGCCGTCGAGCGATCGAGGAGCAACCGAGGAGGCTTCGAGGAGAGGCCGTGCAGAGCTCCCCCAAACCTTGACCGCCTCGTGGTCATGGACCACTGATGCGCGGGCATGGAGATGATCTCGGGTTGGGGCCGTATCGGCGCCCCGGGGACGCAGAAGGTTTCGGAAGATCTCGAGCGCCTCACCGAAGGCGCCGTGCTTTGTAGAGGGCTCGGCCGCTCGTACGGCGACAGCGCGATCCCGCCGTCCGGTGCGCCGCAAGTGGCCACCACGGTGCTCGCGGATCGCCTCCTCGGGTTCGACCCGGCGACGCGCGTTCTGCGCGCCGAAGCGGGCGTTTCCATCGAGCAGCTGAACCGCCGCCTGCTGCCGCTCGGGTACTTCGTGCCGGTGACGCCGGGGACGCAGTTCGTCACGATGGGCGGCGCCGTCGCGGCCGACGTCCACGGGAAGAACCACCACGTCGCAGGCTGCTTCGGCGACCACGTTCGGCGGCTGAAGATGCGGCTCGCCGACGGCCGGATCGTCCATGCCGAGCCCGACGGGGAAAACGCGGATCTGTTCTGGGCAACGGTCGGCGGCATGGGCCTCACGGGGCACATCCTCGAGGTCGACGTCGAGATGAGCGCGGTTCCATCGCCGTGGATCGCGCAAGAGACCACACGCGTCGACGACATCGACGCGTACATCGATGCGTTGAAGGACGGCGCCGGGCGCTTTCCGTTCACCGTCGGTTGGATCGACTGCCTCTCACGCGGCAAGAGCATCGGTCGCGGCACGCTCATCGCCGGTGACTGGGCCGATCCGAACCTCGCACCGAAGCGCTATCCGTCGCCGAAACCTCGGATCACGATGCCGGTCGATCTGCCGAGCTTCGTTCTCGGTCGCGCATCGGTGCAGACCTTCAACTTCTTGAACTACTGGCGCCACCTGCCGCGCACGATGAAGGGCATCGTCCACTGGGAGACGTTCTTCTATCCCCTCGACATGATCCGCGAGTGGAACCGTATGTACGGCAAGCGCGGCTTCACCCAGTATCAGTGCGTGCTGCCGGACGCGGCGGGACGCGGCGCTGCGCGGCGGGTCCTCGAGATCCTCACCGAGCGAGGCGGCGCGTCGTTCTTGTGCGTCATCAAAGATTGCGGTCCCCAAAATCGCGGGCTGCTCTCGTTCCCCATGCGCGGCATCAGCATCGCGCTCGACATCGCCGTCCGCGACGACACACAAGCGCTCATCGATGCGCTCAATGAAAAGGTGATCGACGAAGGCGGCCGCATCTACCTCGCGAAGGATCACTTCACCCGCCCCGAGCACTTCCGCGAGATGGAGAAGCAGCGCCTCCCGGCCTTCATGGAAGCCCGCGCGAAATGGGACCCGAAGCGACGCATTCGCAGCGCGCAGTCGGTGCGGTTGTTCGGCGATCCCGCGTGACCGCGAGGACGCGATGCGGAGCACCGGGCCCGTCGCCGAAAGCGATGGGCGCGCGAGGAGCGCAAGCCCCGGAGCGCGAAGGAAAGGTGGGGGGCCCCAAAGCGCGCAGCGCTTTGCGGGGGAGGGTCGCAGACCCTCCAGCTAAAACGTTCTCCGGGGCCTCGCGAGAGCCGCGAAAGCCCCACAGCCAGGCGAAGCCTCTCGACACGATGCGCGAGCGAACCAAGCGCGAGGGGTCTCCCAACACGAAGCCCTCACTATCGCGGCCCGGTTTGGGGGGGCGGGCGCTTCGAAAACGGGGTCCGGCGGTCGACCCTCGGGGGTCGTCCGGTGACAAAAAGGGGGCCGGGACGCACCATGGCGGGTCGAGCGATTCGAAAAGCGGGTCCGGCGGTCGTTTGCGAGCCCGATCCCGAGCGCTGGACCCGAGATTCCGACCACGAGAGCCGGAAACTCCAGCGCGCGACCCAACGGAGCGGATGCGCGGAGGCGGTTGTGTGATGTGCTCAGCGGCCGAATTGGTGGTCGCGAGCTCGAACAGGTCTGTTGGCGCCGCGCCAAAGCGCGAAGCGCTTTGTTTTCGGGTCGACCCAGCTGAGCGCTGTGTTTAAGTCCGCGCACAAAAACATGAAAGCGATCTTCCTTGGCGCAACGAAGGGCATGGGCCGCGCGCTCGCGCGCTCGATGGCTCGCCGCGGTGACGAGCTGTTCCTCCTCGGCCGCGACCTCGAGGACCTCGACAAGTCGACCGCGGATCTCGCGGTCGACGGAAAGAAGCCGGCGGGCGTCGCCACCTGCGACCTCGCAGAGCCCGCGTCCTTCGGGCGCGTGCTCGACGACGCGATTGTGACCCTGGGCGGACACGTCGACGCCGTCATCGTCACCGCCGGGCTCTTCGCGACGCAGGACAAGCTCGAGTCGGATCTCGATCTCTGCCGTCGCGTGCTCGACGTCGATTTCACGGGCACCGTCCTCTTCTGCGAGGAAGCAAAGAAGCGCTTGCTCGCGCAGGGTGGGGGCGTGCTCTGCGTGTTCTCGTCGGTCGCCGGCGAGCGCGGACGCAAGCCGGTCGTGCTCTACGGCGCGGCGAAAGCCGGCTTGACGCGTTACCTCGAAGGGCTCGACCACAAACACCGCGCGGAAGGTCTCGCGGTCGTCACCGTGAAGCCGGGTTTCGTAAAAACGGGGCTCACCGCCGGCCTCAAGCCCCCGCCGTTCGCGGGCGAGCCGGAGGACGTCGCGGAGCGGGTGCTTTCGGCGATCGACAAGAAACGTCCGGTCGTCTACGCGCCTGCCGCGTGGGGCCCGATCATGGCCGTGATTCGCAGCCTGCCGCGATTCGTCATGCGACGCGTCGGCTTCTGAGCCGTTAGAGGGTCTGGGCGAGCGCGGCTTCGACCTCTCCGAGGTACCCACCTCCGAAGAGGACCAGGTGGGCGAGGAGCGGGTAGAGCTGGTACAGCGCGACCCGCTCGGCATGCCCTTCGGCGAGCGGAAACGCTTCGTCGTAGGCCTGAAAGACGCCTGACGAGAACCCCCCGAACAGGCGCATCATCGCGAGATCGATCTCGCGGTGACCGCCGTACACACAGGGGTCGATGACCCACGACGTGCCGGTCGGGTCGAGGATTCGGTTGCCGGCCCAGAGGTCGCCGTGGAGACGGGCAGGGGGCTCCGCGGGGCCGACGCGATCGACCAAGACGGCATACAGGCGGTCGAAGCCTTGCGCGACGCGCGCAGGACACAAGCCGCGTGCGCGCGCTCGCTCGACGAGCGGCTCCAAGCGGCGCGTCCGATAGAAGGTCGCCCAGTCGGTCGTCTCGGCGTTGTCCTGCGGTAGCAGCGCGAGATAGTTGGAGGTCCAAAGACCGAACGACGGGGCGCCGCTCCGGTGGAGCGCGGCGAGCTCTCGGCCGAGCCGCTCTTCGTCGCTCGGGTGCGGTCCGGCGCGGCTCGTTTCGATCTGCTCGAGGACCAGGAAACCTCGACCGTCGTGTGCACCCACCGCGAGGACACGCGGAACGTGGACCGTCTTCGTTTCCGCGAGCCAGGCGAGCCCTTCCGCTTCGCGTTGAAACGCGTCGGGCGCGAGCGACGCATGAGTCTTGACGAAGACGCGGCTGCCGTCGGCGAGGTCCGCGCCATAGGCGGTTGCGACGTCGCCGCCGCTCGCGGCGGTGACCGAACGGATCGCCGTGCCGATGCTCGCGCCGAGCGCGGCGCGAAACCCGGCATCCATCAGCCGATCCTGTGGGTCCGCGAGATGTGGTCGAGCAGCCCTTTGCAAGCGCGCTCGACCATGTCGAGCACCTCGACGAAGCCGTCGTCCTCACCGTAATAGGGATCAGGAACCTCGCTGCCGGCGGCAGCCTCCGGGTCGAAAGCTCGGAAGAGCTCGACCCGCGCCCGCGCCCGTTCGGGAGCCCGCTTTCGCAGGATGCCGAGGTGGCCGGTGTCCATCGCGAGCAGGTAGTCGAAGTGCTCGTAGTCGCTCGCGACCAACACCCTCGCCCGGTGAGTCAGGGAATAACCTCGGACCGTCGCGGCACGCCTCGACCGCACGTCCGGCAGCTCACCCACGTGGTAGGCGTGCGTGCCGCAGCTGTCGACGCTCACGTGCTCGCCGAGGTTCGCCCGCTCCACGAACGCGCGCATGACGCCGTCCGCGGTCGGCGAGCGGCAAATGTTTCCGGTGCAAACGAAGCAAACGCTGACGCGGGGCATCGCGACTCGGTGTAGCCCCTTCGGGGGTCGTCGTCAGCCCGCGGCTCCCACCAAGCACTTTCCGCGTGGCGAACGGGACGAACGGGCAGCATACTCGAGGCATGATCCAGCGCGCTCCCACGTCCTCGACGAAGCTTGCACTCGTCAAAGAGGTAAAGGCGCAGGCCACCGTGGTCGGGTCGATGGTCGGCGTCCTCTGGCTCCAGGAGATCGTCGACGCCGTGTTCTTCCGCGGTGGGCTCGATGCGTACGGCATTCGCCCGCGAACGCTGGACGGTTTGCTCGGGATCTTCTTCGCGCCCTTCCTGCACGGAGGTTTCGCGCACCTGATCGCGAACACGATCCCGCTCATGGTGCTGTCGTTCTTGATCATGCTGCGGCGAAAGCGAGATCTGCTCGTCGTAACGGCGATCTCTGCGCTCGTCGGCGGGCTCGGGATCTGGCTCGTCGGCGCCGCCAACAGCGTTCACATCGGCGCGAGCATCCTGGTGTTCGGCTACCTCGGCTACATGCTCTCGCGCGGGATCTTCGAGCGGAGCTTCTGGTCGATCGTCGGCAGCGTCGCGGTCTTCCTCGTGTATGGCGGCGCGCTGTTCGGCGTTCTCCCGGGGCAGGCGGGGATCTCCTGGGAGGGTCACCTCTTCGGGTTCTTCGGCGGTGTCCTCTCGGCGCGGCTGCTCACGGGTGGCGACCGACGCATCGCCGTTCGACCGATTGGCGCCGCGGGCTCTCCTCCGCGCGCCTTGCGCTGAATGCGGCGGCCACGCCCCGCTTTGCCCTGCAACCGATCGAGCGCGCGTCCGAGCCGATCGTGCCGGCCGCCGATCCACCCGCGTGACCGGTAATACAGGAGCAAGAGCGTCGCGCTCACCACCATCAGCGCGAGGCTGAAAGGGTAGCCGTGCACCCAGTTCAGCTCCGGCATGTTCCACTTCGAGATCTCGGGGTTGAAGTTCATGCCGTAGACGCCGGCGATGAACGTCATCGGCAAGAAGATCGTCGACACGATCGTGAGGACCTTCATGACCTCGTTCAGGCGGTTCGAGACGCCGGTCATGAGCAGATCCATGAGGCTGGACGCGATCTCGCGGAACGTCTCGACCATATCCATGATCTGGACGGAGTGGTCGTACGTGTCGCGGTAGTAGCGGCGCGTCTCCTCGTTGATGTGCGGGCTGTCGTCGCGAAGGAGCTGCGAGAGCAAGTCTCGTTGTGGCCAGATCGCGCGGCGAAGCTGCAAGAGCTCGCGCTTCAGGCCGAAGATCTCGTTCGAGGAAGCATGTTGCGTCTTGAGGACGTGGAGCTCCAGCTCGTCGAGCGTCTCGCCGTACTTTTCGAGCACCGGGTAGAAGCCGTCGATCACCGCGTCGAGAAGCGCGTACGCGAGGTAGTCCGAGCCGGCTTTGCGAATGAGGCCCCGGCCGCGGCGGATCCGCTGGCGCACCGGATCGAGGCAATCGACGAGCGGCTCCTCCTGGACGGTGACCACGTAGCCCTTGCCGAACAAGATGCCGAACTGCTCCGTCTTCAAGTCGCCGTCGAGGAGCGACACCATCCGGCAAACGAAGATGTGCTGCGATGGATAGGCCTCCGACTTGGGACGCTGCGGAACGTTGACGAGGTCTTCGAGCGCGAGCGGATGGATGTCGAAGATCTCCGCCAGCCTGCGGAACACCGGCTCGTGACCGATGCCGCGGATGTCGATCCAGGTGATCGATTGCTGGTCGATGTACGGGATGCAGTCGTCGATCTCGGCGAGCTCACGCTCCTCGACGTTCGACTCGCTATAGTCCACGAGGAAGATGCGCGGCTTCTCGTCGCTCTCGATGTGGAGCGTGCCGGGCATCGCCCCGACTGTTTCGTGCGGGATCTCGAGGTTCTTGCTCGTGTGCGACGGTCGGTCCGTCACGTCGCAGGCTTCGGTGCTCGACCCTGACTGCATCGTGGCGCATGGTAGGCCGCCTGTGGTCTCGATGTTGACTTCGTTCGGAACCATCGTCTCCGTGAGCCTCGCGGACGCGCTCGGCGACGAGGAGCTCCACCCCGAAGAGCGGGCATTCCTGCGCGGGCTCGAAGGCGCGCGGCGCGCGACGTGGCTCGGCGGTCGTATCGCGCTGCGGCGCGCGCTCGCGGCGGTCGGCGTTTCGTGTGACGCGATCCTCGCGGACGATCGCGGGGCGCCGCACTTGCCCGCCCGCGTACGGGGATCGATCTCGCACAAAGAGACCATCGCGCTCGCGCTCGCGACGACCGCGCTCGACGACGACCACGTCGGTGTCGGCGTCGACGTCGAGTATGATCGGCCGCTGCGCGTCGACATCGCGAAGCGCGTGCTGACCACTGCGGAGCTCGCGAGCCTCGAACGCTTCGCCGAGGGTGAGCGCGACCACGTGGTGCGTGTCGCGTTCGCGCTGAAAGAGGCGGTCTACAAGGCCATCGACCCGGCGTGTCGCCGCTACGTCGGCTTCCGCGAGGTCGAGCTCGACTTTCGCGTCATCACCGAGCCCGGCGAGATCCCAATCTCGACGCAGCTCGCGCCGGATCCCGGCCCGCTCGCGGTTCGGTGCGCGTGGTCGGCTGCGACCGATGCTTCGGGCGAGGCGTTGATCGTCGCGACGGCGACGGCGAGCCGCATGCGCGTGCACGCGGCCGAACGGTCATAGCTCGCAGCCGGGGACGCCCGTCTCCGGATCGGCCGGATCTTTGCCGAGCGCGCAGAGGTTCTCCGGGCCTTGGGCATAGTGCTGCTCGATGAAGTCGAGCAGGCTCGGCGGATCGATGCACGTGGCGGTGTAGGTCGAGCGCCACGCCGACAGCGCGATAGGCTCATCGAGGAGCGGGTCGGGCGTGATGATGATGCGCTGGGAGACCGCGCCCGCCGAGGTGTTGACGCAGAGCTCGTCGATGCCGAACGCCGCGGCCGCTTGCTGGAACGCCGCGACGACGTCGGGGCAAGCGGGATCGCAGCGATGGCTCATGATCACCGCGCCGTGCTCGAGATCGTGGACGAGCATGGGGCGCGGGACCGGCGCGTCGTACGTGCGAAACTGCGCCCAGATGGGCCAGTGGTTGCCGCTCGACGGTGGGTTCGTCTGATACGCGACGTCGGTGCACACGCCGACGTGCGTTTGGCCCTCGAAGGGGAGGTGATCCCAAATCGTGACGACGCACTCCGTTTCGCCGGGCAAGGGTGGCTGATCGGGGTGGAGCACCGTCTCGACCGGCTCGGGCTCGGAGCCGCCTTCACCGCCAGCGCCATCACCACCTGCGCCTTGTCCGCCGCCGCCGTCCGTGGACGAGTCGCCGCACGCGGCGAGCCAGAGGAACAGCGCGATGGAGGAGGCGGCGAGGCCGATTCTGGGTGCCGCGCGCGAAGCGAAGAGGGAACGACCGTCAAGCATGCCGCCTACCGTAGCGCGCTCGCGTAGGGTGCACACGATCGTGCGCGGGGTGGGGGCCCCCACCGTTCGCGAGCGCAAAAAGGCAGCGCAAAGTCCTCGTTTCCTTTACCGTGTCGGTCATGGGACGCGAGCCCTCGAGCCTCCTGTTGTTGCTCTCCACGTTGCTGTTCGGAGCATCGTGCACGGTCTCGACGACGCGCCGGCAACCCATCCCGGAGGAGAACGAGCCGGCAAACCGTGGAGGGTCGCGGACGGCCATTCGCTACGACCACGCGAACGACTCTCCCGAGATCTCACGATCGAGCGGCAACGCCGGCGGTGTCGTCGTGCTCTGGCCTCGCATCCTGCCTCGGACGGAGGATCCGAAGATCCTCGACCTTGCGAACAAGGTTCAGGCTCGGCTCGAGCGCATCGCGAAGAAGTCCACCTCCGACGTCGACCGCCGTCCCTCGCCGGAGCGTGTCTGCCCCAAGGGTGAGGGCTGCAAGGCAACGAGCCTCGGAGCGGTGATCGCGGTCAAGGACAAGGGATGCGCCGTCGTTGCGACAGTTGGTCCGGCCGGCGTGCAGCCGGTGAAGCTCGTGCCGCTCGCCGCCACCGTGAAGCTCGACAAAGACACGTCGCCTTTCCGGGAGCCCCCCGAGAACCTGGTCGTCGTCCAAGAGTTCGTTCCCTGCGACAAACTCATCGCGGATCTCGATTCGAACGTCACCCTCGAGGGGGAAGAGGCCGCCTCCAAGGCCGTCGAGGCCGCGAAGTCGACTGCGCCGTGAAGGCCGCAGGTTTTCAAGCGCGCTCGTCCTCGGCAGGAGGGCACTTTTCGCGTGCCGGCTGGCTTTGCCTGTCGCTATTCTGCGGCAAGCGTCCGCTTCGTGAAGTGGGCACGGCCCCGCGATGAGCAAGCTCTTAAACGCCCGCGATCTCCTCGAGCTCGTACGCCAGGGTCAGGTCGAGGACGCCGGTGAAGCGGAGACCGTCACGGCCAACACCCTCGGTCGGAAGGTGTACCGAGGCACGACCGGTCGCAGGCCCGCGCGCAGAAACCCGACGCCCGCGCCGCAACAACAGCCGCGCCGCGGTCCGCGCAACACGCAGCTGATCGAAGCGGCTCGAGGCGCACCCGCTCCGCGTGAAGCAACGCCGCCCGCGGTCGCGAAGCCGCCGGCGCCCGTCGCCGCGAAGCCCCCGACTCCGCCGATTCCGCCCGATTGGTCGGCGCGACCGCCCGATCCGGTCGCGAATCGCGAGCCTTCTCTCCGCGATCCCTCGGGTCGGCGCACGACGGTGCAGATGCCGCGCCCGGGTGCCGCTCAACAGCAGCAGCAGCAGCCGAAGCCGCCGATCGAGCGCGAGGAGCCGTACGAGCGCGATGATGCGCGGACGCTCGAGCTGCGTGTGCCGGCGCTGCGTGCCCCCGAGAAGGAAGAGGCCCCCGCTGCGAAGCCTGCGGGCGGGGGTGCGGCTCCCGTCCAGCGGCCGCCCGAAGCGAAGCCTGTCGCAACACAATCGCCGCCGCGATCGCTCTCCCCGGTGCCCGGCACCGCGAGGAAAGTCTCGATGGGCGTTTGGGGGCGCGCAGCAGAAGGCGCGCCCGCAACACCACCCGCGACGGAGCCCGCCGGCGCCCCGGCGACCCAACCTC
>JABFXY010000165.1 GCA_013361525.1 Polyangiaceae bacterium | reverse complement strand
CGACGAGCTCCTGCCCGACGCCTGGACCGCTCCGTAGCGACGCCGCGTCAACGCGCAGCAGCTGCGTCGGAAAGTGAACGGTTACGTTGGTTTGCCACGTAGCTCATCGAGCCTCGCTTGCGCGAGCCGCGCCTTGAGCCACTTCACGCGAGCCGACAGGAGCCGGATAGCGAGTGCCCCGATGGTCTTTCCCAAGCTGCCCCTGTCACGAGACGGCGTTTCCGAACGGAGCTCAGAAATGGCGTGGCGGAGCTGCGATTCGAGGTCGCTGACCTTCGTCGCATGAGTGTTTCCGGAGAACTGCCCGAGCCACTGTGCCATGTCCCCGGGCGCAGTGACGACCGTGCAGTCGTGATCTGACGGCGACGCAGCATTCAACGGGGAGGTGGTCAGATTGGATCGTTTCGGAGCTCATTCGCTTCCTCGACGACCGCTGGCAACGCCTGTTCTCGCAGGATGGTGAGGCGAGCGAGCTCAGCTCCAGCCCGGTTCCGGGGCGGGCTACGCGATATGGATACAGCCCAGACAGCTTGACCCGGTGCGCGCGGGCCATCGTATTGAGGATCAACGAGAAACGTGAGGAAGACCGTGAGGCCAACGGGCGACCAAACGGATGCCAATCGCCATTGGTCGTCCGCCCACCAATCGAGCTCGGAGGTCCGCTCGACCACGGACCACCCTGCGCTCTCGAGCGCACGGTCCAGTTTAGCGAGTAGGGGTTTCAAAGTTTCTTGTGGTGCCGCAAAGTCGGCGTCGAAGCACAGCTCGCCGCCAACGTGGTATCGCTACGTCGAGGCGTTCAAGAAGCTTCGCGTCTTGCGGTGGAGAATCAAGGAGACAGCGAGCCAGAGCATGAGAAGCTGAGCGAGAATTGCGCCAGTAAATACCGCGTCCACCGTGAAGGGCTCGGGTGACTGGAGCCGATCGTGAAACATGCGGTAGACGCCATGAGCCCACCAAGCCGCACCTAGAACCGGGGCCAATACCGGCGGATTCGGCCCCAGCCGCTGCAGGCTGGCTATCAGCGCGAGGAGAAGGAGGATCGCCAGAAGCGACTCTCCGAACCAGATGACGTCGACCAGGTCCTGGAGACCGGTCGAGCGAAGATCGAGGCCCACGCTGATGATGGTTCTAACGAGCTGCAGACAGCAGACCCCTTGAAGCAGCCAAACTCGGATTGGTTTGCGCAGCGGCGTTGTTTGAGCCACGTCGGAGCTCGCTGTCACTAGGAAGGCTCGTACTCAAGGAGTATCGGTTCGGTGAGGCACACGTTTCGAAGGCCCTCTGGTTTGTGGACAAGCTCCTGAATTGCGGCGAACTCCGCGCTCCACAGATAGACCGGCATCAGCGCCTCGAGTGGGTTGCTCGCACTTGCTCTCCGCTTGTACGCCTCAGCAAGCGCTGAGCGATAGTACGGCTCGTCGGCAAGTCGGCGCGTTTCCCGCGCGTCGGACGGCAGCAGTCGAATATAGCGGTCTTGGAAGCGGACGCCGAGCGGCTCAAACGCTGTATGAGCGAACGCCATAGGGATGAATTGAAAGAGGTGCCAGGCCTCTTTGGGCGATGCACCGAGTTGCTCGAGGGCGCAAAGGACCGACGTTTGGTCCGCGTCATTGGTGGCGCGGTAGAATGTGTCGACTGCGGCCTCGACGAGCTGGGAGGAATTCACGTCGCTAACTTACGCGTGCTGGGTGGCGAGAGCCAGAGGTGGTGAACCGGCGGGGTGGGCTGCTTATTGCACCGACCGAGACAGGACGCTTTGTTCGAGAAGGTACTGCTCCGTAACCGTCAAGTGGTACTTCCAGCCCGCTGGCACAACAAGGTCCGGATTGCAGTTGATGGGGTCGGTTCAAGAGTCGACCGACGTAGGCGCCTCGGCGTCCCAACTGCTCGCCGCATGCCGCCACCCCCAAGCGGACCGAACCCGGGGGACTCAATCCGAGCACCTCCACGTCGGTCCGCCCGCCCGCCCCCGACTTCGCGCGCCCAGGAGATGCGTTTAGGAAATGCGGCCTCCAGTTGCATCGGCGACATGTTGGACCCGACCCTGACGGTGCGCATAACCCTCCCGTATCGCGATTACCCAATCGACGGACTCAATCGGATCCCCCGTGGTTGGATGAAGCAATGCCCATCCGTCGCGCAGAAAGTGCTCGATGTATGGTCGCACCGCGTCGACTGAGGCACCCGTGCCCAACCGAGGAAAGTTCGGCAAGGTGAAGGTGACCGACCGCTCCCAAAACTGGAGTTGAATCCAGAATTCGTCGTGCTCCAGGTTCAGCTCGAGCCCGATGCCGCGCGCGACGTACTCGGCGGCCGTCATCCCGATGTCTGGGGCGAGCTCTT
Organism: Polyangiaceae bacterium; assembly: GCA_013361525.1. Classification (GTDB taxonomy): domain Bacteria; phylum Myxococcota_A; class Polyangia; order Polyangiales; family Polyangiaceae; genus Xiheicaenibacterium. Next base: position 40,069 of record JABFXY010000165.1, on the reverse strand, counting down.
CGGCCAATGACCAGTAGGCGTCCCGCGAGATCTCGAATGCAACGAACTCGGGATACGCGGACGAGAATGCGTTCGCGCGCAGGTGATTGGTCTCGTGTCGACCTGTCGGCTGCTCCAGAGAAATATCGAAGCCCATTGCGCACCCGTTTCGTCCACGTGGACGTCCGCACCGTCGGGGCTCCGAACCCCGCCGCACGGACGACCACGATGCGATGACCTGACGGGATCGAATGCGACCCCGCAGCGTCGCCGTCATCCCCCCACCCACGGACCACGACGAGACGGGCGCCAGCCTCCCAGCCGGCGCCCGCCGTAGCTACGTCGTGTCAGCGACCGGTGAAGGTCGCGTTTCGCTTTTCGACGAAGGCCTTCATGCCTTCGCGCTGGTCGTCGCTGCCGAAGAGCGCGGCGAACGCGGTCGCCTCGAGCTCGTTGGCGGTGGGAAGGCTTTCGTCGGCGCCGCGGAGGAGGACGCGCTTCGCCGCGGAGACGGCGAGAGGGCCGACGGCGGCGATCTTCTTCGCGGCCTCGACGGCCTTGGCGATGAGTTGGTCGGCGGGGAACACCGCGTTGACGAGGCCGATACGAAGGGCCTCTTCGGCGGTGAGCATGTCGCCGGTGTAGACGAGCTCGCGGGCGCGGCCGAGGCCGACTCGGCGCGCGAGACGCTGGGTGCCGCCGAAGCCGGGGATGACGCCGAGCTTGACCTCGGGCTGGCCGAACTTGGCTTTCTCACTCGCGTAGATGAAGTCGCAGGCGAGGGCGAGCTCGCAACCGCCGCCGAGGGCGAAGCCATTGACGGCCGCGATGATCGGGAACGGCAAGGACTCGAGTAGGGTGCCGAGGCGGTGGCCGGCATCGGCGAAGCCTTTGGCGGCGACGGGCGAGAGCTCTTTCATCGCGGCGATGTCGGCGCCGGCGACGAAGGCCTTGCCCTCACCGGTAAACACGACGGCGCGCGGCGGCGTGTCGCTCGACGCGAGCTTTTCGAAAGCAGCGTAGAGCTCGCCGAGGACGGTGGGGTCGAGCGCGTTGAGCTTCTCGGGGCGCGCGATGGTGACCGTGGCGATCGAGCCGTCGATCTCGGTGCGGACGACGCTCACGAGACCACCTTCTGGCCCTTGTCGTCGTACTTGTAGAAGCCGCGGCCGCTCTTCTTCCCCAGCCAGCCGGCAGCGACGAGGTTCTTCAAGAGGACGGGCGCGCGGTACTTGGAGTCGCCGATCTCGTCGTAGAGGACGTTTGCGATGGCAAGCACGGTGTCGAGGCCGATGAGGTCGGCGAGCTCGAGCGGACCCATGGGGTGGTTGAGGCCGAGCTTGGCGCCGGTGTCGATGTCCTCCGCCGTGCCGACACCTTCTTGAACGGCGAAGCACGCCTCGCAGAGCATGGGAATGAGGATGCGGTTGACCATGAAGCCGGGCGCGTCGTTCGATGTGACGACGGTCTTGCCCATCTTGATGGCGAGGTTGCGCGTGGCCTCGTAGGTGGCGGCGGACGTTTGAATGCCCTTGACGATTTCGACGAGCTTCATCAACGGCACTGGATTCATGAAGTGCATGCCGATCACCCGCTCGGGCCGAGAGGTCGCGGCGGCGAGCTTGGTGATGGAGATGCTCGAGGTGTTCGAGGCGAGGATGGCGCCCTTTTTTAGGGAAGCGTCGGTTGCCTTGAAGATGGCGATCTTGGTGTCGAACCGCTCGGTGGCGGCTTCGACGGCGAGGTCGCACTCGCCGAGGTCTGCGCCGCTCGCGACTGGCCGAATACGCTCCATCGTTTGGGCGCGTGCCTCCTCCGTGAGCTTTCCTTTTTCGACAAGGCGTCCGAGAACGCTCGCGATCGAGTCGCGACCTTTGGTAGCAAGCTCGAGGGATGCGTCCGAAAGGAGCACTTCGAGGCCTGTGGTCGCTGCAACTTGAGCGATGCCCCGACCCATCTGTCCCGCGCCGATGACGGCGATGCGCTGAATCGTCTCCGAAGACATAGTTTCCCGCCTTTACCAAGGCTCGCGCCGCCAGGCTACGGGCCTTGAAACGCCGTCCCGTAGGGGCGTACATTCCTCAGCGCCTGCTTCCCGCGTCTTCACTGCACACCTCTCACGCGCGACCTGTGCGTCCACCTTTTTCCACGCGCCTCGAGCGCGATCTCTCGAGTCTTCATGGAGCCTGCCCAGACCGGGGTGACGATGAGCGTTGATACGATTCGCGTTGTTCTTGGCCGCCTCCAGGATGAACCAGAGAGTGAGAGCGCGTGGGAGCAGCTGGCTGAGATCGTCACGAGTCCGGGTGATCCCGGCGTCGAGATGCTCCGTCTGTTGGAGCAGGCGCGTGCGCGCTTCGACAAACGACGAGAGTGGCTCGCGGTGGCGCGCCTCCTCGAGATGGAGCTTTCGCTTTCGCAAGGCGAAGAGCCCGCGATGCAGGCGGAGCTCGCGCGCATCTGCGACGAAGAGCTCCTCGATTCGGCCAAGGCGCGTGCCGCCTACGAACGGCTGATCGAGCTCATGCCGCAGGAGCCTCTCGCCTCGAAGGCGGAGAATTTCCTCGAGACCGACGAAGAGAAGCGCAACAAGTGGCGCGATATCTACGATCGGTACATCGCGGAGGCGGACTCGGCGACGGACGATTCGCTTCGTGCAGGTCTGCTCATCGGCGCGTCCGATGTCGCGCTCCGCTACGGCGGCACGGATATCGATCGCGATCAGGTGGCCGAGCTCGCAGAGCGCGCCATCACGCTGGATCCGAAGGTGCGGCGCGGGGTGACCAACGCCGAGGCCGCGCTCGCGCACGTGCCCGAGCGGCTCGCGACGTCTCTCCAGTTGATCCTCGCGCGCGGCCCTTCGAAGGAAGAGCGCATCGCGGCAGGTTTGAAGGCAGCGCGCATTCGCGCCCGCGCCCTGCAGGACAAAGACGGCGCGATCGCGCTCTACGAGCAGGTGCTCGACTTGTCGCCGGGCCAGCCCGACGCGCTGTCGTACCTCGCCGAGGCGTACACCGAGACGCAGGCGTGGGATCACCTCGTTGCGCTCTACGAAGATCAGCTGAAGGCGGGCTCTGCCGGCCTCCGCGGTGAGGCGGAGCAGGGCGTCCTTCTGCAGATCGCGATGGTCCACTGGCGCATGCGCAACGCGCCGGAGGCCGCCGAGCCGTATTTCGATCGCCTGCGCCGCGTCGATCCGACGAACGGCGCCATGCTCGGCTTCTTCCGTGAGTACGCCGAGGTCGACACCGCGAAGGGCGGTACCGCGGTGACCGCGAAGCTCGCGACGGTCCTCACCGAGGCACAGCGCTCGACGACGGACCCCGCCGCGAAAAAAGAGCTCGGCGCGGAGATCGCCCGCCTCGCGGAGTCGCAGGACAACGCGCTCAAGGCGATCGAGCAGTACAAGGCGATCCTCAAGGCAGAGCCGACGGACAAAGACGCGCGTGAGGCGCTGAAGCGTCTCTACGGCCAAGCAGGGAACTTCCCGGCTCTCGTCGATCTGCTCCGCCAAGAGCTCGATCGCCTCGACCCCGAGGACAAGGCCGGAAAGACGGCGATCCTCCAAGAGATCGCTGCGATCCACAGGGACCGCGCCAAGAACGAGCAGCAGCTCGTGCAGGTGTTGCAGCAGCTCGTCCAGATCGACGACGGCAACGAAGAAGCGCTCCGCGAGCTCGTCCGCATCTACGAGAGCCTCGGGCGCTTCCGCGATTTGCTGACGTGCCAGCAGCGTCTCGCGGAGCTCGCGAAGGATCCTTCGGAGCGCGGTGAGCTCTACCGCTCGGTCGCACGACGCTGGGCGGATCAGTTCTCGAACGTGCAGAACGCCATCACGGCGTACGAGGGCCTGCTCGAGGCGCTTCCGCACGACGAAGAGGCGCGGACGAAGCTCCGCGAGCTCTACACGAAGCGCCGCGCGTGGTCGCAGCTGTTTGCGTTGTACGAGCTCGAGGCCAAAGACGCCGAGGGCGCGGACAAGATCGCCGTCCTCTCGGAAATGGCGAAGCTCGCTGCGGAGCGTCTCGATCGCGGCGCCGATTCGATCGCGATCCAGAAGCAGATCCTCGATCTCGATCCGACGGCGGGCAGCGTTTACGACGCCCTCGAGAAGCAGGCGGAGCGCGAGAAGGACTACGCGACGCTCGCCGAGGTGCTCGAGCGCCGAACCGAGGTCACGCAGGATCCGGCGACGAAGCTCGCGATCTTGCAGAAGCTCGGCGCGGTGTATTCCGACCGGTTGAAGGACACGGCATCGACGACGCGCACCTGGCGTCGCGTGCTCGAGCTCTCGCCCGGCCAGGCCAAGGCGTTGCGCGTCCTTCGTGAGTCGTACGTCGCGACCGGCGACTTCGATTCGCTCGAAGAGCTGTACGCGGCACAGAACGACTGGGACAGCCTCGCGGACTTCCTCTCGTCGTCGGCCGATCGCGCGACGGATCCGGAGCACAAGATCGAGCTCAGCTTCCGCGCGGCCGCCGTCTACGAGACGAAGCTCAACACGCCGGAGCGCTCGACGCGCTCCTACGAGCGTGTCCTCGCGGCGGACGCGGGCAATGCTCGCGCGGCCCGCGCGCTCGTTCCGATTTACGAGAAGGACGAGCGTTGGGCACGGTTGCCGGCGCTCTACGAAATCCTGCTCGGCGTCGCCGAGGAGAAGGATGAGCGCGTCGCGATGCTTCGGAAGCTCGCGAACGTGACCGGCGGTCCGCTCGCGGATCGTGCGACGGCGCTCGGCTACGCGCGCAGGGCCTACGAGCTCGAGCCCGACGAGGAGAACCTCCTCGCGCTCGAGGCAGCGTCACGCTCGGCGTCGTCGTGGGTACCGTTCGTCGAAGCGGTCGAGGCTCGCCTTTCGTTGGGCAAGTCGGCTGCCACGCTCGCGTCCGCGGATGAACGCCAGCTGCGCAACAAGCTCGCGAACGCGTATGCGCGTGAGCTCGGCCGGCTCGACGAAGCGGTCGTCAGCTACAAGAAGCTCGTCGAGGACGATCCGTCCGACGAGGAGACGCTCCGTGAGTTCGATGCGCTTCTTCGAGGCGCCGAGCGCAAGGACGACCTCCGCTGGCTGTTCGAGCTGCGTGTTCGCGCCGCGACCGACGACGACAAGGCCCGCATCTACGAAGAGTGGGCAGCGCTCGAAGAGGACGTCTTCGGTAACCCGAAGGACGCGATCAAGCTCTACCAAAAGGCTTCGGAGATCGATCCGAAGCGGCCCGAGACGCTCCGTTCGCTCGCACGACTCCTCCTCGCCGAGGCAGACTACGCGACGGCCGCCGAGGTGGTGGAGCGTCACCGCGATATCTCCGAAGGGGAGGCGCGGGCGCAGCGCGAGGTCGAGCTCGCGTTCCTCTACATCGATCACCTGGCGCGTCCGCTCGACGCGCTCGAGGCGGCGGAGCGCGCGCTTGCGCTTCGGCCGCGCGACGCCGATGCGATCGGCATCCTGGCCCGCCTGGTGGAGGATCCGTCCACCCGCGCACGCGCCGCGAACACGCTCCAGTCTGCGTACCTCGATCTCGGAGACTTCCGCCGTCAGGCGACGATGCTCCGCGTGATGCTCGAGACGGCGGACGAGCCGGAGCAGCGGCTCGAGCTGCTCGTCTCCCTCGCCGAGGTCGAAGAGAAGAAGCTCTCGTCACCCGGGGCTGCGTTCGACGTTACCCTCTCGGCGCTCAACGAGTTCCCGAGCGAGATGTCGCTCTGGGACCGCGCGCACGATCTCTCCGCGCGCGCCGGACGCCCGACGGATCTCGCCGAGGCGTACCGCGCGCACATCATCACGACCGACCCCGAAGAGGCGCGCGTCATCTCGCGCGAGGTGGAGCTCGAGCTCTGCGATCGCGCGGCATCGCTGCACGACGAACAGCTCGGTGACTCCGACGGTGCGCTTCCGTACCTGAAGCGCATCCTCGCGATGGACCCGACGAACGACAAGGCGTTCGAGCGGCTGAAGCAGATCCTGACGGGCGCCGAGCGTTGGGGCGAGCTCGAAGAGCTCTTCGATCAGGCGGCGCAGGGCGCCGAAGAGCCCGCGCAGAAGATCGCGCTTTTGAACGAGGTCGCGATGATCGCCGAAGAGGTGATCGGCATGCCGCCCAAGGCGATCGCGTACCACGAGCGCATCCTCGAGATCGATCCGCTCTACGTGTCGTCACTCGACGCGCTCGAGAAGCTCTACGAGGACGAGGAGCGCTACGGCGACCTCGCGGCGTTGCTCGAGCGCAGGCTCGAGACAGCCATCGAGGAGGAAGCGGTCGACATTCGCCTCTACCTCGGACGCCTCTACCTCGAGCAGCTCCTGGTCCCCGATCGCGCGCTCTCGCACATCGAAGAGATCCTTCGCACGCGTCATGACGACGCCGACGCGCGGGAGCTCGCCGAGCGGATGCTCGAGATCGGAAGCCTGAAGCTCCGCACGGCCTGCTTGCTCGAGGGCGTTTACGAGGCCCGCGACGAGATCCGAAGCCTCGTGCGCATGCTCGAGATCCGGCTCGAGTCGCTGCCGGCGTCGGTCGAGGCGGGTGCTGAAGAGGGTGCGCCGTCCAACGAAGAGCGAAAGACGCTCCTTCGAAGGATCGGCGAGCTCAAAGACGAGCGCCTCCACGACGACGCGGGTGCATTCGAAGCCCTCGCGCAGCTCGTCCCGCTGGTTCCGGACGACGAAGGTGTCCGGGAGCGGTTCATCGAGATCGGCAAGCGCCTCGCGAAGCAAGATCGCGTGGCCGCCGTCCTCTCGACCGCGGCCGAAAACGCCGAGTCGAAGGCCGTTCGCGCCGAGATCATGATGCTCGTCGCGAGCCTGCTCGAGACGTCGCTCGGTGACTCGACGCGCGCGGAAGAGGTGTACCGCAAGGTGCTCGCGATCGATCCCGACGAGGTCTCGATCGTGGTTCCGGCGGCGCGCGCGCTGTCCCGTCTTCAGGCCGAGAACGGCAAGCACGGGGCCCTCGCCGAGACGCTCGAAATCGAGGTCAAGCTCGAGGAGTCGGTCGAGGCGCGCAAGGCGCTCTACGAACGCCTCGGCGATCTCTACGAGCAGATGCTCAACGATCGCGCGAAGGCCACCGAGGCTTGGCGCGCTCGGCTCGCGGACGACGCGAGCGACGAGCTCGCGCTCGCGGCGCTCGAGCGGCTCTACGAGGCCGACAACAAGAACCGCGAGCTCGTCGACATCCTCCGCAAACGCGAGGAAGTCACCAGCGACTCCAACGAGCGTCGCCGCGCGATGGTGAAGGCGGCGGAGATCCTCGCCGGCCCGCTCGACGACGTGACCGAGGCGACGCAGGCGTGGCGCGCGGTGCTCGAGTCGTTCGGCGCCGACCGCGCGGCGCACGCGGCCCTCGCGAAGCTCTACGAGAAGGCCGATCGCCACCAAGATCTCGCGGAGATCATCGACGCGGATCTCGCGCTCGCCGACGACGAAGCAGACCGCATCAAGCTCCACCGCAGGCTCGGTGACGTCCGACGCCTCCACCTCGGCGATCTCGACGGCGCGCTCGAAGCGTACCGACAAGCGCTCGCCATCGAGCCCTCCGACAATGCGACGCGCTCGGCGCTCGAGCAGATGCTCGACCTTCCGGACGCGCGACGAAACGTCGCCGAGGTGCTGCATCCGCTCTACGAGGCCGACGGTGACGCAGAGAAGCTGCTGCGCGTCCTCGACATCGAGGCCGAGGTCGCGGACAGCTCGGCCGAGCGTATCGAGCGGCTCGAGAAGGCGCTCGCGACCGCCGAAGGCCCGCTCGGTGATCCCGCGCGCGCCTACGGCTACGCGCGGCGCGCCTTCAAGGAGTCGGCTGCAGACGAGCGCATCGGTCGCCAGCGCGAGACGCTCGAGCGGCTCACCGCTTCGACCGGCCGCTGGGAAGAGACGAGCCAGCTCTATCAAGAGGTGGCGCCGGACATCATCGACGGCGACGTTCAGCTCGAGGTGTTTCTCCGCGTGGGTGACCTCGCACGAGAGCGGCTCGAAAAGCCCGAGCTCGCGATCGAGTACTACCAAAAGGCGCTCGAAGCACGGCCCGACGAGCGTCGCGCGATGATCGCGCTCGAGCAGTTGTTCGAGGCGCAAGGTGACTCGAAGTCGCTACTCGACATCCTTCGCAAGCGCGAAGAGGTCGCGTCCGACGACGACGAGCGCAAGCGGCTCATCTTCCGCCAGGCGGAGCTCCTTCGCGACAAGATCGAAGATCCGACGCAGGCGATCGAGCGGCTCGAGGCAGCTCTCGAGATCAGCGTGGATTCGCGGGCGACGAGCCAGCTCGAAGAGCTCTACACGAAACAAGAGCGCTTCCAGGATCTCGTCGACATGTACCAGCGCATGCTGGACCAGCCGCAGGCGGTGGGTACTGCCGCGCTTCGCGTGAAGATCGCCAAGATCGCGCGCCAGAAGCTCGGCGATTCGTCCCGCGCCTTCGACGAGCTCGAAGAGGCGCTGGCGCACGATCCGTCGAACGGCGATGCGATCGCCGAGCTCGAGGCCGTGCTAGCGAGCGATGACGAGGACGGCGGCGAGGATCGCGCCCGCGCGGGCGAGATGCTCGAGCCGGTCTACCTGAAGCAAGGCGCTTGGAAAAAGGTGCAGCGCACCCTCGAGGCTCGCCTCGAGGTCGCGCAGGACCCGACCCAGCGAATCGACCTGCTGAAGCGCCTCGCGACCCTCCAGGAAGAGCAGCTCGAGAACTTCGGCGCCGCGATGGACGCGACCGCGCGCCTATTGCACGAGGACATCGGCGACCGCGGTGTTTGGTCCGAGCTCGAGCGCCTGGCGCGCGCATCGACGTCCGAGAAGAAGCTCGCCGAGATCTACGCGAACGAGCTCTCGAAGGTCGACAGCGACGACGACACCACGGCCGAGCTGTCGAAGCGAACGGGCCAGCTGTTTGCTTCGATCGGCGACATCGACAAGGCCCTCGAGTTCCTCCGCCGAGCGCACGCGTTCGAGCCGGAGAGCGAGGAGCTGTTCTCGGCGATCGAGAAGCTGCTCGTGCAGAGCAAGCGTCACGCCGAGCGCGTCGACTTGATGCGCGCGATGCTCGACTACCGCGAAGGCGACGGGAAGCTCCAGCTCCTGCACGCGATCGCGGACCTCGAGGAGCGCGAGCTCGATCGCAACGACGACGCGATCGAGACCTACCGCGCAGCTCTCGACGTCGAGCAGAACGATGTTCGCTCGCTCGATCGGCTGACGGAGCTCTTCAAGAAGCTCGAGCGTCACCGCGACCTCGGCGACCACTACCAGCGGCGGATCGACGGCGGCGCGTCGGAGGAGCAGCGTGCTCCCTACCGGCTCGCGCTGGCGCGCCTCTACCTCGCGAAGCTCGACGACAAGTCGGCGGCCATCGACGAGCTCGAGACCATCGTCACGTCGGTGAAGGGCGATCGCGAGGCCATCGCGGAGCTCGAGGCGCTGACGAGCGACGAGGAGCACAAGGCTCGCGTCGTCGGCATCCTGCAGCCGATCTACGCGCAGCTCGACGATTGGACGAAGCAGGTCGAGCTCACCGAGCAGCAGCTCGGGCTCGCGACCGACAAGCACCAGCGCGCGGAGATCTTGCGTGAGCGCGCACAGCTCTACGAAACGAAGGGCGGCGACAAAGAGTCGGCGTTCCGCTCGATGCAACAAGCCTTCGACGCGGACCCGGAGGACACGCAGGTCCGCGAAGATCTCGAGCGGCTCGCGCGCGATCTGAAGAGCTTCGCCCCGTTCGCCAAGAGCCTCGAGCACGCGCTCACCCACGTCGACGACGAGGTGTCACGCCGAGAGCTGCTCTCGGTTCTCGGCCGCGCCTACAACGCCGACCTCGACGATCCGCGCAGCGCGCTCGTCACCTACGAGCGCCTCGCGGAGATCTCGGTCGGCGAGGTCGAGCCCCTCGATCAGGTCGACGAGCTCGCGGTTCTCCTCGGCGACTGGGAGAAGGTGACCGTCGTCGTCGAAAAGAAGGCGGAAGATGCGCCCGATATCGAAGCGGCGAACCTGCTGCGACGTCTCGGGCAGATCCAGGCCGAGATGCTCGATGACCGGGACGCGGCCATCAAAGCCTACGAGCGCGCGCTCGAGCTAGAGCCGGAGCTCGCGCTCACGATCGATCGTCTCATCCCGCTCTACGAAGAGGCGAACGCGTCCGAGCGTCTCGTCGAGCTCTATGCCCGCAGGGTCGAGCTCGCGAGCGCGAACGAGGCGGACCTCCGTTACGAGCTCAGCATGAAGGCGGCCGATCGCCAGGAGACGGCGCTCAAGAACCCGCGCGAGGCGATCGTCTCGTACACGGCCGCGCTCGAGGCGCGTGCCGGCGACTCGAACGCCCTCAAATCGCTCGAGCGTCTCTTCCGCTCGGAAGAGATGTACGAGGACCTCCTCGAGAACCTGCGCGAGCAAGCGGGCCGCGCCGAAACGGTCAACGACCGCGCCGCGCTCCGCGTCGCGATCGGCGATCTCTACAAGGACAAGCTCCAGCAGCCTGTCGACGCGCTCGAGCAATACCGGCTCGTCCTCGACGAGGCGCCCGGCAACGAGGACGCGCTCAAGGCGCTCCGCGCGATCGCCGAGTCCAACGACGATCTGCGGCTCGAAGCGACGGACGTGCTCTTGCCCGTCTTGCGCACCGCCGCACGTCACGAGGACCGCGTGGCCGCCCTCGAGCTGCGCATCAAGGCGCTGAGCGAGCCCGACGCACGCGCGGCTTCTCTCAAGGAGATCGCGCAGGTCTTGGATCTCGAGCTGCAGAAGCCCGAGGATGCCGAGTCCGCGCTGCTTCGCGCGCTCGAAGAGACGCCGGAGGACGAGGCGCTTCACGCCGAGATCGAGCGTCTCGCCGAGAAGGCCGCGACGCCGGAAGAAGGCTTCAAGCGCTATGCCGACGCGCTCGAGGCGCGCGCGACGAACGCGCTCGATGCATCGGTCGGTCGCGCGCTGTTCGTTCGCCTCGGACAGACCGCCGAGACACGCCTCAAGGACGACGCCCGCGCGGCGAAGGCCTTCGCGCGCGCCCTCGACCAAGCGACCGGCGACGAGAGCGAGCCGAAGATCCTCGCGGATCTCGACCGCATCCACGAGCGCTCCGGCAACCACCGCGAGCTCGCGGATATCCTCGAGCGCCGCATCTCGTTCGGCAACGACGACGAGCAGGCGGAGCTCTACTACCGGCTGGGCCGTCTCCAGATCCACGAGTTCCAGGAGCCGCCGGCTGGTCTCGGGTCGCTGCGCTCGGCGCTCACGCACAAGCCGTCACACGCCGGCGCACGCGAAGAGCTGGAGAAGCTCACCGCGAACGCCTCACTCTTCGAAGAGGTGAGCGAGACGCTCGAGTCGGTCTACCGCCAGGCGGCCGACCATCGCGCCCTCGCAGGCCTGTTCGAGAAGCGCATCGGTCACGCGGAGAGCCCGTCGGATCGCCTTCGACTCCGCCTCGATCTCGCGCGGGTCCTCGAGGACCAAGCGGGGGATCCGAAGGCGGCGCTCGACTCGCTCTTGGTCGCGCTCGACGACGATCCGTCGGACAGCGACGTCCTCGCCGAGGTCGAGCGCGTCGCTGCGATGGTGAACGGTTGGGATTCGGCCGCAAGCGCGCTCGAGAAGGCGATTGTGGCGCACGGTTCGGCCGAGAAATCGGACCTCCCGCACGAGACGGCGGCGGATCTGTGGAACCGCGCGGCTTCGTGGCGCAAGGACAAGCTCGCAGATCTCGCGGGTGCCGAGCGCGACTACGAAGAGGCGCTGAAACACGACTCGCAGAACGAGGTCATCCTCCGCGCCATCGAGCAGATCCAGCGCGCGCCCGGCCGCCAAAAGGACCTGGTCGCGACGCTGCGCCGGCTCGCGGCGTTGGACGGCATGGCGGGTGCGGTCGAGCTTCGCAAAGAGGCGAAGGCGATCGCACAAGATCAGCTCGACGATCGCGAGCTCGCCGAGGCCGTCCTTCGCGAGATGATCGCGGCGGACGAGGCGGACGCGTGGGCGCTCGCCGAGCTCACCGAGGTGCGCCGAAAGGCGGGTGACGCGCAGGAGACGTTCAAGCTGCTCGTCCGCCGCACCGAGCTTCCGGGCTCGGTCGAGTCGATGCGCGATTTGCGCCACGACGCGGCCGCGGTTGCTCGGACGGAGCTGAAGGATCCGTCGCAGGCGGTCGACCTCTACGAGCAAATCTTCGAAGAGGAGCCGACCGACGAAAAGGCGAGCACCGCGCTGCGTGAGCTCTACGCCGAGACGGGCAAGAAGAAGGAGCTGTTGAAGCTCCTCGGACGGCTCGTCGACGTGGCAGACGATCCCGGACGGCGCGCTGCCCTCCGGCTCGAGTCGGCCAGGGTGTCGGACGAGCTCGAGGCGACCACCGACGCGATCGATCAGCTCAATGCGATCCTCGACGACGATCCGGCTCACCGCGAGGCGGCGCTGTTCCTCTCGCGCCTCTTCGAGAAGAGCGGACGGGACGACGATCTCGCCGAGCTCCTCGAGAAGCAGATCGGCATCGCGCGCGACCGCGGCGATCTCGACGGCGAGCTGTCGTACCGCCTGCGCCTCGGCGAGGTGCAGGAGGGGCGCCTCGGCGATCTCGAGAAGGCTGCCGCGACGTTCGCGGCGATCCTCGAGCGCGACACGAACCACAAGGGAGCGCTCGTCGCCCTCGCGCGAATCCAAGAGAAGCGCGGCGACAAGCGCGAGGCGTCCAAGCACCTCGAGCGTCTCCTCGAGCTCGAGAGCGGCGACGAAGCGATCGCCACCGCGAAGCGGCTCGCTGCGATGTTCGAGGCCCTCGGTGACGACGAAGGCGTCGAGCGCGCGCTCGAGAAGGGTCTCGCGATCCAAGAGCGTGAGGAAGAGATCCGCGGACGGCTGCGCTCGCTCTACGAGAAGCGTAAGTCGTACGACAAGCTCGCCGATCTGCTGATCGGTGACGCGCGGCACGCGACGGAGACGCCGGACAAGGTGCGGCTGCTTCGTTCGGCGGCGGACATCTTCCGAACCAAGCTGTCGAACTCGGGTCGCGCCGCGGAGCTCCTCCAAGAGGCGTCCGAGCTCACGCCGCAGGATCGCGACCTCTTGCTCATCCTCTGCGACGCGTACAGCGAGTCGGGCAAGGGCAAACAGGCCGCGGACGTGCTGCAGAAGATCGTCGAGTCTTACGGCGGGCGTCGCTCGAAGGAGGTCGCGACGATTCATCACCGTCTCGCGCGCGCGTACCTCGCCGACGGCGATCGTCAAAAGGCGCTCGCGGAGCTCGACATCGCGTTCAAGATCGATCCCGGGTCCATCGCGGTCCTTCGCGATCTCGGCACGCTGTCGCTCGAGCTCGCGGATCAGGACGCCGAGCAGGCAGCGGCGTACGTCGACCGCGCCGGCAAGGCGTTCAAGGCCCTCTTGATGCAGCGTCTCGACGACGGCGCGGCGATCAGCAAGGCCGAGGTCTTCTACTACCTCGGTGAGGTGAGCCACCGCCAAGGCGACGAGAAGAAGGCCATCCAGATGGCCGAGCGCGCGCTCGACAACGACAAGAACCTCGCGAAGGCCAAGGACCTCATCGCGAAGCTCAAGAAATGAACGCCGCAGCGTGGCAAGGCAGCGTCGCGATCGACGGCCGTATCGTCGATCGCGAGCACGCCACCATCTCCGTCTACGACCGCGGCTTCATTTTCGGCGACAGCGTCTTCGACACGACGCGCACCTACGACGGTGTGCCGTTCCGCCTCGAGGCGCACGTCGAGCGGCTCGCGCGCTCGGCGGCGAAGATGGGCTTCGAGCTGCCGCTTTCGGTCGCGGACTTCACGGCGGAGATTCGGCGCCTCGTCGACGAAGCGCGGGGTGCCTCCGGCGGTCTCGAGCTTTCGGTGCGGCAGATGGTGACGCGCGGGCAGGGGCCGTTCGGTCTCGATCCCGAAGGCGCGACCGAGCCTCGCCGCGTTCTGTTCCTGCAGCCGCTGAAGGCACCGTCCCCCGCGATGTACCGCGACGGCGTCGGCGTGATCACCTACGCGACGTTCCGCCCGAGTGATGCCGCGCAGGGCGCGAAGGTCGGCAACTACCTCGAGAGCGTGCTCGCCGTTCGTCACGCGCACGAGCGCGGCGCGCACGAGGCGCTCATCCTTTGCCACGACGGCCACGTCATCGAGGGAACGACGACGAACGTGTTCGCGATCTACGGAACGCGACTGGTCACGCCGCCGACGACGGAGACGATCCTCCCGGGGATCACGCGCGGCTTGGTGCTCGAGGTCGCAGCTTCCGCCGGGTTCACGGTGGAGGAGCGACGGATGGTGCCCGCGGACTTCGCGACGGCCGACGAGGCGTTCATCACGTCCTCGATTCGTGAGCTCTTGCCGATCTCGAGCATCGACGGAAAGCCGATCGCCAAGGGCTCACCGTGGCCGGGTGTGCGTCGTCTTCACGAGGCGTTTCGCGCGAAGAACGGCCTCGGCGGCCCGAGCCCTTGGGGCTGAGGCTTCGCGCTCGGGCTGAGAGGCAGAGGCACTGAGGCCCTCGCTCAGTCGAGTCTGACGGCTCGCTGCATTCTCAGGTGCGGCAGGCGGTCTTCCGTCTTCGCAGCGCCGTCGAGGCGGAAGCCGGCCGCCTCGTAAAAGCGAATCGCCCGCGCGTTGCCCGCGAGCACCCAAAGAATGATGCGGTCGAAGCCGCGGTCGCCGAGGTGCACGATGCCTTCGACGAGGAGCGCGCGGCCTGCCCCGGTGCTCCACACGGTCGGGTGCGCGTAGAGCGCCCAGACCTCACCCATCCCGTCGCCGTCGCGGCTATCGCCGACGCTGGCGAACGCGACGACGCGATCGTCGCGCACGCCGACCGTGGTTCGCGACATCGGCGGCACGACGGACAAGATCGACCGCCAGCGCGTGCTTCGCGCCTCGAACGTGACGCTTCGAAGAATGTCGTCGGGCATCAAGCCGCGGTAGGCGGCGTGCCACGAGGCGACTTGCACCTCGGCAATGGCGTCGGCGTCTTCGAGGCACGCGGGGCGAATGAGCATGAGAAGCCTATCGACCCGCGGCCGCGCGCATGTCGCCGCGAAGCTCGGCGTACGCGAGCTCGCCCAACTTGCTTATCGCGCGCTCCATCCGGGCTGACCAGGGAGTCCCACAGGTGATTCGAATGCTCGAGGAGTAGCGCTGCCGTGCGCTGAAGATCGGGCCAGGCGCGATGGCGATGCCGTTCGCGAGCGCCTCGGATTGCAGCTTCAATGCGCTGACTTCGCTCGGGAGCTCGACCCAAAGGACAAATCCGCCTTTTGGCTCGGAGACCCACGTACCGGGCGGAAAGCTCGTCGCAATGGCGGCGCGATAACGTTGCACCTGTGACGCGAGCGCGGCCCTCAAATGGCGAAGGTGGCGATCGTAGGCGCCGCTATCGAGGTATTCGGCGACCGTCATTTGCATCAGCGTCGGCGACGAGACGCTCTGCGAGAACTTGAGCCGCTCGATCGTCGCGTGATACCGCCCCGCGGAGATCCAGCCGACGCGATAACCCGCGGCCATCGTCTTGGAGATCGAGCCGCACAGCAAGACGCGCCCGTCGCGGTCGAACGCCTTCGCCGGGCGCGGTCGCGAGCCGTCGAAGGACAAATCCCCATAGATGTCGTCTTCGATGAGCGGCAAATCGTGTTTGTCGAGGAGGCGCACGAGGCGATTCTTGTTCTCGTCGCTCATCAATGCGCCGAGGGGGTTATCGAAGGTGGTGACGGCGAGGCACGCTTTCACCGGCGCCTGGGAGAGGACGACCTCCAGCGCGTCGATATCGAGCCCGGTGCCCGGATGGGTCGGCACCTCGATGACCCGCAGGTTCATCTCCTCGGCGAGCTGCAATAGGCCGAAATACGTCGGCGTGGCGATCGCAATGGCGTCGCCCGGGCGGGTGGTCGCGCGCAATGCGAGGTGCAGCGCCTCCATCGCGCCGATGGTCGTGACGAAATCGTCTTCGTCGAGCGCGGTGCCCCACGTGAGCGATCGGCGCGCGAGCTGGCGGCGAAGCGATTGAAGGCCCGGCGGCGGATCGTAGGCGGCACCCGCGGTCGAGAGCTCCCGTGCGAGCGAAGAGAGGATTCGATTGAGCGCGCGGATCGGCAAGAGCTCGGGCGCGACGGCGGCGGCCCCGAGCGGGACGACGGCGGGGTCGCGCATCGAGTTCACGAGCGCTGCGACGCCCGACGAGACGGACACACGCGCCGGCGCGAGCGCGAGTCGCGGCTTGCGCGGCGGCATGATGACCGGCTCGACCGGGCGGCGGACGAAATGCCCCGACTTCGCGCGCGCCTCGACGAGGCCGTCGTGCTCGAGCTTGGTGTATGCGGCGAGCACCGTCGCGATGCTCACGCGTCGCTCGCGGCTCAAGCGGCGGATCGAAGGGAGGCGATCACCCGGGCGAAGCGCTCCTCGCTCGATGAGCGACGCGACGTCACCCGCGACACGGTGGAACAGGAGCGCTTCTGCCGAGGTTCCCACGGCGGTCGAGCGTAGCGCGCGAACGCGCGCGAGACCGGTACAGTTTATCCGTCGACCCGTAGGTACAGGGGGTCTCTGTCATGGTCGGACCCACCTCGGCTGTACCGGTGCAGAGTCCGATTCGATGACCCCCCGCGGGGGGTGCAGTCGCGCTCTGTAACGGTGGTCGGCCGAGAGCGCTGTGCTGGCATTCGCGAAGCGCGGCGCCACTCTTCGCGCCATGGCAACGACGAGCCCAATACCTGTTGTCGCCGCTTCTCGCTTTCCTGGTCCGGTCCAAGCTTCGGAGCGCCTCGTCCCCCTCGCGCTCCTCGCCGTCTACATCATCTGGGGCTCCACCTATCTCGCGCTGAAATGGATGGTGGAGGGGTTACCGCCGCTCGTCGGCGCGGGCGCGCGTTATCTCGTCGCAGGCGCGGTTCTCTACGCGTTCTCGCGGCTTCGAGGCGCGCCGCGCCCGACACGCAAACAGTGGCTCGCCAGCATCCCGGCCGGTGCGGGGCTTTTCCTGGTCGGTAATGGCTTCGTCTCCATTGCGCAGGGAGAGGTGAAGTCGAGCTTCGCCGCGATCGTCTGTGCTGCGACGCCGCTCATGATGGCGGTGTTCGGACGACTCGCCGGTGAGCGCACTTCTTCGCGCGAGGTCGTCGGCCTCGTCCTCGGTTTTGCGGGCGTCGCCGTCATGACGACGAAGGAGCTCGCGGGCGCGTCGCTCGGCGCCGGCCTTCTTCTCCTGGCGCCGGTCGGCTGGTCACTCGGCAGTTTGGCTGCGAAGAAGCTCGATCAGCCGCCCGGGTTGCTCGGCGCGGCGACACAGATGATTGCCGGCGGCGTCGCGACTGCCACCGTGGGCTTCGCGCGCGGTGAGTCGTTGCCGGCTGGTGAGGTGCCGCTCCGCTCGGTCGGCGCGTTCTTCTATCTCGTTATCGCCGGGTCGCTCATCGCGTTCTCCGCGTATTCGTATCTATTGCGAAACACGCGCTCCTCCGTCGCGACGAGCTACGCGTACGTGAACCCGGTCATTGCCGTCGCGCTCGGTGTGTTCCTCGGCGGTGAGACGTTGTCGCTGCAAATGATGCTCGGCGGAGCATTGGTCGTCGCCGGCGTCGTAGTCGTCGTTCGCGCGAGGGCGAGCGGACAGGCGGTTGCGGTGGCGCCGCAACGAGACCCAATCAGCGAGACGTGATCAGCGAGTCCCTGCGTCCGCGACGGCCTTGAGCCATTTGTCGCGGACGCGGATTCGATGCTTCAGCGAGCGCTTCGGGGAGATCTGCAAAATGCCGTCGAGCGACTGCTCGCGCGGGAAGACAGCGTTGCCCGCGACGAGCGTGGGAATTCCGGTAATCGGATCCGTCTCGACGATGATGAGGCTGTGGTAGTGCGGCCGCCCACCTTCTTTGAACCCGTGCACCGTAATCATGTCGCCGGGGATGAAGTTGTCGGCCTTCTTTGCGAGGTAATCGAAGAACGCCTCGCGCTCTTTGAAGGGGATTCGCTCGCTCTTCGGTAGCTCCAAAACGTCGAAGAGCTCGGTGTTGCGCTCGGCGAAGTCGGTGAACTCGGCGACGCTGCGACGATTGCCGATCTTCATCGCATCGAAGTCGATGGCGCCCTCCGTCCGCTTGGGCTGAGGCTCCAGCGGATCGGCGAAAACAGCCGGCTGATACCAAGTCCCGGACGAGCGCTCCCAAACGTCGGTGAGGAAGTCGATGCAGACCTGCGGCGGCCGCGGATCGCCCTTCGACGTGTAGACGTCGTGCGATTCACCCTCGAATTGGTACGAGCGCCACCCCGCGAGGTATGCGCGCTTCCACGCTTTGCGCAGAAATCCGTTCTTCTGATCGGGTGCAGCGTCGAACGGCATCTTCTCGCGCACCATCTTTCGAACGGTCGCGCGAACGTTCTCCATCGCGCGGCGGTAGGTCGCGCGCTCGTTGACGAACTTGCCTTTTGCGGCGGCGAGCTCCGGGGTCAGCGCTTCGCACCCGAGGTCCGCTTTCGAGCCTTTGAGATCGATGACGGCGGGAACCCAGGTGCCCGCGCCATAACGAACCTCCGCGACGAGCGCCGATTCGGTGAGGTGGATCGGCTTGATACGATCGAACGCCGACCGGTTCATCAGGTCGCGCAGATCGATCGTGAGCGACGGTGAGCCCTCGAGCTCTTCCTTGGTCGTCGCGACGCGATCTCCGAACAAGAGCTCCGCCTTTTCGCCGTCGTAGGCGCCGCCTTTGTAGACGTAGCGCTCCTTTTCGAGCTTCGTTTGAGGCTCGTAGACGAGCTCGTAGAGGTCGAGCCCACGCTGTAGATAGAGCGTTTGCTCCTCGAAGAGCTTGGTGAGGCTGACCTGCTCGCCGAGCGCCAGCGCGACGAGCTCGTTGTCGGCGAAGAGGTAACCCTCCGAGAGCACCGCTTTGCGCTTGTCCTCCTTCGGGCCCTTCTTGTTCAAGAGCTCACGGACCGCGCGCACGAGGCGCAGGCTCGAGCGTTTGCCGCGGCCGAGCTTCTCGAGCTGTGGGGGAACCTCCGGCTCGCGACGCCACAAGGCCGCCCTGGAGCGGACGCGCGCGAACCCGACCGCGCGCTCGGTGACCGCCTTCGAGCCCGGCAGCGCTTCCTGTTTTTGAAGCTCGGCGCGGCGCGCATTGCACGCTTCGGTGGCCGCGGGGTCGTGTTGAACGACGATCGCCGTCGCGGTCGGGGCAGCCGTCTCGGACGACGCAGGCGCGGCGCTGGCGCTGTTGCTCGCCGCCGCGGCTTCGCCCTCGGACGAGCAGCCCGCGCTGAAGGTGAGCGCGAGGCACGCGAGCGAAACAGGGCCGAACGCCCGCGCGCTCGAGGCGCGGTCCGGTTCTCGGCGACAAATGCCGGTGATGCGACAAGGACGGAGCATGTCCCCAGGCCGCTATAGTTCAGACGCGCACGGGTGGGGAGGTCATGAATTCCGACCTGGCTTTCGATAAGCTCGCGAGGTTGGCGCGGGCGCGTGCTGCGCGCTCCGTTCAGCCATCGTTCAGCATCGAAGGTTGGGGATGAAGGACCACAATCCCGTCGTCTTGAGCCCGGGCGGCCTGTTCGGCGGCCGCTATCAAATCGTTCGCTGCATCGCGTCCGGCGGGATGGGCGCCGTCTACGAGACCATCCACCTCGACACGCAGCGCACGCGCGCGCTCAAGGTGATGCTGCCGCAGCTCGTCTCGAACGATCAGCTTCGCCAGCGCTTCAAGCAAGAGGCGACCGTCGTCTCCAAGGTGAACAGTCAGCACGTCGTCGAGATCACCGACGCGGGCGTCGACAGCGCCACCGGCGCGCCGTTCATCGTCATGGAGTACCTGATCGGCAGCGATCTACAGGACCTTCTCAAAGAGAAGGGTCCGATGCAGCCGCACCAGCTCGCGGAGCTCGTTCGGCAGGCGGCGCTCGCCCTCGATCGCACGCACGCGCATGGCATCGTTCACCGCGACCTGAAGCCGGAGAACCTCTTCGTCACCCTCCGCGACGACGGCACGCCGCACCTGAAGGTGCTCGACTTCGGCATCGCGAAGGTCGTCGCCGACGGCATGCGCTCGACGAACCAGACGGCGACGATCGGCACGCCCGCATACATGGCGCCGGAGCAGATTCAGTCGAAGACGAGCATCGGACCGGCCACCGACGTCTATTCGCTCGCGCAGGTCATGTACACGATGCTCGTCGGCGAGCCCTACTTCGCCGAAGAGCAAGAGGTGAGCGAGAACGCGTTCCAGCTCATCGTTTGCGTCGCGAAGGGCGTGGGGGAGTCGGCCAAGGCGCGCGCCCATCGCCGCCGCGGCGTCGAGCTCTCGGACGCCATCGACGATTGGTTTCGTCGCGCGACCGCGATGACCCCCGGGGAGCGGTATCCATCCGCGGGCGCGCTCGCCGCCGCCTTCAAGGACGCGGTCGGCGCAACCGGTGACTTGCGCATGTCGCTGCCCGACGCGAAGCGCGCCGAGTCGATGTCCACGGCGGAGTTTCTCGCCGGCCAGCCTGCGGAGGCCGGCGGCTCCGGTTCGCGCGCATCGGGCCCGACCGAGGTCGCCGGTCCAATGTCGTTCGCGGCGGCTCGAAAAGATTCGGTGCCGGAGTCGGGCGATACCGTTCCCGCGAGCACGGCCGTTCGAGGTCGAACGATCTCCGCGTCGATCGCTGATCCGGTCACGCCGAAGAAGAAGCCGACCCGCTGGCCGTACTTCGTCGCGCTGGGTGCCGCCGTGGCGGCCGGAGCCGTCATCACGGTGATGAACCTCCGCACGCCGCCCGAACCACCACCTGCCCACGCTGCATCTGGTTCGCCAACCGCGGAGGTGAAGGTCGCGACCGGCGCGCCGAGTGGTTCGGCCGCGAGTGCTCCGGGCGTTCCGACCTGTCCGGAGGGAATGCTCCTCGTCGCGCGCGCGACCTTTCCAATGGGCGGCAACGACGGCGACGCCAAACCCGTCCACAAGGTGATGGTCGGGCCTTATTGCATCGAAAAGACCGAGGTCAGCGTCGCCCAATACAAGAAGTGCGTCGACGCCGGCAAATGCAAGACCCGCACGGATTCGGGAGGCGGCGACATGGTCGACTTCGAGACCAAGATGCAGACGCCGCAATGCAATTACGCGCATTCGGACCGCCAAGATCACCCGATGAATTGCGTCGATTGGGCGGACGCGAACGCCTATTGCGCATGGGCCGGCCGGCGCTTGCCGAGCGAGGCCGAGTGGGAGCTCGCCGCGCGCGGCCCCGACGGTCGCGAGCTCCCGTGGGGCAATGGCAATCCCTCGGCGAAACACCTCAATGCCTGCGGGCAAGAGTGCAGGGAGACGTTCGGCAAAGGCGCGAAAGAGTGGGACGTGCTCTTCGCGGACAAAGACGGCTGGGCCGGCACCGCCCCGATCGGCACCTTCCCAGAAGGCGCGAGCGCCGTCGGCGCGCTCGATATGGCGGGCAACGTCGGTGAATGGACCAGCGATTGGCTGGTCCCCTACGAAGCCTCCGCCTCGGTCCTCGAAGACCCCAAGCCCGCACCCAAACCCGCCGACAACCCCCGCCGCGTCATCCGCGGCGGCTCCTTCCTCAGCTATTCAATCGAGCGCGTCTCCCCCAGCGACCGCGCCGCCTGGCCCGAGGACAAACGAGCCGCCACCGCCGGCATCCGCTGCGCTGGGGACGTCTCTACGAAATAGGGAGAAGAGAGGGGTCGCCAAGGGCGCCAAGAGGGAGAAAGAGGGAGAAGAGGAGAGAGAGTTTTCTTTCTCGCCTTATTCAAACCCTCTTCTTCCTCCTTCTGCCCTTGGCGCTCTTGGCGACCCCTCTGTTTTCGGAGGTCGCGGCGAGATTCAGCCGCCCGGCTGGGTGCAGGTGCCGGCTTTGCACAGGTTGGTGCAGCAGTCGGTGTTGGCTTTGCACGCGGAGCCTTTCGGTTTGCAGGCGGTGCCGCCGCCGCCGCCGATGGGCTTGTCGAAGGGGCAGGCCTTTTTGCAGACCGATTTGACCTTTTGCGTGCAACTGAGGTCCCAGTTGGTATTGCAGCAGAACGGGTCTTGCGCGCAGATCTTCGCGGCGCACGAGTCGCACGAGGTCATTTGCGGCGCGCCGACCGTGCAGACGTCGTGGCACGAGGGCGGGGGAGGCGGGGCGTAGCAGGTGGCGCCGTCCCAGGTGGTGCCGGTCGGGCAAGTGCACTTGCTGCCATCCCAGAATTGCCCGCCGGAGCAGAGCGGTTGCACGTTTTGGCAGCCTTGCTTCGCGAGCTCGTCCTTCGATAGGCCGCAGACGCTCGGGACCTTGCCGATGCAGCTCTGATCCCAGGTGTTGTTGCAGCAATAGGAGTCTTGCGCGCAAATCTTTTGCACACAGGGGTTGCAGGTCGCCTCGAGCTTTTCGCCGTTCTCGCAGAGCTTGTGCGCGCAGTTGGTGCAGGGCTGGGGGCAGATCTGCTTTGCCTTGTTGATGCAGCCCGAGTCCCAATGGCTCGAGCAGCAATAAGAGACCGCATTGCAGACGGCCTCGACGCAGGTGTTGCACTTCTTGTCGAGCTTGTCGCCGGCCTCGCAGGGGTCGTGTGCGCACTCACCCGTTTCGGCCTGCCCCGTTTGGAAATCGGAGAGCTCGATCTTCAATGGGACGGAGCAGAGCTCGGTCGCTTGGCGCGCATTGGGAGCCGCCTCTTGGCACGACTTGGGGTTGCCCTCTTGGGCGAAGACGAAGCGGCTTCGCTCGTAGAAGACGCTGTTCATCTTGTCGAGCTCGGCCGACGGGCCGGCCGCCATGGCGAAGCCGCCGACGTAGATCTTGCTGATGTAGTGCGTCGCCTCGATGCAGCGGATGCCTTTGAGATCCTGCTTGCGAATGAGGTCGCTCGAGGTCGTCTCGTATTTGCCGATGTACTCCTCGTCGGAGACGACGATTTGGCCGCCGTCGAGCTTACGACCGAAGTCTTCCTCGCGAATGGGGAGCTCGGCGTTGACGTCGTCGGCTTTGCGAATCTGCGTTCGGTGTCGTCCCGAATACGGTTGGTAATCGTAGAAGCCCGCCGCATTGCATTGGTCCAGCACCTCGATGTCGAGCTGGCAATCGTCGGTGACCGTCACCTTCACGGGGACGATGCCGACCTTGCGGCGCTTGTTCACGAGGTCACGAATGCGCGACGTCGCGGCGAGGTTCGCGTTCGACACCCGCGAGTGCGAGCACTTCGTCGCGGGCTTCGCGGTGGAGGTGCCGGCCGTGGGGGTCACCGGCTCCGTCGTCGAGGTCTCACAGGCCGCGGCGAGAAGGGCGCCGGACGCCCCGAGGAAGCCGATCGCCATGACCGTGCGCAGGCCCACGCCGAACGACCCACCCGAACCAACACTCTTCATCAGGAGGGCACGCTATCGCAGCCGTCGAGAAATGAAAAACCCCGCCGCATCGTCGATGGGCGGGGCCTTTTTCAGCGCGAAGGCCGCTGGTTGTGATCGCTACTTGTTCGGTTGCGGGGTCACGCGGAGGTAGGGCTTGATGCGCTTGAAGCCCTTCGGGAACTTCTTCTCGGCGTCGGCGTCGGACACGCTCGGAACGACGATGACGTCCTCGCCGTCCTTCCAGTTCACCGGCGTCGCGACGCTGTAGTTCGCGGTGAGTTGGAGGGAGTCGATGACGCGGAGGATCTCGTCGAAGTTACGGCCCGTGCTCGCCGGATACGTAATGGTGAGCTTCACCTTCTTGTCCGGACCGATGACGAACACGCTCCGCACCGTCAGGGTGTCGTTCGCGTTCGGGTGGATCATGTCGTAGAGGTCGGAGATCTTCCGATTGGCGTCGCCGAGGAGCGGGAAGTTGAGCTTCGCGCCCTGCGTCTCCTCGATGTCGCCCGCCCACTTCTTGTGGTCTTCGACGGGGTCGACGCTCAGGCCGATGACCTTCACGTTCCGCTTGTCGAACTCGGGCTTGAGCTTCGCCACGGCGCCGAGCTCGGTCGTGCACACCGGGGTGAAGTCCTTCGGGTGAGAGAAGAGGATGCCCCAGCTATTGCCGAGCCATTCGTGGAAGCGGATCTTCCCCTCGGTCGAGTCGGCCTCGAAGTCGGGCGCCACGTCACCAAGTCGCACAGCCATGGGAGACTCCTTTTGGGATGCACCGAACGGCTCGTTCGCGACCGCGAATCGTCCGCCCAGCCAGCAAACATGCGAGGGCCGAGCCGCGCCCCGCTGGTGCGGGACGCGGTGGCTGTCGCATCCAATATGACGGATAACCGTCTAGCGCAAGTCAGCCAGCGGATTCGTCCGAAGGCGCCGCGGGGGCGTTCGGGACGGGAACGCGGAGCTGACCGCCTGTCTGCTGTGCGAGGACGGCGATGCCCTTCTGGAAGAACACGCGCAGGAACTCGATATCGTTGGGCGGGGACGTGATGAGCCCGGCCTTTTCGATCGCCTGTGCGGTGCGCAGGACCTCTTTCGCGCGGTCGTCGCCCGAGCGGCTGCGGATGGTGAGCGCTGCGTCGCGCATGCGCTTCGCCACGACCGCACGCTGCTCCGGCGTGAAGTAACGATCGGTCGCGAGCTTCATTTCCTCGCGAAGGACCTCGTCGACCTTCTTTTGATCGCTCGCGTCGTCCGGCGTGAGCTTCTGGCCGACGCGACGGAGCGTGTCCTCGATCGCGCGCATGTCCGGAAGCCAGCTGCGGAACTCCGGCTCGTTGTGGAGGCCGGCGGTGGCTTCGGGGGCAGCATCGCCGAGGCTCGCCTCGAGCTCGGCCGACGGATGGGTCGGCTCGGCAGCGACGGCGGGCTCCAGCAGCTCTTTGCAACGCGTGAGACCGAGCGGCACGAGCTGCCCGCTCTTCGCGTTCTCCTCGAGCGCCTTCTGCACGCGCCAGCGAACCCACTCCACCGGGACGGGCGCCGGAGCGACCCCCGTCGAGTCGGCGAGGCGCTGGTGCGCTTCTTTGATTTGCGAGCGGCTCATCCAACCGGAGACGGCGTTCACGACGCCCGTCCCTTCGCGAATGACGATCTCCGCGATGTGCGCGCGCTCACCGCCGCGGCGCTTCGCGATCGTCATCGACCACGTGCCGCGTGCATCGGGCGGGCTGAACGTCGCCTCGGTGACCTCTTCTTCTCCTGCACGCGCCGCAGCCTGCGGGGCCGCTGCGCGCTCGGGCACGGTGACGCCGCGCGAACGAAGGACGTTCACCGCGCGACGAGCCGCTTTGCGCGCGGCGCCGGAGAGCTCTTCGCTGCGAGCTGCCTCGGCGATCGCGTCGACGTTCTTGTTCTGGATCCACTGCTCGACCAGCACCTCGGCGGCGGGGCCCGCGTCGCGGAGCACCGCGACCGCGCGATCGCCGGAGACGGAGATCCACGACGGGTCGACGACGATCTCGCCTCCCTTTTCTTCCGGCGCTTCGGCCTTCGGCTTCGCGACGTGCGCGGTCTTCGCCGCGAGCGCCTCTTTGGCCGTCTTCGGCTTGTTCGCGGACTTGTCGCGCTGACCCTCGACCGCGACCTTCGGCAGGCCGACGAGGATCGTCTCGTGGAGCGTCGGGAGCTTGGTCTGGCTCGGCGGCGGCTCGGGGCGCTGCGCCTTCACCGGCGCCGGCGCGGCCTTCTCCCCGCGCGGACGATCGCGATCGTCGCGACGCGGACGGCCTTCACCCTCTTGTCGATCCGAGCGCGGACCGCCGTCCTTCTTGAAGGGACGCTCCTGTCGCTCTTCGGGCTTGCGAGGCGGCATGCTCAACCACTTGTCGACGAACTCCGGGCTCGACCGATCGAGCGGGCCGCGGTCATAGACGGGCATCGCGCGACCACCGCTCGCGCCGGGGCGGCGCGGCATCGACGCGTCGTCGAAGCGTCGCGGGCGATCGAAGCGCGGGCTGCGCGGCCCACGCTCGCCATCCGCCGTCGGGGCGCTCGCGCCCTCTGCGCCTTCGGGGCGCGGCTCACGCGGGGGGCGAGGACCGCCGCCGCGAGGACCACCCGGACCACGAGGCCTGCCTCGCGTCGGGCCGCGACCGGAGGGCGGTCCCGCCGGGCGCTCTGCGCGGACGTCCCACTTGCGGCCGGCCGGCGCACCCTCTGCGGGGCGGCTCTCGCCGCCTTCGCCGCTCGGCGCGCCCTCGGGACGCGCTGCACCCTCCGGTGCGGCTTCGAACGTCGGCCGCTCGGCCGTCGCAGCCGAGCGCACGATCTTGCGCACCTTCGGCTTCTGATCGCTGGATTCCTGGTGATCGTCGCTCATGACTTCTCTCCAACGTAGGCGATGGCCTCGATCTCGACGCGGGCGCCTCGCGGCAACCGCGCCGCTTGAACCGTGGAGCGAGCCGGCAACGTTTTGCCGAACACCTCTCCGTAGAGCCCGTTCACGAGCGCGAAGTCATCTAGCTCTGCCAAGAAAATCGTCGTCTTGACCACGTCCTCCGCCGAAGCGCCGCTCGCTTCGAGGACGTGGAGCAGGTTCTTCAGCACCTGACGCGTCTCCGCTTCGGTGCCGCCGGGGACCATCTGGCCCGTCGCGGGATCGAGCGCGATTTGTCCGCTCGTGAAGACGAAGCCGCCGGCTTTCGTCGCTTGCGCATAGGGGCCGATCGCCGCCGGCGCCTTCTCGGTTTGGACCGTTGTTTTGGGCATGTCAGCCGAACCTCCGCCTGTGCTCGATCGCGCGACCGATGGTGACCTGATCGGCGAACTCCAAATCGCCGCCGTGGGGAACGCCGCTCGCGATGCGCGACACGTGCACGCCGAGCGCACCGAGCTCGCGCGAGAGGAGCAGCGCCGTCGCTTCACCGTCGACCGACGGCGGCGTGGCGACGAGCACCTCGCGGATCGCGCCGTCGCTCGACGAGACGCGGGCGATCAACCGGTCGACGCCGATGTCGTCGCGCCCGACGCCGTCGAGAGGCGACAGCAGTTTGCCGAGCACGTGATAGCGGCCGCGCATCGCGCCGCTTCGCTCGATCGAGAGCAAGTCTTGGACGCGCGCGACGACGCAGAGGATCGACGGATCACGCCGCGAGTCGCGGCAGATCGAACAGCGCGGCGCCTCGTCCGGCGAGGAGCGATCGGCGACGTGACCGCAGATGCTGCAGGGCCCGACGTGATCGCGCAGCTCGGAGAGGGCGCGGCCCAGGTCGCGCGGGACGTTCTCGTCGCCGACGAGCAACGCGAGCGCGTAGCGCTGCGCCGTCTTTTCTCCCACGCCGGGAAGGCGGGACAAAAGCTGTACGACCCGAAGCAGGCGATCCGGGAACATGACCGCTCGTTTGGGAAAGAGCCCGGCTACATGCCGGGGATCTTGATCCCGCCGGTGATCTTGTTGAGCTCGGCTTCGACCTTCTTGTCCGCTTCCTCGAGCGCGGTATTCGCCGCGGCCACGACCGCGTCCATCGTCATCTCCAAGCCTTCGGCCTGCAGGAACTCGGGATCAATGGTGATCGACCGGAGTTTGCCCTCGCACGTCGCGACGACGCGGACCTTTTCGCCCGCGGCAGCGGACGAAACTTCCTCGTCCTTGAGCTGCGCCTTGCGCTCGTCGATCTTGCGCTGCATCCGCGCCGCTTGGCGCATCAGCTCGTTCATTCCGCCGCGGAACTGCATGGTCGGCGAAACTTGCCGAAAAGATGCACCGGGCGCAAGCGCCGAGTGGGCGCCAAATGCCGCTTTTACCCCCGGCGGGCCCTGAGGTACATCCGGTCCATGTCGTACGTCGTCTTGGCGCGGAAGTGGCGCCCCATGACCTTCGAGGACCTCGTCGGTCAGGAACACGTCGCCACGACGCTCGCCAACGCGATCGCGATCGATCGAGTCGCCCACGCGTTTTTGTTCACGGGCGTTCGTGGTGTCGGCAAGACGACCAGTGCACGCATCCTCGCAAAGGCGCTCAATTGCGAGAAGGGCCCGACCGCGAAGCCGTGCCTGCAGTGCTCTGCGTGCATCGAGATCGCCGCCGGCCAGGACATGGACGTCCAGGAGATCGACGCCGCGAGCCGCACCGGCGTCGACGACATCCGCGATCTCCAGGAGAAGCTCGTCTATCGACCGGCGCGCGACCGATTCAAAATCTTCATCGTCGACGAGGTGCACATGCTCTCGCAGAACGCGTGGAACGCGTTCTTGAAGACGCTCGAAGAGCCGCCCCCGCACGTGAAGTTCATCTTCGCGACGACCGAGGTGAACAAGGTCCCCGTCACGATCCTCTCGCGCTGCCAGCGCTACGACTTCAAGCTCATCGGCGCATCGACGATCGCGTCGCGCCTCGATGTGGTGCTCGAAAAAGAGGGCATCAAGGCCGAGCCCGCGGCGGTGCAGCTCCTCGCGCGTGAAGCGGCGGGCAGCATGCGCGACGCAATGAGCCTGCTCGATCAGGTCATCGCGTGGGCCGGACAAGACGGCGGCCTCACCGCGTCCGGTGTCGCGCGTGCGCTCGGCGTCGCGGAGTCGAGCGCGCTCTACAAGGTCGCGCGCGCCGTCGTGAGCCAACAAGCGGGCAAGGCGCTCGAGCTCTCCGCCGAGCTCGCGGACGCAGGCTTCGACATCGGCCACGTCACGAGGGATTTCCTCGCGCTGCTTCGCGATCTCGTCGCCGCGCGCGTCGCGCCGGATACGCGCACGCTGCTTTCGGTTCCGGATTCCGAGCTCGCCGAGCTCAAAGACATCTCCCACTCGACGACCGCCGACGATCTCTCGCGCATCTACCTCGGGTTCTCGAAATCCGCGGAAGAGATCCTCGAGTCACCGCTTCCGCGCGCGTCGTTCGAGATGGCGATCGTGCGCGCAGCGACGCGCCCGCCGCTCGTCCCGGTCGACGAGCTCGTGCGACGTCTCGTCGATCTCGAAGCGCGTCTCGACTCCGGCGCACGCGCTTCTCAAGCCGGCGCGGCTGCACAACAGCGCCCGCAAGCAGCACCGCCTGCACCTGCGCCGCGCGAAGCTCGCGGCGCCGATGATCGCCCGCGTCCGCGGCCTTCCGAGCCGTCGGACGACCCCGAGCCACCTGCGCCTTCCTCGCCACCACCGCCGCTCGACGACGAATACGAAGAAGCGCTGCCGCCTTACGATTCGAGCCCGCCGCCTCCAACGGCTCCGTCTCCAACGGCTCCGTCTCCGGCGGTGCAAGCAGCGCCTGCATTTGCGGCCCCCGCGCCTGCGTTTTCGGCGCCTGCATTTCCGGCGCCCGCGTTTGGACGGTCCGACGCGCCGGTGTTCAAGCCTCCGCCGATGCCGGTGTTCAAGCAACCGGAGCCTCCGGCGTTCAAGCCACCCGAGTTCAAGCCGCCCGAGCTCAAGGCACCCGAGCCGCCGGCGTTCAAGGCACCGGAGTTCACGTTCCGCAAATCCGCGCCCGCGCCTCCGAGCGAGCGGCCGACGAACGGGTCGTCACAGCCGTTTCGACCCCCCGAACCGCCGGTCTTCAAAGTCCCGGACTCGGCCGCGTTCAAGCCGCCTGCGTCTGTCTCGCAAGGACCTCCGGGGTCCGAAGCGCCCCCTTTTCGAGTCCCCGAGCTGCCTGCGCCGCCGCCCAATCGTTACACGGCCATCAGCGATCCCGGGCACGCGGGCTTTGCGATCCTCGCGGACTTTGCAGATGCGGCGCGCACGCGAAGCGGTCGTCTCGCGAGCATTCTCGAGCGTGCGGCGCTGATCGAAGCGTCCGACACCAGGCTCGTCCTCGGGTACGAGCCCCGATCGTTCGAAGCGAACCTCCTCGCCGAGCCTCAAGCAAAAGCGCTGCTCGCTTCACTCGCCGGCTCGACACTGGGACACGGTGCGACAGTCGACATCGTCGACCACGTCCTCGCCGCCGAGACCCCGACGCTCGCCAAAATGGTCAGCGACGCCGTGCGCGCGCGCCGCGAAGAGATCGATCGAGGCATTCGCAATCACCCCCTCGTCGCCGCCTGCGTGAACGACCTCGGTGCCGAGATCCGCGACGTTCGACTACCGCGTGATGCCGAGTCGCTCGCGATGACACTGCAGGAAGCACGCGAACGCGCGCAGTAGTCGCTGCAGGCGAGGACCAGCAGCGCTGGGGCGGATAACATCGCTTTTGCGATGTCAGAGACGGCTGGTCGTTCTCGTCGTCGCACCCAGTGAGCTCGAGCCCCATGACCACCACGACCGAGCCTTACGACCTCGAATCCCTCCGCCAGCAAACCCACGACGGATGGGAGCCGACCTATCTCTTCTTTTGGGGCCACACCGCGAAACGCCCTGGGGTGGTCGGCAAAGAGTGCCTCAGTCAATGGTACCCGGCGTCATTCGTCGTCGACGGGACTACCTATTCGTCGGCCGAGCACTTCATGATGGCCAAGAAGGCTCTGTTGTTCGGTGACGAAGACGCCGCCGGGCGCATCGTCCTCGCCAAGAGCCCGGCGGAGGCGAAAGAGCTCGGGCGCGGCGTGCGCGATTTCGACGAAGCGCGTTGGGAGAAGCACCGATTCGATTTCGTGGTCGAAGGCAATTACGCAAAGTTCGGACAGAACCGCGCGCTCTCCGATTTTCTGCGTTCGACGAAGGACAAGGTGCTCGTCGAGGCGAGCCCGACGGATCGCATTTGGGGCATTGGCTTGAACGAGTCCGACGATGCGGCGCACTTCCCCGATAGGTGGCGCGGATTGAACCTCCTCGGATTTGCCTTGATGCGTGCTCGCGCGACGCTCTCTTCCGAATCGAGGTGATGTGGTGGAATCGCTCGGAGTGGACCGATATCGCAATATCGTGGTTCTTACCGGTGCGGGTATCTCCGCCGCGTCGGGGCTGCCTACCTATCGAGGCCCCGGTGGCCTATGGGAGACCGTTGGTGAGGAGAATGTCCCGACCGCGCGCTCGCTCATCGAAAACCCCCAGGGCACGTGGGCGCTGGTCCGCGAGCTGCGAGAGCGCTCTCGATCCGCTGCGCCCAATCCAGCGCATACCGCGCTTGCGCGCCTCGAAGAGCGAACACTCGCGCGCGGAGCCAGCTTCACGCTGGTTACCCAAAACGTGGACGGCCTGCATCGACGCGCCGGTAGCTCGAACGTTATCGAGTTTCACGGGAGCCTCTTTCGAGCGCGATGCTCACGCGATGCCTGTGAGAGCGAACCGATTCCCGACGACGCGGAGGAGCCCACATCGGCGCAATGCTCGACGTGCGGAAGCGCGCTGCGCCCGGATGTCGTCCTCTTCGACGAATTGATTCCGGCCAGGCCCGAATGGGACGTGAAGCGCGCGCTCCGGGCCTGTGACCTCTTCATTGCGGTCGGAACGTCGGGCACTGTCTCTCCGGCGTCGAGCTTCGTTCGTTCCGCCGCTTATGCCGGCGCGCGCACCATCTTGGTGAACCTCGAGCCAATGCAACCGCGCCACCCCGATTTCCACGAGGAGTATCTCGGGCGCGCGGAGACGCTGCTGCCATTGATCCTCGATTGATTGGGAAGGCGTGCCGGGCGAACGGCGAATACCGGCTGGGGCCCGGCGGACCGAAGTGGAGTGGCTCGAGGGCGAGGGTGGCAGGAACGATCCGCGCCACCAGCCATTGGGCATCGAGGCCGCGCAAAGGCGGACCGAAGCGGGGGTGCTCAATGCGAGAGGGCCGACTTCGGTCTGCTCGGCTTCGGGTTCGGGCGCTAAGGACTCCATGGTAAACATTGAGTCTACCTGACGCTTTATTTGCGAATGGAGAACCCCACCGGCCGCCATGCGCGTGCCAACTCTTACGCTCCCTCCGGGAGGCGGGGATCACGACAGCGCCTCCCTCACCGCCAGCGCGCGTGATACCGTCGCCACCCCGGAGGACCCGCCAATGACCGAACGGACCGCTTCGTGCAGCTGCGGCAAGCTCACCATTACGACGCGAGGTGAGCCGATTCGCATCTCGATTTGCCATTGTCTCGACTGCCAGCGACGGACGGGCAGTGTGTTCGGCGCGCAGGCGCGGTTCCCGAAAGACGCGGTGCAAATCGCGGGCGATTCGACCTGTTATGTGCGCACGGCCGATAGCGGCAACAAGATTCGCTTCAACTTCTGCCCGGCGTGCGGCTCGACGGTCTATTACCAGCTCGATGCGCTGCCCGATGCGATTGCGGTCCCCATTGGGGCATTCGCGGATCCGACGTTCCCCTCGCCGAAGGTGTCGATCTACGAGGCACGACGCCACGCTTGGGCGGGGGTGCCCGAGGACGCCGAGCACCTCGATTGAACGAAATTGCGCTTCTCTATGCGTCGCGCAACGCGGGCGACGCATAGAGCGCCCGCATGAGCGATAGCGCTCGGGGGGAGCGCACGCGCCAATCGAGTCGATTCATGCAATAGCCGACGGTGACGCCGGCGACTGGGTCGCACCATCCGAGCGCGCCGCCCAATCCTGCGTGTCCGAACGACTCCGGGTTGGGGGAGAAGACGTCGACGTCCTCCTTGAGGAAACCTTGGGACCAGCCGAGCGGCCGTTGAAGGACGAGGTCGCGCTCCGACCAGCTTTGGCGCTGATAAATGGGCTCGAGAGTCTTTTCGTCGAAGAATCGCTTGCCCGCGACCTCGCCACCCATTGAAAAAGGTAGATACGCGCGCGCAATGCCGTCGGCGCTCGAGGTTGCCGATGCCCAGGGCAACTCGGCTCGTCGAGCGGCGACACCATTGTAGGCGACGAGTCCTTCGCGCCCGGAGCTCGGATTCGCGAAGCTGCGCCGGGTGAGGGACTTGCGCTCGAGGATCGATCGCATGACGCGCGCTTCATTCGAGGCTCCCATCGCGAGCGCGCCGAACATTCCACCAATGCGAATGGCGGCGGACGGCGGGTAAAGCGCCGCGATACGGCCGTCTTCGTATGACCGGGCGCCGAGCCGCGCATCCGATCGCAATGGCTCGAAGATCTCGCGCCGCAGAAACTCGCCGATGGGCTCGCCGGTTATGCGCTCGAAGACTTCGCGCGCATAAAGGCCGAACGATAGGGCGTGATAACCCTGGTTCGTTCCGGGTTGCCAAGCGGGTCGCTGCCGTTCGAGCGCACCTCGCACCAGCTCGCGCGCATTCGGCGACATGCATTGCTCGAGGGTGAGCGGTTCGTCGATCGCCGCGAGGCCTCCTCGGTGATTGAAGAGCTGCCGAAACGTGATTGCTTCTTTGCCGGCGGCGCGAAGCTCCGGCCAAATGTCTCCGACCGGCGCGTCCCATTCGAAGCACCCGCGCACCGCCGCGAGGTGCAAAGCCATCGCGACGAAGCCTTTGGTGACGGAGAAGACGACGATGCGGCTGTCGGGGCCCCAAGGCTCGCCCGTCTCCACATTGGCCCTCCCGCCCCAGAGGTGCGCGACGCAGACCCCTCGGCGATACACGGCGATCGCCGCGCCGAGCTCGGCTCGCTCGTCGAGGTTCGCCGCGAAGCGCCGCGCGAGCGGCTCGTACCCGTCTTCGAAACCGCCCTGGGCCAAGCCTGGGGCCGTGTTGGGGAAGGTCGTTCGCATGCGCGACGAAAGTACAAGCAATTGACGGCGCCCGCTTCGGCCTCGAGACTCCTCGGCGATGAGTTATTCGCCGCCGCAAGGGCCCTGGCATCCTCAAGGACCGGGCGCGCCAGGTGGGTACGGTCCGCCGCCGGGTCACGGCGCCTACGCCCAGAACGGCTATCTCGAGATCGAGATCAGCTTCTTCTTCATGCAGTTCTTGCTGCTGCTGGTGACGCCGACGGTGGTCATCGACGGATATCCGCAGAAGCGGCCTTGGGGCCGGCATTTCATCGAGCTCGCGCCCGGAACCCACCAATTGCACGTGTCGTTTCCGTACCTCTTCAGCAGTCAGTGCGGGCCGGCGCTCGCGATGGTGCCCATCTACCCCGGCACGGTGACGCGGATGAAGTACAGCTCCCCGTTTTTCATGTTCTCGAACGGCACGCTCGCGATGTTGGGCCACGCGCCGATGCAAGCTCTCCCGCCATTCGGGCGATGAACGGCACGGTCGCGACGCGCATGTCATGCCCGCCCGCGCGGCTCATTCGCGCGATCGGACGTTTCCAGCCGCGCAAATAGCGGTGGTATGACGCGTGCTCAGGCCCGGCCCGAACGATGCGACCCGCTCTTCTCGCTCTCTTCACGCTTCCGCTCACCGCCTGTTTCGGAGGGTGCCCCGGCCCCGAATCGCAACCCGACCCCGAGCAGGAGTGTGTCGAGGGAAACGCTCCCGAGACCGACGGCGCGATCGAGCTCGTCGACGAAGAGGGAACGCCGCTCGCAGATTCGGCTTCGATCCCGCTCAATCAGGGCAGCCAGGGCGGCGAGCACATCTACGTGAACCTGAAGGTCTTCCCCACGACGATGCCCGATGCGTTCATCGAGGCGTCGTTCGAGAGCGAGGACGGCGAGGCGTACGGCAATACTCAGGTGTTCCTCGACGACGGCTGCGACGGTTGGCAGCTTCGGACCAACGAGCTCTTGCAGCTCTGGGGTGTGGTCGCCGGCGGTGTCCCGGGGACCTTGCGCGTCAGCCTCGGGTACTGCGACGGGCCCTGCTCGACGGACGCCGAGGGACTGTTTACGAACTTCGTAAGCATCGCCGAGGACGAGGTCCCGATCTCGGTTGTAAAGTAGGCTCACGCTTCGTTTTGGAGCCGATTTACCGCTCCAAACGAACGAAGGTGCGGAGGGCCTCGCGCAGATCGCCGAGCGCCTGGGCGGCTTCCGCTCGAACCACGGCTTGACAGATCGCTTCTTCTCGAGCAATCCCGGGACTGTCATGCTCCTGGACGAGATCGAGTCGTTCGTGCGCGTCGTGGAGGCTGGTTCGTTCACGCGCGCCGCCAAACAACTCGGTGTTCCGAAGTCGACGCTCAGTCGCGCGCTTTCGCGGCTCGAGGATGCGACCCGTGTGAGGTTGCTTCGCCGCTCGACGCGCGCGATCGCCCTCACCGAAGCCGGGCGCCGCTTCTTCGATCAAGTGGCCACCCACGTCGGCAGCCTCCGCTCCGCGATGGAGGTCCTCTCCGAGGAGGAGGAGAAGCCGCAGGGCGTCCTTCGAATCACGATGCCGGTCGACGTCGGCGAGGCGCTTCTCGCCGACCTCGTCGCGAAGTTCGCCGAGCGACACCCCGGTATCGTCGTCGAAGCCGACGTCTCCGGGCGCCTCGTGAACCTCGTCGAAGAAGGCTTCGACATGGCGATCCGCGCGAGCACCAAGCTCAAAGACTCGTCGATGGTCGCGCGCAAGCTCTTCCGCGCCGAGGTGATGCTCTACGCAGCGCCGTCGTACGTCGCGCGCCGTGGTGCGCCGCGCACGATCGAAGATCTCGCGCGTCACGAGACGGTGCTCTTCCACCCGCAGGGCACGCGCTCCGACACGCTCGGTTTGAAGACCGTCATCTCGCGGCCCCGTTTCGTCGCGACCGACTTCTGTTTTCTGCGATCGCTCCTGCTCTCGGGCGCAGCGATCGGCCCGCTGCCCTCGTTCGTCGCAAAGGACTCGATCGATTCGGGGCAGCTCGTCCGCATCTTGCCGGATTGGTCGGTCACGGCGGGCTGGCTCTACGTGCTCTATCCGAGCTCGCCACACGTGCCGAAGAAGGTCATCGCGTTCCGCGATTTCGTCGTGGATGCGCTCGGCCGAAACGAAACGGGCTGACGCTCTTCAGAGCGCGGCGCGCAGGCTCGCCTCGACCGTCGAGAGCAGCTCGTCGAGCGCATCGAGCGGGATGTTGATCGGCGGCGCGATATAGACGACGTCGCCGAGCGGCCGCACGTACGCGCCGCGCCGCCGCGCTTCTTCGTGCACGCGCCATCCCGCGCGGCCGAGGTAGTCCGCATCGGCGAGGTCGATCGCGCCGATCATCCCGAGCGCGCGCGCATTGCGTGTGCCCGCGATCGATCCCATTCGAGTGAAAGCAGCGTCGATGCGGCGGGCGCGCTCCGCGACGCCTTCCATCACCCGCTCGTCTCGAAACACATCGAGCACCTCGAGCGCGACGCGCGCACCGAGCGGATTGCCGCAAAAGGAATGGCCGTAATAGAAGGCTTGCTCCGGCGAGCCCAAGAAGGCGTCGAACACCTTGTCGCTCACGAGCGTCGCGGCCATCGGCAACATCCCGCCTGAAAACGACTTCGCGGTGCAGAGGATGTCCGGTGAGACGTTCGCCGAGCCCGAAGCCCAAAACGTCCCGGTGCGCCCATAACCGGTGAACACCTCGTCGATGATCAAGATCGCGCCGATGCGATCGCACGCGCGGCGCAGCGCCTCGAGGTACCAAGGCGAATACATGCGCATCCCGCCCGCCGCTTGAACCAACGGCTCCACGACGAAGGCAGCGATGTCGCGACCGTTCTCGACGAGGGCTTCGAGCGCAACCGATGCCGGCCCGCCAGGCGCCTCATCGCGCGCCGGAGGCGGAATGAAATCGACGCGCATGAGCACGTCCGCGAACGGACGACGAAAGAGCTCTACCCCGCCGAGCGCGGTGACACCGAGCGTCTCGCCGTGAAATGCACCCCCGAGCGAAACGAATCGTCGCCGGCCAGCGTCGCCGCGATGGCGGTGATACCCGAGCACCATCTTGATCGCGGCCTCGAGCGCGGTGGAGCCGTCGTCGCTGTAGAAGACCTTCGTGAGGCCCGGCGGCGCGACCTCGGCGAGGCGTTCGGCGAGCCGAGACGCAGGGCCGTGCGCGACGCCCGCGAGCGACACATGAGCGAGCGTTCGCGCCTGATCGGCGAGGGCCGCGACGAGGCGCGGGTGACCATGTCCGAGCCCGGCGACCCACCAACTCGAGTTCGCGTCGATGTAGCGCCGGCCGTCGGCGTCGAAGAGATACGGGCCTTCCGCGCGCACGACGACGAAGGGATCGACCTCGTCGATGTAGCGCCGCATCGGCGTGTACGGGTGCCAGACGTATCGTTTGTCGAGGGCGACGATTTCGTCGCGCGTCATGTCGAAGCTCACGAGGCTTCTTTCTTACGCGACGACTCCGGGTGCGAGAAGGGCTCGATCACCGGTGGCAGCAGCCTTTGCCCGAGGCGAGGTGCCGGCTCCTCGCCGTCGATCGGCAGAAACACGCGAACCTCGGTCCCGGCGCCGAGCTCGCTTCGAATCGTGAGGCGCCCGCCGTGGGCATCGATGACGCGCGCCACGATGGCGAGCCCGAGCCCCGTGCCCGAGGGTCGTGTCGTGAAGAATGGATCCAAGGCGCGGCTTCGCACGACGGTATCCATGCCTTCGCCGGTGTCGCGAATGACCAGCTCGGCGCCGACGGCCTGCGGCGGGGCCGACGCGTCGGTTTCGTCCTCCACGCGCGCGAGCTCCACCGTGAGTGTCCCGCCGCTCGACATCGCCTGGCACGCGTTGTTGACGAGGTTGTCGAGGACCTGCCGTAGCAACAGGGGATCGCCGCCGACGCGCGGCACGGCGTCTTGTTGCGTCAAATGAAGAAGCACGTTGGGTTTGTCGTCGACGGCCGTGACGGCCCGCTTCACGAGGTCGAACAGGTTGACGCTCTGGCGCTCGACCGTCAGCGGCTTTGCGTAATGGAGCAGGTCGCCGACGAGCTGATTCAACCGCGCGCTCTCCTCCGACAAGATCGTGAGGAGCGTCGCTCGCGCGTCGTCGTCGAGGTTCGCCCGGCGCAACGTCGAGACGGCATTCGACATGATCGCCAGCGGATTGCGGACCTCGTGCGCGATGACCGCGGAGAGCTCCCCGATTGCCGCGAGCTGCTCTTTGCGCACGAGCTCGTCTTGGCGCGCTCGCAGCTCGCGGAAGCTCTTGCCGAGGCTTCGTGATTTCTTGCTGAGCTCCGCGGTCTTCGCGACGAGGTGCTCGCGTCGCTCGGCGAGGCGCACGGCTTGCCCGACGAACAGCGTCAGCGTGAACGCCGCGAACCCCGCGAGCGAAACCGAAGGGCGGAGCGCAGAGACGAGCGCCGTGACGCAATCGTAGACGGCCGTCACCGCTAGCAGGCACGCTCCGAGAAACGGCGTGATCCCAATCCGCGATTGCACGCGCCCGAGCGAATACGCCGCGCAGCAAACGCCGACCGCGAACACGACGGAGGCGGCTTTGCCGACGCCGCTCGCGATCGAAAAATGCGTCCCGCCGATCAGAGGAACATCGAATGCTCCGGTGAGGGCTCCGATGCTCAGGAGGCCCGACACCGCGTATCCCAACACCAGGACCTGAGCCATCCTCGGCCGGCGCTCCTCCGCGTGTGCGAAGTGGACCAAGAGGACCGGCGTCATCATCTGAGCCGCGTGGGCCGCACGCAGAAGAAAATCCTCTTCGCGCTCGGGCGTGAGCATCGAAGTCGCCGTCGCAGCGCTCGCGATGGCGAGGGCTCCGAACATCACCCCGAGCAACGCGTTGCCCGAATTGCCCTTTGGCCTACGAGCCAGCCACCCGCAGTACGCCGATGCCGCGACGTAGACGATCGTCCACGCGAGGAGGAAGCCGGCGTAAAGGGACGGTTCCACGCGACGGGGCATTTTCGGTCGAATCGAGGCCGCTTGCCAGGCGAATCAATCGACGATAAACGACTCGGTTTGCATCCCCGATTCGGGGGTCTGCTCACGAACGGCGTCGCCGCCCTCCGCCGACCGCGGAGCAGCCTGGGCGAACTTTTCGCGAAAACGGCACGACCCACCGCCCGCGAGCGGCGCTATAGCCTCGACCAGAGTGGCTAAACGCAAACGATACCTGTTCGTCTGTGTGAACGAGCGACCCGTCGGCAGCCCCAAGGGCTCCTGCGCGACCCGCGGCGCCGTCGAGATTCACGCGGCTCTCAAGGCCGAAATCGCGATGCGCAAGCTCGCGGTCACCGAGGTTCGCGCCTGCACCTCCAGCTGCCATGACGTCTGCTGGGCCGGCCCGTCGATCCTCGTGAGCCCCGACAACGTCGTCTATGGGCGCGTCACGCTCGACGACGTCCCCGAGATCGTCGACGCGCTCGCCGAGGGCCGCTTCGTCGAGCGGCTCGTGTTGCCGCCGGAGGACTTCGAGCAATCCACCGCGCGCCCCGGCCTGCCCGAGCACGCGCCCGCAAAGGCGCCCGCTGCCGGATCCGGCGCAAAGCCGTGATGGATCTGCCGGCGCTGCCGCTCGGGCTCGCCGTGGAGTTTCGAGAGAGGCTCTCCGGGTCCTACCGGGATCGCGCCGGCCGAGATCGTCCGCTCCGTCTCGATTTCTACGCGAGGTCGAGCCGCGCCGAGGGGGTGCACACGTTCGTCGCGGGCGGGACCATCGACGCCGACGGCCTCGCATCGCGAGCTGCGCTCGCGGGCACAATCGCCTTTTCGCCCGCGAGCTGGACGCGCTTGTCGCTGCGCTACGAGGCGACATTCATGAGCATCGACGGCACGAAGCTTCGTTTGGTCGCGCACAAAAACGACCTTCGATTCGCGCTGTATTCGGCGTTCACCACGCTTCGCGGAACCATCGAGGACGCGAGCTCCGGCGCGATCGTTGCGCCTTTCGCGGCTCGCTTCGATGCGCGTGGCGATCTGCGCTGGTGGCTGTCGCATCTGCGCCTCACACGGCCCCGCGCGGACGAGACGCCCGGTAACGCCCGTTCGGGTTGAGCCGGCCCCGACCGCGAAGTACGTATCCTTCGTGGACCGCCTCGATCCGAAAACCAGCATCGTCGTCGTCGTCGACGTTCAAGAGAAGC
Source organism: Polyangiaceae bacterium (assembly GCA_013361525.1). Lineage (GTDB taxonomy): Bacteria > Myxococcota_A > Polyangia > Polyangiales > Polyangiaceae > Xiheicaenibacterium. The sequence continues at coordinate 550 of JABFXY010000165.1, read as the reverse complement.
TCGCCGCCGCGATGCCTCCCACGCAGATGGAGGCATTGATGCGCGCCGCGAAGATCCTCGTCGAAGCCTCGCAGGCGCTCGAAATCCCCGTCATCGCGACCGAGCAATATCCGCAGGGCCTCGGGCCGACCGTCCCCGCGCTGCGCGAGCAGCTCGCGAGCCGCACGGCGACGGTCCTTCCGAAGACCGAGTTCAGCGCCGCCGAAGCGCCCGGCTTCTCGGCCGCGCTCGCGAACCATCGCGCCAAGAGCATCATCGTCGTCGGGATGGAGACGCATGTTTGCGTCTTCCAAACGGTGCGAGAGCTCGTGGGGCGAGGACTCTCGGTGCACGTGCCCATCGACGGCGTCGCCTCGCGTCGCGACGACCACCGCCAGGTCGGCCTCGATTTGTGTCGGGCCGCCGGCGCGACCATTACGACGGCCGAGACCATTGCATTCGATTGGCTACGAAAAGCCGAAGGCGACGCGTTCAAGCGGGTGTCGAAGGCTGTGCGTTAGCTGATGGTGGGCGGCGCCGCAGGGCGCGCCGCGCCCGCGCGCCCTGGCCC
>JABFXY010000030.1 GCA_013361525.1 Polyangiaceae bacterium | reverse complement strand
GCCGAGAAGACTCCGGCGCGACCACCGACGACAAGGCGCTGACGAACGCCGGCTCGATGCTGGGCTCACCGCTGTACATGTCGCCCGAGCAGATGCAGGCATCCGCCGCCGTCGATCTCCGCACCGATATCTGGTCGCTCGGCGTGATTCTCTACGAGCTCGTCACCGGTCGCTCGCCGTTCGACGCGAAGACGATTCCGGTGATCTGCGCGGCCGTCCTTTCTCAGCCGCCGCCTCCGCTCGATCTGCCCGACGCTCCTGCCGGGCTCGAGCGCGTGATTCTTCGATGCCTCGAGAAGGACCCCGCCAAGCGCTATCGCGACATCGCGCATCTGGTGCGCGCGCTCGCGCCGTTCGCCAAAGAGCAAGCCGCCGTTACGGCAGATCGCGTCGCGAAGCTTCGCGACGACAGCGGCGCGGTCGCGGCATCGCCCGCGACCGTCCCGCCTCCGCCGAAGGAAGGCTCGCTCACGATCACCTCGTGGAATGCGCGGCCCGAAACGACGCCGAAACGTCGCTGGCTGCCGATCGCGTTCGCGGGCGTCGGCGTCCTCGTCGTCGGCGTGTTCGCCATTCAAAGCGCCACGCAGCCACCCCCGTCGAATCAGAGCGGTGTGCAGGCCGAGCCGGCGCCGGCCGACCACGCAGCCGAGGGGACATCGCGCCCAGCTCCGGTTCCCGCGGCGACGGTGGTCGCCACCTCCGATCCTGGAGCGACGCCTCCCGCCACCAGCGAGGCGGCGACGAGCGAGCCGATGGAGACGAGCGCTGTCGCGAGCGCCGATGCTCCTGCGTCGGCGTCCGCGTCGGGTGCGCTCTTACGAAAGCCGGTGCAGAGACCGACGTCTTGGACGAAACCCACACCGGCGAAGACTTCCAAGACTGCGGGGTTCGGCGGACGTGAATAGATATTCGCTCTCGATTTGCAGCGTCCTTCTTCTCGACATCGTCGCTCCTTCGCCCGCTTTCGCCGGTGATCCCTACGCCGAAGAGCAGCCCGATCCGGGCGTGCCGACGGTCGACGCCAAAGCAAACGCAGAGTCGCTCTTCAACCGCGGCAAAGCCCTGCTCGACGAGGGGAAGTGCGCCGAGGCCACGCCGCTCCTCGCCGAGAGCCTCCGGCTCGACTTCGGGCTCGGCACGCTCCTCTATTTGTCTCATTGCCAAGAGCAGATCGGACAAACCGCGAGCGCCTGGGCAGGCTTCAAAGAGGCGGAAGAGGTCGCGCGGAAGAAGGGCGAGACCGCACGCGAGCAGAGCGCGAAAGAGCGCGCGGCCGCGCTCGAGTCGAAGCTGTCGCGCCTGAAGGTGGACGTCGCGCCCGAGAATAAGAAGATCGGAATCGTCATCAAGCGCAATGGCGTCTCGGTCGGCGAAGCGTCGTGGGGGCAGCTGCTCCCGGTCGATCCCGGTGAGCAGAAGCTCGAGGCCACCGCGCCCGGATACAAGCCGTGGTCGACGACGGTGGACGTCCCGACGGGACCTGGGGAATCGGAGGCATTGATTCCCGCCTTGGAGAAGGCGCCGGAGAAGGTCGAGCCGGCTGCCAAGAGTGGAATCGACGGGCGCGCGATGCGCATCGCCGGCATCTCGATCGGTGGCGCGGGCATCGCCGGTATCGTGATCGGCGCGGGCTTCGGTATCGACGCGATCGTCACCTACAACGAAGCGACCGACACGTGTGAGGGCGGCGACCCGGACCGCTGTACACCCACCGGCGTGAGGCTGCAGCGCGACGCGAGCAAGTCCGCATTGGTCTCCACGGTGTCGTTCAGCGTCGGCGCCGCCGCGCTCGCCGGAGGCGCGCTCCTCTACTTCCTGGCTCCTTCCGACGAGCCGCCGCCCAACGTCGGCTTCGCCGTCGATTCGAATGGCTTCTTTCTTAGCTTCGGGGGTGCGTTATGAAGCTCACAATCGGGTTCGCTGGTGAACGCGGTAGAGGCGCGCGTGTGCTCACCGCGGTCGGTCTCGCGGTGTCGGTCGCGTCCGCCGGCGCATGCGACATTCTGATCGGCATCGAAGAGCTCGACACACCACCCCCCGACGAAGGCCTGTTCTGCGACACGCCGTCGGATTGCCCGGCGACCGGCAACGTGTGTTTCGTCCGTGCATGCACGAGCGATCACAAGTGTGAGGTCCGCGAGCTGGAGCCGGGCTTCGTGCCGCCCGATCCGACGCCGGGCGATTGCCTTCACACCATTTGCGTCGACAGTCAGCCGGTCAACGAGGCGGAGCCCAACGACGTGCCCTCCGATGGCAGCGTCTGCACCGTCGAGAGCTGCACCGCCGAAGGCGCGCCACAACAAGGTTTCGCCAATGCCGGTGAGGTCTGTCCGGACGGGGGTGGCGTCTGCGACGGGGCCGGCACGTGTGTGCAATGTGTCGGGCCCGAGCAATGCGACGCCGATCAAGAGTGTGTCGATCACCAATGTCTCGGGTTCGGGTGCAGCGACGGCACCCCCAACGGCAGTGAAACCGGGCTCGATTGCGGCGGCCCGGATTGCCCGCCCTGTGGCACCGGCGAGCCCTGCGATGGTCCCGCGGATTGCGAGTCCGGCGTCTGCAACGACACGTGTCAGGAGCCGTCGTGTACCGACCGCGTCCAGAACGGCGACGAGACCGACACCGACTGCGGCGGCTCGTGCGTGACCGGTTGTGGACTCAACCACAAATGCGAAATCAACGACGACTGCGTATCCCTATTCTGTAGTTGCGAGAACGCGACGTGTCTCTGCAAGACGCCGAGCTGTGACGACGGCATCCAGAACGGTACCGAAATCGACGTCGATTGCGGCCCCACCTGCCTCGGGACGTGCGCCCACGGCAATCAATGCCTCCAGGACGCGTGGTGCATCAGCAAGGTATGCGACGACAAGACGCAGACCTGCGCCGAGCCCAGCTGTGACGACGGCGTCCGCAACGGTCTCGAGGACGGCACCGACTGCTGCAATCCAGCCGATGCGTCCGACGTGTGCGAGAGCCAGGCTGGTTGCCCGGACTGCGCCGGGTAAACCCAGCGTTCAGCTGGGTTGACCAAAAACAACAAAGGCCAGAGCTCACACTTGCGCCGAAACACGAGCGACCGGCCCGCTCGCCCGATAGGGCGGGCCGCGTCGCGACGTCGACAACCGAGCGAGCTCTGGGCCTGCTGATTCCTATTTCGGCGTGACGACGTGCACGAGGCGCATGCGCTTACCCGGCGCAATCGCCTCGGCAAACGTCGCGGCGTCCGCCTCGAGCACCGCGGCGTTCGCCGTCTTCATTTCGACGGGCTCACCGGCGAGCTCGGTCACCATGTCTTCCCAACCGGGATTGTGCCCGAGGAGCATCAGGCTCTGCGTGCCGGCCGGGACCTTGTCGAGCACCGCGCGGACCTCACCGATGCTCGCGTGGTAGAGGTCGCGCAGGTATTCGATGCGCGCGTCCGGGAAATACGGCTTGATGCGATCGTAGGTCTCCGACGTGCGCGCGCTGTCGCTGCAGAGGACGAGCTCGGGGACATAACCCTTCTCCGCGAGCTGTTTGCCGACGACGGGCGCTTCGCGTTTTCCTCGCTCGTTGAGCGGGCGCTCGTGGTCGGTTTGAGCGCCCGTGTGCCAATCGCTCTTCGCGTGGCGCATGACGATGAGGCGCAACGTCCCCGGCGCGACGTCGCGGTTTCGAGGTTTGCTCATCAGGGGTTTGCCTTGGGGCCGGTCAGCGGATCGCAGTCGACGAAGATCGTCGGGTGGCTCGCCTCGGCGACCGGCGGATCCGCCTGGCTCGGCTGGCAGACGTCCTCGGTGCAGATGTCGCCGTCCGCGGGGACCTTCACGCGAACGACCTGAACCTCGTCGATGTTCCACCCGCCGCTGTCCGGCGTTGCCTGGCCGTTGTGGGTCAGCGCAAATCCGATGCGGAGCGGCTGCGCGGCGGCGCGGCAGGTGTTGGCCTGCGCCGTGATGTCGTGACGAACCTGGAACCAGCCGGTTCCCGTTGGAGGCGCGTCGAGCACGGCGCCGTTGCTCGTCCAGATCGGCGTGTCCGCCGCGCCGCATCCGACGAGGACCGCGGCGATCATCTCCGGCGAGCTCTCGGTGTTGAGCCAACGCGAATAACGAAGCGTGACCGGCTCGTTCTCCGCGAGCGTTTGCACGTCGATCGGCGGGCTCTCGAGCAGACCAATCGTCGTCTCGGTCACGAGACCACCGATGACCGTGCCCGCGATGTCGTCGCCCGATTGCGACACGTCTTCCCCGGGGTCGTTACCGCCGTTGAGCGCATCCGCGGACGCTGCGGCAGGCCCGATCGACCAGCCCGTCCCGACGTTCCAACCTTGCTCGTCGGTGAAGTCCTCCGAAAAGATTGGAAGCGCCGTCGGGTGGGAGACGCCCTCGGCCGGATCACACACGTCGAACGTGCACGGATCGGTGTCAGCCGCGTTGATCGGCGTGTGGCTGACCGCGCCCGTCTCGTCGCAGGTGTCCTCGGTGCAAAGGTTGTCGTCGTCTGCCTTGCTCGTCTGAACGCAGGCTTCGTCGACGCAGTCCTCGTTGGTGCAGGGGTCGTCGTCGTCGCAGTCGGCGGGCTCGATGCACGGCGCCCCTGTCGTCGTTCCGCCGCCCTCGCCGGCGCCTCCGAAGCCCGGCCCGGTGCTGTCCGTTTTGCTCGGGCTGGGGACGTCGTTTACCCCGTCTTTGTCCTCGAAACCGTCGGTTCCGGTCGTCTCGTCGCAGCCCCCGACAAGCGCCGTCGCCGTGGGAACCACCAGCGCGGCGACCATGAAGGAGACGCCGCCCAACCAACGACGATAAGCGAGGGATGTCATCCCGCGAGGATATCGGTTTATCACTCGCTTCGCCAAGATCCCTTCGAGACGGAAGACCGTGTTTCGGCTACCCGCGACCGTAGATCTCGACCTTCCTCGCGAGGCTCGCTGCGACCTCGTCCGTCAGGTCGCCGTCCTTCAGCCGGTAGGTCCAGTTCCCCTCGGCGATTCCGGGGCGATTCATCCGTGCATGTCGACCCTGGCCGAGCAAATCTTGGACGGGCACGACGGCCGTCGTCGCGTGGTTGCGTAGCGCTGCGATCAAGAGTGCGCGGGCGCACGCTTCGGGCGAGGCGTCGTTCGGGACGTCGAGGTACTCCCGCGCGAATCCCTGCTCTGCCTGCCAATGCGCGCGGCTCGAAGCCGAAGCGTTGTCGGGCGGGCCGGAGAACCAGCCGGCCGTGGTGTCGTTGTCGTGCGTGCCGGTGTAGACGATGCTGTTCGTCGCGAAACGGTGCGCGCGCGAGCCTTCGGCGTGCGCGCCCGGTGAGAACGAAAAGAGCAGCACGCTCATCCCCGGAAGGCGGAAATGGTCCCGAAGCGCGCGGACGGCGTCGGTCACGACGCCGAGGTCCTCGGCGATCAGCTGGACCGGACCGAGCGAGCGGAACACCGCGTCGAAGAGCGCCTTTCCAGGAACGTCGTGGAACGTGCCTTCCTTTGCGCTCTTCGCCCCGCGCGCAACGGCCCAATACCGGCTGAAGCCGATGAAATGGTCGAGCCTGACGGCGTCGAAGGTTTCGAAGAGCCGGGCGAGGCGGGCGATCCAGAAGCCGAAGCCGGTTCGTTCCAAATGCTCCCAGTCGTAGAGCGGATTGCCCCAGAGCTGACCGTCGTCGCTGAACGCATCGGGCGGGACGCCGGCGACGTGCGTCGGCTCACCCGAGGCATCCAGCTGGAAGATCTCCGGGTGCGCCCACACATCGGCCGAGTCGTGCGCGACGTAGATGGGGGCGTCGCCCATCAGCGACACGTTCTTGTCACGCGCATGGCGAACGAGCGCGTCCAAGTCTTTCGCGAATCGGTATTGGACGAATTTCTCGAAAAGTACGGCGTCCGCGCGATCGCTCGCGAACGCTTGCAGCTCTGCGGGCTTGCGTGTTCGTAGGGGCTCGGGCCACGCCGAATAAGCCACCCCGCCGTGGGCGCGCTTCAACGCGGCGAAGAGCGCGTAGTCGTCGAGCCAATACGCTTGCTGCTCCGCAAACTGAGCGAGCGCGCGCATGACGTCCGGCTGGGCCTTTGCGCGTTCGAATGCCACAGAAAGCGCGCGGCCCCTGCGTGCCTCTCCCTCGACGAGGTCGGCCTTGTCGCCCCGGTTCGGCGCGGGCAGAGCCGACGGATCGCTCGCATCGAGCAACCCGTCTTCGACGAGCGACTCGATGCTGACGAGGTTGGGATTGCCGGCGAACACGCTCGTCGACGAATACGGCGACCCACCGTGCCCGGCCGGCCCGAGCGGCAGCATTTGCCACCAGGCGACCTTCGCGCTCGCGAGGAAATCGACGAATCGTCTCGCCGACGGCCCGAGATCGCCGCTCTCGTAAGCGCCGGTGAGCGACGTCGGATGAACGAGCAGCCCGGCGGAGCGTTGGTCGAGGCGCCGTCCTTTCATTGCGTCTGTGCCTTGTCGGAGGTGACCGAGAGCGCGAATGCGATCCGGTCAGCGCCCTTCTCGACTTCGGCTTTGCGCAGATCCGCGCCGCCGTGCCCGGCGTTCCGCTCGACGCGAAGGAGAACCGGCCCACCCGTCGAGCGATCTTGCACCGCCGCGACGAACTTGCGCGCGTGCAGCGGATCGACGCGATCGTCGTGGTCCGAAGCGAGCATGAGGAGGGCCGGGTACTTTTCGGCCTTCACGTGGTGATACGGCGAATAAGCGTAGAGCGCGCGGAACTCCGGCTCGTTCTCGGCGCTTCCGTATTCGCTAATCCAAGTGCGACCGGATCCGAATTGGTGATAGCGGACCATGTCGAGGAGCGGCACGCCGCAAAGAACGCCCGCGAACAGATCCGGCGCTTGCGTCATCACCGCTCCGACGAGGAGACCGCCGTTCGATGCGCCGCTGATCACCATTTTTTGCGGCTTGGTCCAGTTCTCTTTGATGAGGAATTTCGCGGCGCCGATGAAGTCGTCGAAGACGTTTTGCTTCTTCAGCTTCATGCCGTCCTGGTGCCACGCCTCACCGTATTCACCTCCGCCGCGCAGGTTCGGCACGGCGAGGATCCCGCCGCGCTCGAGCCACGGATACAACGTGGCCCAGAACGACGGTGTCTCGTTCACCTGGAAGCCGCCGTACCCGTAGAGAAGAACACGGTTCGAGCCGTCCTTTTTTGCTTCTTTGGGCCGGACGATGAACATCGTCACGACCGTGCCGTCCTTCGACTTGTATTCGACCTGTTCGCTCGTGAACTTGTCGGCGTCGATGGGCACCTTGACCTTGCTGTACAGGCTCGCCTTGCCGCTCTTGATCGAGAGCTTGTGCACCTCGAGCGGCGCGGTGAAGGACTCGTACATGTAATAGGCCTCGTCGTCGTCGGTTTGACCCACGAGACCGCTCACGGTGCCCAGCCCGGGCAAGTCGACCTTGCGCGGCTTCGCGCCGTCGAGCTCGCGAATCTCGAGCCTGCTCGATGCCTTGTCGAGATACGACAGGACGAGCTTTCCGCCGATGATCGCGAATGTGTCCAGCGTCGCGGTCGGGTCTTCTTTGACGACCTCGACCCACGCGGCTCGCTCGGGCTTCTTCGGGTCGACGCGGAATACCCGCCAGCGCGGCGCGCCCTCGTCGGTCATGACGTAGATGTTTCCGTTGAAACCGTCTGCGCGGTAATGCCCTTTGCCCGCATCGGCGAGGCGCGTCAGCTTCGCTTTCTTGTCGCGGCCGTCACGGAAGTGGAGCTCGTTGGAGGTCCAACCGTCGTCGATCGACAGGAAGAAGAACTTCCCGTCTTTGGTCAGGTCGCTGCCGATGAATTTGGACGCGTTGCCTGTCTTCTCGTGGATGATTTCGTCGGTCTTCGGGTCGCTGCCGAGCTTGTGGAACCGCACCTCGGCAAACCCGGGGCGATCGGCGGGCTTGATCTTCGGGTCGATCGGCAGCCACGTGTAATAGAAGCCGTCGCCCGAAGGGGTCCACGACGGATAGGCGTATTTCGCGCCCTCGATGACGTCGACCTCGGACTTCTTCATCGTGTCGACGTCGAGGACGTACAGCGTCGCTTCGTCGGCGTTGTTCGCGCGCTGCGCATACGCGACCTTCTTGCCGTCCCAGGTCGGGCTCCACGTGCCGAGGCTGACGCTGCCGTCGGACGACCACGCATTGGGATCGAGCAGGATGCGCTCTTTTCCTTTTTCGCCGTCCTTCACGTAGACGATAGCCTTCTCCTTGTCGGCGTGCCGGCGCGAATAGAAGTAGCGCTGGCCGCGCTTGCGCGGTGCGGAGAGGCTGTCGATGTAGAGCAGCTCTTTCAGCCGCGTGGCGATGGCGTCGCGTTCGGGCATCCTCGAGAGCTCGGCCCGGGCGAGCTTGTCCTGGGCGTCCACCCACGTCTTGACGTTCGGGGCGTTCTCGTCTTCGAGCCACCGGTAGGGGTCGGCGACCTTCTGGCCGAACAGCGTGTCGACGGCGTCGCCAGGGTGGTTTTCGGGATAGGCAAGCGGCTTCGTGGCGGGAGGGGTCATCGTCGGCTGGGTCGTGGCCGCGCCCGTCGTCCCCGAGTGGGGCGGGGCGACGACCATATCGGGCGGGTGGGAGGAGCAGCCGAACGCGATCGCGACGGCGGCGGGAAGGATGGCGCGCTTCACGACAGCGACTTTTGCGGCGATGCGCCCGAAACGCAAGCCCGGACGACCTGTAGAGTCGCGCTCGGCGATTCTACTGGCAGTCGAAGCCTGTTTCGCAGCTCTGCGACGCGTAACTCGGGCACTCCTGTGTCGTCGCGACGCAATGGCCGAGTGACAGGCAGGGGTAGGGCTCGTCGTTCTCGCAGGCGACGAATTGGTACTCCTCGGCGCCGTATTGCGGCATCGGCGCGCAACAATACGGCAGCAGCCCGGAAGGGCAATGGTGCTCGAAGTCGCCGCATTGCAACGTCGTCGCGCTGCTGCATGGGGACGGAACGATATCGGGCGCACACGCTCCATCGCCGCAGAGGACCGCGTCGAACAGTTGCGTGCTGGGGACGCAGTTGGTGTTCGTCATCCCGGAGGTGGTGGAGCTCGACGAGCTGTCGGCGCAATAACACCGCGTGAACCACGGGCTGTCCCCATTGTCGCATTGGCCGGAGCACGATTGCGTGATGCCCTGTCCGGACTCGCAAGCGGTGTTGCTCGTGACGGCGCCGATCGCCGGCGCGATTTCCTCGCAGCCGCACGTCTTGATGATTTGGCCGCAGGGCTCCCCACCACCCGCCCCGGTGTTGCCGCCGCCGCTGCCGCTGCCCGGCTCCTGACACGCACCGTTGTTGCACACGCGATCCCCTTTGCAGTCGAGGTCCGTCTCGCAACCTTCGCCCGACGAGCACCCAGTGGTGGGCATCGCGGCAATGCCGAGCATCATTCCGAACATCACTGTTTGTACGGCTTGCATGGCTTCGCTCCGGATACGGCTCCAACGTCCTACGACGCTGTTCGAGACGAGATCAAGAGATCTCAATCGCGGTGTCGCAAACGGCCTCAGCGTGTCCACGTCGCAACGAACCGCGCCCGGAGCAGCGGTACCGGGCCTTCGCGACCGTCCGGCCCAGGCGGCGCCATGACGATGTCGGCGTCGCGCGCTCCTGCCGCGGACAGCGCGGCCGACACGAACCCACGGGTCGAGCTCACGTAAAGGCCGGCCATGGGCTCGGGCATTTTGGTGAGCTCGGCCTCGAAGCGTCCCGGGGTCACGGAGAGGTTCTGCGCCTCGCAGGGCCGGAAGTATCGGTTGAAGGCGATGTGGAGGCGCTCGGCCATCGCCTCCGGCGACGACGTCTTCAAGAGCGGCTTCCACATTCCGTGAACGTCGGCCTTCGCCGAGGCCCGCGAGCGCCGCTCGATGAACTCCGCGACCGGGCGGTTCTTCAGCTTGGCGACCGCGCAGAAGACGCGGACGAGCGGCGACGCGTCGTAGTCGCCGGCCACCACGAAGATCTGCTGTAGGTAGGCCGCCCACGGGTCGTCATGCCCGAGCTCCGCGAGGAGGGCTGGGCGGCCTCCCGGCAGGCGCGTATCGACGTATTCGAGGGCCGTGGTGTACGCGAGCCCGCGCACGCGGAAGGGACCGTCACCGATCGGGAACAGCGAAGGAGGCAGCGGCTCGATCCGAAACAGCTCCGCTCCGTGGGTCGATGCCGTCACGCGCCGAGTGTACAGCGTAAATCGGTCGCGTTGATGGTTTGGCGACCCGAGAACGCCGGTCAGGGCGAATGCGACGCCGGCGACTCTTCCATCTCTTTCAAGCAGGGGACGGCATCCTGGAGGAGTCCGCACTCCTCGACGATGGCCGCCTCGTCGCAGATGTCCCCCGAGTCTCCGACGCAATCGATGTAGGCATCGAAGGCACCGGAACAGCCCTTCTCCTCCGCTTGGTCGCGAAAGATCTGACCGGATTGGATGCACGCCTGCTCGTGCTCCGCGTCCTCCCCGCACTCTTGCGTCTGCCGTTGGCACATCTCTTCGATCGTCACGCCACCACATGCGGTCGAAGCCGCCGCGAGCGTGAGCCGGAGTAAGCCCAAGATGCGTCTCGCGTTGTTCATAGGCTTGCGCGCTAGCATGCCGCATACCGCGGCTGCATTTGCGTCAATTCATTGAAGCGCATCCCGCGCGACTGCGAAAGGCGCGACGCGCACCGCGAATGATTCGGGTCGGAACCAATCGATCTCGTGTGATCAACGCGGGGCCGGCTCGATCGTCGAATCGGCGCTCACACGCGCTGCGTCGAGCTCTTCGGAGGGCCAATCCTCCTCCGTGATTGTGAATCTTCCATAGTCGAACGGCGCTCCGCGGGGCCGCTCTTCTTGTATGATTCGCTCGCGCCGGCCGCGGGCGAGCAGCTCGAGCGCTCGATGATGGCAATAGGGGTTGTTGCCACGCCGTCCGGACAGGACGTGACCGGTCCACGTGCACCCGGCGAGGCAATCGTCGGCGTAATAACAGCCTGCGCAAAAGCCCCAGAGATCCGCGCGCGTGCGGCCGCGAGCAAATTGCAATGCGGGCGCTCGGCGCCAGATGGCTTCGAGCGATTCGTCGCGGACATTGCCGCCGACGTAATCGTCGCTCGGCAGCGACGGACAACCCTTGATGGCGCCGTCGGCCTCGATGCCCATCGTCACGACGCCGGCTGCACACGGCTCGTGATGCCCTTTTCGATGGTTGCCGCGAAAGATGGATTCGAATGGGCCGAAATAGCCGATGTTGTTTCCCGGCTCGAACCGGATGCCGAGCTCGGCGCAGCGCGCCTTCAAGCGCGCGAGGACCGGCATGACGAAGACGAGCTCGTAGGGCTGTAACAGGAGGCCGTCCTGATCCGCGGCGCGGCCCATTGCGACGGTGAGCTGTAATTGCCAGCCATACACGCGTCGCCCGGCGACGTCGTCGAGCACGTCGTCGAGCTCGTCTCGGCTCTTTGCATTGATCTGCGTATTGACGGCTCGCGGGATGCCCGCTTCCTCGAGGAGCGCAAGCGTTCGGAGCGCGGCGGCGTGGCTGCCCTTCCATCCGCGCAGCTCGTCGTGTGTCGCCTCGGCGCCGTCGATCGAGACGGCAATGCCCCTCACGCCGGCGTCGCGGGCGCGTCGGGCGTGATCGGCGGTGAATCCGCGGCCTCCGGTGACGATGCCGCACACCATGTTTCGGTCGTGGATACGCCGCGCGACGAGATCCCAGTCGTCGCGCAGATAGACTTCGCCCCCGATCAGGGTCACTTCGCGGACGCCGAGCGCGGACATCTGGTCGACCAGATCGAGCGCTTCGTCGGTCGTCAGCTCTTCCGGCCGTGCGCGCCCCGCACGAGAGCCGCAGTGCCGGCACCCCAGATCGCAGCGCAGCGTGATCTCCCACACCACGTAGCGCGGCGTCGCCGCACGATCCACGTCGCGGACGTTCGGCAAGAGGGGCAGGCTTCGGCGCCCGACGGCGGCATGGGGAACCAGCGGGAGCCTCCTCACGGGCCGAAACGTAGCCGTTTTCGCGCGGTTTTGCGATGTTACCGGTGGACATCGGGGCGGTGAGCCACCAAGGTCACGCCCGACCCATGTCGACGCAGCACCCGCTCTCCGGCGAGAGCACCGACGACCAATCCGAAGAGCTCGGCCGGGCGATCGCGCTGCTCGAGCGGTTCGTGCACGAGCCCGATTCCTGGGTGCGCGTGTTGCCGGAGGATCGCGAGCGGCTGCTGATCGCTGCGGGGCGCCTCAGCCGCCCGTCACCCGACGAAAAGCGGCGTCGTGCGCGAGCCTTCCGCAAGAAGGATCGCAACGAGACGAGGACGCGTGACGAGGCATTGCTGTCGACCGCGGCGCTCCGCAAACAAAAGGACCTCTCCGCGTTTCTGCCGCCGGCCGTACATCCGCTCGTCGGGCTGCTCCCGGGCGACGGCAACCCCGCCGAATCCACCACGGCCGAGCCCGCTTCCGAGTCGAACGAGGAGAGGCTCGAGGAGCCGCGCGCCTGCTACGTCTGCAAAGCGCCGTACGATCGCGTTCATTTCTTTTACCACTCGATGTGCGCCGCGTGCGCCGCCCTGAACTACCAAAAACGTTCGCAGGCGGCGCCGATGGACGGGCGCGTCGCGCTGGTCACGGGCGCGCGGATCAAGATCGGCTTCCACACCGCCCTGAAGCTCCTTCGCGCCGGAGCCCGCGTCATCGTGACGACGCGGTTTCCAGTCGATGCCGCTCGCCGCTTCGCGGCCGAGGACGACGCAGAAACGTGGCAGTCGCGCCTCGAGATTCACGGCCTCGATCTACGGCACACACCGAGCGTCGAGCGCTTCGCGGCGAGCTTGCTCGCGCGGCTCGATCGCCTCGACGTGTTGATCAACAACGCGGCACAGACGGTCCGCAGGCCTCCCGCTTTTTACGACCATCTCATCGCAGCGGAACGGCTGCCCTTGGCCGAGCTTCCTCGCGAGACGCGGCTTCTCCTCGGCGCAGTCACCGGTTCGCCCGAGGCGGCGCTCGCGGCGCCCGACGCCAACCGCACGATCGAAATCGCAGAAGAGGCGTTGCACCGCTTCACGAGCGCCGAATCGGCCCTCGTTCCGTGGGCCGGGGAGATCGCGGAGGACCCTGCGCTTTTCCCGGAGGGGCAATTCGACGGCGACGCGCAGCAGGTCGATCTGCGCCCCGTCAACAGCTGGCGCCTGGGCTTGGCGGATGTCCCGACGCCGGAGCTGCTCGAGGTTCACCTCGTCAATGCGATCGCCCCGTTCCTTCTCGCCAGCCGATTGAAGCCCCTGATGCAGAAGACACCGGGGCCGAAACACGTCATCCACGTGTCGGCGATGGAGGCGTCGTTTTCACGCAAGAAGAAGACGATCAACCACCCGCACACGAACATGGCGAAGGCCGCTCTCAACATGATGACGCGGACGTCCGCCGCGGACTATCAACGAGACGGCATCTACATGAACAGCGTGGACACCGGTTGGGTCACCGACGAGGACCCTCTGCACCACGCCGTCCGCAAGCAGCGTGATTACGACTTTCACGCGCCGCTCGATTCGGTCGATGGGGCGGCGCGGGTGCTGGACCCGCTGTTCGCGGGTCTCATCGCCGGGGAGCACCCCTGGGGTCTCTTTTTCAAAGATTACCGCCCCGTGGATTGGTAGGCCCCCAACCGCGGCTCAGCCGACCTTGTTGATGGCTTTCGTCCAGACGTCGATCTGACTGGGCGTCATTCCTCCGCCTTCTTCGACGAGGCGCGCATCCTTGTAGCCCCAGCGCTCGATGTCGACGAGGTATTGCGCCCGCGAGACGAGCGTCCCCTGACAGCGCTGGTCGGGTGACGGCGGAATGTCCATTTCGGACGTCAGGCGCCCGAGCAGCTCCTGCCACACCCACGCCGGGATCTTGTCGCGCTCGCCGGGATAGATGAACTCGAAGAGAATGACGTGGGCGGCGAGGATTCTCCATTTGTCGCCGAACCGGTCGATGAGCCTGCGCCAGTCGAGCGTGGCCGCGCACGATCGCAAGAGGTGCGCGACGTCGGCGCCGTCGAAGCGCTCGCGCTCCATGACGAAACACTTCGACCAGATGCACTCCTCCGGCGGGACGAGCTTCACCTGCATTCCGAGGACGCTCGCCTCCTGCGCATAGAAGAACCACTCTTCGTCGATCGGCGTCAGGCCGTTACCCGAGTTGAAAATGAGATCGATGAAATGGGGGCCGCTTCTCGCTTTACCGAGCCAATGAGAGAAGGTCAGCTCGATCTCGTACCCTGCGCGGCCGAGCTGTTTTGCCACACGGTCCCAGTCGCAGGGGCGGATGAATAGATCGAGGTCCTTCGTGTCGCGCGCCACGCCGCTGTAATGCGATAGCGCGAACGCACCGCCCAGGAGGAAAGGCACGCGCTCGGCGTGCAGGCGCCGCAAAACGCTCGTGTAGAACGTCCGCGCGTCCTCTTCGATCCGCATCAATTTCGCGTCGACGGGGATCACGATGGGGCAATTGGTCACGGTACCCTCTGTTGAATGACGGTGGGCTGTTTTCCCGCGGCTCATGGAAGAGTGAGGATTTCAGGCCGTGAAGGATCGCTCGCAAAAAGGGAGCCAGCGTGCGGTCACATGCCGCAGGCGTGATCAGAAAGGCGCCGGTGCTCATCATGCGGTGCGGCATCGCGGAGGCAGTGTGTTTGCATGGTAACGGATCAGCGAGTAGACGGGTTCCAATGGTCGAGCGACTACGAATTGCGGCGATCGGTGATTTACATTGCGGCAAAGAATCGAGCGGCGTGATCGCTCGAGCGCTCGCCGGTGTGAGCGAGGCTGCCGACGTTTTGTTGTTATGCGGCGATCTCACCGACTATGGGACGCTCGAAGAGGCGAAGATTCTCGCGCGTGAGGTCGCCGGCATACGGATTCCGATCCTCGGCGTATTGGGCAATCACGACTTCGAGTCCGACAAAGCCGAGGAAGTGACGAGCATTCTCGCCGACGCGGGCGTTCGCATTCTCGACGGCGGGACGTTCATGCACAGGGACGTCGGTTTTGCGGGGATCAAAGGCTTCTGCGGCGGCTTCGGGCGCGGCACGCTGGGCCATTGGGGCGAGCCCGTATTGAAACGCTTCGTTCAGGAGGCGATCGACGAGGAGCTCAAGCTCGAGACCGCGCTCGCGCGCCTGCATATGGTTCCGACGCGCGTCGTCCTCATGCATTATTCGCCCGTCCGTGCGACGGTGATCGGCGAGCCGGAGGAGATTCATGCCTTCTTGGGCTGTAGCCGGTTGGAGGAGCCGCTCGCGCGCAATGCCGTCGCCGCCGTGTTCCACGGGCATGCCCACCGGGGTACGCCCGAAGGCAAGACGCACGCGCGCGGTACGCCCGTTTACAACGTCGCTTGGCCTTTGACGCGGAGGCTCGCTCCCGAGCGTCCTGCTTATCGCGTGATCGAGATCGACGTCGTTCCTCCCGAAGAGGACGTCCCCGTCGCGTCGCTCGCGCATTGAAACTGCCGCAAGGAGGCCCACCCGACCGATCGGTTCAATGGTCGGGTGTGCCTCAATGTCAGTATTTGTCCCGGGCCTGCGCAGCCGACTTTCAAAGAAACTCAGCGTCTAACGGGGTGGCATATCGACTGCTCTGCTTCACCGCGTCTCGAAACAACGAGACAACGCGAAGGTGGTGTCGAAATGCGAAAGTTCTCTGCTGGTGCGCGGGGGCCATTTCCTGCGCTGTTCGGTATCGGGACGGTCGTCGTGCTCTTGGGGTCGGTGACCGCAGTCGCTCACGCTCAGGAGATGCAAGAGACCGTCACGTACGACGTCGTGGAGGAAGCCACCGTCCGTGCGCCCAAGAACTCGTTCGAGCTCGGCGTCAACGGTGGATATACGCAGCCGTTCGGTGAGATCAATGCGGGCAACGACATTCACCACTTGGTGGATGCCGGCGGCGCGGTCGGCCTCGCCCTCGGTTGGCGTATCTCGCCGTACGTGAGCGTCGAGGGTGTCGGGCAGTATCACGAGTCCACGACCGGCGACGACCTCAATAGCAGCACGACGGATGTCCGCGGCGTCTCGACCGGCGTTCAAGCGACGGTTCACATGATGCCTTATGAGCGCGTCGATCCGCTCCTTTCGTTCGGATCGGGTTATCGCATGATGTGGATCGTGCCCGAGGGGGCCCCGAACACGTTCCTCCACGGTCTGTCTCTCGCGCGTGCGACGTTCGGCGTCGACTTCCGTGCAACGGACAGCGTCGCGCTGGGACCGCAAGTCGGTGCGGACCTCAACATGTTTCTATTCGAAGACGGGCCCGGCGACGCGGATGACGACAACGTCATCGACGACATTCGGCCGAGCACGTTCCTCTTTGCGGGCCTCGGCGGTAGATTCGATATGGGAGGCAAGCGCGACGGCAAAGAAAGGACTGTCGCTCGCCGCGTGATGACGCCGCGTCCCGCCGCCGGTCCGGCCCCTGCGCCGAAGCCTGCGCCGGCACCGGCGCCGGAGCCGCCGACGGCGATCCGCATCGACCCGGCGATTCTCGAAGCCTGCAAGATCGATCAGAAGAAGGCATTCTTCGAGTTCGACAAGTCCAATGTCCGGTCGCCCGATCAGGCCACGCTCGACCTCGTCGCCGTGTGCTTCACCAGCGGCCCGCTCAAGGGACGAGCCTTGAACATCGTCGGCAATGCGGATCCCCGTGGTACCGACGAATACAACATGGGCCTCGGCCAACGCCGCGCGAATTCCGTCCAGGAGTACCTTGGTACGCAAGGCCTGACGAACGGCGCCGTGAGCACCGAGTCCCGGGGTGAGAAGGACGCGACTGGTACCGACGAGTCGAGCTGGGCATACGACCGCCGCGTCGACCTCAAGCTGCGCGCGGAGGGCACGATGGAATCGACGCCGACCACGCCGCAGCCGAGCACGCCGCAGCAGCCGACCAACAAGCAGCCCCCCGAGCAGCGTCGATAGGCCACGAGGTGGTTCCTGTCGGGGCTGGGTGGCGCCCTTCGGCGAAGGCCGAGGGGCGCCGTTTTATGTCTTTGTCGCGAAGAGCTCGACGCGCGCGGCGCTCGTCAATGAAGGCTCTGCTTCTTGTCGGTGTTGCCGGTGCGCAGCAGCGTCGTGATGGAGCTCGCCAGCGCGGACAGACGCGCGGGCTTGTGCACGACCGCGTCGACGTCGGCGTCCGCGTCGGAGGGAAGGCTCGAGTGGAGGATGATGCGGATGCTCGGATCGATCTGGCGAACGGCCGACGCGAGGTCGAGGCCGGACATGCGCGGCATGTACGAGTCGGTCACCATGACGCCGAGCTGGAGCGAAGACGCTTGCACCAGCCAAAGTGCGGTCGAGGCCGAGCCCGCAGCAATCACGTCGAAGCCCAGATTCGCGAGACCGTGCTCGAGAACGCGCAGCAACAGAGCGTCCGAGTCGACGACGAGAACCTTTCGGCGTGTGGAGCCACGCGTGAGGCCGTTCTGCGCGTTTTGCTGAGCGATGTCGGGTCGGGCAACAACCATGAGAAGACCGTTATGGATTTCGCCCGTGCCTGCAAGCAAACGTGCTGTGGCTAATGGTCACAGTTGAGTGACCGACCAGCCTATCTTGCGCAAAACGACGGTGGTCGGACGTCTACTCCGCACGATTCATTGCGCGTCGAACGGGATGAACTGAATGAAAGCCGTGGGGCCGGCGGTCGAGCCAGGTGTGGTGAGCGGGCCGAGCTCGAGATCCGTCCCGTGATAGACGCCTGCGATGACGCCGTTACCACATTCATCCATCGCGACCGCCGTCACCACCGCGCTCACGTCGAAGCTCGAATAGTTGAACGTGTCGAGCCTGCCGACGCGCATGACCCATGCGGAGGGCGGCGTTTCGTTCTGCATCCCGCCGAGAAGAAAGGTGTCCTGGCTGGTCGCGGCCGCCCGCATGAGCGCCGTCGCGGGCGGATTTGCCGTGTTCTCGTAAACGATCGCGCCGTCCCACCGCTTCACGAAGGTATCGGGATGGGCCCCGACCATCGTCGTCCCTGCAACGTACGAATCGCTCGTCGTGACGAGCGGGGTGACGAAGGTCGGCAGCGACGAGTTGGTGCCGCCGACGGCGACGGGCACCGTCCAGTCGGAGCCCTCGTAGCGGATTTGCTGATGCACGTTCCCGGTGGCACCTCCGATGCTCGTCGCGTGGAGTCCGGCCGCGTCCAGCGCAATGGCATTGATACTCGCGTATTGCTCGTCAATCGCGTACGAGATTCCGTTTTCGCAGCCATTGTCGTCCGCGATCGGTAGCGGAATCATGAATGTGGATCGCGAGCCGTTCGGCTGGATGACGCAGGGCACGTCCGTGTCACAGCTCGCCTGCACGTCCCCGACCTGTATCGCGAGGTAGCCCGTCGAATCCGATGCGGCGATGCTCGGTCTCGAGGCGCCGGTGCACGTGAGCGTCGGCGAGGTGCCGAGGTCGACCGTGTTTTGATTGAGCTCGTAGAAGTAGACGGATTCGTCCGCGCCCAGCGCGACCCAAAGGCCCGTGTCGGTGTCCGCTTTCGACAGCACAATGGATGGGCCGCTGCCCGTGGATATCGAGCTGGAACGATAAACGGGCGTCGGCTGCCCTTCGAGATAGTCGAGCTCTGCAATGAAGAACGAGTGGTCGTCCAAGCTCGCCGAGGCAATGGCCTTCTCCGTATATCCGCCGACGAATGCGGTCCCGCCGCTCATGACGATGGACTGGATGTGATTGTCGGTCGACGCGACAGGGACGGTATCGGACACCTCTCCCACGATGACACGCCAAGGCTGCACGCCGGGCGTGCACGTAATGCCACCACCGCCGCTGCCGCCTTCGCCGCCGGTTCCTCCGCCCCCGACGGTGGTCGACGTGCCCTCCGAGGTCGAGCCGCCGCCACCCGACGCAGTGACGACGGATCCGCCCGTCCCGCCCGCGCCTGCGTCGTCGAGGTCGAAGCTCGGAAAACATGACGGCGTCGCGAGGACGACGAGCAACGCGCCGATAGTGCGGGGAATTGCCACGAGAGCGACGATGTATAGCTCGGCGGGGGTCACCACCTCCGGTCAAATCTCGACCCGCGTACACAAACTGAAATAGATCTCCGTCTCGACCGGACCGCCCGCGGAATCTCCGGTGCCGCGCGCGATGAATACCGGTGGCAACGGATCACCCGGCATGGGATTCGAATTCGACAGCGGGCAGACGTCGGTGCCGAGCGGGTCGCCCGGGAAGAAGTAGTCCAGCGCGATATAGGGGTCCGGCTCCCCGACGGGCATGACGTTGGCGGCCCAGCCCGGCGTGGCGAGCGGTTGCCCAGGCGGCATGCCCCACGAAAACGGCACGATTTGCAGGAAATCGCCAGCCGAGGTCAGGCCCGCGTCGGCCTCCAATCGAGCCGTGAGCTGCGTGATGGTACCCGGTCCGGTGCCATCGACGAACGCCGATACCCCGATAGGTGCCGCGGTGATTCCCTCGTGGCACGTGAGGACGACCTTCGGTGGCCAATACGATGCGCCGCCACACCGCGCCTCGAACGTGCCGCCGTCGATGAGGCCATGAACGACGACTTCGTAAGGTTCGATGCGACCGGATAGATCCGCACATCGGTCGGAAACCTCGGATTCGGCGGGGCCCTCGGCTGCCCAGTCCGAGAACAAATTGCCTTCGACGACGCCGGATGCATCGAGGGTCTGCACGACCATATCGGAGGAATCGAGCAGCTCGACTTGTTGTGCGGTGGCGCACACCCCCGTCTCGACAGCGACTTTTCCGGTGACGCGCAGAATGGGGGAATCGCCCTGCAGGACTGCGAGGATCATGTCGCTGCACGACAGCTCGACGTGGGAGTCGCCCGGCGTCGGCTCGCACGCCTGCGGGCCTGCGCCGCCTGTGCCGCCCGTGTTCTGACCGCCGATGTTCTGGCCGCCGATGTTCCCCGCGCCCGTATTCTCGCCGCCCGCGCCGCCGATGGAGCTCGAGGCTCCGTCTCCGCCGGCGCCGCCGATATCCCCGGCGCCCGAGCCACCCGAGCCGCCCGTGGGCTGATCGCTGTCGCCGCAGTGAACGGCGAACGCGGCGACCAAGAAAACCAGACGAGTGTTCATATGTGCCTTCGTTGCGGAGGTGCACGGCCACGTTCAACGCGCGGCCCGCTGTTTCGCGCGGGGAAGAAAGTGTCACCGAGTGCCGTAAACGCGCCTCGGGTTCTTGTTTGGGAGGTCTCCATGCTTCGGTTCGGTGCCCGTCGGCTCTTCGCCTTGATCCCGCTCCTCACGGCGCTCGTCGCTTGTGAGGAATCGTCCCCGGCCGATGGTGAGGGCGGAGACGGTCAGGGCGGGGAAGACGGAAACCAAGGCGGGGGCGGGGAAGGCGGCCAGGCCGAGCTTCCGCCCGAGCCGACGACGCACTTCGAGGCCGAGCCGACGAGCTTCCAGGTGCCCGAGGGCGGTCGCCACCTCGCGGGCTTCAACGATCTCTCGCGTGAGCCCGGCGTCTCCGACGACGTCGCGTTCGGCGCGCAGCGGTGGCGGATGATCGATCTCGACGGCGACGGAGCGCAGGATTTGGTCGTCACTGCGACGGCCGGCCCGCGCGACGGCTATTACTTCTGGAACGAAGTCCCCGGATACGAAAGCGATGCTCCGAAATGGCTCGTCTATCAAAACGACGGCGCCGGCTTCGCGGCGGATCCGACCGAATGGCCCGTGCCCGTCGGGGGCACCTATCTCGCAGGCTTCAACGATCTCGCGGGCGAGCCAGGCGTCTCCGACGATGTCGAATATGGTGCCCAGCGCTGGCGGACACTCGATATCGACGGCGATGGGTTGCCCGATCTCGTGGTGACCGCGACCGCCGTCGCGCGAGATGGATACTACTTTTGGGACGAGGTACCCGGATACGACGGGGCACCGAAATGGCTCGTCTACAAGAACAACGGTGCCGGCTTCGACGCCGAGCCGGTCGAATGGTCGGTCCCTGAGGGGGGCCGTTATCTCGCCGGCTTCAACGATTTGTCCGGCGAACCGGGCGTCTCCGACGACGTCGAATACGGCGCTCATCGGTGGCGGACACTCGACATCGACGGCGACGCATTGCCCGACCTCGTCGTGACGGCGACGGCCGTTCCGCGAGACGGGTATTACTTTTGGGACGAGGTGCCCGGCTACGACGACGGTGCGCCCCAGTGGCAGGTCTACAAGAACAACGGTGCAGGCTTCGATGCGGAGCCCATTGCGTGGAACGTGCCGGAGGGTGGTGCCCACCTCGCAGGCTTCAACGACCTCTCCGGTGAGCCCGGTTACTCCGATGACGTGGCCTACGGAGACGAGCGCTGGCGCCTGCTCGATATGGACGCTGATCAGATGCCTGACATCGTCGTCACCGCGACGGCCACGCCTCGTGACGGTTATTACTTTTGGAACGAAGTCCCCGGGTACGACGACGAGACGCCATACTGGCATGTCTATCGGAACAACGGCGGAGGCTTCGATTCCGAGCCGACGGCGTGGTCCGTCCCTGCGGGCGGCGCGCACCTCGCCGGTTTCAACGATTTGGGCGGGGAGCCCGGCTACAGCGACGACGTGTCGATGGGGGACGACCGATGGAGCGTGCTCGACCTGAATACCGACGGGCGCCCGGATCTCGTCGTGACGGGCGAGGCGACACCGCGTGAGGGATACTATTTCTGGGTCCAGATCTTCGGATTCGACGCTGAGCCGAAATGGTGGGTTTACCTCGGCGGTGACGGCGGTTTCGCGGCCGATCCGACGCCGTGGGCGATGCCGTTGGGCGGCCAGCACCTCGCCGGGTTCGCTGCTCCCTCCGGTGAGCCGGGCTACAGCGACGACGTCTCGATCGGGGCGGACCGGTGGCGGCTCGTCGATGTCGACGGCGACCACCGGCAGGATCTGGTGATCGTCGGCGATGCCCAGCCGCGGGATGGGTATTACTTCTGGGTCGAGGTTCTCGGCTTCGACGCCGAGCCCCGGTGGCAGGTTTATCGCGGCGCGCCCTGAGACCCGGCGACCGAATTGCGCTGTACGCTGCGCGATATGTCGACCCCCGATTGGCTACAGAGCGCGGATCAACGCATCCTCACGGCGGTAGGAGAGACTGGTCAAGAAGTGCAGGCGCTCCGCGTCGAGGTCGCGGATCTTCGGGCGCGATCCGAACGAAGCGGCGACGCGGAGCTCGAGACCCACTTTCGTCTCGAGATGCTCGACAAGCAGGTGAAGCGCCTGAGCGTGATGGTCGACGTGCTGTTTCAGGGGCTCGTTCGATACGGCGCGCTCGGTCCTCAATCGCAAGCCGATCTGACCGCGTCGCTCGCGGCGCTCGATGCGCCCACGCCGGAGCCTGTCCAGCCGCAAGGCGGCCACCCTTACCGGGGCGGGCAGGCGCAAGCCGACGAGGTCTCGAGCGTTCCGGGCGGCGAAGGTTCGAGTTATTGCGTTCGCTGTGGTGTCGTCCAGCCCAATAGCCGGCTGAATCACAGCTCGCTCGGGCTCCTCTGCGCCGAGTGCTCCGTGGACCAAGAATCGTAGTTTGGTGTCAAAAGCACCGAGGCGAAAAGCCGCGCTGCACCGTCGGTGCAGGTGTCGCGTGGCATTTCGTATCGGCACACCGGTTGCACTCTCGGCAAGCATGCACCGAAGAACGGTTTTGCATGTGCTCGGGGTAGGCAGTGTCGTGGTGGCGCTCCCCCGGCTCGCGCACGCTGCTCCACCGGTCGACATGGACGGATTGGGGCGTGGCCGATACGCACGTCTCCACGTGAAGCTCGAGAAGACGATCTTCGACGTCGACGTGGCGGCGCTGGAGATTCGCGTCGACCAGGCGACGGCGGACGCGCTCCAGCGCGCCGTCAAAGGCCGTGAATACTCGAAGAAGCTCGAAACGGAGGTGGTCTCGGCCGTCCTCGGCGCGGAGAACGCCTATTCGGCATTGCAGTTTCTGAGGGGTTTCGCGCGCGACGCGTTCATCAAAGGCATTCGGACGGATCTGGGCCGTGCGTACCAGGCGAAGCTCATCGACAAGTCCGAATACCAGCGTGTGTATCGCGGTCTACCGGGGTGGTTCGGCTTCCTCGGCGACAGGGGCGTAAAGAAGGGCGACAACCTCTACCATCGAGGAAAGCCGGAGGGCCTGCGCTCCGTGTATATCGATAACGAGGGGCAAAAGCGGATGGACGTCACCATGCCCGGCCATCCACCGACCCGCACCCTGCTCGCGAGCTATCTCGCGCCGGAGGGTGATTTGCGAGAGCCGCTCGTCCGCTCGTTGTTCGACTGATGAGATTAGGCCGCTGCCGTCTTGAGCATCCAGAACACGACGATGCCGGTGATCGACACGTAGAGCCATATCGGCAGGACGACGCGCGCGAGCTTTCGATGGCGGGCGAACGTGCCCGCCCATGCGCGGTACAAGGTCACGAGCAACAGCGGCACGAGCACGATGCTGAGCACGACGTGGCTCGCGAGGATGGCGAGGTACACCGTCCTCAGCGCGCCGGTGCCCGGGTAGCGCGTGTCGCCGTGGACATAGTGATAGACGAGATAACAGACGAAGAAGGCCGCCGAGGCCCCCACGGCGCCGAGCATCAATCGCTTGTGCAGCTCCTGCCTCTTGGCGCGAATCGCGAAGTAGCCGGCGACCTGGCAGGCCGCGGCGATCCCGTTCAGCGAGGCGTTCACCGCGGGCATGAAGGCGAGGTTGCTCGCCGACGCACCGGACCCGTCGCGAACGACGAGGACGTACACGAGGGGGGCGAGCGCGACCGCGGAGATCGCGAGGGCGGCCCCGTAGAGGGTGGCGTCGTTGGACTTCGAGGGCCTGTTTTCGAGCGACGGGGGTGCGGCTGTCACGGCTGGGCCTTCATAGGGGTGGTTCGGTCGAACGAAAAGGACTGTGTTCGGAGGATGCCTCGCCGTGTAGCCTCCGCCACATGCCCTTCAAGACAGTTAGCCAGCCTCGTCGGGTCGCCTCGGTCGAGGGATCCATTCAGGGTGCCTCGTTCCACAAGAAGCTCGGGACCGTCGCCATGGTGTCGACCAACCCCGTGCAGGTCGCAACGGTGGCATACACGGGCAGCCCCGCAAAACACTTCAACGTACAACTCGACGAAGCGCGCGACATCGCTCTCTTGTCGCGCGACATGGCGGTCGTTCGTACGGACACGGACGTTTGGCAGCTGCTCGATATCCAGCATAAGGCGCGCATCGATCCGCTGACGCGCGATACGCGCATGGTCGTGGGACCGCAGGGTGACGCCGCGCTCGCGTTGAAATGGGATAACGCGTGCGAGCAGCTGACGCCGGGCAAGAACGAGGTCGCGTCGCGCACGTTCCAGCTTCGCGGTGACCACCGCGCCGTCGATATCGGCGAAAACGAGTGTTACGCAATCGTCGAGGCCGGCGAGGGGGAGTTCCGCATTCACCCGGGCGGCACGCCGGAGCAGGGCTCCGTGACGAAGACCGCGCTTCCGGCCGGCTGCAAAGAGCTCGATCGGCTGCGGGGCGGGCGGTTCCTCTCCGCCCTCTACCAACGAAACAACAGCGCGGTTTGCTTGATCCGCCGCGCGGGCAACCGCCTCGATACGAAGATGTTTTATCTCGACGTGCCGATGACGGATCTCGCGGTGTGCGAGACGAGCCTGCTCGTGGTCACGAAGGACGGGCGCGTGGTCCTCTACGATTCGGAGGCGATCGAGCACGGTGACGGCCGCATGGAGCCGAGAAGCGAGACGCCGCTCGGTTGCCGTGGCGAGCCGACCGCGTGTGTCGTCGCGCACTCGAACCTGTTCGTCGGGACGAGCGGCGGCGACATCGTGATGGGCAACATCATCCGCAAGCAGGGCATCAGCGCCTGACGTAGCGATGACACCGAAGGGTGGCCCGGCCGCGGGGCGCGTGCAGGTCGTTGTGGCCGGGTTCGTGTTGTCCGCCATTCCGTTCGTCGGCGGTTTCCTCGCGTTCGGGTGCGGGCTGGCGCTCATCGTTCTCGGTCGGCGCGCACAACGAGATGCGTTGTTGCAAGCGCCGACCGAGCGGCTCGTCGACATCGTGAACGCTCCGGTGAACGAGGTGGTCCGCGTACGCGGAACCATCGTCGCGTCGAGCTCCATCACGGCGCCGTCGAGCGGTACGGAGGTCGCGCTGGTGCACACCTTCGTCGCGCGCAAGACGAGCAACATCGGTCACGAATCGCGCGTGTGGGGACAGGTGCTTTCCGTTCCGTTCGAGGTCCGCGACGGGTCGGGGCTCGCGTCGGCCGACGTCGATGAATCCGTCTCGCTCTATTCGTCGCGAAGCCACGCGCTGACGTGGACCGGCTGGCCGCCCGAGGTGGTCGAGGCTCAATTGAACCCGACCGGCACCTTCCTCGAGACCCGCATCCAAAACGAAGAGGTGAGCTTCGTTTACCGCGAGGTGATGTTGTGCGCCGGCGATCAGGTGGAGATCGCCGGCCAGGTCGTCCGCGTAGAGCAGCTGCACGGGCGCGGTGGCTTTCGCGACGCGAAGCGCGAGGCGCGCATCACGATTCGACCCACCCGCGTGACGAACGTGCTCGACGAGCAGCTCGAAGCGAATGCCGAGCGAGGACGGATCAACGCGCTCATTGGGGCGCTGTATATCGTCCTCGGGATCGGGAGCATGGTCGTCTGGGCGGTGGTCTTCCTCTGAGCGAGCTCGAGGATCAGAACGTGCTGCCCGAACGTGTGCGTAAGGGCCTGCGATTCATTCTTTCAACTATCGTATCGGCACTATAGTGCACCTGAAGTGATAGCTGACGCACGATAGTGCGGATAGGAAAAGCACGAAAACGAAACCCACGAGCGCCTTCGCGCGTTCGTGGGGCAGCCTCGCCGAGTCAGGCTCGGCGATTCAGCCTGCGAGGCTCTTGGTCATTCCCATCCACGCTCCGCCGTCGGCGACGATCGTGGCGCCGTGGATGAGGCTCGCCGCATCCGAGCAGAGGAAAACTGCGAGGTTCGCGATCTCGTCGATGGTCCCGAAGCGCTTGATCGGGATGGATGCGATCATTCGGTCCTTCAAATCGCCCGGCGCGAGACGCGACATGCCTTCGGTGTCGTCGATGGGGCCCGGTGCGATGCCATTGATGCGAATGCCGAGGCCGGCCCATTCGACTGCGAGCGTGCGGGTCATCGAGTCGATCGCCGCCTTCGCCGCCGAGGCGTGAATCTGCATCGGTGTCGCGCCGTAATGGAGCGTCGCGGAGATGTTGAGGATGACGCCGCCGTGGTCGCGCAGGTACGCATCGAACGCCGCACGGCAGACGTTGAACGTGCCATTGGCGTCGATGTCCATCACCGTGCGAAACCCGTTGTAAGAGAGCTGCGCGGCCGGCGCGAGGAAGTTGCCAGCGGCGCCGTTCACCACGAAATCGATGCGCCCGAAGCGTTCGAGCGTCGCCGCGATCGCGGTTTCGACGGCCTTCGGATCGCGCACGTCACAGGTGATCGCCGCGCACTTGTTGCCGGTCGACGCCTCGAGATCCGAGGCTGCTTGCACGAGCCTCTCCGTCTTGCGCCCGAGGATCGCCGTGTCAGCTCCGTGTTGCATCAGGTGGCGCGTGATGCCCAGGCAAATGCCCGAGCCGCCGCCCGTCACGAACGCGACCTTGCCTTTGAAGAGATCCTTCTGAAAAACGCTTTGCCCCATCGCCCGGATGGGTAGTACGAGCGTGACCGCGATGCACGCTCTCGGCACCGTGGAGCTCGCGATCCTCGCCTTGGTCGGCGCAGCGGCGGGGTTCGTCAATACGGTCGCGGGCGCGGGGTCGCTTCTCTCGCTACGCGCGCTGATGGTCCTCGGGCTGCCGGCCACGCTCGCGAACGGAACGAATCGCGTCCCGGTCATGGCGCAATCGATCGCTGCGACGCTGGGCTTCTCCAAAGAGCGGAAGCTGCCGATGGCTGCGATCGCGTGGACGGCGGCGCCGGCCTCGATCGGTGCGCTCGCAGGCTCGATCGGCGCGTCGTTCGTTCCGGAGAAGCCGATGCGGCTGCTCCTCATCGTGGTGTTGTTCTTCGTCGGGCTCTTGGGCCTTCGAGCGCCGAAGGTCGCGAAGGACGCTCACGAAATCGACGACGCAGGGGTGGTCGCCATCTGTCGCGCCCCGCGTGTCGTCGCGTGGTCGTTCTTCGCGGGTGCCTACGGCGGATTTTTACAAGCAGGTGTGGGGCTGATCCTTCTGCATGCGCTCGCGACGGTCGGAGGTTTGGACCTCATCCGCGCGAATGCGCTCAAGGTCGTCGTCGTCGCGACGTTCTCCGTCGTGGCCGCGACGGTGTTCATCGCGCGCGGTCAGGTGCACTGGATCGCCGCGGCAGCGATGACGGCAGGCTCCGTCGTCGGTGCGCGAATCGCCGTCGCCTACGCGATCAAATGGGCGCAGCGCCTCAAGCTCTTCGTGGTGATCGTCGACCTTCTCGCGTGTGTGTTCTTGTTGTTGCAAGAGCTGTAAGGCAGCGGTGCGCGAAGGTCATACCGCGTGCGATGCTCGGTGGATCGGCGTGCGATCGAGCCGTGCTCGGAAGTAGCGCGCGTGTGTCCAATTTGTGTAGCCTCCGCGGCATGAGGCGAACGAAAATCGGAAGTTTATTCCTCGTGGCGTTCACGCTTCTGCTCTTGGCATTTCCGCGCGAGGCGCGGGCAGAGGGTAAGGACAAGGCCGGCCGGTGGATGGCGAACATCCGCCTCGGCGTAGCAGCGAACCTGGGGGATAGCTTCGACGGCGCCGGGCGCCGGTTCTACCGCCGGGCGCAGGCGGTCATCTCGCCGGAGATCGCGGTCGCGCTCGATCGCGGCTACCACGCGTACCTCGGCATCATTCCGCAGTTTCAGGTCGGTGACAGCTTCACCGTCATCAATATCCCGCTGACGTTCCAATACGATATCGAGCTCCCGGTGAAGGGGCTCTTCATCTATCCGAAGGTCAACGCGGGGTATTCACACTGGCTCGAGGCGAATGGCAATTACTTCGTCATCGAACCTCAAGTGGGTATCAAATACCAATTCCACAAGAACGTTCACGTCGGCGGCGAGCCGCTCGGATTCCCGATTTACATCGGCGAGCGCAATGGGCGCAGCGACGTGGGCGGTCAGTACCACTTCCTGGGGGGCATTGGCTTCGACTGGTGACCGAACCCCGTCAGGGGTGAGCCGCGTGTAGCGGAACCGCGCTCGCTGATTTGTCCGAGCCGGTCAGTGTGCTCGTCTCGCTCGCGACACTCGCCGTGAGCGCGACGAGCGCAAGCCAGAGGACGTCGGCGACGAGCAAGTGGACGAGCTGCATGGCGGTCGGCGCGGCGAGCGCGAGGTTCGCGACGCCGACCGCGATCTGCAGCACCACGAGGATGCCCACGCGGCGTGCGGCTTCGCGCGTGCGTGCGTCTTTGCCCGACCGGGAGAAGGCGCTTGCCACGACGAGCAGGTGCACGGCGGTGATCGCCGCGGCGAACGGGTGCAGCGCGCGCAGCTGAAGGAACACGTGCGCTTGCGGTGAGAGATCCATCACGAGGCCTTCGCGGAGCGAGGTCGCGGGGAAGAGCGTGTCGCCGAGCGCAGCGATGGCCCCCGTGACGCCCGTGACGAGCACCGCGCCGAGAGCCGAAGCGAGCATGAGCCACGAGCGACCGCGTGGCTTGGCCATGGGCGTCCCCTCGCGAGAAGACGCGAAGACCGCGAGCCCGAGGCACGCGAGCAAAGTGAACGTGTTGAGCAAGTGCGCGCTCATCCACCAGCCGCGAGCGATCGATTTGTCGTGCGCGACCTTCTCGAAGAGGACCAGGCCGGCGCCGATCAACGCTTCGGTGATCATGAAGAAGACCGACCACCCGGAGGCTCGACGCGCGAGGTGACCGCGCGGAAAGATGATGAGCGCCGCGACGAGCTGCACGATGACGATGATCAGCGCCAAGCTGCTCGTCACGCGGTGGGTGAGCTCGATGATGGTCGCGGTCGTGGGCGCGAGCGGGATGACCTCACCCTGGCAGGTTGGCCAGTGGCTCCCGCAGCCGGCACCGGAACCGGTCGCGCGGACGAGCGCGCCCCAGGCGACGACGAACATCGTGTAGCCGAGCGAGATCCAGGCGAACGTAGTGAAGCGTCGAGCTTTCAAGCGCCGGCATTGTGGTAGAACGCACGCGCCATGTCGACTCGAGAGCTGTTGGAGGCGCTGGCGTCGGGCGCGATCGACGTGGAGCAAGCCCTCGAGAAATTGAGGGTGCAGCCGTTCCGCGATCTCGGGATTGCGAATGTCGACGCTCACCGCGAGCTGCGACAGGGGGCACCTGAGGTCATTTTCGGCGAAGGCAAGACCGCTTCGCAGATCGTGACGATCGCGCGTGCGCTGCTCGAAACCGACCAAAACGTCCTCGTGACGCGCATCGATGAAGCGCGAGCGGGGGTGCTTTCGGAGGCGATCTCCGGCACGAGGTACAGCGCGCTCGGCCGCGTCGCGCGAATCGAGCGCAAGGCAGTCGAGCCGCGGGACAAAGCCGGCGTGGTCGCGGTCGTGACCGGTGGGACGAGCGATTTGCCGGTCGCCGAGGAGGCCTGTGAGACGTTGGAGGCGCTCGGTTTGCGCGTCGATCGTCTCTTCGACGTCGGCGTCGCCGGGATCCATCGCCTGCTCCACCGGGTCGAGCAGCTTCGCAAGGCGAGCGCCGTCATCGCCATCGCCGGGATGGAGGGCGCGCTGCCGAGCGTCGTCGGCGGCATCGTGTCGTCGCCGGTCGTCGCCGTGCCGACCTCCATCGGATATGGGACCGCGCTCTCCGGCTTCACGCCGCTCTTCGCGATGCTGACCAGCTGCGCGAGCGGCATCACCGTCGTGAACATCGACAACGGATTCGGCGCGGCGCTCGCCGTGCACCGCATTCTGCTTACTTACGAGAAGGTCTCCAAAGGAGCTTGAAGATGGCCCCCAGGCCGAAGAAAGACTCGGGCGTCGAGGTCGTGAAACGAAAACGCCGCGAGGACGAGCCCGCTCGTCCTGCGCCCGCTCCTCGCGCAGGCACGAGGCCCGGTGGGCCGAACACGTCGGGGCCCCCTCGCGAGCGCGCGCCGCAGGAAAACGAGCGGCGTCCGTGGTCGACGTCGCGTTGGTCACGCGACTCGGGCGACGAAGGCCGCGGCGGTTGGGGTGGCGGAGGTGAGCGGCGAGGTCCTCCGCCGGGAGGCGAGCGCCGAGGTCCTCCGCCGGGAGGCGAGCGCCGAGGTCCTCCGCCGGGAGGTGAGCGCCGAGGTCCTCCGCCGGGAGGCGAGCGCCCGCGCTTTCCGCGTTCGGATCGTGGCTCGAGCTTCGGCGACGGCGGTCGAGGTCGAGGTCCCGCCGACGGCGCGCGACCGCCGCGTTCGTTCTCACGCGAGGGAGGAGAGCGACGCGATCGAGATGCCGGGCCCGGCAGGGGCCGACCGGAGCGCACCTTTGCGCGCCGCGAGGCGCCGCGTGATCGCGAGCGCCCGCAAGGACCTGCGCCTGCGGAGCGGCGCGTGCACGCCCACGGCTCGCACGAACACCATCACGCCGAGCACGAGCCGCACGGGCATGAGCACGAGCACGAGCCGCACGAACACGAGCACGAGCACGAGCCGCACGAACACGAGCATCCGCACGACCACGCACATCCGCACGAGCATCCGCACGACCACGGCCACGCGCATCCGCACCAGGGCTCGAAATCGGCCGATTTTCACCGTCATGACGACGCGCTCTCTCGCGTCGTCCAGCCAGCGAGCCATGCTCATGGCCCGGTGAGCGAGCTCGGTCACGAGGGCGCGCACGTTCACGAAGACGCACCCGTGCTGCCGCTCCTGAAGGAAGGCGAGGGGCGGGACAAGGTCTTGTTCCTCGACGCCTTCAGTGGTGTCGCAGGGGACATGACGATCGCGGCGCTGTTGGATCTCGGCGTGCCGCTGCTCGTCGTGGAGCGCGCGATCGCCGCGCTTCCGATCGAAGGCTTCCACCTGCACCGCGGGCACGCGCACCGGAGCGCGATCGTCGCGACGAGCTTCGACGTGCACCTGGAGAGCGAGCAGCCTTACCGCGACTTCGCGCAGATCGACGCGATGCTGTCGTCGAGCCCGCTCGAGGACAAAACGAAGGAGCTCGCGCGGCGCATCTTCCGCACGCTCGCCGAGTCCGAGGCCCGCGTGCACCGGATGCCTGTCGAGAAGGTGCATTTCCACGAGGTCGGCGCCGTCGATGCCATCGTGGATATCGTCGGTGCAGCCGCTGCGTTCACCTACCTCGGCGCGCGCGTCGTGTGCTCGCCGCTGCCGATGGGACGCGGCTTCATCCGCGCCGAGCACGGGATGTTGCCGAACCCGCCGCCCGCCGTCGTCAACTGCCTGAAGGGCGTCCCGACCGTTTCGGTCGATCTCGATGTCGAGCTCGTCACGCCGACGGGCGCGGCGATCGTCGCTACGATCGCGGAGTCGTTCGTGCGCTGGCCCACGATCGCGCCGGACCGGGTGGGCTACGGCGCCGGCAAGCGCGAGCTTCCGGATCGGCCGAACCTCCTGCGCGCGGTGCTCGGTTCGACCCACGTCTCGGACGTCGCCGGCGGATCCGGGTCGCACGTGCTCCTCGAAGCGAACGTCGACGACATGACTGGCGAGCTCGCGGCACATGCCATCGAGCAGCTTCTCGAGAAGGGCGCGCTCGATGCGTGGACGAGCCCGGTCACGATGAAGAAGGGACGTCCGGGCCTCGTGTTGAGCGTCATTTGCGATGCGAGCGCAGAGTCGGAGGTCACCAAGGCGCTGCTCGCAGAGACCACGACGCTCGGCGTGCGACGCCTCCTCGCGACGCGCACCGAACGGCCTCGAAAGATCGTCACGGTCGCGACGACGTTCGGCGACGTCCGAGTAAAGATCAGCGGCGGGCCGTTCGGGCCGCCGCAGATCAAGCCGGAGTACGACGACTGCGCGGCGCTCGCTCGCAAGGCGAACGTGCCGCTGCGCGAGGTGATTCGCGCTGCCCTCGTCGCGGCCGCCGAAGCGGCCGCGACCTGACCCAACGCTTACATTCGAGCGGGAGCCTCGATGCCGAGAAGGCCGAGGGCCCGCTCGAGCACCTTCGCCGTCAGCTCGACGAGCGCGAGGCGCGAGGCGCGCTCCGCGGGCTCCGCTTTGAGGACGGGGCACGCGTTCCAGAAGGAGCTGAACGTGCTCGCGAGCTCGTAGAGGTACGTGCACATGCGGTGCGGCTCGAGCGACGCGGCGACGTCGTGAACGACGGCGCCGAACGATCCGAGGGCGAGCGCGAGCGCCTTTTCTTCGGGAGCGGTGATCGTGATCGTGCCCGGGGTGTAACCCGCAGCCTCCGCTTTGCGGAGGATCGACCTTGTACGCGCGTGCGCGTACTGCAGGTAGGGGCCGGTGTTGCCGATGGTCGCGAGCATCCGGCTCCACGAAAAGACGTAGTCCTTCACGCGGTCGGCGCTGAAGTCCGCGTACTTGATGGCGGAGATCGCGACTGCGTGCGCGACGGATTGCAAATCCCCTTCCGCGACGGCTTCCTCACCCGCGGACGCTCGCTCGCTCGCCTTCTCGCGGACCACGGCGAGCGCGCGCTCCTCGCCCTCATCGAGCAGCTCCATGAGCGTGACCGAATCGCCGGCGCGTGACTTCAGCATTTTTCCGTCTTCGCCGAGGACGGAGCCGAAGGCGACGTGCTGGGCGCGTGCGGGAGGCTTGAGCCAGCCAGCCATCTCCGCCGCCTTGTAGATCATCGTGAGGTGCTGGGCCTGCGGGGCGCCGACGACGTAGAGAATGCGGGTCGCGCCGAGCTCGAGCAGGCGATACTTGATCGCGGCGAGATCGGTCGTGGCGTAGCCGTAGCCGCCGTCCTGCTTGCGGATGATGAGCGGGACGGGGTTGCCCTCTTTGCCTTTGAAACCAGGCGGAAAGACGCAGATCGCGCCTTCGCTCTCTACGGCGAGGCCCTTGTCCGTCAGCTCTTTCACGATGCCTTCGAGCCGCGGGTTGAAGAAGCTCTCCCCGGCGGCGTCCGAGTCTTTCATCGTGATGCCGAGCTTGTCGTAGACGGCTCGGAACGAGCGCTTCGACTCGTCGACGAGGCGTTTCCAAAACTGGAGCGTGGCCTCGTCCCCACCTTGGAGGAGGACGACACGCTTGCGCGCTCGCTCCGCGAACGCAGGGGCCGTGTCGAACTTCGCGCGTGCGGCTCGATAAAACTCGTTGAGATCGCCGATAGCGGTGTCGCCGACTTGCTCGCCGAGATCGAGGTAGTGCTCGATGAGCATGCCGAACGGCGTACCCCAATCGCCGAGATGATTCTGGCGAATGACTTTGTTGCCGACCTGCTCGAGAACGCGCGCGAGCGCGTCACCGATGATGGTGCTTCGCAGGTGTCCGGCGTGGAGCTCTTTCGCGATGTTCGGCGACGAGTAGTCGACGACCACCGTCTCGGGCGTCGAGGCGAGGGCGATGCCGAGGCGTTCGTCGCTCGCTTGTACGGCCGTCGTCTCGGCGATGAACGAGCCTTTGAGGTGCAGGTTGAGAAACCCCGGGCCGCTCATCTCGACGCGCTCGCAAAGATCCGCGACGTCGAGCGCCGCGATGATCTTCGCTGCCGCGTCGCGCGGGTTGTCCCCGGTTCGCTTCTTCAGCGACAGTGGCGCGTTCGACTGGAAGTCCGCGTGGTCCGAGCGACGGAGCATCGGATCGGCTCCCTTCAGCTCGGGGCCGTACACGGTGACGAGCGCGCGCTCGAAGCGCTGCGCGAGGATATCGACGATGGATGCCATAACTTCAGTCCGGTCGCTCGACGGGGAGCAGCGAGCCCTCCCACGCGAGGAAACCCCCTTCGAGGAAGCCGACGGGCATACCGCCTGCGGTCAGCTTGTCGGCGAGCTCGCGCGACTTGTCGCCGGAGCGGCAATACAGAACCGGCTCGCCCGCGAGCATGTGGAGCTCGGCGAGGCGCGTCTCGATCTCCTCGAGCGGGAAGTTCACGGCGGTCGGGATGTGGGCGCGCCCGTAGGCCGCCGCATCGCGGGTGTCGATCGGGACGACCTGGCCTTGCTGAATGAGCTGTGCGAGCTCGGCCGGTTTGATCGCGCCTTCGGGGCGCGGGAGGTACGGATCGAGCAGCGCGAGCAGATCGTTCTTCCGGAGGCCGCCTTGCTCACCGGTCACCGGTCGACCCTTCACGAACACGACGAACGTCGGAACGTTCTGGACCTTGAGCAATTGGGCGAGGCGCCTCGACTTGTCGATGTCGATGCGCACCACCTTCACCTTGCCTTCGAGCTCGCGCGCGACGGCTTCCACCTCGGGCGCGACCATCCTCGTCGGTGGACAGTCTGCGGCAAACTCCGCCAGAACTGGGAGCTCGCTCCTCACGACCTCTTTCTCGAAGGTCTGCTCCGTGACGTACGGGATCGGCATAGAGCGCAGGTTTAATGTAGGCCCTGACGGAAGGCGAGCCCCTCGGCATGACCCAGAGCCGGCTGCTCCCGTTCAGGACGAGTCGCGAACCCGCAACGTGACGGGGTCGACCGCCTCGCGCAGCCCTTCGGCGAAAAGGTACGCGGCGCCGATCGTCAGCGAGAGCGCGACCGCAGGGACCACGAACAGCGGCGTTTGATCAGGGTGACGAGCACCCTCCGCGAGCATCTCACCCCAAGATGCGCCGCCCACGGGTGGGCCCAGGCCGAGAAACGACAGTGTGGCTTCGAGCATCACGACGGCCGACAAGCCCAAGGCCGCCGACGACACGAGGCTCGGGCCGAGGTGTGGCAAGAGGTGACGGACGAGGATGCGCGTTTTGGTCGCACCGAGGGCGCGCGCCGCGAGAACGAAGTCCTCGGCGCCGAGACGGTGCAGCTCGGTGCGTACGAGGCGCGCGACGCTCGCCCATTGCACGATCGTCGCGCCCACCACGACCGAGACCGTTGAGCTTCCTTCCATCGCGCGAAAGAGCGCGACGACGATGAGCGCGGGGAATGCGTCTACGGCTTGCGCGACGCGCTCCAACGTCGGGCCGAGGCGCCGCGTGTATTGGCTCGCGAACGCACCGGCGATGCCGCCGCCGAGCACGCCCAGCAAGGCCACGACGAAGCCTGCGCCGACCGCGATCCTTGCACCGTGCACGAGGCGCGCGAGGACGTCGCGACCGTCGCGATCCGTGCCGAGCGGATGCGAAAGCGATGGTTTCGTGAACGGGGTGCTCGCGATGGTGGACGGGCCGTATCGAATCGGCGCGCGAAGCTCGAAGCCCGCGTCCGGTGGGGACGCTGCATTCTCGGGCAAGAGCTCGAACCCGTGGGCCGAGGAGCGTGCGATGGGAGCCTCGCGCGCGAAGACGTCGGCGAAGATCGCCACGAGCGCGAGCGTTCCCAGCACGGCGACGCCGAACACCGCGCGCCGGCTCCGCATGATGCGGGTCGAGAGACGATGGTCGGTCATCGGACCGCGCTCCCGAGGCGGCCACGCAGACGCGGATCGACGGTCGCTTGGACGACGTCCGAGAGGAGCAGCATCAGCGCCGCGATCAACACGGCCCCGAGCACGAGGCCCATCAGGAACGTCACGTCACGCTCGGCGACCGCGAGCACGGTGAGCTGGCCGAGACCAGGGAGCCCGAGGACCTGCTCGACCATGAACGCCGCGCCGAGCGCAGCGGGGGGCTCGACCGACGCGACGGAGATCGTGGCGAGCAGCGATTGACGGAGCCCCTGTGCGACGAATGCGCGAGGGAAGCTCGCGCCTCGCGCCCGCGATGCGCGGACGAACTCCCGCACGAACACGCTCGAGAGCGCGTCGCGTTGGTGGCGCGCAGGGGAGGCAAGCATGCCGAGCCCGACCACCAGGATGCCGAGGCCGATGTTCGACGACGATGGCGCAAGCCAGAGACAAACGACCGCGACGGTCGCGGACGGCAACGCGTGAAGGGTGACGACCGCGGAGCCCAGGATGACCTTCGGCAATCGCCGCTCGGAGACCGACGAGGCGACGCCGAGCGACGTGCCGACGATGTACGCGAGCGCGATGCCCCCGAAGATGAGGCTCAGCGTGATTGGGATCGCGCGACGGAGGCGCTCGAGGCTTCGGCTCGTCGCGTCGTCGCGGATCGTCAGCGACAGAACCACCTGCGCGGCCCACTTGCCGTAGCGCGTCTCGCGGAGCGCCGCGGCGGCGCGCCCGGCGCCGTCGTACGCGACGTAGTCGCTCTCGTGGACGAGCCAATACTGGCGCCATCGCGCGACGACGAGCCGCGCCTCGGCGAGGTCTGCGTGATCTTCGATCCGATCGCTGCGGTCCGTCGCCTGGCAGAGCGCGTCGGTCAGCGTCCGAGCGACCTCGAGCGACGCCGCGTCGTGCGGCGGTTGCAAGCGCTCCATCAGCGCGGGCAGCGCGAACGTGTCGAGCTGCGCGAGCTCGGCGGCGCGTGAAGGGGTCTGGTAGCGCGCGAGCCGCTCGACCGCGGTGCGCACCGTCGCTTGTCGAAACTCGACGCTTCGATCGGCCCAGAACCTCGCCCAGAAGTCGGCGGCGCGATCCGGCACGGATGCGTCTTGTCGGTTCGGCAGGCCCATTCGAATCGCGACGGGCAAAAGCGCGAGCGCGACCCGCTCACGGCGGGTCGGATCGAAGCCGTCGAGGCTCGGAATCACGTAGGGGAGGGCCGCGCCGCCGAGCCGCGCGAGCTCGCGCGCTCCGCGAACGGCGTCCGGTCCACCTTCCGCAACGAGGCGCGCCGCGCGAGCGGCGCGCGTCTCGACGTCCTCGGGCTCGAGGTTCACGAAGCGTGGGAGATCGCCGAAGCGCTCGCGCTCGAGCTGCGCTTCGATCTCCGGGTCGAGGTCGGCGTGCGCTGCGTGCTCTTCCGGTCGCTCGGGAAGGAACGAAAACAGAAGGAACGTCAGCAGCGAAACGACGAAAAGCGTCGGGATCAGCCAGAGAAGGCGTCGAACGAGGAGCGCGAGCACATCACCGGAGCAGGTAATAGCCGGCGACCACGACGCACGTCACCGCGCTCACGATCATCATCGTGACGATCCACGAAGGGGCCTGCTCGCGCGGCAGCTCGACCGGATCTTCGGGGCGGTAGCCCTCGGAGTCCGGGTATTCCGAGTCGTATTCGTCGTACCCGACCTCGATGTCCGGGGTCAGGCTGTTCGGCTTTCCCGGCCGCATGCTGGTGCGGATGTTTTGACCGGGGGCGGTGTCGCCGTTGCGACTGGCGAGCTCGGGCAGCTCGTACTTTCGGTACTTCAGGCCCGCGATGTCGTCGGACGAGGCCTCTTTGAGGCCGTCACCCTCGAACTTCGCGACGACCACCGTGACGTTGTCATGGCCGCCGGCGAGGTTTGCGCGATCGGTGAGCTCACGGCAGGCCTCGAGCGGGTCGTCGAAGGTGCGCAGCACCTCGCGGATTTCGTCGTTGCGCACCATGCCCGACAGACCGTCGCTGCAGAGGAGGACCGTGTCCCCGCGGCGCAAGTCCACGTAGGTGAGGTCGACCTGGACGCTGTCGGCCGTGCCGAGCGCCTGCAGGATGATGTTGTTGTGCTCGAAGGTCTCCGCCTCTTCCTCGGTGAGCTGGCCGGCCTCGATGAGCTGGTTCACCAGGGATTGATCGCGGGTCACCTGGACCAGTCGATCGCCGCGCAGGAGGTAACCGCGGCTGTCGCCGACCTGGCCGAAGAAGAGGTGGTCGTCGATCATCGCGGCGATCGTCGCGGTGGTGCCCATGCCGCGGCGCGAGCGATCGGCCTTGGCTTCGGAGAAGATGCGCATGCCGGCGGTCTCGATCGCCGAGACGAGCCGCGTCGCGAGATCGTCTCGCGAGGTCGGCGCGTCACCCGACAGCATCCGCTGGTAGACGATATCGACGGCGAGCTGGCTCGCGACCTCACCGGCCGCGGCGCCGCCCATCCCGTCACAGACCCCGAGCACCGTCCCGCGATCGCCGACCGTCTGCGTGCGATCGTGCTCCATCAAGCCGCGGCTCGCCTTCGTGAGGTCGGCGACGACGAAGTTGTCCTCGTTGTGCTCGCGAACCTGACCGACGTCGGTGCGACCGAATACGCGAAGGGTGATCGGGCCGGCGGTCTTCGGCTCCTCGGCTTTCGCCTCGGCGGCGGACTCGTCCTTCGTCTCGGCGGACTCGTCCTTCGTCTCGGCTGGGCTCGGCGACTCTTCCGAAGCCTTCGGGGCCGGCTCGGTCGCGTCGGAGCTCGCCTTCGCTTCCGCCGCGGGCGCAGCCGCCGAGTGGTCGGGATCGGTCTTGTCCAAATCCTTCGTTGCCAAGTCCTTCGCCGCCCCGTCCTTCGTGGCCCGATCGTTCGCAGCAGAGCCGGATGCGGTCTTCTTCGAGGGGCGGCCATCCGCAGCGTCGGCATCCGACGCGCGGGCACTCGCCGCTTTCGCGACGACGGGCGCCGAATCGACGAGCGTGTCCTCGTCCCCCACCGGCTTCTTCGGTTGTGAGAGCTCGCTCATGATCCGCTCTCGAATCGAAACAGATGCTGTCCGATCCGGACGCGGTCCCCGGTGTCGAGGACGGTCTCGCGTGAAATCGCGACGTACGTGCCGTTCGAGGAGTCGAGGTCTTCGAGGTAGAAACGGTCGGATGCGGGGTCGCGCCGCAGTGATGCGTGGCGGCGGGAGAGGAACGCATCCGACGTGAAGACGATGTCGCCCGTTTCGCGGCCGAGGATCGTCTCGTCGCGGTGGACGTAGTGGATGTCGCCGACGAGGCCGTCGACGGTCCGCTGATCGAGACGAGCCAACCGCGTCACCGGCTTACTGCCGAAGACCCGTGTCCCGTGCTGGTTTGCCGGGCCGAGCTGGCGCTCCTCGTCGCTCACGAGCTGAAACTGTAACACTTGAGACCCCAGAAGAATCAAGTCACCACTCTGAAGCGGTCGCTTGCCCTTCACGCGGACGTAAACGCCGTTGGTCGAGTGGAGGTCCTGGACCACCCACTGGCCCTCGCGCTCGACCAAACGGGCGTGTCGCGGCGACACGTACGGGTCGTCGAAGAGCACGACGTCGCCGTCCGACCGTCCGATCACGACGACGGGGCCCTTCAAATCGAAGGCTTTTCCGTCGGACCCGTCTTCGACCACGACGACCAAGCGAGCCGAGCGAGCCGTCGCCGATCGGGAGGCCGGGCTCGGCGGGATCTGCCGTTGGCGCGCGCTCATCGGGGGTGGCGGGACGGGCGGAGGAAGAGGAGCGGCCGGCGCCACCGCCGAGCCCCCGGCGGGCAACACAGCCTGTGCGGCGATGGCCGGGGCCGCCAGGGGCACCTCGGGAGCGCGCGTTTGAATGGTGTCCGGCGTCGGGGCCTGCGCGGATAAAAGGTGTGCGGGAACACCGAGTGCTTGCGCCGATGCTTCGACGGCCGGTACCCCGCGCGCGGGTGAAGCGGAGCGCGGAGGCGGCGGCGCCGGCGGCGGTCCGAGGCGCGCGGCTTCGCTTGCTTTGATCAGCGGATGGGGGCCCGTCTTCTCCGAGCTCTGCGACGCAACGGGCGGCGATTGTGGTTGAGGCGGAGGCGGCGGCGCCAGAGCCGGGCTCGCGATCTGCGCCGAAGCCGCAGCAGCCGCAGCGGCGGCCGGCGCGGCGGCTGCACCCTGCGACGCCATCAAGCCGCCGGCGAGCGCGGCCCCGCAGTACTTGCAAAACCGCGCGAGCCCGTCGTTCTGCCCCTGGCAGCGGTTGCATGTAAACACCGTGGGACGCGGCTGCGAGGGCTCGGCGATCGGGACGACCGGCGCAACACCCACGAACGAGTTTCCTGCAGGCGAAGCCAAACCACCATTCGTGTGGATGGGGTGCGCGACGAGATCGCCGTCGTGCTCGGCTCGCACGGGCACGACGTTCGGCGTCGACGGGGGCACCGCGACGGCGACCATGCGCGGCTGACTCCCGGAGGGCTTCGGCGGCGCGGGGCGGTTCGTCTCGGCGCGCGGGATGGTTCCGCCGCAGACGGCGCAGAAGCGATACGAGTGCGGGTTGACCGATCCGCAGACCGGGCAGGACGGACCCGCAGCGGCATCTTGGCCCGCGTTCGTCGGCGCCGGCGGCGGCGCCTCCGAGGGCAACGCGTCGGCGATCGTCGCGATGTCGTTGTTCGTCGGCGCACCGGACGGGCGGCTCGGCACGCTGATGCGCTCACCCGTGGGCGCGAACGAAAAGCTGGGCGCCTCGGGCCGCGAGCGGCGTGCGGAGATCGGCGCCGGCTCTGCTCTCCCGCGTTCGCCTTCGGCGAACCGAGCCTCGTGGGAGCCGCCCCGGCCGGTCTCGCTTCGCTCGACGTGGCCTGCCCCACTCGGCTCCACGTGGCCTGTCCCAGACACGGCGGGCTGACGAGGAGGCTCGAGCCCGGGAGCCGTGTGCGTGACGGGTTGCGGCGCGCGCGCTGGCGCGGCCGCAACGGCTTGAGGAGGAGGGGCCGGAGGTGGGATCGCTGGCACGTTCGCCGCGACGGCGGGGGGCGCCGGCGCGGGCGGTGCCTTCAGGCGCTTTCCACAATCCTGGCAGTAAAGGAGCCGATCGGGATTGTCGCGCCCACAGACGTCGCAGAGCACCGAAGGATGCGACCGCGTAAGGCGGGTTTCGTCAAGACCTCACTCGCGGCTGAGCTCGGTCTTGAGCTCGATCCCGAGGTCGAGGTGAATGAAGTGCGCAACACCCGCAAGCCGCTCTTGACCTGCCGAATCGTCGAAGCCGAAAAACAGCATCGGCTGGTACGCGAGGTTCAGGCTCAGAACCGCGAAGCGTGTGATCTCGAGCTCGACGCCGCCGCCCGCGAAGGTCGTCACGCCGCCGGTGTCCGCACCGAACTCGTTGCCGTAGATCATGCCGCCGAGCGCCCAGGTCGCGTACGGCGTGAAACGGCTGCCCACGTCGAAGAAGTACCGCATCTCCGCGCGCAGCTCCTGCAGGATGCCGAGCCGGTACAGGTTGTTCGAGTCGAGCTTCGCGAACTGATACGCGCCGCCGATGTACCAAGGCCCGGCCGGGCGATAGGCCCCACGAAGCACGGGCCCGCCGCCCGGGCCGAGGATGCACGGCGCCGCGGCGTCGGAGGGCCAGATCTCGCCGGGCGCGACCAGACACTCACCCGCGAAAGCGACGCCGTACTGCGCGTAGTCGACCTGGAGCGGTGTCGGTGTGCCCTCTTCACCCTTCATCCCCGTCAGCGGCGGATCGGAGGGCGGGGGATCGGCAGGCGCCGGATCGGGAGGTGCGCTCGGCGCCGGGGATTGCGCGGCTGCGCGCGTCGAGGTCGCGACGACGACGAGGATCGCCCCTACGGACACGAAGCAAGCTTGGGCGCGGGCAAACGGCCTCATCCGATCAGCCCGGTCATCCTAGCGTTATTGTGTGCGCGCGCGTGGAACCCGAGCACGAGCGCTGCGCGCTCCTCGATCGTCGCGACGTCCGCCGCGCGCCGTCACGACCTTCCATCCCGC
The DNA here is from genome assembly GCA_013361525.1 of Polyangiaceae bacterium. Classification (GTDB taxonomy): domain Bacteria; phylum Myxococcota_A; class Polyangia; order Polyangiales; family Polyangiaceae; genus Xiheicaenibacterium. The sequence continues at coordinate 1,252 of JABFXY010000030.1, read as the reverse complement.
CACGTCGATCGGGTGAGAGAGGTGCATCCATGTGGCGCAGAGCATCGGATCACGCCGACGTCGGGCTCAAACAAACGACGCCACCCGTCGCGAGCTTGACGTCGGCCGGGCACGTTGTCTAAACGGCTCCTCAGGTAGCATGGAGATCTTCCTCGATAAGCGCGCGGTTCGTCAGATTCGTCTCTCGGGTGCAGATGCCATCGAAGAGGGCGACACGGAGTCGCTTCGCGAGGACATCCTCGAGGCATTCTCCGAAGAGCAGGTCGAAGAGATCGAGCGTCGCCTCGACAGCGCCGACTTCTTCGAGTTCCTCTCGGATGTCCTCGACGATTGGAACGGCGACGACGTCGACGAGCTCTTCGAGCTCCTCGAAACGCAGCTCGCCGACGTAGGCGTCGACCTCAAGTACGAGGCTCGCACCGCCGACGACGAAGAGGGCAGCGAAGAAGAGGACGACGTCGACATCGACGATGACGACGACGAGGACGAAGAGGACGGCGACGCCGAAGAAGAAGAGGAAGAGGACGAGAAGTAAGGGCGGCGCACGCCCCGGCGGGCTGCGTAGTCCAAGAAGTTTGGGGGCCGCTTTCCATGGCCCCCACGCCATTGTGGTGGCGTAGTCTGCTTCCCCCATGATCCTTCGTGCCTTCGAGCACGCGCGCGCCGAGCTGAATGCTCGTTGGATGCGCTCCGTGCAGGCTTTTGCTCCCCGTCCGGGTGAGCCCCACCCCGCCGGCGCCCATCCGCTCGACTGGAAGCGGAGTGGCCTATCGGGCATCGCGCGCGGCGTCTGCCGGTCGATCACCGAGGCGCTCCTCGCCGATATCGACGAACGTGGCGTGCTCGTACCGCCGGATTCCGCGACGCTCGATCGCGTCGTCGACAAAGTCGATCTCTGGGTCGGTACCGCGAGCCCGGAGCTCTCGCGTGCATTTTTCGCGCTGTCGATCGCGCTCCAAGGCGCCCCCGCGGTGACCATTCGGAAGCCTCGTCGATTCACCACGCTTTCACTCGCGGACCGGGTACGCGTGCTCGAGGCGCTCGAAGATCACCCGAACGGTCTCTTCTCGATGCTGCTCACCGCATTCAAAGTGCCGCTCGCGACCGCGGCTTTCGAAGAGGGCGACCTGCTCGCGTCGACCGGCTTTCCGCGAAACGATCTGATTCAGGCGAGGGTCGTGCGATGAGCTCGAACGGCCTGCCGAACGTCATCCACGGCCGCACGCTCACGCGGGAGCTCGAGGACAGCTGT
>JABFXY010000077.1 GCA_013361525.1 Polyangiaceae bacterium | reverse complement strand
TGCTCGGGCGACATGTACAGCGGTGAGCCCAGCATCGAGCCGGCGTTCGTCAGCGCCTTGTCGTCGGTGGTCGCGCCGGAGTCTTCACGGCGTGTGATCTTGGAGATCCCGAAGTCGAGAACCTTCACGCTCACCGGCTGGGTGGTCGTCTTCGACAAGAAGAGATTCGCCGGCTTCAGATCGCGGTGAACGATGCCCGCGGCGTGCGCCTCTGCGATCGCTTCACACGCCTGCAGGATGATCGTGACGGCGCGCTCGACCGACAACTTGGTGGACTTGCGCAGCTCGTCCGACAGATCGTGCCCCTCGAGCAGCTCCATCACGATGAACGGAGCGCCGCTCGGCAATGCGTCGACATCCAGCACGCGACCGACGTGCTCGCTCTGGATGCGCGCGGCGGCGCGCGCCTCGCGCGTGAAGCGCTCGAGCGCCTCTTGGCTGCCGCGTGCCTTCGTGTTGAGCAGCTTGATCGCGACCGGGCGATCGAGGGTCAGATGGCGCGCGGCGACGACGACACCCATGCCGCCCTCGCCGATGACGCGCTCCACTTTGTACTTCGAATGGATGACGCCGCCGACCTGGATGGACGACGAGACGAGGCCGCCTTCAGCGGAGTCACCGCTTGGGGGAGGAACGTCGGGGGGAGAAGCCGAGTCAAGCATCGAGCGCTCCGGGGAACTCTCGTAAGGGTCAACGTTGGAGCATAACAGCCAGACGATACGCTCGCGAGTGGACGGCCGAAGGTTCGGGCACCTTCCCGCTGGTGGGCGCAGGGGAGCCTACTTCGGTAGCCGCGCGATGATGCGTTTCAGCGCGGTGCCTTCTCCCCCGCTCGGCTTGGGGTGCCCCCCGAAGACGTTGGATTGATTCGCGCGCGCGATGCATCGAATCGTCTTGTCGAGGGCTTTGATGGCCCGATCGAGGGACTTGTCATCGACTTTCGAGGAGCGCGCGACTTCGAGCACGCCTTCCTGCATCGAGCTCTTGCAGATGGCCGGGGACTCGGGCGCAACGGTGGGCGCCGGCGAAGCGCAGCATCGATCACGAATCGTCGCGTAGGCGGCGAGCTCGTAGAACCCGAGAAGCGCCCACTCTTTCATGGCGTCGGTGACCGGACGCCCGTCGCCGCCTTTGACGATCTGCGTTCGTAGGGCCGCCGCTCCTTTGACCACGTCGGCCTCTGCGCACACGAGCGGCTGGTAGCTCGTCGTCGTGAACGCGTCGGGCGCGAGCGCGCTCGTAACGCAAGTGGCCTCGTCCGGTGAAGCGGGCACCGGCGGCGGGAGGGGCACCGAGCCGGAGGCGGCGGGTGCCGTGCTCGACGGAGGTGGCGGGACGGTCGCGCTCGCCCGGGCGTTGCTCGTTTCGATCGGAGAAGGAGGGTCGGGCTGAGCCGACGTCGAGGACGCGGGCTGGCCCGCGCTCGACGATGCCGCAGGAACATCGGCGCCGGCAGCTCCTCGATCGCGCGCCCGCACGAGGAAAAACCCGGCGGTCACGACCGCGGCGATCACGCCGACGACGCCCACGCTCTTGCCGAGCGACCACGCCCCGTCGCGTTTGCTCTCCGGGGGCGGAGGTGAGGTCTGCGAGTGGTCGAAAGACGGCGGAGGCGCCGGCGCAGGAAGCGAAGGCTTCTCCTTCTTCAACCGCGTGAGGTTCGGCGGGACGAGCCGCGGAGGTCGCGGTGCGGCCGGCGCGAGGCTCTCGCCGGGGAGCGTCGCGCGGTCGTCGTCGTCGTCGACGAGACGAACCGAGCCGCTCGCGATCGGCGTTTCCGGCTCCGGCGGAGGGGGCAACGAGGACAGATCGAGCGCGCTCGCGCGGACAGGCGCGGCCTCCGCGTCGTCCCACGGCATCGCGTCGAGGTCGGATCCGTCGGCGTCGTCGAGCCACCGCTCCAGCTCCCGTCGGAACGCTGCGATGTCGTGCAAGTCGGCGATCGCCGGCGAAAGAGCGGCCGTTAGTACGTCGTCGAGGTCGTCGTCACCGACATCGAACACGGCGAGCGGAGGAAGCTTGCCCGACGCCTCCCGCGCGTCGGGTCCGACCCCCGTCAGCAGGAAGAAGAGCAGCAACGCGACGGCGTACGCGTCGTCGTCGCGCGAGGGTGCACCGCCCGACGCGTGCTGCGGCAGCCGATATCCCTCGTCGGCGGCGACAGCTGCCGCTCGCTTCAGCCGCGCCGTCGTCGAACGCGCCCCCGCGAGCACGATCGCGCCGGGATGGATACAGCCGTGTATCTGCCCCGCTCCATGAAGGCTCTCGAGCGTCTTCGCGAGGCGAACGGCGAGCTTCACCGCGTCGCGCGCGGAGAACGGCCCATCCTTTTCGACCCGTTCGGCGAGCGTTCGCAACCGCGCGAAGGTACCTCAAAACGAGCCGAAAAGAGGGAGCAGGTGATGCCGAAAACCACCTGCTCACGACTCCTCCACGAGTTTTCCACAGACATCGTCTTTTCGGCCCGATCGTGGCGAAGAAGCTTGCTGTGGCTTGTTGGAGATTTCTCGTAATGCGCGGACTCAATTGAGGGTTTAGCCGGTGACGGATCGGAATCGAACACGTTCCGGACCGGTGCGGGCCAATTGGCCTGTGGAAAACCTGCGATGAAGATTTTCGGCCCGGTGCTGAACGTGCAGCCGTCGACCCGTACAGGTCTGGCAACGCGGACCGTGACCACGGAGATCCGTCGGGCCTGTCCTCCGTCAAAGGGGAGCCGGAGGACGCGAAGCGCGCGCGCTCCCTCCGATTACTAGACGCGACCCACGCGCGCCGGAGACGATGCGCGAAAATGATCCGAAGAAATTCCCTTTGCTCGCTCGCGCTTGCGGCGATGTTGTTCACCGGGTGTGCGGGTGAGATGCGCACGCGCTACCCGAGCGCCGATTCGCCGCTGAAGCTCGACCGGGTCGTCCTTTACCGCAACGGCATTGGCTACTTCGAGCGCGTCGGCGAGGTCGACGGCGACATCCTCACCCTCAAGGTCCGCAAGGACCAGGTGAACGATCTGCTCAAGAGCCTCACCGTCGTCGAGAAGGATACCGGACGTGCCGTGAGCGTATCGATGCCGCTCGACCCGCAATCGTGGGCGAACGCAGCGCTCGCGACCCTTCAGCCCGGATACGGAAGCCTCGCGGAGGTCCTCGACGCCCTGCGCGGCACGGAGGTGTCTCTGTCGACGACCGACGGAACGATCGCCGGCCGCATCGTGATGGTGGAGGAGCTCGTCGATGCCCCGACCGAAGGAGCCGCGCGCAGTACCTCGACCGGCCCCTACCCGCTGCCGGCCGGTAATCGTGACCACCGCGTGACGCTGCTCGACGGTGACGAGATGAAGGTCGTGCGCCTTTCGAAGGTGCGCGGGGTCAAGCTGCAGGACGGCGACCTCGCAATGCAGTTCAACCGCACGCTCGACGCGAGCGCGGGCGAAGGCATGTTCCAGCAGGTCGAGGTCAGCATTCGGCTCGCGGGCGCGAATTCGCACGAGCTCCTCGTCAGCTATGTCGCGGCGGCGCCGATGTGGAAGCCCACGTACCGCGTCGTGCTCCCGAAGGACGGCAAGGGCAAAGCGCTATTGCAGGCGTGGGCCGTCGTCGACAACACGAGCGGCGAAGATTGGAGCAACGTGAACCTGGGCCTGACGTCCGGCGCGCCGATCGCATTTCGATACGATCTGCACACGCCCCGCGACGTTCCTCGCTCCGATTTGACGGAGAGCGGCGTTCGCCGACAAGCCGAGGCGATGGTCGGCGAGACCATCTTCGAAGAGGCCCCGCCTCCGCCGCCGGCAGCGGCGCCGGTGATGCCCGCCGCGACCGAGATGGCGGACGCCTCGGGCTTCGACGGCGACGACGAATTCGGCGGCGCGCGTCGCGAATCCGACAAGAAGAGCGGCAAGAACAAGAAGGCCGAGGGCCGACCCGCCCGCACCCCGATGGAGGCGCCGAAGGCCGAAGCCGCCGGCCAGAGCGCGCCGGGTGGAGGTTATTTCGGCGGCAAGCGCGACCGCAGCATCGAGGAGGAGAAGCGACCGGCCGTCGATTACGACTCACTCCGGCGATCGATGCAGGCACAAGCACGCGCCGCGACCGTGTCGGGACAGAGCCGCTTCGACATCGACCAGCGCGTCACCGTCCCCGAAGGCACCTCCACGATGGTCGCGATCATCAATTCGGGTGTCGAAGGAGAAGAGACGTTTCTCTTCCGGCCCGGGGTCGGCGCCGGAATGGGATACGAGGTCAATCCATACCGAGTCGTGCGATTCCGCAACACGACGCCGTTCGTCCTCGAGCCCGGACCGATCGCCATTTATGCAGGTGGCAGCTTCGTCGGCGAAGGCTTGAGCGAAACGGTCGGGAGCGGCACGAGCGCAACCATTCCATTCGCAGTCGAGACCGGCATCATGATTTCGTCGACGGCCCGCGACGATCGCGAAGAGATGCGCCTCGTGAAAATGTCGCGCGGCATTCTCGAGGTGGAGCAATTCGCGCGGCGTGCGACGACGTACACCGCGAAAGCGCAGACGATCGACAACGGATACACCGTCCTGATTCGTCATCCCAAGTCGGGTTGGAATTACGCGCTCGCTCAGCGCCCCGAGGGCACGGAAGATCTGCCGGACGGCTATCACATCCGACTCGCAGTACCCGCGGGGCAACGCGAAGGAACGATCACCATCGTCGAACAAACGCCGAGCAAGAGCTCGATCAGCATTTGGGATCGACCGGCGCTCGACTTGCTCGAAAAGCTCCTCGTCGCGACGGACCTGACACCCGAAGCAAAGAAGAAGCTCACGCCAATCGTCGAGAAGCGCCGCGAGCTCGCGAAGCTCGAAGAGCAGATCTACGGCCTCTCCGAAAAGCGCAACAAGCTCGACCAGAGGGCCGGTGAGCTGCGCGAGAACCTGCGCTCGATCGAAAAGAACACGCAGGCGAATGCACAACGCCAGAAATGGACCAAGCAGCTCGACGAATTCACGAGCGAGGGCAACAAGCTCGGCGCACAGCTCGCCGAGCTCGAGGCAAAACGCCTCGACAAGCGGATCGAAATGGAGGACCTGCTCCAAGATCTCGAGCTCACGGCGCCCGCCGCGGCACCCACCTCGAAATCGGCCTCCGCACAGCCCGCACCTCCTGCGGACGCCTCTGCGCCGGCACCTGCGGTGGCACCTGCGGCAGCACCCGCCCCAGCGCCCGCGCCGGCCAAAGCGCCCGCACCTCCAAAAAAGAAGCCCTGAAAGAAACGGAACCCGACACCTTCGTCGGCCTTCCTCGCAACGGCCCGAGAGCGTCAATGCAACCTCGGGCCGTTCGACTTCCGATCGTTTCGGGCCGATTTGCTTCGAGAAGCCACGGTGCGAGCGACCACAGCCCGACCGATAACCGAAGCATGCCCGACCGCTAGCCGGCCAAAGATAGCCCGGTGCGATCGAGAGGTTCGTCGGGCCTTGTGTTTTTCTATGGTAGAGCCGAAGGAAGAAAGTGGTTTAACCTTTCTGATTTGATGGACGCGAGATTTGTCATTGACCTCGCTCGGTCTGGTGCACGGACGATCTTCAATGGTCGCCATGCACCGCCCCTCTCGTCGCCGCGCGCGAGATACGACGGACGCTTCGGCGTCCGTCGCCGTTCACGTGCCGCAGGACTGGTGGGGAACGAATTCGTCACGTTCGCTGATCGAGCGACGGCCGCGCCCATACCGGTCGAGCGTTCGGTGCAGTTACCAACAACGCTCGTGCAGGCGGCGCAGCGACCGTCGAGATCGAGCGACGGGGGGAAGGTTCAGTTATGAAGAATGCCGTCTATCTTCCGGGACCCGAGAGACGCCGGATGATTCTCGATGCAGCCAAAACGCTCTTTGCGCAAAATGGCTATCATCACACGAACATCGACAACATCTGCGACCAACTCGAAATCTCGCGCGGCACCGTTTACCTGTATTTCAACAACCGCAAAGACGTCTTCCTCGCCATCGTCGAAGAAGCGATGGAGCGATTGAAGGCGTCTTCGGCCCGCACGAAAACCCGCGACAAGCGCTCGAAGGACAAGGCCGCGTCGTTCCGTGATCTCGCGGGCGTCGAGCTGACGCGAACGCTCGAGGCGCTCTTCGAGGACGAGCCGAGCATTCGGATCCTGCTTCAGGTTGCGCCGGGCATTCACCCGGAGATCGACGCGCTCCTGCGCCAGATCGACGACCTCGCGGTGGACCGCTTCACCAGCTTCTTACGTGCGTCACAAAAAGACGGCCTCGTCGATCTCGACATCGACCCGCGCAAGATCGCGGTGTTCACGATCGGCGGTGCGCAGAAGCTCGTCCTCGACACCGTGGTGAAGCGAGGAAAGAAACCCGATATCGCCAGCCTCGCGGCAGAATCGATCCGAATGTCGCTCGGGCGCTGAGGCGCCCGCGCCGCACGCTGCTCCCCACGGTGTCCCCCACGCGGTGCTCCCAGCGGCGCTCCCATTTGGCCCGGCGAACAAAACCTATCGCTCGGCGTCGGTTTTGACGACAATCCGCGCGTGCTCCGAACCCGCCCCCTTCGGTCTCCAGTGCGCCTGTCGCGCAACTGGTTACGGTCCGCGCGTCCCCGTCGTTTTCACGCGATGATCTCGCTCGCGTTGGCCTTGTCCGCTTGCGGAGACGAGCCGGCACCGCCGCCACCACAGCAGCAACCGCAGCAAGGCCAACCGCCGGTTGGCGCGAGCGGTAGCGGAGGGCTCGCACCCAAGGTCCCGACGATGAAGCCGTCGGCTTCCGCGTCCGCATCCAGCTCGGCGACCGTGCCGACCGCGGCGCTCAGCATCGATGTGCCGTCCGGGCCGCTCAAGTGGACCGATTTTGGTGGTCCGATCGTGAAGCCGGAGCTCAAAGCAGGCGACCGCGCGTGGGCTGTCGTCCCGGTGAGCGCCGGATGGGACACGCTGAAGTTCTCGCTCCTCACCGTCGATCGCGTCGAAGGTGACGACGCCGTTTTCAGCTCGGCCGCGGACAAGCGGGCGATCTTCGTTCCGGGCGCGTTCGTCTCGGCGGCGAAGCCGGCGCAGGGCCTGGCGAAGGGCGACACGGTCGCCGTCGCGGAGAAGGACAGCAGGGCCATTGCGCGCGTCACGTCCGTCGACGGAGGAAAGGTAAAGGTTCGCTTTCGTTACGCCGGCGACATCCAGGAGCTCGAGCTCGATCCGAGCGAAGTGGTGAAGCTCGACGGCACGCTGAAGTTCGGCGCGCCCGCCGGATTCAGCGACACGAGAGATCAACCCGGCGGGCAACCGAAGACCGAGTGGCATCCTGCGTATTTCGTCCAAACGGCGGAGGATAAAACGTGGGTCGTCACGACCACCGGCAAGCCGCACCGGCTCGCAGCGTCGAACGTGAAGCCGCTCGGAATCCACGTCGCACACAAGGCGGGTGACAAAGTCTGGGTCGCGAACGGCGAGCTCCTCGTCGAGGGGCAAGTCACCGCGATCGAGGACGACGGCCTCCGATACAAGGTCAAGGTGGGTACCGAAGAGACGTCGCTTCCATTCGAGTCGGTATCGACGCCGGTGAAATGATTTCATCCCACGTCGCGTGGGGGGCGGGCTACGGGTGAAGAAGCGCAAGATCTGGGGTTGGGGCTACGAATCGGAGGGCCCCGATCCTCGGGCGCTCGCGTTCGCGGAGGCGAGCCTTTCGGGGCTCTTCGGAGGGTCGCCCGGTGCGCGCCGCACACCGCCGAGCTCCGACGCGATCGAGCTTCCTCCGCCGCGGATCGAGCTGCCGGCGTCGCTCGCGCCAATCGCCGATACGTCCCCCGATCAGAGGCTGGTTCATGCGCTCGGCCGCTCGTACCGAGATCTCGCGCGCGCGGTGCGCGGCGTTTTTCCGAACCCACCGGACGTCGTCGCCTTCCCCGCATCGGAGGAAGATGTCGCGCGGCTCATGGATTACGCATCGAGCACGGGCGTCGCGCTCGTTCCATTCGGCGGAGGCACGAGCGTGTGCGGAGGTGTCGAGCCCGATGTCGGACCGGCCTACCGCGGAACCATCAGCGTCGACATGGGTCGGATGTCGGGCGTGGTCGAGCTCGATCGAACGAGCCTCGCTGCCAACGTTCGCGCAGGGACACTCGGTCCGGATCTCGAATCGGCGCTGCGACCACACGGCCTGACGCTCCGCCATTTCCCGCAATCGTTCGAGATGTCGACCGTCGGCGGGTGGATCGCGACGCGCGCCGGCGGCCATTTCGCGACGCTGTATACCCATATCGACGATCTCGTCGAGAGCGTGCGTGTCGTGACGCCGGCTGGGCAGCTCGCGACGCGCCGACTGCCGGGATCGGGCGCCGGACCTGCACCCGATCGTCTCTTCATCGGATCGGAAGGCGCGCTCGGAATCATCACCAGCGCGTGGGTGCGGCTGTTCGCGCGGCCGTTGCATCGAGCGACGGCGACGGTTCGCTATTCGAGCTTCGACCGCGGAATCGAGGCGCTTCGACGGATTGTGCAGAGCGGCCTCCATCCATCCAATTGCCGCCTCCTCGACGGGGCCGAGGCGTTGATGAGCGGCGCCGGCGCGGGCGACGCGTCGCTGCTGCTCCTCGCGTTCGAGTCTGCGGAGCATCCACAAGACGTGTTGCTTCGCCGAGCGGTCGGTGTGGCGCGAGATGCCGGCGGCGTCGTCGACGAAGCAGATCTCAAGTCTTCGTTCGATCCTTCCGGGGGGCGCGACGCCACCGCCGACACGTACAAGGCATCGTTCTTCCGCGCACCATACCTTCGCGACGAGCTGGTTTTGCGCAATGTGTTCGTCGAGACGTACGAAACCGCGGTCGTCTGGTCGGGATTCGAAGCGCTCGACGCAGCCGTCTCCAAGGCGGTCGAATCGCTGTCGCTCGGCCCGCACCTCCTCGCGCGACGAATCACCCACGCCTATCGCGACGGCTGCGCGCCGTACTTCACGCTGATCACGAAGGCGCGCGAAGGCGACGAAGACGCGATGTGGGTCGATATAAAAAAGGCCCTCACCGATGCCATCGAATCGGCCGGCGGGACCTGCACGCACCACCACGCGGTCGGACGCGACGTGGTGCCGTGGTACCAAGCCGAGACACCGGAGCTCTTTCGCGCCGCGCTCGCGGCCGCGAAATCGGCGCTCGATCCGCACGGAATCATGAACCCCGGAACGCTGTTGCCCGCGCGCGGGACCGGTTGATGGCCGATTCGGCCGAGCGCGCAGCGACCGCTCGCGCGGAAGAGGTGTTTGCTCGAGCAAGAGCGCTCACCGGGATGTCGGTCGCCGCTGTCGCCCACGCGATCGGCCGCGCGCCTCCGGCAGGAGGCGTGTCCACCAAAGGCCGAGTCGGAGAGCTCGTGGAGCAGGCGCTCGGCGCCACGGGGGGGAGTGGCGCGCGCAAGGTCGACTTCCCCGAGATCGGAATCGAGCTGAAGACCATTCCGGTGGACGAGCGCCTGCGACCCCACGAATCGACGTTCGTCTGCGCCGTGGATCTCGGCGAAGAGGTCGATTGGGACGCGTCGTGGGCGCGGAAAAAGCTTTCCTGTGTGCTGTTCGTCCCGGTCGTCGGCGAGCGGACCACACCCCTGCCCGCCCGCGTTTTCGGAGCGCCGTCGCTATGGCGGCCCACACCCGATCAGGAGGCGCAGCTCCGCGCCGATTACGACGACATCATGGGCCTCGTCGGCATCGGCCGGATGGAGGACGTCTCCGCCCACCTAGGGCGCTACATGCAATTGCGGCCCAAAGCGCGCGATGGATCGGCGCGCACGATCGTCGCGGGCCGTGAAGGCGAGCGCATCGCGACCGTGCCGCGCGGATTTTACCTTCGACCGTCGTTCACCGGCGCCATCCTCGCCGCCCCTGCCGCATTGCCGTGAATCGGTTTAGGCTCGGCCGATGCGCCGACTCTGCTTCCTCACGTTCACGGTTTTGCTACTCGCTTGCGGTGACAGCGAGGCCGACGGGCCCAGCGGCGGCTCGAACGACGGAGGCAATGACGGCCCCGGCGGATCGAACGACGGCGGATCGAACACGGGCGCATCGAATGCCGGCGGCTCGGACGCCGGCGGCTCGGGGACCGGCGGCTCGCAACCGTTTCTACCGACGTGCAGGCTTCAGTGCTCGACGCCGAGCGACTGTTTTTCGCCCAGCCCGCTCTTCGATCAAGACAACTGGTCCTGCGAAGAGAGCCGCTGCGTCTACCTGGGCTGTCAGAACGCGACCGAATGTGAGGACGCATTCCAGGCACCTGGCTACGACTGCGTCGCGCCCTCGGGCTCTTCCGTGCCGACCTGCATCCGCACCTGCGGACAGGCCGCCGATTGCGCATCCCCATCGCCGGTCGCCGACGCCGACAATTGGACCTGCGAGGACAGCGTCTGTGTCTATCTCGGGTGCAACTCGTCCACGGAGTGCCAGGACACCTTCCAAAGCCCGAACTACGAGTGCACGACGCTTTCAGGTGCGACCGTGCCTTCGTGCAACCTCACGTGCAGCGCGCCCCCCGACTGCGCGTCACCGACGCCGAACGCCGACGCCGACAACTGGGCCTGTGAAGACTCGTCGTGCGTGTACCTCGGCTGCAATTCGACGGCCGAGTGCCAAGACTCATTGATGAATGCGAACTATGTCTGCGAGTGACCCTTCGCCGGGATGAAGCTCATGGCGCGCTCCGCGAGCGCTGTAATGGTGAGCGATGGATTGACGCCCGGGTTCGCGGACACGGCGCTTCCGTCGATGACGAAGAGCCCGTCGTAACCGTGCACGCGGTGGCGAGCGTCGATGACACCGTCGTCGGCGCTCTGGCCCATACAAGCGCCGCCCAAGATGTGCGCCGTCGACGGCACACCGAGGACCGTCTCGGTGAGCAGCGTCGCCGAGACACCGCCGACCTTCTCCGCGAAGCGTCGCGCGAGATCGAGCGCCTCGGGGATGTTCGCCTGCGGCGCTTGCGAGGGGTCGTCGAGCTTGGTGACGAGACCGCGCCGGAAGCCCGTGCGGATGTTTCGCCCGAGCCGCATCGAGAGCGTTCCTTCGAGCGTCCGCATATAGAGCAACACCTGGCTCTGTTTTGCGAAGTCGCGGACCGTATAAGCCTTGAGCCAGCGGAGCGGATCCATCGCGACCGCTTTTGCGGCCCCGCCGAGGCGCGAAGCGAGCGACGAGCCCGACGTCTGCGGCAGGATCATCGTGCGGAAGAAGCCCGAGCCGGCCGAATAGCGAACCGGCTCGATATGGCTGTGCTCGTCGGTGTGCAAAATCGAGGTAATGGCCACGCCCTTCGAGAAATTCGCGTCGCGATCGGGGACGACCACACCCGCGAGCGCCTCGCTGTTCGTGCGGACGCCGTCACCGACACGTGCCGAGAGATGCGGCAGCCCGTGCGGATCTTCTCGCATGCCGAGCAAGAGCGGGACGGTGCCCATCACGCCGCCGGCAAACACGACGCGGTCCGCCGTGAACCTCGTATCTTCGCCGCGCCCGAAGGACGGCGACGTATCGATTTGATAGCCGCCCTCCCGCCTCGCTCGGACGGCGGTGACCTCCGTCTCGCTGACGACGGTCGCCCCACCTTTCTGGGCGAGATAGAGATAATTCATATCGAGCGTGTTCTTCGCCCCGACGCGACAACCCGTCATACAAGCGCCGCAGAAGTTGCACCCGACGCGCTCCGGTCCGCGCCCGCCGAAATAGGGATCCGGCACGCGGACCTCGGGCTTTCCGAAATACACGCCGACGTCGGTCGCGTGAAAATACTCTTCGCGACCGAGCTCTTTCGCAATGGAGCGAAGGACCTCGTCACCTTTGGTGAGCATCGGATTGCGCGCGACGCCGAGCATGCGCCGCGCGGTCGCGTAATGCGGCTCGAGCTCCTTCTTCCACGACGCGAGGCTCGACCATGAAGCGGCCTCGAAGAACGGGTCTTTCGGCGTGGGGAGCGTATTCGCGTAGACGAGCGACCCGCCGCCGACGCCGACGCCGTGCAAGACGGTCACGTGCTCGAGGAACGACATCTGGAAGATGCCGGTCAGGCCCAGCTCGGGTCGCCACATCCAACGCCTGAGATCCCAATTCGTCTTCGGGAAATCGGAGGGCGCGTAGCGCTTCCCCTTTTCGAGGACGAGGACGCGGTATCCCTTTTCGACGAGGCGGAGCGCAGACACGCTGCCCCCGAACCCCGAGCCGATCACCACGACATCGAAATGGCTCATCGCTCTTCCTTGGTTCGTCGGACGATCTCGAAACGAATGCCACGGTCTTCCAAGCGGCGCACCAGCGCACCGCCGAACGCGACCGCGGGCGTGAGAACGCCGCCCTTCCTCGGCAAGGTGGCGCGCTCGAGCGCGAGGAGCGAAGCCGCCTCTCCTGCCATGGCCCCCGTCTCGACGTATTTGTCTCCTCCGGACACCCGGCCGACGACCTTTTCCCCGCTGGCGCGCGCCACGGTCGTCACGCGGAAAAACCCCGTTCGACGCTGCTCTTCATTCGCGCCGGCGCCGGAGGGCTTCACCCGCGACAGAATGCGCCGGGCCGGACCGACCCGCGCCAAGCCGAAGATCGCGCCGAGCGCGGCGCCTCGCAGCGCGGCTTTCGGCAGCGAGCCGAATCTTGCATAAAACGAATAGGTAAAGTCCGCGCCATAAGTGCCGAGCATCGCGGCGGAGCGGAGCACCACGGCCGGATCGATCGTCGGCATCGGGACGACCCACCCTGCAACATCGGGCTCGAAATGGGGTCTGGCTTTGCCGACGCTCGTGCGCGAGGACGCACCGATCGGCGTCGGGAACGAGGGCGGGTGGAGCGGATCGCCGTGGCCCGCCATTTCCATCATCGTTTGCCAGGTACCGCCCGACACGTCCCAATTCGTGTGGACGAACGTCTCTGCCGTGGCGTGACCATTCTTGCCGAGCGCGTTCATGACGAACCAAACCCCGAGGTCCGCCGGGATGCTGTCGAATCCACAACAAGGGACCACGAGCACACCCGCTTGCTCCGCGCGATCGTGGTGGCGCGTGATGATGCGCTCGACGAACGCGGGCTCCCCGGTGATGTCGACGTAATCGGAGCCGGCATCGATACACGCCTCCACGACCGGCTCACCCATCCGCACGAACGGGCCGGCACACGCGACGACGACGCCGCTTCGCTCGCACATCTTCGCCAAGCTCGACCTGTCCTCGGCGCTCGCGACGAAGATCGGAGGCTCGTATCCGTGTGCGGCCTTCACCGCGCTCGCGAGGTCCTGGAGCTTGCGTTCGTCGCGTCCCGCGATCGCCCACCGATGCCGCTCACCGAAGCGAGCGAGATGATCGACCACGAGCCGGCCCGTGTAACCCGTCGCCCCGTAGACGACGATATCGTTCGATTTGGTCATGACCTCGAGCCCATCAGAGGTTGCAACGGTCGCCGATGATGGCTCCCTCTTCCACCGTCATCGGGCCCACACCGCCGTATTGGGCCCGTTGCTCCGACGTGATCTCGCGAGCCTTGGCGACGACGCCGAGGACGTCCGCGCCTTCGGTCGGCTTTCGCTCGTACGAGTCGTAGTCGACACGATAAAGGCCGAACCGAGGCCCATACCCTTCGATCCATTCGAAGTTGTCGTAGAGGCTCCAATGGTAGTAGCCGCGGACGTCGACGCCTTCGTCGCGGGCCTTCGCGATTTGTTCGAGGGACCGAACGACGTGCTCGGCCCGGCGCGTGCCGTTCTCCGTCGCGATGCCCGACTCGGTGACGACGAGCGGCAGCTGGGGCCACTTGTTCTCGAAATCCTTGAGGACCTCGTAGATCCCGGGCTCGTAATATTCGTACTTCATCGCCGGCACGCATTTCGTCTTGTCTGCGTCGATCGGCGGGACACAAGCGCCGAAATCGACGGAGGCGAAACAGGGCGTCAAGTCGAGGACCGGGATGAGCGGGTTCTGCCCGGTCACGCCCTGCCGCGAGTAGTATTGCACGCCGAGCCAATCGATCGTCCCCTCGAGGCCTTCGACCTCCGTCTCCGGCTCTTGATTGAGGTCCATATCGACGTAGCCGGAGCGCGCGGCATCGACGAACATGTAATGGTAGACGTAGACGAGCCGATCGCGCGCGGCGACGTCCTCGGGCTCTTCGCTCGGCGAGTTTTGGCGAGACGGAACGAAGGCCGCGACGCTCAGCGTGAGGCCGACGTCGGCCGCGCTCCCGTCGCCGTCCGCGTCGATCGTGTCCGCCTCTTTGATCGCGTTGTACGCGGCGGCGTGCATGGATAGGTACGTCTTCACGACGGGCATGAACTCGCCGAGCAGGCCGTCTTCGGTCAAGATCGAGCTCTTCCCAGGGGGGAACGCGCCGACACCGTAGGACGACAGCAAGTAATTCACTGGCTCGTTCACCGTGCCCCACTCGTCCACCCGATCGCCGAATCGCTCGGCGAGCAGCGCCGCGTGCTGGCGCATCTCTTCGATGATGAGCGGCGCGCCCTCGGGGTGTCCGAAGCCGCAGAGGTTGTCGTCCGTCGGTCCCGCCGCGCAATCAGGGTCTCGCGGGTCGGCGACCCAGACCGGATTCGAGAAATGATGGACGGTTATCATGGGACGAATCCCTGCATCGACCAGCGCGTCGATGAATTCGTCGTAATGGGCGAGCGCATCTTCGTCGATGACGTCGCGCTGCGGCTCGATGCGCGCCCATTCGATGCTGAATCGATAGGAGTCGATGCCGAGATCGACGAGCAGCTGGATGTCCTCTTGGGCGAACGTGTATCCGTTCGACGCCTTGCCCACCGGCGCTTTGCCGCGGCCGAGCCCGCCGTCCGCCTCCGGCAAGGTGAAGAACCACCAATCGGTGTTCTCGTTTTGATCCTCGATTTGTGTGGCGGCCGTGGACGCTCCGAACCGAAAGGTCCCCTTGCCCTCCTCGGACACGAGCGAACCCATCTCGGTGAACGCGATCGCGGGCTGTGGCTCCGGGCTCCCGCCCGCGCCGCCGGATCCGCCGGATCCGCCCTCCCCCGTCGAATCGCCACAGCCATACGCGCAGGCCAAAACCGTCGCACCCATGAAGCAAAGCCCCGGTCGCATGGGCGCTCATAGTACACAGCCGCGGAGCGGCGGGGAGCGGACGGGCGTCCGTCCGCGCGCTAGATCAATCAGGGGTCTAGATGCGCTGCCCGAGCCTGCTTCAGCGCCTCGCGGGTACGTGCGCACTGTTGGTCGCGACGCGAGAGGCCGGCGCCCAACCGGCGGAGCCCGAAGACGAAAGCGACGTCAAAGGCGAGGCTGACCCGAAGGCGGACGCGCCGGTCGAGGTGGAGGTCGTGGGCGAGAAACCACCGCCCTCTTCGACCACGCTCAGCGCCCGCGAGGTGCGTGCGCTACCGGGCGCGTTCGGAGACCCTTTCAGGGCCATCGAGATCCTCCCCGGCGTCACGCCGGTCACGTCGGGTGTTCCCTACTTCTTCGTACGCGGCGCACCGCCCGCGAACGTCGGCTATTACATCGACGGGGTCCGCGTTCCTCTCCTGTTCCACGTCGGGCTCGGCCCGTCGGTGATTCATCCGCGGCTCGTCGAGCGGGTCGACCTCCACGCAGGCGCCTATCCGGCTCGGCTCGGCCGCTTCGCCGGCGGCATCGTCGAAGGTTCCACGAAGCCTCCGTGTGATGTCCTTACCGGCGAGACTTCACTTCGACTCTTCGATACCGGCACGATGGTCGAGGTGCCGATCGACGGCGGGCGCGCGTCGATCCTCGGGGCGTATCGATATTCGTATGCGGGCGCGCTCGTCTCCCTTTTCTCTCCCGACGTCGATCTCGAATATTGGGATTACCAAGCCCGGGGCACCTACGCGGTCACGGACGACGACAAGCTGAGTGTCTTCGCCTTCGGGTCCCACGATCGGCTGTCCGATACCGACGACACCGGCCAGCCGAGGACGGTCCTCGATGCGGATTTTCATCGCGTCGATGCGCGATGGGACCACGCGTTTTCGCCCGCCACCGACATGCGGACCGCCTTCACGTTCGGGTTCGACCGCAGCGTAGCGACGTCGAGGGAGCACGTCGCAGAGTCGTTCATGTGGCGCCTGCGAAATGAGCTCGTCCACCGCGTAGCGCCCGGCCTCGTCTTCCACGCAGGCGCGGACACCGAAGTCGAGAAGTTCGACGTCGTGATCGCGCGCGCGAGCTCGACGCCGACCATGGACGACGCGATCCTCCGAGCACTGCTCCCCTCGCGCACCGACGTGACCGCGGGAGCCTACGCCGACGTCGTCATCGACGTGACGCCGGCCTTCGACATCACGCCCGGTCTACGCGTCGACCTCTACACATCCGACGACTCGGTGGACATTGCGTTCGATCCGCGGCTTGCGACGAGGCTTTCGATCGGTGACCGATTGCGCATCACGCAGACCGTCGGCCTCGCCTCCCAAGCCCCCAGCTTGCTCGGCGCGATACCGGGCTTGCAGCCGACATTGGACGGGGGCCTGCAGCGCAGTCTGCTGACGAGCGTCGGTGCCGAGGTGAAGCTGCCCGAAGACGTGACGACGATGGTCACGTTCTTTCGCAATGCATTTTTCGAGATGTCGGACGCCATTGGAAACAGCTCACCCGACGAGGACGCTTCGTTCGCCGAGATCGCCGCGGCCCGCTCGACTGGCGACGCGTACGGCGTCGAGATCTCCCTGCGAAGAAGCCTCTCCAAGTCCATCGGAGGGTTCTTCTCGTATACGATCTCCCGCTCGACGCGGACGCTCGACGGCGAAGACTTCGTGAACCCGTTCGACCGCACGCACGTGGCGCAGGCCGCGCTCTCTTTCAAGCTCGGGCGCGGATGGACCTTCGGGCAGCGTGCCGTCCTGTATTCGGGGGTGCCGCTCTCGCTCGAATTCGACCCCAGCCATTTCGGCCGGCCATCGAACGGCAAGCCACCGCAAACGGTGGATGAAATCATGGAGGAATACCTGCGAGACGCCCGCGAGCTCGCAGAGCTCAAGAAACAGGCGCGCGACGAGGACCTGCCGGATCGAATGCCGCCGTTCTTCCGCGTCGATCTGCGGCTCGAAAAGCGTTGGGTGTTCGCGCCGTATTACCTGTCTTTCGTCGCCGAGGTGCAAAACCTCATGGGAGCGCGCGATACCCTTACTTACGAATGCGCCGTCGGCCACGGCTGTGCACCGGACCATTTCGGACCGATCGTGATCCCGAGCATCGGAATCGAAGGCGGGCTGTGACTCGCATTTCGCCCTCGGGCGAAATGCGAGTGGCTACGGACGACAGGCTTCGGGCTACGGGCCAACAGAGGAGGCGCTGGGGGCAGGCTTGGCTTCGGGGCACCGGTAGACCGTCGCGACGAATCGATACTCTTTGCCGAGATACCCGTCCTTGAACCCCTCGCGCCGAATGTGCGCCACCGCATTGGCGTCGCGCGCCCGCGCCTCGTCCTCGATCTTTTCGAGGGGCGGGTCTTTCCGCTCGATGCGCGTGACCTCGATGCGCTCCACGAACTTGCAGCTGTCCGGCGGGTCGGAGGGCTTGTCGCCAACGCCGTAGATCGTCACCGGCATTTCGTCGGCGGTGCTCGAGCCCGCCATCATCTTGCACGACGCAATCGACAGACTGGCTGCGATGAGCGCGATACGCATCGACCCATCCTACACACCCGGGCGCCGCCCGACGATCCGTCACGAATCGTCGCCGAGGTAGAGGCGTGTCATCCATTCGCCCAGCCGATCTCGCCCTGATTCACCCCGCATCCGGCGCTGAGCCTCGATGTACGACGGGAGGAATCGAACGCGCTCCGGCAGGCGCGGAACCGCGAGATGGGCAGCCCGAAGCACGCGGTTGAATCGCTTCTCGCCGTCCGCCCCGCCGCGGGCGAGGCCGAACGAGCGACCGAGACGCTCGGGCAAGAGGTGGGCGGTGAAAACACCGTAATCGTCACGAACCACGCGACCGAGCACGTTCTGGGGCCGCATGATGAAGCTCCCGATTCGCCGCGCCTCGTCGGTGACCGTCAAGACGTCGGCGTCGAGCATGCCGGCGACGTAAGCCTCGAATGCTGCATAACTCGGGGGCAGCGACCCCTCGACGCCGAAGAGGAGCGCGAAACGGCGGCTCTCCTCGTAATAGCGCTCTTTCTCGGCCAGAGAGAGCGGACGGACGACGCGGTCGAACAGCCATAACGACGTGTCCCATAACGTCGCGAGCACCCAAACGGCGGCCTCGCGATCGCGCGCGTCGTATCGGTGGCCCTTTTCGAACGGGCCTGCATGATGTGCAATCGTCCCACGGACGCGCACGTGGGTGCGAAACACGTCGCGGGCGGCGCCGATCGCCTCCTCCAAATCGCCGAACACCATTCGGAAGATGCGCCGAAACGTGTTTTGGAATCGGCGCTGAGGGTCGTCGAGCGTAATCGAATGCTCGGAGATGGCGACCGCGACGTACGGATGTGCGAGCTGAAGGAGGGCGGCACGTCCGGCACCGAGGAAAATCGCCGCCTCGCGGGCGACCTCCCAGACGATGCTATCGGGTCCGAAGATGCCCGCCCGCGGATCTCGGACGAGGGCGCGGAGCCTCGCGAGGCTTGCTTCGAGCTCGTCCTGTCGAACCCGATTCGTCATCGCCTCCGAGCCCTTTCCGCGCGGGAGCCGTCAGGGGCCGATCACGCGATTTCGTCCCTGCTCTTTTGCACGATAGAGGCGACCGTCAGCCGTCCCGAGGAGGGCCGCGCGCTCCGGTAGCGCCAGCTCCGACGTGCAGGCGACGCCGGCGCTGGAGGTCACCGAAATGGTCGCGGCGCCGACGTTGATGTTGGTCGATTGCACCATCGATCGGAGACGGTCGGCGACCTGCACCGCCTCCGATGCCGGCGTGCCGCGAAGAAGGAGGACGAACTCTTCACCCCCATAGCGTGCAACGACGTCCTCGACGCGAATGCTTTGCTGCAAAAGACCGGCGACGACGCGAAGCACGTTGTCGCCCGCGAGGTGCCCGTACGTGTCGTTCACCTTTTTGAAGAAATCGACGTCGAAGATCACGATGGAGAGCGGTGTGCCGTGGCGGGCGCAATACGCGAGCTCCGTCATGATCCGCTCTTCGAGGTATTTGCGATTGAAGACCCCGGTGAGGCCGTCTTTGATCGCGGCCTCGTAGACGCGCCGGAGCGACGTCTCCTCTTGCTCGGTCACCAGGGTGAATCGAAGCAGCGTGTGGAGACCGAGCTGAATGCGGTCGCCGTCACGCAGGCTCACCGCGCCTTGCGTGCGCGAATCGTTGACGAAGGTGCCGTTCGTCGAGTCCTTGTCTTTGATGACGTATTCGGTCCCGATTCGAACCACGTGCGCGTGCTCGCGCGAGAGGCTCGCGTCGTCGAACGGTACCGTGCAATCGGGCGAGCGACCGAGCGTGACGATCGCACCCTTCGGAATGCTGATGACCTTGCCGGCATCGATACCGCTCTGCACGGTGAACATCCCGACGCGCTTCATGGCGGCCGGGTCGACGTCCACCACGTTCGTCTTCTGCGAGAGCGGAGAGGTATCCGGCGGGCCAAACTTGTTTGCCATCGGAGGCCACCAGTCTACCGCGAAACTTCTCGCCGCTCTCGTTCCTCGGTTACCCTCCGGTCGGTTCCCCGATGCGGTATCTCTACGGCGTTTCGACGCCGTTCCCCTACGAGTTCGACTTCCTGCAGACGCTGGGCGCGTTCATGACCTCGGCGACGCGCGTCGTACAGCTCGACGCCGAAGCGCAGCAGCAGGCCAAGGACCTCGCCTCGATAAGCCAGGAGCGTATTCGAGGCCTCGATGCGGTCCAGGGTCTGCACAACCAGGTCATCGCCTTCATGGGACAGGTGCTCCCATCGGCGGGGACAGGCCCGCGTGGGACGCAGTCCGACGACGTCCACCCGGCGGCGTTGGACTACGTGCGGAAGATCAAGGACTACTCGGCGCGGATCGCAAACGACCAGCGCCAGCAGGAAAAGGACACGACCGAGCGGGAGGGCAGCCAGCTCCTCGCTGAAAACGATCGGCGCGCCGGCGACACGCGCAGCGCCCTGGACCTGTTCTTCCGCACCGCGGTCCTGCCGATCCTCAGCTCGCGCACGTCGCTGAAGCTCCTCGAAGGCAAGGACAAGGACACCGCGCGGTACGAGGTCGGCGTCGTCTTCCGGAACATGGGCGACATCGTGACGAGCTTCCTGTTGTCGACGGCGAACAGCGCGTTGTGGGGCACGCCGCGGAAGGTTGCGGATCTCACGACGGGCGTCGACCTGATGGTCGGCGTCAAAAAGAGCTTCTTCAAAGGCGTCGTCACCCCGGAGACCGTGCACCTCGACGAGTACGTGATCAGCCGCGCGGACGTGCACGATCGCGGCTCGGAGATCGCCCTTCGCAAGCGCGTGGATCAGAAGGACGCGTACGTCTTTCGCATCACGAAGTCGGACAAATCGATCAGCGGCGAGGTGGAGCGGCTCGACGACCCGAACGGAAAAGCGCTTTCGCCCGCGCTCGACGGCCAGGATCTGGCCAAGGTCGACCAGCTCGCGCAGACGATCCGCACGAGCCTCACCGAGCTCTACAACGAGCGGGAGGCGGTCGTGCGCGTCGAGATCGAGGGCAAAGACGTCTACAAAAACCGCCTCGCGATGCACGTCGTCGGGCGCCTGATCCGCGCGTTTTCCCCCATCGTGGAGGAGATCGCGGCGCGCAGCCCGAGCCAGCAGGAGCTGAGCCTCAAGCTCGAGAACGAGAACGGCAAGCGCGAAGAGCTGTACCTGAAGCGCGACGATCTCCTGAAGAAGCTCGCGCCGCTGAACGCCGACGGGCGCGGCGTGTTCGCCCCCCTCGGCCTCGACGATTGGGTCCCGACGCTGACGCTCCACCCGAGCGAAGTGATCGAAGACGAGGGCTGAGGCACCGAGACATCAGTGCGTCAGAAACCAGCACCCGATCTCTTCGGGCGCGACGTCGAGCCACGCGTGGCCGACCCCGTCCTGGACGATGAGCTCGCTCTCGATTCCCTGAGAGACGAGCTGCTCGTGGTAGGCCTCGGCCGTACTCAACGGGACGGTAAAATCCGCGCTCCCGTGCAGAAATAGCGTCGGAGGGTGATCGTCCGGGAGCGGGTCGGGAACGATGCAAGCCGCGTTGGAGCAGGTCGCGTACGACCCCGATTGAATGGCGAGCGCGCGGAATTTCCCGGGGTACGAGACGGCCATCCGGCTCGTCACGTAGCCCCCGCTGGAGATCCCCGTCGCAAACAGCCGCGACGTGTCGATGGGCCCGAACGTCGATTCGCCCTCGAATGCGGCGAGGAGCGCGAGGATCAGGGCGTGGTCCGACGTCGCCTCCCAAATCACGGGGAAGTTCGTCTGCCACGCGACGCCGCCGAGCGCCTCGGGTGCAATCACGGCAAAGCCGTTGTCGAGCAACATCGCCTGAAGGCGCACCTGATGAAAGCCGCCGTAGGGCATATCGGGCCCGCCGGCTCGGGTCAGATCGGGTGACGCATTCGTCCCTTGGAAGATGACGACGGCAGGCCAGCCATTGGGCGGCGGATCGCCGACCGGCGTCTGCCACAGCACCTTCCGGTCCTGGATCGTCGTGTCGTTGTATTCGCACTCGGCCCAATCGGGGCTGACGCTGCAATGGCTCGCGCCCTCGGAGAATTGGGGCGGGCATACCGGCGATTGCCCGCCGGCGCCGCCCATGGCTTCGCCGCCCTGCGCGGATCCCCCGCCGCTCGATTCTCCACCGTCACTCGAGCCGCCGCTGCTCGACGTTCCGCCGCCGAGGCCACCCCCGGCACCACCGGTCGACAGACCGTCCGAGGTTTCGTCGCCGGCCGCATCGCTGCAAGCAGAGAGCCCCGCGAAGAGTACGAAGAGTGACCAACGTCGCATGGAAATGATCGCTCGCTGGGGCCCGGTTATTTCTCTGCCCAAGGGATCATGATCGTCGAGCACGGTGACGTGAACACCTGCACGTCGCCGTCGGTACCGTCGGCGGCCGCTTCGTCGACGCGGCTCTCGAACGCGACCGGCGACTCGATGAAGCCGAGCATCTCGCACATCTCTTGATCGCCGAAGCCCCAGTGCACCGTCTCGTCCCGCGGATTCTGGAATTCGCATCCGAAGCGAAGCGACGTAATGCCGGCGAGATCGACCGGCGGGTCGTAATAGCGCCCGCGCGCCTCACCATTGAAACCGTGGACGTCGAGGAGATATTCGCCGTCCCGCGCGCCGCCCACCGCTTGCAGGAAGAAGCGCGTCCCGAGCTTGTGCGTGTGCGGTAGCCCGTAATAGAGCTTCATCCCGATCGGCTCGCCCGCCGACTGCTCGAACTTGGTTGCGAGCTCGCAGGTCCCTTCGAAGCGCGACGTCGCGAGCGGCGGAATGGCGAGACCGTCGTATGTCATGTGAAACGGCGCGAGCTTCACCTTCACGTCGTCGGTCGGGATCGTGAAGATCGTCATCTTCACATTGCCGGTCACCGGCTCGCTTCCGACGTTGAGCAAATGGACGTCGCCGATGATGCGCGACCGCGGCGGAATTCGAACCGCCGCGCCGTCGGGGAACTTCTGCACCTCACGGAGCGCCTGCGTCGATTGCGCATAGAGGACGCCGCCGGCGACCGCCGCGCTCAGCTGATCGTAATTGCGCTCGTCGCAGTCCCAGACACCGTCCGGCCCATCGAAATGGTCCTCGGGGACGAAGGTCCAATTCGAATGGTGGCTCATCTCGTTTTGCTCGAGCTCCACCGCATTGACCCAGAGCTCGGTATCGTTGTCGAGCGTCCAGCTCTGACAAAGTCCGAGCACCTCTTCACCCGGCTGCGTCGTGAACTCGGCGAAGTCGTGCGCGAGCGGCTCGCCACCGATCCCCGCGCAACTGCCTTCTTCGTTCGCGTACATGCCACTCGTGCACTCGACACAAGCGGCCTCGCCGTTCGAGAGGGCGCAGCCTTTTTGATCGATGCGACAGGCGTCGATGTCCGCCACCTCGCACGACTCGGTCTTCGGATCCTCGATGGGATCCGAGTCGTCGCCGCAGGAGACGACTCCGGAGAGCAAGAAGACGGAACAGAGGGTGAAACGAAGCTTCTGCACGGGCCGAGCATGCCGGCCCGTGCAGAAGTGCGCAATGGCCGATCGCGCTTACTTCAGCTGGTCGAGGAGCGACTGGTACGTCTTCTTGATACCGTCGTCCTTCGCGTTCTTCAGGACCGGTTCGATGGCCTTCTGGAGCTTGCCCTTCTGCTCGGCAGAAAACCCAGCTTTGTCGACGAGGCGACCGAGGTAGAGGGCGTCCGACGTGCGGAAACCTTTGTCGTAGCCGTCCGGTTCGGCGGCCTTCGCGACGACGACGTCAACGACCTTGTCGTTGTTCTCCTTGCATCCACCTTCGATGTTCGCCATCGCATTCATGCCGTACGCCCACGAGCCCTTCTTCGTCTCGACGAGGCCGATGAGCGCTTTGCATGCATCTGCCCCCTTGGACTTGGCGGCCGCCAAGAGGTCCGCGGATTGCGACGTCTGCTTTTGCTTTCCGAGCTGCTCGACTGCAAAGGCGAAGGCTTCGGCCGTCGGCTCGCTGTCCTTCGACTCCGGCGTCAGAACCTGGACGAGGCGTCCGACGGTGAAGCTCGCGTCGTCGCGCGGCTCGAGCTTCTTCGCGAGCGCGAGCACCTGATCGGAGCCGCCGTTCTTCGGCGGGTCCATATCGTCGAGCGCGCTCAACATCGAGCTGCGGATCGCGTCGGAGGTCTCTCCCTCGATCTTGGAGAGGATGACCGAGATGACGGCCTTCTTGTCTTCGACGCCGTCGTCGTAGGTCGAGAGGCACTCGTACGCGGCCTCGCGGATGTTGTCGTTGGCGTCGGCGACGAGGGAGAAGCAGGCCTTCGCGAGCTTCTTCTGCTTGGTCAGGTTGAGGTCGTCTTCCTCGATGAACTTCTCGACGAACTTGTCCCACCCCTCGGCGGCGGCGCAGCCGTCTTTGCGGTAGCCCTCTTCACGCACGCAGGGCCCGAGCTTCTTCAACTCCGCGACGACGGTCGCGTCGACGTCTTTCGGCAGCTCGGCGGCGCCGGCCGCGGACGATCCCGACGAGCTCGACTTCGCGCTCGAGTCGGCCGACGCGGATCCCGAGGAGGCCGAGTCGGACTTGTTGCCACAGCCCGAAAGGGCCGCGAGAAGACACGCGACGGAGGAAATGGCGAAAACGCGGTTCATGGCGCCCTCTTACGGCCGCTTTTCGGAAGGTCTCCCCGCGTCGTCGTACGATCGTTGGAATCGAAACTGATTAGTGGAAGTCTCGTGACCTCGCCGACAGCTCCATCACCCGCTCTTCCAATCCTCGGCGCTGCTTCAATTCGAGCCTTTCGACGCCGCGGACGAGCACGTGGACGACCGTCTCCTCTTTTTCGACCTGCCCCGTGACGAGGATCATTTTTGAGTAGAGGAGCGCGTGCCGGTACTTCTCGAAGACTGGGACCGTCACCACGAGGTTCACGACGCCCGTCTCGTCTTCGATCGAAATGAAGGTGACACCGCTCGCCGTTTGTGGGCGCTGACGCCCGACGACGAGCCCAGCGACTCGGACCATCGTGCGATCTTTTCGATCCACGAGGTCGGCTGCTCGAAGGATGCGATCGCGGCTGCTCGCAGCCAGTCGATCGAGATGAGAGCGAACGTGCTGCATCGGGTGGTCGCCGACCGACAGACCGAGCCGCCCATAATCGAGGAGCATCTGCTCCATTCGACCGAGCGCGGGCAATTGCGGAGGCCGCGCGCTCCGCTCGAGATCTTCTTTCGAAAAGAGGCCGTCGAGCCTCGGCGCGTGGGCGCGCCACATCGCATTGCGCCGGCCGGGCTCGAGCGTCTCGAGCGCGCCGGCTTGCGCGAGCGCTTCGAGCTCGTTCGTCTTCAAGTCGGCGCGCCTGGCGAGGTCCCCGACGCTCTGAAAGGGCTCCGTTTCGCGCGCCTTTTCGATCCGCAGCGCAGCATCCTCACCGATGCCCGAGATTTGGCGAAAGCCGAGCCGAAGCGCGAGCCCGTCGGCCGACGAGCCCTCAGGCTCGAGCGAGTTGTCCCAACCGCTCGCGACGATGCACGGCGGATGAACGACGACGCCGTGGCGTTGCGCGTCCTGGACGATGCTCGAAGGGCTGTAAAAGCCCATCGGCTGCGAGTTCAAGAGACCACACGCAAAGATGCCGGGGTGATGCAGCTTCAACCAGCACGATGCATACACGATGAGCGCGAAGCTCGCCGCGTGCGACTCGGGGAACCCATATTCGGCGAAGCCTTCGATCTGTTTGAACAGCGCCTCCCCGAACTCCTTCGGGATGCCGCGCGCCGCGAAGCCCGTCAGCAGCTGATCGCGATGCCGCTCGAGACGGCCGGTTTTGCGCCACGAGGCCATATCGCGCCGGAGCTGATCCGCCTCCCCCGGGCCATACCCGGCGCCGACCATCGCGATCTGCATGACCTGCTCTTGGAAGAGCGGGACGCCCAGCGTTCGCTCGAGGATCGAATGCAAGATCGGATGGGGCGCGACGGCCGGTTCCTTCTTTTGTCGGCGGCGGAGATAGGGGTGCACCATTCCGCCTTGAATGGGCCCGGGGCGCACGATGGCGACCTCGATGACGAGGTCGTAGAAACATTGCGGCTTGAGCCGCGGCAACATCGACATCTGCGCGCGGCTCTCGATTTGAAAGACGCCGACGGTGTCGGCGCGGCAAATGCCGTCATAAACGAATGAATCTTCCGCCGGGATCCGCGCGAGCGCATCGATGGGATCGAATCGCTCCGACGCAATGGGCGCGAACCCGTGCTCGTGGAGGAGCGAGAGGGTCTTGCGCACGCAGGTGAGCATCCCCAGCCCGAGGACATCCATCTTGAAGAACTGCAAGGTATCGAGATCGTCCTTGTCCCACGGGATGACGGTGCGATCGGCCATCGTCGCGGGCTCGACGGGGGCGACGTTGTCGAGCGGCTCGGCGCTGAGCACGAACCCACCGACGTGAATGCCGAGGTGCCGGGGCGTGCCTTCGAGCTGGCGCGCCATCGATATGGCTTTGAAGAGCCGCTCGTCTTTCGGATCGAGCCCGAGCTCGGTCACCGTCTTCTGATTCACGTCGCGAAGGTCGTATTGAAGGACGAGCGTCGTCAGGCGGTCGAGCTGCTCGGTCGACAAGCCGAAGACCTTCCCCACTTCGCGAAGCGCGCTCCTTCCGCGGTAGCAGATCACCTCGCTGACCATGGCTGCGCGATCGCGCCCATAGGTTTGGTAGAGCTCTTGAATGACCTCCTCGCGCCGCTCGTGCTCGAAATCGACGTCGATATCGGGCGGCTCCGCGCGCTCGGCCGAGAGGAAGCGCTCGAAGAGCAGGTTCGAGCGCGCGGGGTCGACGGCCGTCACGCCGAGCGCATAACAGACGGCGCTGTTCGCGGCGCTGCCTCGACCCTGGCAGAGGATGCGGCGCCGCCGCGCCATATCGACGACCTCGCAGACGCTGAGGAAATAGGGCGCGACCTTGATCTGCTCGATGAGCGCCAGCTCTTTTTCGCATTGGGCGACGACGGAGGGCGGAAGGGTCTCGCCATAACGAGATCGAAGCCCCTCGTACGTCCGGCGCCGTAACGCTTGGTCCGCCGACTCGCCTTTTTCGCACAAGGTCTCGCAAGGGAATCGATATTGAAGCTCCGAAAAGGAGAAGGTGAGCCCCTCAGCGATTTCGGCGGATCGCTCGACCCAATGGGGCTTGTCTCGGAAGAGGGCGAGCATCTGCGCGGGCGTCCGCAGGCGGGCTTCGGCATTGGAGAGCAATGCGCGGCCTGCGCGGTCGAGCGTCGTCTTGTGGCGAATGCAATGGACGACATCGGCGAGCGGCTTCTTCGACGGGTGGGCATAGAGAGGCCGCGCGGTGGCAAAGACCTTCACCCCGAGTGAAAGGGCGAGGCGCTCCGCGAGCTCCGTGCGGCGAGCGTCGAGACCATCGAGCCAGCGATGCGCGGCGACGTGGGTGCGGCCCTCGAAGAGGGAGAGCACCGATTGCCACGCCGGCCCCCACGTGTCGGGGGGCGACCACCGACTCAAGAGCGGCTCGTCCGTCGCGATCGCAAGCTCGAGCCCGAGCGACGTCGCCTCGAGGGACGAGAGCCTCAGCCGAGCCGTCCCCTTTTCGTACCCGTGATGGGCGACCGTGAGGAGCTTGCAGAGGCTTCGATAACCGTCGTGGTTGCGGACGAACAAGAACAACGAATGCGGAGCGCCCGGCGGAGGGAGGCCGTCGTATTCGATCGTGAGCTGCGCGCCCGAGACGAGCTTGCCCCCGCGCTCCTTGACCTCTCGGTATGCGCGAACGAGCCCGTAGATGCCGTCACGATCCACGATGCCGACCGCGGAGAGACCGATCTCGCGCGCGTAAGCGACGAGCTCCTCCGGGTGCGCAGCCCCTTCCAGGAAGGAGAAGTTGCTCTTCGCGCAGAGCTCGGCGAAGCGGGGCGACACAGACACCTGAACATGGTATCAGATCCATCGGGGCCGCCGGGCCCAGACAGCAGCCACATCGCCGTGCCCGAGCCGGGCCCCATCGCCCCAAGGGCGATGGGCGGGCAAGCGCCGTAAGGCGCGCCGCCCGTAGACAGGTGGGGGGGCCCCGCAGCGCGAAGCGCTGTGGAGGGGGAGGGTCGCAGACCCTCCCAAAAGAAACGCTCTGCGGGGTCATCGTTAGCAGCGATATCGCGCCCCCCGTCAGGCCGGCGGCAGCGCGATCACGAGTGCGAGCGAAGCAAGCACGAGTACTCCCATCACGAGTGCGAGCGAAGCAAGCACGAGGAGTAATCGTTCGATTCCACCTAGGACGAAATATGTCCTAGATCGCCGGTTCCTCAGTTGTTGGCCGGCAATGAGCTGTTAGTTTGTTCAGCATGTCGGCGGTCGCGCTCGCTCCGCAGCTCCCTCACCAGCTCCGCTCGGCCGTCGAAGACCGGCTGAGCGAGATCTTGGCGCGCACATCTGCGCCGGCCGACCGGGCAAAGCCTCTTCCATTGAGCCTGCGAACGGCTCTCGATGTCGCGGCAGAGGGTGCCGCTGCAGAGGGCGTCGCGACAGAGGGGCTGCACGCATCGACCATCGACGAGCTCTTGCCGGACGGCGGGCTGCCGCGGGGCGCGGTGATCGAGCTCGCCTCCCCTCGTGTGCTCGGCCGGTCGACATCGGTCGCGCTCGCGGCTTGTGCGGCCGCCCAGGCGGAGGCTCGCCTTCGAAGCGGGGATCCGCAGACGGTCGGTGCATGGTGTGCGTTCGTCGATCCGTGGTCGACGCTCCACGCACCGACGGTGAAGCGAAGCGGCGTCGATCCGATGCGGTTGCTCGTCGTTCGGCCACCGCTCGATGCGCTCGCACGCGTCGTCGTGCGGATCGCGCAGAGCCGAGCGTTTTCGATGATCGTGGTCGATCTCGCGGGTGTGCCCGGCGCCGAGATCGCGATGGAGGGCGCGAGCTCGTCGGTGCGGCTCGATCGCTGGGTCAACATCGTCCGGCGCATCGCGCTCGCGCTCGAGAAGACGGACTCCTCGGTCCTCTTGCTGACGGATGCGCTCGCGCCGAGGCCACTGCCGCTTCCGGTCGCC
The DNA here is from genome assembly GCA_013361525.1 of Polyangiaceae bacterium. Lineage (GTDB taxonomy): Bacteria > Myxococcota_A > Polyangia > Polyangiales > Polyangiaceae > Xiheicaenibacterium. The sequence continues at coordinate 14,531 of JABFXY010000077.1, read as the reverse complement.
ATGCGGCTCGAGCTCGATCGCAATGCCCACGACAGATGGAGCCTTCGCATCGCAAAAGAGCGCCACGGTCGCGTCGGGCCGGCGATGGCCATGACCGCGGGGGCGGCCCGATGACCAGGCGTATCGCCGCCGTCGTGCTCCCGCGCCTCGCGAGCGAGCTGGCCGCCGTTCAGACGCTGGCGCGCGACGAGGGAAAACCCACCGGTCGCGCGCTGGCCGTCGTACTGAGCGAGCAATCGGAGGAGGCGGCCAACGGTGCTGCGCTCGTAGGCGCCGTCGACGATGCCGCGGCGGCGCTCGGGGTTCGACCTGGCATGCGCGTGTCGGAGGCGATGGCGCGCTCCGCGGCGATCTCGTTCATCAACCTCTCGCCACACGATGTCGAAGCGGCGCTCGCAGCCTTCGCCGAGGTCGCGATGATGTTCGGCCCGGTGGTCGAGGTCGACGCAGCGTCACTCGACACGATTTGGATCGACGTGACGGGTGTGGCCCATCTCTTCGGAGGGGAGGCGGTGCTTCGCGAAGAGATCGAAACGCGCGTCGCCGCGCTCCGCCTGTCCAACGACGGGTTTCCTTCTCGACATCGCGTCGAGGTCGCCATCGCCGACGGGCCTTTTTATGCGCAGGCACTCGCGCGTTTCGTGTCCAAACATCCCGATCTGCCTCGAATCGCCGCCCCCGGTGAAGGCAAACGAGCCATGCGCAATTTGCCCGTCGCCGCGCTCGGGCTCTCGAGCGATTGTGTCGCGTTCTTCGGTCGCCTCGGCGTGCTCACCATCAGCGATCTCGACCGCATCGACCGAGCGCAGCTCACCTCCCGCCTCGAGAGCTTTTCGGTACCGAGCGCGAGCGGCGCGACCCGCAACATCCACGAGGTGCTCGGCTGGCTCGACGGCAGGGACGCGCGACCGCTCGTGCCATTTCAACCGTCGGAGGTGCTCGTCGATCGAGCGACGTTCGAGGACGGCGTGGAGATGGCGCCTCGGCTCGTCTTCGCCGTGCGCGGGCTCGTGTCGCGTCTCTCGGCGCGGTTGATGGGACGCCGACAAGCGACGAACCGCATCGAGGTCGTCCTCGCTTACGACCGGTCTATTTTCGCGCTGCGCGGCGGCACGGGGGAGGCATCGAGCAGGCTCGGGTTCGATCTGCCCGCGCCGCTGTCTCACGTCGACGATCTCTTCCGCGCGGTGAAAGCGAAGGTCGAAGGCCTCGAGCTTCCGGCACCGGTGATTCGGCTCGAGATCCATTTGTCGCGCATCGTGCGCGCACCCGAAGTCCAGCTCGATCTATCGCGCGACGTCTCGGTCAGCCCCGATGCATTGCCGGCGCTCTTGTCGGAGCTCTCCGCCGAGATCGGCGCCGAGCGCGTCGGCGTCCTCGCGTGCGCCGACGATCACCGTCCCGAACGGCGGAGCGCGCTCGTCGGCATTCACGAAGCCGCGGCTCGACGGCCTCGTCGTCGCTCCGAGGGGAAGCAAACTTCACTCTTCGAGGAAGAGGCGTTCCATTCGGAGCCGGCAGAGCCTTCGCGCATCCTCCCGGAGCCCGTCTTGTTGACGAGCGCGATCGAGGGAGGCCGGCGCGTGCCTCCTTTTCAACCGGGGCAATGTCTCTTCATCGGCAAACAAGCCGTCGTGGTGGACGAGATTCGCTTCGATCGACGTCTCGAGTCCGTCGCGTGGTGGACATCGAAGCCGTCGAGCCGTGATTACCTCCGCGTTCGTGTCCGCTTCGGCGCGAGCGAAGGCACATCCAAGACATCGACCGCCGATGCCTGGATATACGTGGAACGCCGCACCGGCAGCGTCTTTCTTCACGGCTGGTGGGAGTAGCCCTCGCCACGTTGCGCACATCTCGAGTCGCGGCCCCTCGCGTGGTATCGCTAAGCCATGGCGAACGGCTGGGATCCTTCGCGCCCGGGTTGGGGCAACGACCCTGGGCAGCCTTTCGCGCCGACACCGCAACAGGGCGCGCAGCCTTTCGCGCCGGCGCCTCAACAACCGTTCACGCCGGCGCCTCAACAACCGTTCGCGCCGGCGCCTCAACAACCGTTCGCACCGACCCCGCAGCCTTTTGCGTCGGTGCCTCAACAACCGTTTGCGCCGAACCCGTCGCCTGCGCCTTTCGCGGCTCAGGGCGGAGATAGCGGGCCCTTCAAGGCGAGCACGTCCGTCGCGCCGCCGAACAATCCCGCGATGGCCGCGCCGGTGAACTTCGGCACGATCATGATGCCCGTCGTCACGGACCCGCCCGGGGCTCCGCCCGCTGGTCCTCCCCTCGGCCCTCCGCCGGCGAATCCCTTTGCCGGGACGATGATCATGGAGCCTTCGCCGGGCACGGCAGCACCGTCATTTCCGCAGGCTCCACCGCCGCCAGCGCCTCCACCACCTGCGCCGTCGCTCCCTGCATTTCCCCACGGGCAAGTGTCGGGCGCCGAGCCGCCCGACAGCGAACGACAAGATCGAACGGTCCTCGCGGAGCCGGCGGACCGCACGATGTTCGCCGATCCCAGCAATCGCACGATGATGGCGCCGTTCATGGGCGGTCCGCAGCCGGAGCCCATCATCATCAATGCGGTCGTTCATCGATCCGAGTCGAGCGCGTCGTATCAACCGCCTGCACCGGCTGCGCAATACGCGGCCATGGTGCAAGCAGCGATGGCGACGAAGGAGCAGCGATCGACGCCTTGGGGCATCATCGCGCTGGTCGTCGGCATCGTGGCGATCGCAGCGGGCGCGGGCGTCTTCTTTTGGATGTCGTCGAAAACTGAGGCAGAAGAGGCGGAGACGGTGCCGCTTCCGACGGCGCGCGCCACCGAGACCGCGAACGCAGAGCCGACGGCGACGAGCGACGCGACGGCGACCGCCGCACCTGCCGATGCGTCGTCCGCAGCGAATGCGAGCGCATCCGCCTCGACGAGCGCGTCCGCGAGCGCACCGCCGGCCACGAAGCCTCCGCCTCCCCGACCGCGAACCACCGCGCCGCCTCCGCCGAAGACGTCAGCGCCGAAGTCGCCCGCGCCGAAGTCGCCCGCGCCGCCGCCTCCTGCGCCGAAGAAGAAGAAGTAGCGACGTTCGGCGCGCCCGAACAATCGGTGCCGGATCATCCGGATTGTTGAAATCGATATCCGGCCGCACGATTCAAGGCATGCGACGCCCCGACTTTCTTGTTCTGCTCTTCGCGACTTCGTTCCTGACGACGGCCTGCGATCCGGTCGTCGTCATCGACTCCGATCCGGAGACGGACCCCGATCCGGATCCGACGCCGGATCCGGATCCGGACCCGGACCCCGATCCGGATCCCAATCCGCAACCCAACGCCGCGTTCTGCGCGAACGCCGAGCTCGCGAGCGACGCATCGACCGGCGTGGCGGCGACCATCGACGGCGCGCAGGCGAACCTCGTTCGATGGGACGGCTCCGTCGTCCAGCTCAATCCGTGGACGGAGCCGCCGCCCGCCGACGCCTATTCGGTCGTCAACGTTGCGTCCGGCGGCGGGCTGGTCACGACGTCGGCGTCGTGGTCGCGCTTCGACCCGCCGGCGGAGCGAAGCTTCGTGAAGTGGTTCGATCGCAACGGCAACCTCGTCGACGAGTGGAGCTCCGACACGACGTTGTCGGTTCAGTCAATCGGCACCGACGGAACGACGGTGCTCTATTCCTGGTCGTCCACCGCGGTGCCCGAGCCGATCGTCATTCGCCTCCCCGACGGGACACGTGTCGGCTACGCCGAGACGCAGCTCTTCGGCGGCGTCCTCGCCGACGGGTGGGTCATGTTCCAACGAAGCGGCCCGAAGGGAAACCTCGAGGGCATTCGCTTCGAGCAGCCGTCGACCGGCGCCTCCCGCGAGACCGTGCCGAGCACGTACCCAATCCCCACCAAACGCGGCTTCCTCTACATCGAGCGCGGCGAAGGATCGTTTTGGCTCGTCGAGGAGACCCCCGAAGGCCCGACCGTCACCGTGCTGACAGGCATCGGCGAAGCCGAAGATCTCTACATTCAAGGTCAGAGCGACGTCCGCACGGTGCTCGTCCGGTCCTACAACGGTGAGCCCGGCTGGATCGTGGACCTCGAGCGCGGGGAGACGCGCGCGATCGAGGTGACATCACCCGCGGGCATGCAACCGCTCCAAGACTCGTGCGAGCTCGAGATGCCCGGCCTGCTGCCGAACGGCGACGTGCTCGTGACGATGCGCGACGACACGACTGCGCAACACTTCCTGCTCGACCCGGTCAGCGGCGCGATGACGAGCGTCGGCCACGCCATTGCATCGCCGGGCTGGCTCGGCCGCAGCTCCCGTGGCGGAACGCTCTTGTTGGCGGGCGGCAATGGGTTCGACACGTTTTGCCCGATCCAAGGCTGGAGCGGACAGCCGCCGTCGAGCGCGGTGCCGATCGGTGTGGTGCAGGTGGTCAGCGAACAAACCGACACCATTCACGAGCTCGCGACGGGCGACGTTTGGAGCTTGCCGTGGTCTCACCCGATCAGCCCCGACGGCGGCTGCGTCGCCGGGCGCGAGAACGAAGAGGGGACATACACGATCCTCGACGTGCGCACGGGAGAGCGCGTGGCCGCACCTGCGGCAGGCGCGTGGCAGTGGCTGTGAGCTAGGAACTGGAACCCTTGCGCCATCGGCGCTACCGGAAGACCTCGGTAGGAGCACGATGGGAGGGCGAAACCCAGAAGACACGGTCGTCGCCGCCAGCACGGCGCAGCCGCGACCCGCGCAGCGAGACCACACCTCCATGGGCCGATACCTGCTTCTCGGCAGGATCGGCGCCGGCGGGATGGGCGAGGTGTTCAAAGCGTACGACCCGACGCTCGGCCGGGTCGTCGCCATCAAGCGCGTCTTCGCCGGCTCTTCCGGATCCATCGAGGAGCAGCGCCTTCGCCGTGAAGCGCAGGCGATCGCGCAGCTCAGCCACCCCAACATCATCGCTGTTTTCGACGTCGGGACCGACGACGACAAGCTCTACATGGCGATGGAGTTCGTCGAGGGCCTGCCGCTCGGCAAGTGGCTCCAACAAAAGAAACGAAAGCGCGAGGAGCTCCTCGACGTCTTCCTTCAAGCGGCGCGCGGGCTCGCAGCGGCGCACGAGGCGGGGCTCGTTCACCGCGACTTCAAGCCCTCCAACGTGCTCGTCGGTGACGACGGGCGCGTTCGGGTCCTCGATTTCGGTATCGCGCGGCGGCTCGATGCCGAGGCGTTGTCGCAGCGTCATCCGGGCACAGGTGACGCGCATGTCAGGACCGCGCCGCAAGAGCCCCTCACCCAAGCAGGAGACTTCACGGGCACGCCTCGCTACATGGCGGCCGAGCAATTCCTCGGTCGGCCCACCGATGGCCGCGCCGATCAGTTCGCGTTCTGCGCCGCGCTGTACGAAGCGCTGACCGAGCAGCGGCCCTTCGACGGCGGAGACGGGCTCATCGATCTCGCGAAGAACGTCCTCGCCGGGCGCGTGCTCCCGATCCCCGACCACCTCGCGCTGCCGACCTGGCTCGAGGATCTGGTGCTGCGCGGCTTGCGTCCCGATCCGACGGCGCGCGCGGATTCGATGCACGACGTCATCGCGGAGCTCGAGCGCGATCGGCAGAGGCTTCGCCACGCGTCGCTCGACGGCTCTTCGACCGAAGATCTGCTCGCCGCATTTCCACCGCCCGAAGATCCGATCGTCGCGGAGCGGGTGCGCTGGGTTCGCGAGCGGCTCGAGCACGCGGCCGAGCTCAAGAAGAAGGGCGATTTCGCGGGCGCGCTGGCGCTCACCGAGATCATCGTGCGCGACGCGGGCGACGTGGACTACGCGCCCCTCCAAGCGGCAGCCGCGTACACCCTCGGAAACCTGCAGCATCGAACGGGCGACTCCGCATCGGCGCGAGCGACGCTCTATCGATCGGCGGAGCTCGCCGCGCGCGCCGGCGACGACTGGCAAGTCGCGAACGTCTGGGTGTTCCTGGTGGCGGTCGTCGGGCACGGCCTTCGCCGCTTTCAAGAAGCCGAAGCGCTCGCGCAGGTCGCCGCGGTCGCGATCGCCCGCCTCGGCGAAAACCCGTCACTGCGCTCGCGTCTCGCGAACGCGAAGGGCAGGAATCTACGCGACGAGGGCCGGACGCACGAGGCGCTTCGGTGTTACGAGCTCGCGCTGGCGATCGACGAATCGACCCACGGCGCCGATCATCCGCTCGTCGTCGTGACGCTCGCCCACCTCGCCGATGCGCTGCTCGAGCTCGAGCGGACCAGCGCCGCACTTCGGTACCTCGAGCGCGCCGTCGCGATCTGCGCCGCGAAAAAACGTCGCGGTCCGACGTACGCGACGTGCTTGCTCCTTCACGGCCGCGCGCTGTTCGGCACGGGGGCGCTGGCCGAAGCCGAGAAATCGCTCGAAGAGGCGCGCGCGTCCTTCGAGCGCTACCCCGATCGAAGGTCCGATCTCGGTGAAGCGCTGACGGAGCTCGCGCGGTGCCGGCTCGCGCGCGACGACGCGGCCGGGGCGCGCGACCTCGGCGCCCGTGCCATCGACGCACATGCCGCTGGGACGTTCGATCCGGTGCGACGTGCGCGCGCGCAACTGGTGCTCGCCTACGCGGTCGACGCGGAGGGCGGATCGACGACGATGCGCGATTCGCTGCTCATCGAGGCCCGGCGAGCGTGCGACGACCTCGGCCCTGCGGGTGCTGCGACGTTCGCTCGGCTCGACGCGTGGGCGGATCCGTCGACGACGCCGCGTCCCCGGCGCTGACGTGCGATTCGCGGGTGAGCTTCTTTTGCGGCTCTCTTCGGAAAAAGAGCGCTCCCGCGCTATCATGGCCGCGTGGCAGGACCCCTGGCTGGTGGAGATCCTTCGAAATCCGCGACTGCGCAGGCGCGGGCGAAGGCTCTCGTAGGCCGAACCATCTCGGATCGGTATCGGATCGTCGAGCTCGTCGCGATGGGGGCGATGGGCGCGGTCTACAAGGGCGAGCACCTGCTCATGCGAAAGCATGTCGCGATCAAGGTCCTCCACCCCGAGATCGAAGACTTTCCCGAGCTCGTGGCGCGCTTCGAGCGTGAGGCCATCGCGGGCGCCCACGTGAATCATCCGAACGTCGCCTCCGCGAGCGACTTCGGTAAGTTCGACGGCGACTCGTACTTCCTCGTCCTCGAGTACATCGAGGGCACGACCCTGAGCGACATCATCAAGCAGGGCCCGCTCGAGCCGCTCCGCGCGGTGAACATCGCGAAACAGCTCGCGGCGGCGCTCGGCGCGGCGCACCTGCGCGGCATCGTCCACCGCGACGTGAAGCCGAAAAACATCATGATCTGCGAGCCGTCGATCCTCGACACCAGCGCTCGCGGCGGCGACGACGAGATCGTCAAGCTCATCGACTTCGGCCTCGCGAAGGTCCCGGTGGAGAAGCTCTCCACCGTCGCGCGCGACCCCTCGGCCGACGGACGCGACCTCACCAACGCGGGCGTGGTCATGGGAACGGTCGCGTACATGGCGCCGGAGACGGCGCTCGGCATGGGCGCGGTCGGCCCGCGCGCCGACTTCTATTCGCTCGGGATCATCCTCTACGAAATGCTCGCGTCGATGCATCCGTTCGACGCCGTCGAGCCGCAGAAGCTCTTCGCAGCCCACTGCAGCCTGCCGCCGCCGACGTTCGCCGAGCGCAACAAATCGATCTCCGTCCCCGCGGATCTCGAGGCGATCGTGATGCGCCTTCTCCAGAAGGATCCGAGCAACCGCTACCCCGACGCGGACTCGCTCGTCGCGGCAATCGACGCCTTCAAGATGCGCGTCGCGCTCCACGGAACGGTCTCGCTCAAGCGACCGGACCTCCCGCCGCGCGCCAAGGCGGAAAATGAGCCGACCGGCTCGAGTGGATCGGGCGGCCTGTACATCCCGAAGCGGCCGTCGCAGTCGCGAGCCTTCCAGGGCCCTTACGTCTGGATCGCGTGTGGCATCGCCCTCCTCGCCGCGGTTGCGATCGGGTTTTATGCGCTCGGCCGCGGAACCGCGAGCGAGCAACCCGCGAAGTCCGGTCACGTCGACAGCGAAGCGCCGTCCGGCGCTCCTTCCACGGTGAAGACGCAAGCACCGAAGACCAGCGCACCGCCGACGACCGCCGCCGCGACGACCGCCTCCGCGGAGAATCCCCTACTACAGGTGCTGCACGCGAAGCCCGATCCACTCGCGGACGCGTCGGTCCGGTCCGAGACGATCAAAGGTGTATCGGCGCTCGCGGAAAATGATCCGAAGCAGGCGGCCGCGGTGTTCGACGAGCTCTCGTCGAAGCAAGGCGAGGCCGGGCTCGAGGTCCTCTACGAGATCGTCGCCGCGAACGAGACATCGAAGGCCGCGCTGATGGCGCGCCAATACTTCGATCAACCGGCCGTCCTCGCGAAAGCGTCGGCCCCGCTGAAGATTGCCTACGAGCTTCGTCGCGCGGCCTGTGCGCGCCGCTCATTTCTCTTCGGGCGCGCGGGCCAAGAAGGCGATGCGCGGGCGCTCGCCGTCTTGACGTCGATGATGCCGCCGGAGTGTCAGCCGGGCGCGAGCCCGTGCTGTTTCAAGCAGCACGGGGATCTCGAAAAAGCGATCGCCGACATCAAGGCGCGCGTCCCCGCGCCCTGATCTCGATCGACACCGCGCGGGATCAGCACTCGCGGCGATAGACGTTCAGCGTCCACGGGTCGCAGGAATGGCCGCCATAGTAGCGGACCTCGATCCCGGCATCGAATCCCGTGTCGCCGCCGCCGCAATCGTCCTCGCACCAGACGGTGATCACCTCGTTGAGGCCGGCGCCATTGAGCGATTGGAAGCCCGGATCGGCCATGCATGCATTGCCGGTGACGTGCAGGTCGTAATCGACGCCCGGCGGAACGACGAGCTCGAAGCGCAACGACACGTACGCGCAGCACGAGCTGTCCTCCAGCGCGGAGATGTTGAAGAACTTCCCGCGGGTACCGGTCTGCGTGACGATCGGGCCTTCGCAGCCGTCGCTCGCGCAGCCGAATCCGTAAGCCGCATCGGCCGCGAAATCGCCGAGGTTCTGTCCCGGGGCCGAGTTCGACGCACCCGAGTGCTGCAGCTCGCAGCCGTTGGGGATGCTGTTATCGCAATGGTCCCAGCCGGTGTTGCAGGAGGAGATGTTGCAGCCTCCGCCCGAGCAGGTCGACGTCGCGTTCGGCAAGGAGCAGGAGCCCTCGTTCGCGTTGCCGTCGCAGTCTTGATCGAGCGCGTCGCAGGACTCCGTCCCCGGCGTGACCTCACCGACGCAATTGCCCCATTGGCCGTTGGTGCACGTCTGCGTTCCAGCCGCGCAGATACCGACACCCGTCGTGCCCGCAGGACCTGAATAACAAGGCTGCGTCTCCCCGGTCTCGCAGAGGCAACCTTCGTCGGCGGTGCCGTCGCAATCGTCGTCCTCGCCCTCGCAATCCTCGACCGGATCTTCCGGATCCAGCGGCACGCACTCCACCGGGGCGCCGTTTTCACAAGCGGGCACCGTGACCATGCAGAGTCCCTGGCCGCACGAGATGTCACCGAAGCCATCGTCGACCGCGCCGTCGCAATCGTTGTCTTCGCCGTCGCAGGTCTCGTCGCTCGGGAGCACTTCGCCCTGGCAGATGGCGGACCATTTGCCGAACTCGTCGCAATCCTGCGAGCCCCGCACGCAGGCGCCGATGCCGGCCACGGCCATATCGCCCGTGTAACATTCGCGCAGCTCACCCGGGTCGCACTCGCAGTCCTCGTCAGTGGCGCCGTCGCAGTTGTTGTCGACGTTGTCGCCGCAGAGCTCGGTGTCGCCACATTCGGCCTGTCCACCGAGGTTCGAGTTGCCGCCGAAGTTGCTCGCCGAGCCGCCGCCGCCGTCGCGCGTTCCGTCTTCGCCCCTGCCGCCTTCCGACGAGCTCGACGAGCCTCCGCCACCGGTGAGATCACCGCCGTCCGCGCAGGCTCCGAGGAGCGCGAGTCCGAAGGTCAAGCTGGCGGTGCGACGAAGCGAGAAGCGAAGGCGGCTGGAATTCACCGCCGACGCTTACCATTTTGCGCGTCGCGCCTCGCCGGTGCGCCCGCAAATCGGTGGGAGGCGGAGGTGGATCACGCTTGCACCTCCGGCGGTCGCCTCCCCTACGCGGAGCCGCCCTTGGTCCGCGCCCAGGCTTCGATCCGGGAGCGGTCCCACGTGTTGACCACACGATCCGGCTGAATCCATGCGCGCATCGCGTTCATGGCGGCGTTTTCGATCCGCGCGAGCTCGCTGTCTTTGTGCGCGTCGCTGGTCAGCACGAATGGAATCTTCCGGTCGCGTGCGGTGCGCATCACGTCGACCGAGACGTCGAGCCGCGGCAGCCCGCCGTTCACCTCGAGCGCGGTCCCCGTCTCTTCGGCGGCGCGAAAGATCGCCTCCATGTCGAGGGGGATGGGCGGACGGGCGCCGATCATCCGGGCCGATAGGTGGCCGATCATCTTCACGCACGGGTCCTGCATCGCCCGCACGACGCGCGCGGTCTGCGCGGCGGTGTCGAGATCGAAATGGTCGTGGACCGACGCGAGGCAGAAGTCGAATTGGTTGCGTAGCTCGGCGTCGTAGTCGAGCTCGCCGTTTTTGCCGATGTTGAGCTCGACACCCCATAGCAGCGTCAGAGCATCCCCGAGCTCGGCTTGCATCGCACGAATGCGATCGCGTTGGTCGAGTAGAGCCTGCGCGCCGACGCCGGAAACGGGCAAACCCTCCGCGTGATCGGTAATGGCGAGCACGCGGTACCCACGCGCCCGAGCGGCCGCGACGACCGCCTCCAGCGACGAATGCCCGTCACCGGAGAGCGACGTGTGCACGTGGAAGTCGCCGAAGATCGCATTTTTCTCGATAGCGAGTGGCAACGTCCCCCGCTCGGCGAGCTCGATCTCGCCGGCATCTTCTCGCAACACGGGATGAATCCACCCGAGACCCAAAGCCGCGTAAATGGACTCTTCCGTCTCGGATGCGACAACCCTGCCCGACTCCGTCTCGGCGAGCGCGTATTCGTTGAGCGTCATTTTTCGCTCGATGGCGCGCTGGCGGAGCTTGATGTTGTGGCCTTTGCTTCCGGTGAAATACAGCATCGCGGCGCCGATCTGCGACGGCGCGACGACGCGCACGTCCACCTGCAAGCCGCGCCGCGTGACGAAGCTCGCCTTGGTGTCGCCGTGACCGAGCACGCGGTCGACGATCGGCATTGCTAGCACCGTCTCCATCGCCGGCGCAGGGTCCGTCGTCGCGACGACGATATCCAGATCGCCGACGGTCTCGCTGAAGCGCCGGAGGCTTCCGCAATAGGCAACCTGCTGCACCCCCGGCACCTCGCGAAGCTGCGCGCAGATGCGCTCGGCGAGCGGTAGCGCCACCGAAATGGGCGCGCGCCGCTCGCCCTCGTCACCCATTCGCTCCAGCGCCTTCGCGAGCTTCTCTTCCGTCTTTTGACCAAACCCCTTGAGGTCGCGCAGCGCATGCAGCTGAATGGCTTTGCGTAGATCTTCGATGCTCTCGATGGCGAGCTCTGCACGCAGGCGCTGCACCGCCTTCGGCCCGACCCCCGGCAGCTTCAAGAGCGCGAGCACGCTCACCGGGTGCTTCTCCCGAAGCTCGACGAGCTTCGCGACCTTCCCCGTGTCGTAGAGCTCGCGGATCTTCGTCGCGGTGCTCTTGCCGATGCCGGAGATCTTCTGGAGCTGCGCCATCGACAGGCCCTTCAGCTCGCCCCCGAAGCCTTCGACCGCGTGATACGCGCTCTCGTACGCGCGAACGCGGAACGACTGGGGATCGCCCTCGTCAAGGGTGGTGAGCTCGACGAGCTCTTTCAACATGTCGACGACGTCGCTCTTCGTGATGGCCACGGCGCCAGCGACTGTAGCAGCTGCTACCCTCCGCGCGTGGCGAAGGAAGAACCCGCGATGGTGCTCGAGGTCGCCGGACGTGAAGTCCGCGTGACGAACCCGAGCAAGCTCTACTTCTCCGAAGCGCAGGTCACGAAGCTCGACATCGTCCGCTACTTCCTGGACGTGGCAGAGGGCGCGGTGCAGGGCATCGCGGATCGCCCGGTCGTCTTGAAGCGCTTCGTCGACGGCGCGGAGTCAGAGCCGTTCTATCAAAAGCGCGCGCCGGCCAATCATCCAGCGTGGCTGCGGACGACGGTGCTCTCGTTTCCTTCCGGGCGGACGGCGGAGGAGATCGTCGTCGACGACGCCGCGGGGCTCGCATGGATCGTCAACCTCGGCTGCATGGAGCTGCATCCCCACGCGGTGCGTGCCGGCGATCTCGATCACCCGGACGAGCTCCGCATCGATCTCGATCCCGTCCCCGGCGTTCAATGGCCGGACGTGCGCCGCGTAGCGATGGAGGTTCGTGCGCTCCTCGACGAGCTCGGGCTCGTGGGCTGGCCGAAGACGAGCGGCTCGCGCGGCATTCACGTCAATTGCCGCATCCACCCGAGCTGGGGCTTCGACCAAGTGCGCCGCGCAGCGCTGGCGCTATCGCGCGAGATCGAGCGCCGCGCACCGACGATCGCGACCAGCAAATGGTGGAAAGAGGAGCGCCACGGCGTCTTCCTCGATTACAACCAAAACGCCAAAGACCGCACCACGTGCTCCGCGTATTCGGTGCGCCCATTGAAGGACGCACGCGTCTCCGCGCCCCTGCGGTGGGACGAGGTCGAGGCCTGCGAGCCAGGCGATTTCACGTTGAAGACGATGCCTTCGCGTTACCGCGAGCTCGGCCACCTTCACGCCGATATGGATGCGTCGCCGGGGCATCTCGACAAGTTGCTCGAAATGGCGAACCGCGACGACGCCGAGGGCCTCGGCGACGCGCCGTGGCCGCCCCATTACGACAAGCGCGCAGGTGAAGGCGCGCGCGTCGCTCCCTCGCGAAAGAAAGGCGCATCCGCCGGATCGAAAACCACAAAAGGCCGAACCCCGGCCCACCCCCTCATCGTCATCGCGCGCGCGAAGAAAAAAGCCGACGCCCTCGCCGGCCTGGACCGCTGGAAACAGCGCCACCCCGAAGCAGCCGCGCTCCTCGCGCCGGACGACATATTGGTCGACACGATGCGCGGCCGATCCTCCGCGTGGACACGCATCCGATTGAACCTACGCCACGTCCCCGAAGCCCTGCGCCCCGTCGACGAGCCCCCGGATCCCGACGAGGACCTCTCCTCAGAGACGTGGTGGAACCATTAGAGACAGGATTAACCGCAAAGACGCAAAGTGGAGAAAGAGTGCGCAAAGGTTAGGAGAAGGGCGGATTCGCCTTACGACAACCGAAAAACCTTCGTGCTCTTCTTCTGCCCTTTGCGCCTTTGCGGTTCGCTTTTCACCCTTGAGCAAAGATCTGAGAAAGCTCGAACGGCGGTGTGACCTCGAGTTGATCGAAGCGGCAATCCGCGGGCGGCTTGTCGGTGCGCCATCGGCGAAACTGCGCCGTGTGCCGGAAGCGCGTGCCTTGCATATGGTCGTAGGCGACCTCGACGACGAGCTCGGTGCGGAGCGCCTCCCACGATAGGTCTTTGTCGCGGTTCCATCGGCTGGTCGCGCCGGGGCGGCGTCCTTCGCCGGTATGGGTGCCCTCCCACTCGGCCCAGTCTTTCCACGGATGGCTCTCGAGCGCGCCCTCCCGGTACGGCTCGAGGAACGCCGCGAGCTCGCGCCGCTTCTTCTCGGTGAAGCTGGCGGTCACGCCGATGAACTGCAGTGAATTGTTCTTGTCGTAGAGGCCGAGCAAGAGCGACCCGACGAGCGTTCCCTTCCCGTTCTTGTGCCAACGAAAGCCGGCGACGACGCAATCGCAGGTGCGCTCGTGCTTGATCTTGAACATCGAGCGCTTGTCGGGCTCGTACGCCCCCGAGATCGGCTTCGCCATCACACCGTCGAGGCCCGCGCCCTCGAAGCGCATGAACCAGTCGTGCGCGACCGCGCGATCCGGCGTGGCCGGAGTGATGTGAATGGGAGGCTTCACCCCCACGAGGATCTGCTCGAGGCGTTTACGGCGATCACCGAATGGCACGCTCTTCAAGTCTTCGTCGCCGAGCGCGAGCACGTCCCAAAACACCATCGACGAGGGCATCTGCTCGCCGAGCATCTTCACGCGTGAAGCCGCAGGATGGATTCGCAGCTGGAGCGCTTCGAAGTCGAGCGCGCCCTCCCTCGCGATGACGATCTCACCGTCGAGAACACACTTCTTCGGCAGCTGCTCGAGCAGGTGCGGGATGATCTCCGGGAAGTACCGATTCATCGGCTTTTGATCCCGGCTCTGCAAGAGGATCTCGTCGCCGTCTCGAAAGACCAGGGTGCGAAAGCCGTCCCATTTCGGCTCGAAGAGCCACCCCGGTCCTTCGGGCAGCGACTCGGCCCGCTTCGACAACATCGGTGCAATCGGCGGAGGAACGACGAGATCCATGGCGAGCGCATCCTAGCAGGGTGCTGAAACGTCGACGTTGCCTCGCTCGGCACCGTCGTTGCGGCGATTTCTCCCCCCCCTCGCAAGCGAGGGGGGCAGCGGCAAGAAAAGCTGGAC
>JABFXY010000097.1 GCA_013361525.1 Polyangiaceae bacterium | reverse complement strand
GACCCGATGGGCCCTTCGCGGAGGAAGCGCTTTCTGATCTCTTTGACGTCGCTGTACTGGGGGTGGAGCACCTTCAGCGCGGCCGCGGTGCCGTCGCGACGGCCGAGGAGCACACTGGCCATTGCACCAACCCCGAGCACACGTTCGATCGTGAAGCCGCCGATCACGGTACCTACGCGTTGCTCTGCGAGTGCTTCGAGCTCGTCCATCGTGGAACGAAAAACCTAACACGAGAGCGGGGGCACAACGTCGGCACCAAAAAAAACCAATCGCAAGGTACGCTTTGTCGTCCGTCAATGCAGTGCCCGCGCTGTCATCGTGTCCTCGCCGACGATTACGAGTTCTGTCCCTACGACGGTGCGTCGAGGGCCGAGGCCTTGTTGCGCCCGCATCAGCCGGCTGCTCTCCGTCATTCCGATCTCCAAGCGGCGCTCCAACAGAGCGAGCAGCTCACGCGCGGAATCCTCGCGTCGGTGCCTGCGGGCGTCGTGCACGTGCGAGCCGACGGCGCGATCCTGCACGCGAACGCAGAAGCGCTGCGCGTGCTCGGGCTCGGCTTCGACGAGCTGACCCAACGCTTCACGCGCGACTTCGAGCCCGAGACGATCTTCGAGGACGGATCGCCGTGCACCGCGGCCGACTACCCGGTGACGAAAGCGCTCGTCACGGGTGAGCCTCAACCGGCCGTCACGATCGGCGTGAAGCGGCGCGATGGCGGCGTCTCGTGGTGTGTCTTTCGCGCCGCTCCGGTCAAAGACGCGGACGGCGTCACGACCGGCGCAGTCGTGTCTTTCCACGACGTCAGCCAGCAGATCGAGACCGCCAACACGCTGCGCCGATCCGAAGCGAAGTTCAAAGCGATCGTCACCAGCGCGCCGAACATCATCTGCACCGCCGACGAGACCGGCCGCATCACCTTCATGAATCAGGTCGTCGACAACCTCGACCGCGTCGTCGATACGAGCACGATCGTCGGGCAGAGCGTCTTCAACTGGATCAACAAGCGCGATCACGCACGCATGCGCGAGGCGATCTCCCGCGTCGTCGAAAACGCCGAGACGGTCGAGCTCGAGATCGCAGGCCTCGACTCGGTCGATCCCAATTACTACGTCACGCGCATCGGCCCGGTGCTCGAGGGTGGCAAGGTCGCGAGCATCGCCATGGTCGTCTCGGTCATCACCGAGCGAAAGCGCGCGGAGGACGAGCGCGTGCGCCTCTTGGCGCAGCTGCACGAAGCGCAACGGCTCGAGTCGCTCGGCCGACTGGCGGGTGGCGTCGCGCACGACTTCAACAACCTCCTCACCGTCATCCAAGGCAGCGTGGATTTGTTGAGGGCGCGCGTCGGCAATACCCAGGAGCGCATCGCCGACATCGGCGAAGCGGCTTCTCGCGCTGCGAGCCTCACGAAGCAGCTGCTCGCTTTCGGTCGAGGACAACCGATGAACCCGCGGGTCATCGACATCCGCTTCGTCGTCGACGAAATCGCGCCGATGTTGCGGCGGCTCGTCGGCGAGCACATCGAGATCGTCATCGATCACGCGCCGGATCTCGGCTGCGTGCGCGCCGATCGAGCGGAGTTCGAGCGCGTCATCGTGAACCTCGTGATGAACGCGCGCGACGCGATGTCGGAGGGCGGGCGCTGCACGATCCGAACGCGGAACCTCGCCGTGAACGCCGCAGGAGCCACGTTCGAGCCCGAGGATCGAAAAGGGTCGGATGAAGCCTTCTTCCGCGTCGCGATGGAAGTAGCGGACACCGGGAGCGGCATGGATCGGCAGACGCTCGATCACGCCTTCGAGCCGTTCTTCACGACGAAGGAAGTCGGCCGAGGCAGCGGCCTCGGTCTCGCGACGGTGCACGGGATCGTCAGCCAGAGCGGCGGCGCGATCGAGGTCGAGTCCGCACCCGGCATCGGTACGACGTTCCGCATCCTGTTGCCGCTGATCGAGGACCGACCGGAGAAGAAGACGATCCCGCCGCGAACGGGTGTCGTTCGCGCGCGTGAGACGATCCTCATCGTCGAGGACGAGCCGCGGGTGCGAGCCGTCACCAAGAGCCTGCTCGAGGACGAGGGCTACACGGTGCTAGAGGCCGATGGGCCCGAGCAAGCACTGGCGATGAGCGACGACACGCTCCGCAAAGTGAAGGTGCTCTTCACCGACGTCGTGATGCCGGGGATCAACGGGCCTGCAATGGCCGGGCGATTACGTATCCGCGCCCCGCACTTGAAGGTGCTGTTGATGTCGGGTCACGTTCGCGAAGCGCTGGGGGAGCTGCCGGACGGGTTTGCGTTTCTCTCCAAGCCGTTCGACAAGCGGGCGATGTGCGACGCGATTCGCGCGCTCATCGACGGCTGAACGCGCGCGGCCGGGAGAGCAGCCTCAGCGCCAGGCTCTGCGGTTCTTCTCCGCTTCGTCGATCTCCTCGAGCGCGTCGACGGCCGCACGTGCGACGGGGAAGTTCTTGCCGCAGACCTCGGGAGCGTCGCCTTTGGTGATGCACACCGTGCCGTTCTCGAACTTGTCCTTCGCGAGCTTTCTCAACGTAGTGCGCGCCTTCGGTGAGGCCATGCGACCGAGCGTCTGCGCAAGCGCCTCGCGAACGTCGGGGTTCGGATCGTTTTGCAATGTCGTGATCGACGTGACGACCTTGATGACGGTCTTGTCGTCGATACGCGTGTTGCAGTCGTCCATCACGGGGTGAACCCTGCGCTCGCCGTTGCCGCCGCGCCCCCAACCGTGTCGGGTGCCGTTCTTCGGACAGGGGTCGAAGCCCCGATCTTCGGCGAGCGAGCCGATCGCCGAGAGCGCCTCGATGCGATCGCCGGTCGAGCCGGTAGACGCGAGCGCAGCGAGGCTCTCGACACCGTCGCGCCGCGACGTATCGGCGAAGCCGCGTACGGCGCGAACACGCTCGGCCCAATTCTCGATACCGAGGCGCTCGAGCCGCGCGACGCCCTCCGCCGCGTGCGTCGACGTCTGCAGTGCCTTGTCGACCGTCGCTTTGTCGGACCTCCCCGTGGTCAGGAGAGCACCGCGATAAAGGCGCGCGATGTCGAAGCCACCTCGCGTGAGCAGCGTGGTCCCGTAGAGCTCGCGTGGATCGTACCAGACCGAAAAGAGGTGCTCGGCGACGACGGCGCCACAACCGCCGCGCTGATGGCCGGTTCGAATCGCGCCTTCGTTCTGCGCGTCGAAGCGCGTGTGCGTCGACGTGCCGCAGGCTCCACCGCCCGGGTTTGCGCGGCGATAAAGCTGCTCCGCCTCCGCGTGCTCCCCGAGGATCTCGAGTGAGCGCGCGAGGTCTCGCATCACGAACGAGAACGCGGCGCCGCCCCACCGCTGATCACGTTCTTCACCCGAACGCAGAGCACCGGGATAGCCGAGCGACGTGAGGTAACCCTTCGCAGCTTTCGCGTGGCGCGCGATGTCGCCATCCAAGAGAGCGGCGTCCATCTCCTCGCGCATCTTCGTGCGCGCATCGAGATCGGGATGATCGGCCGGGAGCTTATTGCCTGCGACGACCTCGCTGCTGCCGACGGCGGGCCCGTTCTTCGCAATCGCCGCGTAGAAATACGCGAGGTCGTCGCGCTCGGCCTGTGTCGGCTTCCGCGCGCTTCCCCTCCCCTCGATGACGAGGAAGTCGTCGAGCGAGGCAGAAGCGTCCGCGACCTCGGTCGCGCTCGGCGCGGTGCAAACCGGCTTCGTCGCGGCGAATCGACGCTCGAGGATGCGTTCAATCGCGGTGTCGGCACGCGACAACCCGCGTTGAGAGAGCTGCACCAATACCCGAATCTCGTCGGTCGCTCCCGCGCCGATCGGAGCCGCCTCACCCACGATCTCGATCATCGGCACGACGAGCTTCGCTTCGTCGCTGGAGCCTTCCTGAACGACCTTGCACGGCTCCGCCTCTCGGCCCTTCGCGTCGGTGCACGACTTCACCAACGCCGCGAGGATGCGCCCCATCTCTTTGCGCTCGGGAAACGTATGCTCGAGAAACGCCTCCAGCTTCGCCGGCTCGTATTTGGGCGCGCCCTCCCATTTGCCCACGTTGTCCTTCGCGCGCGCAACCGCCTCGGCGAGGGGCATCGGCGCCTCGGGCACCGAGACCGGCAGCCTCGCAGTCGCGACCGTCGTGTGCGCAGGCATCGTGACCGTGGGAGGGGCGACCGGCACCGGCGCAGGCGTGCAGCCCGCCACCGCCAAGCCAACGATCAGCGGCAACGTCGTTCGCCTCATGTCCCAGCTCTGACCATCCGCAGAAGTTTAAGTTCCAGCCGTCCAGCCCGGAAGTCCTCCGCCGGAGCGGGTCGGTCAGCGAGTGATGGTGGTGCAGCCCAGTACGATGTCGACCTTGGCCCCGAGGTCCTGCGACAGCTTCGTGCAGGTGTCACCGCAGAGGACGATCTGGGACGGGCTCACCGGGTCGTCGTAGTACCACCCGTCCGCCCCATCGGTTGGGCAGGCCGCGTCGCTCTCGACTCTCGGGATATCGATCGCCTCCCCGCCGGCCCCTGGTGTGTATTTCACGTTCACTTCATCGTAATCGGGCGGCCCCTGATCGGGCTGCGGGATGGCGTACTGACAAGCGACCGCGCCGAAGCGGATCTCGTTGAGCGCGTCGATGAACTGCTGCTCCGCGTCCGCGTTCGTATCGATCAAATAGGCTTGGCCGGTGCCGCCGGCCGCGGCGATCTGATTCAGATTCTGCAATCCGGGCCCGACACCGATGACGAAGGTCAAGATCCTCGGCTCACCATTGGCATACTCCGACGCGATGGCGGCGATGTTGTTGATGTCGGTGTCGCACTCGCCCGGCTCGCCATCGGTCGCGAACACGTGGACGACGATATGGTCGGGGTTTTGGATTGCCCACTCTTTGCAATGCTCGGCGCCGCCCTGAAGCGCGGGGGCCGTGGGCGTCCCCGTGTACGGTTGGTGCGCTGCCAGCGAATCGGTGATTTGCGACGCGACACCGGGGAGCGGCGCGATTTCGACCTCGGCTGATGCGTAATCCAGATAGTTGCACGAGTCCGAAGCAAAAATGGCGCAGTCGCACTGCAGCACGATTGGATCGCAGCTCTCGCCGGCAGGGCAGTCATCGCTCGTGGCGCAGCTCGGCGGGCAGCTGCCATCCATCGGGGGCAAACCGAAGTATTGAATACCGACGCTGAGCCCGCTCGGGTCCGGCTGCTCGACGAACCCGGTAATGGCGTTGGTCACCGCTTGCCACCTCGTCAGACCGCCCTCGACCGTGGTGTCCATCGACCCGGACTGATCGAGCATGATGAACAGGTCGAGCGGGCGCAGCTGCCCGGTGTAGGACGTCCCCACGCATTCTTGCGGATTGCCGCCGCCGCCGGCCGCGTCTCCACCAGCGCCGCCGACGTTCGTGCCACCCGTGCCCCCGGCTTGGTCCGAACCACCGCCGCCCTGCCCACCCGCGCCGCTCGAGGTGCTCGTGTCATCCGAGCACGCGCCGGCCATCGCCAGCACCAGACCAAGGCTTCCGATCACACCGCGCGTTACGCCCACTCCATGCTTCGTCATCCGATCTCCTCTATGCCTGACGTCGCGATCACCCGGCGCAGATCCGTCAACACGCCGAAGCTCGCCATCGACCTCTCATCTGTCGGCGCAGTGTACCGGCAACACGGCTCGTCGTGTGACGACCGCTCACCGCGCCCGGGTGCTCCCCTTGGCGACGAGGTTTTCGTAGTACGCCTCTGCGGTCAGGTTTCCGACGGACATCGCGGCGATCGCCGCCGCCTCTTCGCGATCGATCATCTGCTTGAACTTGTCGAATGGCTGCGCCCCCGCCAAGCGGCGGCCATTGATGAAGAACGTCGGCGTACCCTTGACCTCGAGGGCCTCGAAGAGCTTCAGGTCGGCCTCGATGCCGGCTTTGTGCTCATGGTCGGCCACCGCCGCCATAGCCTCGTTCGGATTTGCACCGAGCTCGAGCGCGTAGGACTTCAGATCTTCGTCGGTGAGCGCCTTCTGGTTCTGCAGGAGGAGGTCGTGCGCACGCCAGAATGCGTTGTCTCCCTTTTGCGCGCGCACGTCGCGGGCGAGCTGAGCCGCGGGCTCGGCGCGCGTATGAGTCGGCAGGGGAGCGTCCTTCCAAACGAACCGGACGCGGTCGCCATACTCGTTGCGGATGCGCTCCAGCGTCGGTTGCACGCGCTGGCAATAAAGGCATTCGAAGTCGCTGAAGATGACGATCGTCACCTTCGCCGTGTTCGGGCCGCGCACCGGCGAGGTGCCGATGGGCACCGACGCAATCGCATCCCCTGCGACCGTGGTGTCCGCCCCTGTGATATCCGCTTTCGGCGCGGCCCGCCCTTCCACGTTCCCTTCGGAAGGAGCACGAGGTGCCCGGGTCCGGCCCTCCTCGTCGTATGTGGTGCTCGGAGGGGACGAATACTGCTCGCGTTGGCTCTGTCGATAGAGGTTTTCTATGACGACGCCCCCAATGCCGACGAGGATGCCGGCGGTCGCAATGGCGATGGTGGCGATCCCGAGTCCGACGCGCTTACGCGCGATCGTTTGCAAGCCCGCAATCACACCGGGAATGCCCGCGATGACCATGACCGCCAAGAGGCCCAGCACGGTTTCGCGCCCAGCGCGACCGCCGAGCAGTCCCAGGTAGAGGAAGACCGCGACACCCGCGAACGCGCCGAGCGCCGCCACCGGGAGCCCCCACCCGGGCGCCTTCGGCAGCGCTTGCTTCGAGAGCATTCCGGACGCGGGCGGTTCGTGAACGGATGCCTGAACCGCCATACCTGCATATCGAGGCGCTCGCCGCGCATTATCGAAGTCGATCCGTTGGACGCCCAGGATTCCGACCATCGTGTGTCCGCCCTCGGCGAGGGTGACGGACCAATCGCGCTGCCCGAGCGCCTCGGCGTAGCCGCGATCGTGCTGCCACGTCGTCACCTGGCCCGTCCGCACCGACCCGTCGTCCGCCACACCGGTACCGGCATAGAACGAGGGAATGCGCCCGCGAAGCCGTGTTCCATCCACCATTTCGATGTCTGCGGCGGACCACATCACGTCGAATGACGTCTTCGGCGCCAGGAACGCAATCGACGAGAGCTCGCTGAAAGGTAGATCGAGCAATTTGGCGCCGTCGTACACGGGCAGCGTCGCCCCGGTGAGCTCGTCGGAGTCGGAGATGGCCGAGAACCGTTGCGTCCCACCGCCCACGCGCGTGATGGTTCCGGAGGTGGCGGGGGTCAAAGTCGCCGCCTCGGCGAGCGCGGCCTTGGCCTCGTGTGCATTGCCGTTCGCGTGGCAAGCCCAGGCCTTGGCCAGGGCGAGCAGATGAGGCGGCGGGAGCCCGAGCGCCGCCCCCCTTCCCGCGCACGCGGGATCATGACGCCGGCGCGTGGCCAGCTCTTCTGCGTGGGCGGCGGCGGCGAACGCCGACATCGGCGCGGCGACCTCCGGCGCCGCCATGACGAGCCGGCGCATGGTCGCCTGCGCGGCGTCGAACCGCTGCAGGCGAACTTCGATGTTGAACCGCATCAGCAGCCGGCTCGGCTCGACCTCGGACGCGCTCGTCTCGTGCTCCAAGCTGGTGAGCGCTTGGCGGAAATCCCCCTTCTCGATGGCTTCTTCGACCGACATTGGTGCCAGATTACGAGCGCCCAGTCCCGATTCCCCCACGGGTCCGAAAGGCCGAACAAGGCCTGCAACTTCAATTCGTTATCAGCGCATCTGGTGTCCCCCCTCGGGTTCGCCGCGACCGATCGACGCGGGCGGCGGCCCTACACCACCTCGCTCGCGCCCCGGTATCGGTGCACGACGCGCTCCTCACAGGCGGAGCACGCTTCCCATCCGCCGCCGACGGGGACGAGCGTCGCCTCGCAGCAGGGCGAGCGGCCGCTGTTGATCCTTCGGATGGCCTCACGCGTGCTTCGCTTCTGCTCCGCGACCTCCTCCGGCGTCGAGAGGCGAAAATGGGCACACGACGCCACCATCGGGTCGTCGGGAAAACACGGCAGAGAGACCGTCCTCAGGTTCAGGGGCACGTGCTCGACGCGAACGTCGGCGTATCGAACCCCAGCGCGGCAGCTGTTGTATCCGAGCCCGGAGAAGTAGTGGCAAGACTGTCCGACTTCCCCCAGAACGTCGAGCTTCTTCTTGTCATTGCTCATGGCCGCATTATGAGCATTCGAGCATTGCCGCGGAAGGTCCAGACAATGTCCTAGGACAGGGAATGTCTTAGGCTACAGCACAATTCGGTTACCTGCTTGTTTCCCGCTCCAACGGGTCCCCAATTGGTGCGGTTACGAAGCCCTCAGCTCCAACCCATGAGGGTCACCGAGTCACCCGTCCGCTCGAGCCAGTAGATGCCGCTCTCGTCGACCGTGTCGTGGATGCACTCGTCCACCTCCGTCGTCTCGACGTATCCGGTCCGGAGGTCGATGCGACGGATGTCGCCCTGGTACACGTGGGTGCTATTCATCTTGAGGAACGGGCGCCCCTGGACCTCCAGTTGCCGGACTCGTCGCTGCGCACCCGTCATCGGATCGATCGCCTCCAGCGCACCCGATTCGCGAAGCGCGCAGAACGAGGCGTCCACGAAGCGCACGGCTCCCGGGACGGCGGGACCAATCGCTACCGGTCGGGCGGCGCCGCCCGACATGGGTAGAACGAAGGCTCGCGTCCGCGGCGCGAAGAAGCTCCCCGCCGTGACGTAGACGTTATCGCCGTCGAGGCCCAGGAGCTCGACCTCGTCGAGGGCGTGGATCCTCTCGGGCTGCGCGCCGCGTTTTGCCAGACGCCACACGCCGTCGGTCGTGGTCACGTAGACGTGGGTCTCGTCGATGAGCCCCACGCCCGAGAGTTCGAGCTTCGAGGCGACGACCACAACACCACCGGCCCCCGTCTTTTCGGCCCGCACCACTCGGCGCGCCGCGACGTCGATGAGGTACGCATGCACGTCGTCACCGACGACGTTTCCTCCTTCGCACTGCGCGGCGAGAACGTTGGCGGCACCGGAGGTCTTGTCGACTCGGAGCACCGCGCCGCTGTCGAACATTACGTACACGCTGTCCGCGTCGGACGAGATCTGGGACGCGTCGGCGGCGAGTTGTCCTCGAAGCAGCCGGGACGGCATGGCCTGTCCTAGCAGGGGAGTGCCGGGCGCTCAGCGCTGCTCCCAGGCTCGAGATGTGTCGACGGGATGGATGCGAGCGTGCCTCCGAGGACGCAGGAAATCGAGGATGGCCCGATCACCGTTCGCGAAGATCTCGCGCCTTGAACCTGAAGGCAACATTGGTCCAGACAGACGCCTCCGCAAGCGCTGTCGCGGAACGCGCACGCCTGGCCCAGCCGGGCACAATGTTGCCCCACGAACCTCGACTGCAGCCATGGCCGCGGCCGGTCCCTCCTCGAGAAGCTTGTGCTCTTTCACCGGGCCCCGAGTCTCCTACGGCTTCGGTTTGCACTGGCGCAACTGCACCTCTACCTCAGCGCGCGGCGCGCCCTCTTCGATCCCGATCTGGGTGGGAAAATCGGGCACCAGCACACACTCGGGGTCAGCTCCGCTACCGACAATACGAGTTCGTACAACCTCTGCACGCCGGCGAGCCAGAGCCTCCGCCCCTGATTCCGTTCGCAGCGCCAGACCTCGCACGATTACCCACGGCACGTACGGCGTCTCCTTAAGCTCCGCAGTGACGCTAGCCAAGACCTTCGAAGCACCGTCTAACGCGATTTCAGAATTGGGCTCAAACTCCACCTCGAACCTTCGACGCAACTCGGGGTTCGATCGGAGCTGAGTGGGAAGCTGGTTTTGCGTTGGATAAAACGGATTGGCTGTCGACGCAGGCGCAGACGGAGGGCTCATGACGTCGGAGCTGTCGGGTTGAGCTGAAGTGGGCACGCCACATCCGATCCCGAGCACAAAGAACGCTGCGGTTTTCGCGCTTACGATCAAACTTCCGCTCCTCGGACGTGTTCCTGATAGCCATCTAGATACCCGTCGGTTCATACCGCGCTCGCAGCTCCTTCACCATTCGCGCCCGGTTCCACTCCTGCGTCTCAAAATAACCCTCTTCGCCCATCTGAAAGTCCGAGGGCTCGCGACTGGTATAGTCCAGTTGAGCCGCGCGCAACAGCGCCCCCTCAACAACTCGCGCCTCACCAGCAAAGCGAAGAGCAAACTTTGCCGCATCCTCGACATGAATCGGATGAATTACACGATCACCAAACAGCCCACCGCTTGCCATCATGTCATCATCGAATCCGGGATGCGCGGACGTGTCATCCACAAAATACCGATCTTCAAAGCCGAGAAGATGCCCCACTTCGTGAATCAGTTCCAACGCATACTGCCCTTGCTTGTTGCTATATGGACTCAGTCGCATTTCTCCCGCTGTGACACCGTAGTCGAGGTTAAAGGTCCGACCGTGGGAGGCGGCGCTCCCGGCCCAGTCCTCATAGTCGTAGTAGGTAAGCACGGCGTCGCCCGCGCCGAACCCAGCCTCTGTCATTTCGTAGTTCGCCAGAAATAGGCTACTGAGAAACGCCCAAACTTCGGTCCCTTGCGTCTTCGGCGGCGCAGCGATTTGCGACACAGGCGACGGTTCGGCATGCACTTCGAATCGTACGTCAAACTTAACGGTCCAGGCTTTGCCGGCCTCATCGACATAGGTCATTGCTCGACTGTCGGCACTACGCCCCTCAGCCGTGTCCGTAATGGTTCCCTTTACGTGGGGGTTTTGAAAAAAGTCCTGGGCCATCGCAGCAGCTTTTGCCACCTCGGCGCGCTTGTCGGTCGGCGCGTAGAGATGGACATTCAGTGAGTACGTGATTGTACTTGTGCCAGGGTTTACGTCTACCACAGGGTTATACCCGCTTGGGTCGACGTACATGGTGGGCGCCGCTCCGCAGTATCGATATAGGCAAGGGCCTTCAGCGTCCAATCCCATCGGATCCGCACTCGTCCACCTCGCCAACCAGGACGCATAATACCTCGCCCCGTGGTAGTACAGCCCCGTCTCCTCGTCCCTCTCCTTCCCCGTGTATCGATAGCGACGCGCCGACACGTCGACGCTGGCACGCGCCGAGCGATACGCGCTCGTTCCATAGGGATGGTATTCCTCGTACGAGATCACGAGCCCGGTCTCGTCGACCTCGAGCAAGGCGCTGCCGAGGTGGTTGCCGAGCTGATACCGCAGCCTCGGCGTCGGCGTAAACGGGGGCACGGAATTGTCGACGGTCTTGGTCTCGACCATGGCGATTCGCCTCACCCCGTCCATGACGTGGAGGGTTTGGCGCTCGAGGACGAGACCACTCACCTCGCGCTCGCGGTAGAGCTCGTAGCCGCCGAGGTAGATGCGCTCGCGAATGCTGGTCGCGGTCTGCTCCCAGACTTTGCGCACGCGCTGGCCGTCGGCACCATAGGTGAAGTAGACGATGCCGCCGCCGCCTTTGTCGGCGCTCTGCATCTGGTCGAACGGCGTCCACGTGATCGCCGACAGATGCGGCATCGCGATCATGTTGCCGTGCACGTCGTGCGTATAGCTGACAGTGCTGCCAGTCGGACCAGTCGTCGCGAGCCGGTTCGTTTGCGAGACGTACACGTAAGGGCGGGTCCAGGTCGCCGCGCTTCCGGCGTCGTGGAAGAGCTCGAGGATGTTGCCGATCTTGTCGAGGTCGTAGGTCTCGACGTAGTTCCGCATCGCGTTGGGGTCGTTCGGGTGCGGCAGATTACGAAGCGGCTGGTCGTTGTTGTCGACCATGACGTCGCCGACGCTCCTGTGCTCCCGCCCGCTCGCTTCGATGAGGCGATAGAGGGCATCGTAGAGATACTGATTCGCGGGCGCGACATAGGCGTCGGCGAAGAACACGCCTTGCTGCGCGAGGTCGTTGATCTCGACGATGTTCCCGACAGGATCGAAGGTGTAGTTGAGATCCTGGATGGTGGGTTCCGGGCTGGCGCGCGCGCGTGGAGCTCAAGCTGCATGTCTCCCCTTTCGACGGCGTGGATGTGCAGGACCTGCCTGTCGTCGAGATCCGCAAAGCAGCCTGAGCTCCCCGACAATCGGCTGAACGGCTCGAGCGGATAGCTACGTCCTTTGCACGCCGGTTGCCCAGGAGGAGACACGGTAGGTCTCCATCATGGAGGCCCACCACGCCCCGAGCGCTCTCGGACAGTCGGTTGGACTCTGTTTTTGCGGCGGCAGACACCTTCATTTTGCGCCTCGAAAGAGCGCTGGACCAGCACAGTAAGGGTTAGTTTAAACCCAACGTCCCCGGGCGATTTGCCGACTGCCGTCAAATAGCTTGACCTCCGACTTTGGGTCGAAAGCACGCCCATACTCGTCCCAGAACACGATCTCAATGGTTACGTCCTGTTCCACTCCAAGTTCGAGTTCCTCGCGACCGTCCACGGATCGCACCACACAGGACGTGAGGACATCCCCGAGCGCCAAATGTGGCCGAATTCCGGTTCGGGCCGCGGTCCTTCGAGCACCCTCTGACGGGGTCATAAAGGTGACCTTTGCTTGTAACGTTTTCGCAGCCATTCTGACCTCGTAGTTAGAAAATATACCTGATCGACACGAGTGCTCGATGGAATATGTTGCGTCGCTTGCCGGGTTGTACCGTTACGACACTATTCTTAAATATATGGGGACCCATCCGGAATTCGGCGACAGGGCTAGACTAATTGGCCAACAACGACCGCCTCACCCGGTGCCCCTACGTACGTCGACGACGACGCGCCGTAGGGCGATAACCACTCACTCTGGCGGACCACTCAGGCGTCGAGACGCATCAAGCGCTCGGCGACGTGGTCAATCCCGGTCGCGGCATCGCCGACGCGTCGGAAGCCGCACTTCTCGAGCACCCGAATCGACGGTGTGTTGGTTTCCACTACGAACGCGTAGACGGGGCGAGTGGTTTCGTACGCCGCCAGGAACTCGGCGAGGGCCGCCGACGCCACGCCCTTCCCCCAATGCGCTGATCCGAGCCAATAGCCGACGAGGCGCTTGCCATCCTGTTCCCAGCTCACGACGTTTCCAACGACCACGCCGTCGACGACGATCGTCTTCTTCTTATTGTTGGGGTCGGGAAGCACCCTCGTTCGCCAGTGCGTCATGAACGCGGCGTGATCGCGCGGGGGAAACGCAGCCATCGCGTTCGCCTCCGGCTCGCGTTGGTGCTCGAAGAAAATCGAGAGATCGTCGTCGCTCACGTCGCGAAGCATGTGCAGACCGTACACCGGCGAGACCCGGCGGTCCCAATCGACGACAGCGGCATCGACAACCTCGTGGCAGATGTTGCGGTCGTATGCGTTAAACTGGGCTCCGCTTCCGAGGAGAGAGCTTATGACTTCGATGCGCTTGTATGTTTGGTCGTGCCTCATCGGCGGAGCTCTGATCGCCTCGGGCTGCGGTGACGACACGACCGACGGCGGCGGCGGCTCGGGTGGGGGCGCTGGCGGGGACAACCAGGGCGGCACGCCCGGGGCCGGTGGCAGCGTCGGTGACG
>JABFXY010000046.1 GCA_013361525.1 Polyangiaceae bacterium | reverse complement strand
GAACCTCATCATCGGGGTCAAGTCACGCCATCCGTCTCGCTACACGACATACGAAACTCCCAAAGAAGAGATGGTGCAGCGCCTACAGAACGAGATCCTCGCCCGCGAAAAAGAGACGTGGCTCGCCGATCTGAAGAAGCGCACGCACATCGAGATTAGGCTGTAGGCGGCAAATACTCATTGCGCCGAGAACCGCCCGAGGCGGCGCCGGCGACGATCTCCGCGAACTCCCACGACGCCCTGAATCGAACGCTCGCGCCCCGTCCGCCAGCGTCGCCGGGCCGCGTTTTGCACGACCTTCTACGCATGAGCGCGTCGCGGGGGCGCGCGCGAAGGACAGCCCGCAAAACATTGATTGGAGGGGCCAATGAGAGTCCTCGTCCCCAGGGTCAATGCCCATTACTGCAATCGTTTACGGTGTCAGGTTCCGCCTTCACCCGAGCTCCTCAACAAGCTACGCGACCGGTTCGACGATCAGAAGAGCAGAGGGCTGCTTTCGAACGACATGCCCTTTGAGGACTACTATCGAGTATGGCGCGCGGGGCGCCGCGCCGAAAACCAGGTCGGCCTCGACGACGGAGCCCGAGCACCCGCGCCCGCCTCGACGCCACAGCGAATCGATAGGCCCGGTACGGAGCTGAAGGGTGTCATTCGAACCGTCGTCCTGCTCGTCGACTTCGACGACCGTCCCCACGACCCGAGCCATACCGCCAACCACTACGAACGAATGCTGTTCGGAGAAACGGGGGACCACGCCACCGGAAGCATGCGCGAATACTATCGTGCAATCAGCGGCCATGACCCCAATCGGTTCGACCCCGAGGCCGGCCCCGGAATCGACATTCGTGGCGAGGTATTCGGCTGGTACCGCCTTCCGCACCCGAGCTCGTACTACACGGCGAACGCGTCAGGCATGGGCACGCCCCCGCAAAATGCGCAAGGTTTGGCCGCCGACGCGGTCAGAGCCGCCCTGGCCGAAGGCGTCGATCTTTCGAGCTACGACGCGCTCGGTGAAGGCCTCGTCACCGCGCTGTTCATCATTCACGCGGGCAGCGGCGCAGAGGAGACGGGCAGCAACGACGACGTTTGGAGCCTCAAGTGGGTATTGCCCGCGCCGATCGAGGTCGCGAACGGCATCCGGGTGATGACCTTCCTTACCGTGCCCGAGGATTGCCAGATGGGCGTCTGCGCGCACGAATGGGGACACCTCGCGGCCAGGTGGGCCGATTACTACGACACGGGCCGTGCGAGGTGGTCGGTCTCGAACGGGCTCGGCAATTATTGTCTCATGGCATCCGGATCGTGGGGCAACCGAGGGCGAACTCCGACCTACCCGAATGGCATGTTGCGGATGTTCCACGGCTGGATCGCGCCGAAGCTGATCACCAAGCCGGAGTCGAACATCACGCTCCATCCCGGCGCCGAGGGAGGCGAAGTCCTCATGGTGCGAAACCCCAAAACGATGGCGCAAGACCAATATGTCATCGTGGAGTATCGCCGGAGGGCGGGACAGGACCAATTTCTGCCGGACGAGGGCATTGCCATTTACGTGGTCGACGAGAAGATCGACAACGTAAACGACGAAGACCACCTCGCGATCGAGCTGATGCAGGCCGACGGCAACCGAGATCTGGGAAAGATCTTCGGGCAGGGCAATCGCGGCGACGCGAGCGACCTCTACACCTATGTCGACAGTCAGCGACAACTCCACGATTGTTGCGGTCAAGCCACCACGCCGGCGCTCAACCTACCGACGGGGACCTGGTCGGGCATCACCATCAAGGTCCGGGGGACACCGGGTGACGGCGAAATGAAGATCGACGTCGAAATGGCCGCCTAATGTTCGCGAGCGTCTCTGTCGCAGCACATCACGGTCCTCGCGCGAGCTGAACGGGGACCGTGACCATCGCAGCGTTCTCGGGCGGCGCAACTTCGCCTCCGCGAAGATCCGATGGACCGGATCGGTCCGTCGTACTTTTCGCCTTGTATCTCGCACATCGGTCGCCCCTCGAACCCGAGTGGTGGTGCGCGAATGTGGTCACTACTGTCCCGCGCATGACATCCCTGCTCCCATCAGTCGCGGCCAGTCTCGGTCTCCTTGTTGTGTCGGCGTGTGCGCAGACGGCGACGGTATCGTCGGTCGACGACCCCCCGCCGCCTGCGTCCGGCCGGAGCACGAGCGAGAAGCCCTCCGTCGCGCAGAACCGGTCTGCGAGCGAAAACACCGTATGCGAACCGTCGGACGTTTCCGCGTGTGAAGAACAGTGTAAGGCCGGTAATGCGGAGAGCTGTTTTCACGCGAGTCTGGCGCGACTCAAATGGGCCGACCCGAATGTCCAGCCGTCACCGGAGACACAGAGACAAGGGGCCGAGCTGGCCGAGCGCGGCTGCTCGCTGGGGCACGGCAAGAGCTGCGCGGTCGCGGCATCGGTGCTCGGGTCCGGGGAGGGCAAGTCCCGTGTTGCGAAAGCCCACGAGCTTGCGACGCGCGGTTGCGAGCTCGGCGAGGCGCAGCTGTGCACCCTTTCCGCGCTTATCGAGTCCGACAAACTCGGAGTGACGGATCTTCCCCGGGCACTCGCGTCTTTTCAGCGTGGATGCGAGCTCGGCGACGCCGCAGGATGTGTGGGCGCTGCCCGTCTGTATTTCAATCCCGACGGGCCGAAGCACGACGAGACGCAGGCCGTGGCGCTTGCGTCCAAGGCCTGCGAAAAAGACCCTTACGCCACCCCGTGTTGGACTGTCCTGCAGGGTTATCTCCTCGGCGCGGACGGCTTTCCCAGGGCGCCCGAGCGTATCGCGGATACCGTACTACGGTTCTGTGAGGACGGTAAGCAGGGCCTTTGCACGGTCGCAGGTGGAATGGCGCGGGTGGGCGAAGGGAGAAAGAAGGACCTCAAGGAGGCGCGGCTCCTCTTCGAGAAGGGATGCGACGACCGCGGATCTGCCGGGTGCGCGCTTCTCGGAGACATGCTCGCGAGGGGAGAGGGCGGCGAAAAAGATGTCGCCCGTGCCCGGCAGCTTTGGGATCTATCGTGTCCCATCGACAAGGCGGGGCCCGTCGCAGGCTGCTTCTGGGTCGCGCAGCGCTACGAAAAGGGTGACGGCGTCAAACGCGACGCCGCGAAGGCACGTGCGTTGTACCAGCGGATGGCGGACGGCATGAACCGCCTGGAAGCGCGCCTCGTCGGCCAGCAGCAGGCACTCGAGAAACTCGTCAAAGACCCAGGCAAGGACGGCGACACGAAGCGATATGAGGAGAGGCTCTGCCGCGACTACGGAGTCCGTTCTCGATGCCTCGAGCCCGTGAACGCCAAGTAGCCGGCGGCCGGCCCGGCGCCGGTACTGCGGGAACTGCGATCCCGAAGATCGGCGAGACCTGCGGAGCACCTCATCGCCGAGATCGTCCCGGAGCCCGAGCAGGTGTAGCCTCTCAACGTGTCCTTACTGTCCCGTGATCGGCTCGTCTTCTCGTTGATCGTCGCCGGCGCCTTCTCCGGCTGCCGTGGCGAGGAGTTTCAAAGCTCGTCCGGCGGTGCCGGCGGCGGAGGCTCCGGCGGCGAAGGTGCGGCCCAGCAAGGCGGCGGGGGCTCGGGTGCGAACGGCGGCGCCGGTGGCTCGGGGGGGCAGGGTGTAGGGGGCGCGGAGGTCGGTGGCTCGGGGGGATCGGGGGGTGGCCCGACGGAGGAGCTTCTCGACGTCGACGTGACGGTCGTCGGGATCGCCGGCAACTTGCTCGCTGATCGACCGGTGCTCGTCGCTGGCGCGGACGGCATCGCCGAAGAGGCGGACGTTACGAATGCGAACGGCGCCGCGACGGTGCAGGTTCCGGAGGACGGCAGCGTGATCGCGCTGACCCGCGAAGGTGTTGCCGTCGTCGCGTACATGGCGCCGGGCGTGACGACGATGAAGCTCGTCGATCCATTCGAGGGGGGTGTCACCAGCACTGTTGCGCTCGAGATCGTCGGGCACTGCGCGGACTGCACACCGCTCGGCTACATCGAATATTTCGCATCGTGCCGATCGCTAGAAACGGAGTCCGGACAGACGGTCAACGTCAGCCACACATTCGCCGACTACGGCGGATGTACCAGCGTCAACGCCGGCGATTTCGGGGCCGTCGCCTACAACCAAGATGGCTCTTATCGGGCTGTCGCGCACAACTTCAATACTTCCTTCCAGTCCGGCACCGTCGACATCGGTGAGTTCCTGTCCGAAGGAACCTCTCCCACGACGAACCTCAACGTCTCTTTCGCGGGACTTACAGCTGGCGACAGCTGGACGATGACGGTCAAGCGGCTCAACGGGTTCGCGACGACGACGATGATGAAAGAGACGGGCACGACACCGACCCCGAGTGACAAGCTCTATTTCCCTCTGAGCTTGCTCAACGACGGATATGTGTTCCAGGAAGTGGAGCAAGCTGACAATCGGTCCCAGCTGCAGATCAAACCCTATGAAGGGGTCCCCGGCTTCACCTTCACACTGGACCAACTCGGCGACGTGGACGGAAGTTTCGTCGGCGGAACGCCGTCGCAGGTCCATCTCACCGTCACCGGTGCACAAGGCGATGCGCTCTTCACCGAGCTCTCCGGCTCGGGAGGTGGGGCGTGGGGCGTCTGGGCACCGGCGGCCGCCGACGCGACGCTTCAACTACCGCAGCTCCCTCCCGGCTACGAAGCGTGGGCGCTCGGCGCGACGGTCGGAATGCGCGTCACCTTGCTCGATCTCGGAGGCGTCGCTGGCTACGCACAGGCGACCGCAGCAGGCACGGCGCGCTATCACGCAAACGTGATTTCGCGAACGACGAGCGGGCTGGGGGATTAGACAGTCTGGACTGGACCAATAGGCGTCCACCCCGCCTTGAGACTCTTTGTGTTTCCAACCTCGCGCGGCCGAATCAAAACCGCGGGCATGAACTCGTCCCGCTCGCTCTTGGCCATCGTTTCGCTCGGCGTCGTCGTCTTCGCAGCAGGCTGTGGTGACAGCTCCGCCGAGACGGGCGGCAATGGCGGCAATGGCGGTGATGCTTCCCAAGGCGGCGCACCGCTCGGGGGCGGAGGCGCGGGCGGCGCGGAGGGCTGTCCCGTCGGTTCACACGACGACGGCACAGGCGCGTGTGTGGCGGAGCTCGGCGCATTCACCGAGGGACCGAAGCTCACCGACGAGCGCGATCACCACATGACGTGGGCAGCCAAAAAGCAGTCGGGCACATACCTCTACGCGGCTGGTGGCCATGCCGATCAAGAGTCGTCGGTGACGACCATCGAGCGCTCCACGATCCAAGCGGACGGCTCGATGGGCGCGTGGGAGACGCTCTCGACATCGGACCTCGTCGCGGGCGCGGTAATGGTGTCGACGGACGACGTCGTCGTTATCGCCGGCGGGTATCGAACGGCTCCGTCGACGAGTTCGGTCGACATCATGACCATCGACGATAACGGCAACCTCTCGGATCCCGCGGACGGCCCGTCCATGAACGATGCGCGCTTCCACGGCGCAGGCGTGCTCGTCGACGGCTGGGTGTACGCGGCCGGCGGCATGGCTTTGTCCGGTTCGAGCCTGGCTACGGTGGAGCGCGCGCGTCTCGACGGCAGCGAGCTGCAACCGTGGAGCTACGAAGCCGACCTACCGTACGAGGTCAGCCATCACGGGCTCACGACGGACGGAGAGGCGCTCTACCTGACCGGTGGCCTCAAGCGCGTGAACGGCGATTTCGAGAACGACCTCAACTTCGACAAGGTCCTGCGCGCGCGCATCGCCGACGACGGGAGCCTCGAAGCCTGGGAGGAGATCGGCACGGTGCCCACGGCCCTGAGCGTGCACGCATCGTTCATCCACGCGGGGAAGATTTATCTCGTCGGCGGGCTCGAGCCCGAGGGGGTATTCACGAAGACGGTTCACCGCGCTTCAATCTCCGCGGACGGCGCGCTCGGCGAATGGGAGACGCTGGACGTCGCGCTTCCGATCTCGAGAGGTCACGTCCACCAAAACCCGATGATCAACGGCGTCATCTACTCCGTCGGCGGGTTCAATGTCGGCGGCTCGCAGACGCGATCATTCTTTGCGCGGTTCGAATAGCGGCGCCGCGGAACGCTCGAACCAACTATTCGCGTCCGGCTCGCGAAATCCCGCGAGCTGACGCGAACGTCGGGACGTCATTGTCCCGTCAAAGTACCGATTTGCCGTGTCCTCGAGCGCTGGCACGCGTCGTGGAAGGCCGCGCGGGGCAACCCGACACCTTCGTCACACGCGAGGACCGACATGAAGAATCGCTGCCTGATCGATGCTCGAAAGCTTGGAAAGCTCTCCTACCTTGGGCTGTTGCTCGTCGGTGCGTGCGCGCCGATGGAGACTGAGGAGTCCGATACCGACGAGGCCAGCGATAGCCAGGCGGTGACCACCGTCGCCACCAGCTGTCGAGGTGATTCACCATATTACCGGATGCTGGGCGCGGAGTGGCCCGCGCTCGCGACGGCGCAATCCGTCTCCGTTGGTTCGCAGGGGATCGAGCTCTCTCTCTCCAACGATCACGCAGACGACCTCTACGCCGAGACGACCGCGTACATCGTGGTCGACGGCCGCGAGGCGGAGCGAGTCGTCGTTGCGAGCCAGTTGGTGCCCGGTGGCGGCGCGACGTCGGTTTGGATCCATCCCGCCGCGCTGGGCGTTAGCGTCTCCAATATGCGGTTTTCCGGGCGGCTGAGCGTCGGGACCGTGTTTCGCGACGCCTCGGGACAGAAACGGGGCGGCGCCGTCGCGGAGGCGCTGTCCTTCCATCCCGACGCGGCCGGTGGCCTTCTCGTCTACGGCGAAGAGGTCCGACGAACGCAATTCCACGCGGGCGACTACACCAACAGACTCGCCCTCGGGCCCGATGTCGGCTCGGTGCTCGTGCCCAACGAGATTGCAGCCGTCGATTCGCAAGGGCCGCAGCAAGCGCAGATCCCGCCGCTGCACGGGTATCGCTTCTGCTTCAACTTTTTCGTTCGGTTCTCGGACAGCGGCGTCGGTGAGGACTACTACACGTCGTACGGCCCCATGGCGGCGCACGCGATCCAATACGAGATTACGCCCCCCAACGAGGCACCGATCACGGGTTATGCCGATTTGGACAGCGGGTGTACGCCTGACTACAACTTCACGAGCACGAGCGGCTTCACCGTCAAAATGAGGGCCGTCGCAAACCTAGGTCACGCCGAGGCGGACGACCGGACCGACAACTACTTCAAAGTCATCGGCACGGTCGGGGACACGCACACCCCGTTCGAATGGGTATTCACGGACGTCGACCTCGGTCCGGTGCCCAAGATCGTCTCGCTCGTCACCGACCCCGGACCGGTCGCCAACATGGTGGGGGCGGCCGTCCACACTGCGTGGCACATCGACCGCCTGACCGACCCGGGATTGCTCAATCCACCGAACCAATACATTCACCTGCACCAGCACCCCGGCGACCTTTGCAAAGAAGGCTGCAACGCGGGAGGGGAGCTCTACCTCGCGAATGCCGCAATCGTGTCCGAGAAGTTCGGCGTCGCGCACGAGGTCGGGCATTGGCTCCACAAAGGATGGGTGGGGTCGACCGGCTCCATCAATGGTCAATACGACGAGAAATACAACCCGCCCGAGATGGATGTTGCGTGCACGTTCGCCGATTCGGATGGGCCAGGTGGACACGCAATGAGGTCCCTCGAGCCCGGCTCGGCCGCATTCACGGAGGGCACGGCGCACTTCCTGGCCGCAATGGCGTGGAACAGCACGTTCGAGGAAAACGGAATCTTCAAGTACTACAAAGAGAGCATCCTGAGCACGTCGGGGCAATACATGGCCGACGACGGCTGGCTCGTCGATCTCGAGGCGGACGACGATAATCCCGCTTTGCCCAATCCGCTCGGCGGCAATACTCGCTGGCGGCAGACGCGATGCACGACCCCCGACAATCAAATGCTCGGCGACCCGCCGAAGTACTATTCGACCGAAATGGATTGGCTACGTTTCTGGTGGGACCTGGCCACGGACGCACCGACGAAGCACAATGGCGCCGCGAAACCGTCGGTTCGGCAGCTCTTCGATTACCTCGACTATCAATGGAGCCAGTCCGCCTGGGTGAGCATGTTCCAGGTTTGGAATGCGGTCCTGCCTGCCGCATCCGATGCGGAAGACCAGGGGCTCGTGCCACCGGGATTCGCGAAACGCTTTCAGACGAGCGCCGAAAACAACGGCATCAATCAGCTCTGAGGCGCAATCGCCACTCACGGGCTCGGATCACCGCCGGCATCGACGGGACGCACCACGTCCATTTCGATGTCGACGGTGATCTGCTCGCCGGCCTCGAGCTCCAGAACACGCCGCTGGTCCGGCGCGCGCGGGTGTTTGAACAATAGCTCGTGCCGGCCGGGAGATAGCGATAGCGGATGTCCAATCGGCGTGGTGTCGACGCGCTCGCCGTCGACGTACACGTCGGCCCACGGGCGCGCGAGGACCTTCACCCTCGCGTTGCTCACGCTCTTCGAGCGGCTGCTCGGTCCCGACGAGGTTCGATCGCCGGCGACGACATAGATGCCGACCAAGACCATCAATACGGTGAGGACCGCGAGGCTTCGAGCGAGGCGACGCGCATGGGCCTCGAGTCGAGGCGGGACGACGATCTCTGGCCTTCCGCGCAGCCTCGCGTAGAGCGCCCGCGATAGATCGTGCGCGCGCGCTCTTCCGCCGACGGCGCTGACGAGATCGTCCGCGAAGTCGGAGCCGGTCTCGTGCCGCAGCGTTGGAACCTTCTGCAGACTCTTTTGAAGAACCGCGTCGATATCGGCGGGTGCCTCGCTCGGCGCGGGATCAGTGGCGCGAATGCGTCGCGCGAGCGTCTCGCCTCGCGTCTCTTCCGCGAACGGGTGGCGGCCGGTGATGATCTCGTAAGCGACGACGCCGCACGAAAACACGTCGCCGGCGCGGTCCACCGCCTTGCCGACGATGCGCTCTGGGCTCCGATAACGCTCCTCGGGGCCGGCGTCGGGGACGTCACGACCGACGTCCCGACGCTCCTGCGACAGGATGTGGGCGTCCCAGAACCCCGCGAGATGAATCGTACCGCGCTCGCTGAAGAAGGCGTTTTCCGGGCTCAGACTGCCGTGCGCGACGCCGCCCTCGTGCACCTCCCCGACGGCGCGCGCAAACGCGACGGCGAGCGCCGCACGCTGCTCGACGGGCACGTCATGGAGCTGTGTGAGCTCGTTCATGATGTCGCGCAGGCTCGGACCGCCGGGCGCTTCCGTGACGACCGCGACCCGCCCCGCGTCGTCGAGCACCGCGAGCAGGCCGAGCACCGACGAGCGCGCGAGCGTCGCCAGCACCTTCGCCCCGGCGATGAGCTTTTCGTTCGCGGCAACGCTGGGCTCGACCGAGCTCGGCGTCATCGTGATCCAAACCGCATTGCCGATGACGTCGTGCACGGCCCGATAGGTGGAGAACGCCGCACCGATGCGCAGCGACTTCTCGAGCCGATAGGGTCCGACGTTGCGGAGCGGCGGCTCGCTCCCCGGCGCGCGTTTCACCGGTGCCTGCGATGACGCCGCGCGCCCGGGCTCTCTTGCCCGCGCGCTTCTTCGAGGCGGGATCGATCGACCGCGACCCCACACGCTTCGAGCACGTTCGCGAACACCTCACGGTGGGTCCGCGCGTGGACGTCGTCGTGATCACCGGCACCGCGTGCGTGGACCATCACCGGGCCGTCGGTGACGAGGAACACTTGACCGCTCGCTTCCACCGTGGCGTCGATCAATTCGCGGAGCGCGAGATCGAACGACTCGGTGGCGTTCGCATCGCTGGGTTTGTCGACCGCGACGTGCACGAAATCCATCTCGCCCCTTTGCACGACCTCGGTCGCGCGACGGATCGCGAGCTCGCTGGTCGCCTCTTCGATGCCGGGCGCGGGCGTCTCCGGCTCGCCTTCGAAGGTGAAGGTGGCCGCGACGCGACGGCTCGCCTCGAAGATCTTCACCGCATGTTTGCCCGCCGCCGAAAGGCGCCCGAAGAGGCCGGGCGTCGCGCAGCGTGTCTCGATCATCGGCCGCACCGAGAGCGGGCCGATGCGTGTCAGTGAGATGAGCGAGCTCTTGTCGAATGCGAAGACGTCTCGACCATTGATGGTCACGTTCGCGGCGACATCGTCCGGAAGATTCTCACGCAAAAGCAGCGAGACGAGCGGCACCAAATCGTCGCCGCGCTCGGTCACGACGATACCGACGTCGGACCCGTGCCATTGCCAAGCATTCGCGGGCATCTCGCCCGATTGCGCGCGAGATTCGCCGGAAGGCGCGAAATCGGCCTGCAAACTGCCCGTCACACCGTCGTATTCACCAATACGTGTGGGCGGAACGGATTGGTCGGTCCCCCCGTCGGAATAGTTGTTGGCGAGCGGCTCGTAGAAGCGCTCCACCGTGAGACCGGAGAACGCGCGAACGATGCATTGGTAGGCGACGAGCGACCGCTCCCACACAATGGCGGAGCCGAGCACGTGGTCCGCCCCGATGATGGAGCCGAGCTTGCCGGTCGGGCCGAGGTTGTCGGTGAGGAGCTCGAGGAACGACTGCGCCGTCTTCTCCGGCCCGTCGAGGATCGCGTGAACGACGAACGGCAGATTGCGCAGCTCGAGCCCGCGCATCAGCGCGACGACCGGCAGGGCGTGGGCTTTGCCGACGGCCTCGGAGGAGCGGCAAAACACGTGCAATCGACACCGCTCGCGCTCCTTTTGCGTCATGAAGTCGATGAACGTGCCGCGCTCCATCTCGAGCCGATGCAAGAGGTCGTCGAGCGGCGAGGTGATGAACAGGCGCTCTTTTTCGACGAGCTCGTCGACGATCAGCTTCGGATCAGGGCGTGCCTCGCCGGTGCCCAGGGCGTAATGCGCCGCCTCTTCCGGCAGGACGTCGAGCTCGGCGCGTGTGACGACGATCTTCGCATCCGCGCCGTCGGCGGTCTCGAGCGCGCTGGTCGTCGCGCGCAGCTCTGAAAGGCCGGAGAGCCCCAGTCGATCGATGGTGCAAAGGACGATCGGGCGAGTCGGCATCGAGGACGAAACTACACCTGTTCGCGCCGGGTTTGTCGCGTCTTGATCGCCATCCGCGCGAGCTCGTCCGCGCGCTCGTTGAGCGGGACGCCGGCGTGCCCGGGTACGTACACGATCGAGATGTTCCGGCGTCGCGGACCGAGCTTCTCCAAGATGCCGGCGATCAGGCTCTGATTCGCCTTTGCCTTCCAGCCCTTGGTGAGGACGCCGATCGCGTATTTGCTGTCGGTGTGGATGCGAACGGGCTCCGGGCGCCCCTCGGTCATATCGAGCGCGCGCTCGATCGCGGTGAGCTCCGCGATGTTGTTGGTCCCTTCGCCGAGGTACTCCGAGAGCTCCTTGCGACCCGTCTCCTCGACGAGCACCACGCCGAGGCCCGCCGGTCCCGGGTTCCCGGTGCACGCGCCGTCGGTGTACACGGTGAGCGAGCCCTCCACGGGCTCGGGCACAATCACCTCGCTGCGCTTCGAAGACGCGCCGCCCTTCGAAGATGTCTTCGCAGAGCCGCGCGCGGCAGGCGTACCCGCACCCGCCGCGGCCGGCTTCGCGGCCTCACCGCACGTGTCGTCGGGCAGCGGCGTCGGGTCGACGATCGCGAGGTTCGACGCCATCGCGTCGTAACGGCGGCCGTCGTTCGCCTTGTAGCGAATCTCGACTTTGCCACCCGCAACGGCGAGCTGACCGTCGGAGGTTGCACGGGCGAAGACGGTCTGACCACGTAGATTTGCGCGAACCCAGGGCATACGGCGACGCGCAGCAAAGCCGCCACGGCCCCAATTGGCAAGCAACTTTAGGGTACTCGCGCGAAAGTGGGCGGTGTAGATGCGCGCCGTGGGCATCACGTCGATCTTCGGGCCCGGCCTGTTCGAAGGACAGGTCGCCGTGGTCACGGGCGGCGGCAGCGGAATCGGTCTCGTGACCGCACGCGAGCTCGCGTCGCTCGGCGCGAGTGTCGCCATCTGCGGCCGCAAGTTGGAAAAGATCGACGCCGCACGCGCCGATCTCGCGGCCGACGGCGTCCCGGAAGAGCGGGTCTTCGGCGCCGCTTGCGACATCCGCGAACCGGAGAGCGTCGCGAAGTTCGTCGGCGACGTCCTCGATCGCTTCGGAAAGATCGACGTGCTCGTGAACAACGCGGGCGGACAATTCCCGAGCCCGGCAGAGTCGATGACCCCCAAGGGTTGGGAGGCCGTCGTCCGCAACAACCTCAACGGCACGTTCTACATGACCCACGCGGTGGCGACGCGCGCGATGATCCCGCAGAAGCGCGGCCGCATCGTCATGGTCACCGCCATGGTCGCGCGCGGGTTCCCGGGGATGAGCCACACCGGCGCCGCCCGCGCCGGCGTCGAGAACCTCACCAAGAGCCTCGCAGTCGAGTGGGCCGCCCATGGGCTCCGGGTCAACTGCGTCGCTCCCGGCAACAACATCAAGTCGAGCGGTACGGCACAATACGGCGACGCCATGCTCGAGATCACGCGCCGCGCGACGCCGCTCAAACGCCTGGGAAAGCCCGAGGAGATCGCGCGCGTCATCGTCTTTTTGGCCAGCGACGCGAACGATTTCGTCACGGGACAAGTTTGGGGCGTCGACGGCGGACAGCCGTTGTGGGGCGACATCTGGCCCATTCCCGATCCGGAAGGGCAAGATACGGGGCCCTCCGCACCCGGCGGCGGTACCTGAGGACGCGAGCTTCGTGACGACCCAAGCGACGGGCCCCGAGCCGATGCCCACCGGAAATGGGCCGGCAGCCATTCCGCTCCACAACCCGCGCCTTCACGCCGCGGCGGAAGTCGTCTGGGACTTCTTCGCCTCGATTTGGCGCTTCTTTCGGTCGTATTTCACCGAGCTGAAGCCGACCTTCGGCATCGCGTTCCTGCCGATGCTCGCGCTGTCGTGTGTGCTCTACATGCGGTGGCTGCCGACGACGAACTACATCTTCGACGAGCAGGAAGCGCTCCTCGGCAATCCGTACGTCAATCAGCAGTTCAAGTACCAAGACGCCATTTACCGCGACTTCTGGGGTCTGCCTGCCAATGCGAGCATCGGCTCGTACCGGCCCATTCCCAATTACTTGTGGCGCTCGATGGTGGAGGTCGGCGAACGCGGCCAGCGCGTCATCGACGCCTACGCGAGCGATCGGACGAAGCAATATCTGTCCGATCAATTCGAGACCGGCGGCCAGCGCTTCGATCTCGCGACGCGAATGCGCACGTCGTGGCCCCAAGACCTGTTCAACCTGTTCTTCCACGGCGTGAACGGCGCGCTCTTCGTCGCGATGGGCTGGCGCGTCACGCGCCGTCGAATGACGGCGTGGTTCGCAGGGACGACCTTCGTCGCGTGCGCGCTCCTCACCGAGGCGGTGTCGGGTGTCGTCGGGATAGCGGACGTCCTCGGGGGTCTCGGTGCGCTCCTCGCGCTCGCGTCCTTGGGCCTTCGCGCGCACGCGATGCCCTTCGGCGTGTTTTTGGCGCTGACGCTCGGCCTGTTTTCGAAAGAGAGCGCCATCGTCTGCGTTCCATTGGTTCCGGTCGCGGCGCTCCTCACAGCGCCGATCGTCCACCCCGAGCGTCCAGCCCGGATCGCACGCGCCGCGCTCGCGAGCGTCGGCGCTCTCGCGGCGTTCATCGTCTACGTCGAGCTGCGAAAGCGCTGGTTCCCCTCCCC
>JABFXY010000084.1 GCA_013361525.1 Polyangiaceae bacterium | reverse complement strand
CGGTCCAGGTGGGCGCGCAGCGCGCAGGCATCATCGGCGGCGGGGGCGGCATCCTCGCGATCATCGACACCATCGGCTACCGCGAGGCCTTCTTTTTGATGGCGTTTATGCTCGCGCTCCTCACGCTGCCGGTGCTCGGGCTTCGCGAGCCGGCGAGGGCGCCTCGCCCCCGCACGCCTCACACCTCGATCGCTCGATCCAGCGCCGAGCTGATTCGAAGCTTCTTGGAGCGCCCCGACGCAAGATCCGTCCTCCGTCTGCTCTTCCTCTTCAAGGTCGGAGACGCGCTGGCCGCCGGCATGGTGTCGCGCTGGTACGTGAAGCAGGGGCTGTCCAACGCCCAAATCGCGCTGACGCGCGGCACCGCCGGAGGTGTCGCGGCCATCGCGGGCGCGGCCGCCGGCGGGCTCGCGCTTCGAGCCTTCGGGGCGCGCCGCGCGCTCTTTGCGACGGCCTCGCTCCAGACGTGCGCGATCGCGATGTACCTCGTCGCCGACATCTTTCACCCGTCTGGCGCGGGCACCATGAAGATGGCCGTGTACACCGGCTTGAGCATCGTCGAGCACGCGCTCGGAGGTGCTGCCA
This sequence comes from Polyangiaceae bacterium, assembly GCA_013361525.1. Classification (GTDB taxonomy): domain Bacteria; phylum Myxococcota_A; class Polyangia; order Polyangiales; family Polyangiaceae; genus Xiheicaenibacterium. Next base: position 123,228 of record JABFXY010000084.1, on the reverse strand, counting down.
CCGCCGCGCTCTTCGCGTGGATGATGGACCACTGCCGCGAGGAATCGCGCGCGACGGACTACACGGTGCAGGCGTGTCTGCTCGTCGTCGTGACCGGGATCGGCATCTTCACGAGCGGCTTCATCGTGGGGGCGATCGGCCTACGCGGCCTGTTCGCGACCGCGACGCTCTTGGGCCTTCTCGCGCCCATCGCCGTTGTTTCGTACGCACGCTCGGACGGCGCCCGCGTCGGGGCGGGCCTCTGAGCCGACCCGCGTCGAACGAGGCATCCTGCCCCGCCTTTTCGCCGCGCGAAAGGCGTGGTTGAAAAGGCCGATGCCGACCTTCGACATCGTCTCCAAGGTTCCCTGGCACGAGGTGGACAACGCCATCAACCAGGCGCAAAAGGAGATCGCCACCCGCTTCGATTTTCGCGGGACCGGCGCCGATATCGAGAACAAAAAAGAGACGATCGTCCTGGTCGCGAACGCAGAAGACCGCGTGAAAGCCGTGCTCGACGTCCTGAAGGAGAAGCTGGTCAAGCGAAAGGTCAGCCTCAAGCACCTCGACGTCGGCAAGATCGAAGCGACCGGCAAAGTCGCCTCGACCAGCCTGATGGGAAAGAGCGGCTCGAAGATCAGCATCACGGTAAAGGAGGGGATCGACTCCGATCATGCGAAGCAGATCGTGAAGTGGATCAAGGACGAGAAGCTCAAGGTGCAGGCTTCGATCGTCGAGCAACAGGTTCGCGTCACCGGCAAGAAGAAGGACGACCTTCAATCTTGCATCGCCGCAATCCGTGAAAAGGAGTTCGACATCGAGCTCCAATTCGTCAATTTTCGGGACTGACAATGAACGACCGTAGTACGGCGCCGCGCGCCGACGCTCCGAAACGCACGATCTTCGGGACCGACGGGATCCGGGGGACTGCCAACCACCACCCGATGACGCCGGAGTTCGCGCTGCGGCTCGGCCGCGCGATCACCTACGTCGCCGCCCGCGGCAAGACGCGCCACGCGCGTGTGCTCATCGGCAAGGACACGCGTCTCTCCGGCTACATGCTCGAGACCGCGATCGCCGCGGGCGTCTGCGCGATGGGCGGTCACGTCATGTTGACCGGACCGATCCCGACGCCGGCCATCGCGCAGCTCACCGCGAGCATGCGCGCCGATGCGGGCATCGTGATCAGCGCGAGCCACAACCCGTTCGAGGACAACGGCATCAAGATCTTCGGGCCCGACGGCTTCAAGCTCCCCGACGACGAAGAGGCGGCGATCGAAGCGCTGCTCGAGGGTAACCAGCTCGATCTCGCCGGTGTGATGGGCGAAAAGATCGGCGACGCGGTTCGGGTCGACGACGCGCGCGGCCGGTATGTCGTCTTCGCGAAGAGCACCTTCCCCGCGCGCCTGACCCTCGACGGCGTGCGCGTCGTGGTCGATGCGGCCCACGGCGCCGCGTACAAAGCGGCGATCGACGTCTTCGAGGAGCTCGGCGCGGAGGTCATTCCGCTCGGCATCAGTCCCGACGGCACGAACATCAACGCCGGCGTCGGCGCGCTTCACCCCGAGCTCATGGCGAAAGAGGTCGTCGACACGAACGCGGCGTTCGGCATCGCGCTGGACGGCGACGCGGACCGGGTGATCGTCGCCGACGAGCGCGGCAACATCGTCGACGGCGACGCGATCATGGCCATGTGCGGCTCGCGTCTGCACAAACAGGGCAAGCTCCCGCACGGCACGCTCGTCGCCACCGTGATGAGCAACCTCGGCCTCGAGCGCGCGATGAAGTCCATCGGCGGCGCGGTCGTCCGAACGGCAGTCGGCGATCGCTACGTCGTCGAGGCGATGCGCAAAGGTGGCTTCACCTTCGGCGGCGAGCAGTCCGGCCACCTGATCTTCCTCGACCACGCGACGACCGGTGACGGCATCGTCGCCGCGCTCCAGGTCGCAGCGATGATGATGGAAGAGCGGCGCCCGCTGTCGGAGCTCGCGAAGGGCGCGATCGAGCGCGTCCCGCAGGTGCTGCAGAACGCGGCGTTCAAGCTGCGGCTGCCGCTGGATGCCATGGCCGCGATGCGCGTCGAGGTGGAGCGGTTCGAGCGCGAGCTCGGCGAGCGCGGCCGCGTGCTGGTCCGCTGGAGCGGCACCGAGGCGAAGCTCCGCGTGATGGTCGAAGGGGAAGACGAGGCGCGCATCAAGACGATGGCGCAGGCGATTCTCGAGGCGGCCAAGCGCGACATCGCCGCCGCCGAGAGCTGAAGCCGATGCCGAGCGACGTCGTCCCTGACCGTGACCGGTCCTTCGTCCACCCGGGAGATCCCATCCACTTGTTCAACGAGGCGTTCGCGCGCGCCCGCACCACCGAGCCCTTCGACGCGACGGCGATGACGCTCGCGACGGTCGATGAGCGCGGGATGCCGAGCGCGCGCGTCGTGCTTTTGAAGGGCGTGGACGAGGGCGGGTTCGTGTTCTTCACCAACTACGACAGCCGCAAGGCGCGTGAGCTCGACGGCCAACGCGTCGCCGCGCTCTGCGTCCATTGGCCGACGGCGGAAGAGCAGGTGCGCATCGAGGGCACGGTCACGCGCGTGAGCGCAGAGGAGAGCGATGCCTACTTCGCGACCCGTCCTCGACGGAGCCAACTCGGCGCGTGGGCATCGGATCAAAGCCGCCCGGTGGAGAGCCGCGAGGTCCTCGAAGCGAGGCTCCGGGAGCTCGAAATCCGGTTCGAGGGCAACACGATCCCGCGCCCGCCGCATTGGGGTGGGTATCGCGTCACGCCCTCGGTGATCGAGTTCTGGTACGGCCGCCCGAACCGCTTGCACGACCGCATCCGGTACGAGCGCGCCGGCGGTTCGTGGACGCACACACGGCTCTATCCGTGAGCGCTCCAGCGGTGAGCGCTCCGTCGGTGAGCTTGCAGGCCGCGCTCCGCGTGGTGCTCGCGCTCGGAATGGTCGCGATCGGGTTTGCCCACTTCGCGAACCCCGAGCCGTTCGTGCGGATCGTGCCGGGGTTTTTGCCGGCGCCGCTCGCGCTCGTCTACCTGAGCGGCGTCTTCGAGGTCCTGCTCGGCGTCGCCATTCTTCCGGCGCGCACGCGACGCCTCGCCGGCTTCGGGCTCGTCGCGCTCTACATCGCCGTGTTCCCCGCGAACATCTACATGGCGGTGAACCAGATTCAGCTCAGCCCCGGCGGGACATTCCCCGTCTGGGCGATGTGGGCTCGCCTCCCGCTTCAGCTCGTCTTGATCGCCTGGGCTCTGTGGGCCGCCCAAATCATCGGGCGGCCCAGCGTCATCGGGCGACCCGGCGTCACCGGCCGGAAGACAGATGACGAATCACGGTCGCGATCGTCTGCTTCATCTCGAGCCGAGACACGATGAGATCCACCATCCCGTGATCGAGGAGGAACTCGGAGCGCTGGAAGCCTCGCGGGAGGGTCGTGCGCAACGTGTTCTCGATCACGCGCGGGCCGGCGAAGCCGATGAGAGCCTTCGGCTCGACGACGTTCACATCGCCGAGGAACGCGAAGCTCGCCGCGACGCCGCCGGTCGTCGGGTGCAAGAGCGCGCTGACGAAAGGCTTCTTCACGGCGCGGAAGCGTTCGAGAGCGCTGACCGCTTTGGCCATCTGCATCAAGGAGAGGATGCCCTCCTGCATGCGCGCGCCACCCGATGCTTGGAGCAGCACGACCGGTAGCCGATCCGCCGTCGCGCGCTCGAAGAGGCGCGTCACCTTTTCGCCGGCGACCGAGCCCATGCTGCCGCCCATGAAGGCGAAGTTGAACGCACCGTAGGCGATCGATTCACCCGAGAGGTGGCCGCGGCCGATCTCGACCGACTCCTTCGAGCTGGCGCGCTTCTGCGCGGCGACGACGCGATCCGGGTAGCTCTTTCCGTCGGTAAAGCCGAGCGGATCCGTCGGCACGAGAGCGTCGTCCCACGTTTCCACGAGGCCGTCGTCGAGCAAGAGCTTGCGCCAGCCGTCGACGGCGAGGATGTGGTGATGGCCACATGCCGGGCAGACCTCGAAGTTCGCGGCGAGGTCGGCGGCCGTGATCGTCGCAGCGCAGCCGTCGCATTTTCTGAAGATGCCGGCGCCGATCGTGCGTTTTTCGCTCGCGTCGAGCGACGGCGCCGTCTTCTCCGGCCAGCTCACGAGATCCCCGAAATCACCGCGATGTCGTGCGGTACGCGGAGCGTCGGTTGTGTTCGCTCCTGGACCTCTTTGGCAGACACGCCCGGCGCGATCTCGCGCAGGACGAGCCCCTCGGGCGTGACGTCGATGACGGCGAGGTCGGTGATGATCCGATGCACGACGCCCTGACCGGTGAGGGGGAGCGCGCACTGATTCAGGATCTTCGGCGCGCCGGACTTCGCGGCGTGGTCCATGATGACGACGACACGTTTTGCGCGCGCGACGAGATCCATCGCGCCGCCCATGCCCTTCACCATCTTGCCGGGGATCATCCAGTTGGCGAGATCGCCTTTTTCGCTGACCTCCATCGCGCCGAGGATCGCGAGATCGATGTGGCCGCCGCGGATCTGTCCGAAGCTGTCCGCGCTGCTGAAGAACGCAGAGCCGGGGAGCATCGTTACCGTCTCTTTGCCGGCGTTGATGAGATCCGCGTCCTCCGTCCCCGCGACGGGGTAGGGGCCGATGCCCAGCAGGCCGTTTTCGCTCTGCAGGACGACCTCGATGCCCGGCGGGATGTAGTTCGCGACGAGCGTCGGCATGCCGATGCCGAGGTTCACGTAGTAGCCGTCACGCAGCTCTTGAGCGGCGCGGCGGGCGATCTGATCTCGGGTCAGGGCCATCGCTTCAACCTGCTTTCTGCTCGGAGGCTGCTCGCGTCGTTCGCCGCTCGATGCGCTTTTCGTAACGTTCGCCCTGGAAGATGCGATGCACGAAGATGCCGGGCGTGTGGATGTGATCGGGCTCCAGCGCGCCGACGGGGACGAGCTCTTCCACCTCGGCGATGGTGACCTTCCCAGCCGTTGCCATCATCGGATTGAAGTTCATCGCAGTGTGCCGGTAGACGAGGTTGCCGTGCCGGTCGCCCTTCCACGCTTTCACGATGGCGTAGTCGCCGGTGATGGCGGGCTCGAGCACGTAGTCCTTGCCGTCGAAGGAGCGGATCTCCTTCTTCGACGAGTACTTCTTCACCGAGCCGTCCTTTTCGTAGAGGACCGGCATGCCGCCGTCGCTCACCGCGGTGTGGACGCCGGTCGGCGTATAGAACGCGGGGATGCCGGCTCCGCCCGCGCGGATGCGCTCGGCGAGCGTGCCTTGCGGCACGAGCTCCACCTCGAGCTCGCCGGAAAGATACTGCCGCTCGAAGTCTTTGTTCTCGCCGACGTACGACGAGATCATCTTTCGGATCTGCTTGTTACCGAGCAGGATGCCGAGCCCGAAGTCGTCGACGCCGCAGTTGTTGGACACGAAGACGAGATCCTTCGTGCCGAGCTCGCGCAGCGCCGCGATCGCGTTCTCCGGAATGCCGCACAGACCAAATCCTCCAGCGAGGATCGTCGCGCCATTCGGGATGTCGCGGACCGCGTCGACGGCGCTCTTCACGACCTTGTCCATGGGGCCGTTACCTACCAAACCCGAAGATGGGTGGCCAGCGTCGACGCCTTGCGCGCTGCGGCTTCCACATGCACGGGTCATGCGCGAACGAGCGTACGCATCGCGTCATCCGCACATCTTCGACGCGACGAAACACGCGAGCGCGTGTCGGAGAGGGGACCATGTTCGGAACACGCGCGCCCGGAACGCTCTGTGCTGTCCTCACGATCTCGTCGCTGGTGTGGCCTGGTTGCTACTGGTTCGACGGCGATGACGATGACGGCAGCACGACGTTCGACGACGGCGCCGAGAACCCTTACGAAGAAGACCGCGCCGACTACGAGACGCTCGCAGCCGAGCTCGACACGCGACGCGAAACGTTCCTGGGCGAGATAGCCGACGAGCATCGCGCGATGGGGGCGCGTTTGTACTGGCTCGAGTTCGCGGCGTGGGATCCGACCCTGTCGAGCTACGACGCGTCTGCGGGTGCACGCATCGACTACACCTTTTCGGTCGGCACCGGCGACGACTACAACTTCGAGGCGAGCGATCGGCTCGTCGTGACGGCGACGCCCGACGACGGTGACGTCGTGTTCCGAGCGTTCGCCGCAGGCGCTTCGCAGGATCTTCTCGACGAGCTCGTCGTCCCGGGCCCGACCGACGAGCAGCGCTTCTGGGCGTACGCGGTCGATGGGATGAACGTCTATTTCGTCACGACCGGCGAACGCACGTCGCTCTACCGGTGGACACCGGGCGGGCCTGCGTCGCTCGTCCTCACGCTCGAAGAGACCGGCGCGGAGATCGGCATCTTCACCGCGTTCGCCGTCTCGAATGATCGAATGCTCTTCACCGAAAGCGGTCGCGCGTGGTCACTCGATCTCACATCGAAGACGAGCACGTTCCTCGGACACGAGACCGAGATCGACGGCCCGATCAGCTTCGATGAAAAGGGTGCGCTTCTGCCCACCTACGATGGGTTCTTCTATTACGATTTCGCTTCGTCTTCGCTCGTGGATCTCGCCGCAGCGATCGCCGAAAGCGGATACTCCATCAACGCGTCGTTCGAGGGCGCACACCGCTACGAGTCGGGCGGGATCCTCGACGGCGACGAGGTGATCTACGTCGGGTCGATGGGCGTGTTCGCGTACGACCTCGGCGAGGGAAGGGTGAGGCCGATCTTGATCGAGCCGATCGACGCCGATGTCCGCATCGAATACCGGTATCCGGCGACGACCGCCGATGGCTCGCTGTTCGTGGTCGGCCTCACCAGTGAATCGGGCGCCGTCGGCGCGGACGGGCCGGTCTACGTCGTTCGCTGAGCGACCTCGGGTAGGCTTCGCGGTTTTCGCGAACGATGTTGCGACATCGGCGCACGGCGCGTGTCCGAAGCGACCATCGTTTCGAGCTCGGTCCGTGAGGAGAGTTGAATGAGCCTGTCTTTTCGTTGGATTCCCGCGGTGTTTTGCCTCGCTGCTTGTGCTTCTTCGTCGCCGACCCCCGCCGCGAGCGAGGCCGACGCAGCGGACCCCGGCTCAGCGAAGCCCGCGGAGACGGCTGCTCCTTCCGCAGAGCCGGCTGCTCCGCCCGCGGAAACGCCGGCAGCCGATGCAGCACCCGCGGACGAGCCCGCGCCCGTCTACAAGGGACCGACCACGGGGTCGTGCGAGAGCGGTAACGCGTCGGCTTGCGTCGAGAAGGCCGAGGCGCTCGAAGAGAAGGCGAACGCCTCCGACAAGGACATCGCGACCGCTCGCTCGCTGTTCGAGAAGGCCTGCAACGCGAATTTCGGTCCCGCTTGCGCAGAGCTCTACGAGCGCGCCCGACGCGATTCGAACGCCGACCAGGCCAAGCTGAGCTCGATGTTGGTCGTCGCCTGCGCGACGCCGCATGCGAGCTCGTGCGCGAGCCTCGCCGACCGTTACGCGGAAGGAAAAGGCATCGCGAAGAACCACGTGAAGGAGGTCGCTGCGCGCGCGGTCGCGTGCGAGGGCTATGTCTACGGCCAGTGCACGATCATCCAGGGCCTCGCGAAGAAGCCGGAGGAGAAGGACGCCGTGCGCATCATGGCCGCCTGGAAAAAAGCGTGCGACGGCGGTGACGACAAGGCATGCAGCGCCATCAAGCAGCGTTGAACGGAAACGCCCGATGAAACGCCACGCGCTCGTCCTCGGTTTGCTGTCGTCGAGCGCGTGTAGCGGTGCGTCGCCCGCCGTCGACGCAGAGTCGGTCGCGGTCCCGCCCCCGGGGCGCACCGTGTCGACTTCGTCGGCCGTTGTGGTGTCGCCGGATGCGCCCGCTTCGTTGCCCCTCTTCGACTGTGTCGCGCCCGCGTGTGTCCTCTCCGATGTCTCGATCGATCTTCCGACGCCCCAAGGTTTGATTCGGCTCCGAAACGGCAGCAGACAACCGCCGATCGACAGCGTGCCCGGCATCTATTGGGAGGCGCGCGACAAGGCGAAGGCGCTCGATCTCGCGACGACGCCCGGCGAGACACACACCCATGGCTGGGCCGCGGCAGGGGTGACCAATCGGCACCGCACCATCGTCGGCGTGCTCGACAACGTGGTCGAGTCCCCCGGCGGCGAGCTCCTCGTCGTGGTGTCGCAGGACGTCGGTGAATCGTGGGAGCTCCGCGCGACGATCGAAAAGCCTTACTACATGGCCGAGGTCAAAAAGCTCGAGCTCGAGTCACCGAACCGCTGGTCGATCATCGTCGCGCTCGAAGACTGCGCGGGCTGCGGCGTCAAAATCGGCAACTACATGGCGAAGACCGAGGACGCGGGCAAGACGTTCACGAGCTTCTATTTCGTCGGGCCACACGGCGGCTGACGCACAAGCTCAAAGGCATCCGCGCCGGCACTTCGACTCGGCCGAGACGCAGCGCCCGCTGCAATTCATGTACGCGTCGTAGAGCGACGCGTCCTTGGGCTCGGGACCGCATGAACGGTCGCATTCGCCGCGCGTCTTCTGGCATTTCGTCATGCAGTTGCCGCCGCCCGGCTGCAGCTTCGGCTCGGGCTGCGCTCTCGGCGTCGTGTCGGCAGGCGGCTTCGCGCGCTTGTCGGCTGTGGGCCGCGCCGTCGGCGGCAGTCGGTCTTCGTCAGGAACGGGCGGAACGGGGGCGAATCGGTTCGGGTCGACCGCGTCGTTTCCGTAGAGCGCGCGCTCGCGCTCACGCTGCTCCGCGCGGGCCAGTCGATCGGCCTCGTCACGTCCACATGCCTCTTGGGACAGCGCGAAGATCGACCGCGTCGGGTTGCCGTCGACGTCGAGCGCACACGCGTCGGCGACGCGCCGGAGGCTTTCGTCGAGGACGTTCGCCGCGCGACCAGCGGGGCCGTCGGTTCGAGGCGACCCGCTTCGCGAAAGCTCGTTCGACGCGGTCATGTCATCGCGCCGAAGAAGCATTCCCGCGCCGAAGGCGATCGCGAGCAGCGCGACCACGCCGCCCGCGATGCCGAGCACGAGCCAGCGCCGTGTCTCGCGCTCTTGTCGGCGCCGCAACATCTCGGGCTCGAGGAACACGAGCGGATTCGACGGCGGTGCGACGCGCGTCGACGCCGGCTTCACCGAGGGCGGGGGGAGCTCCACGGGTGGCGGCGGACGCGGTGCATCGAGGAGGGTCGGTGCGGCCGGTGGCGGTGGGAGCGGCGCATCGACGAGCGTCGCTGCGATGGGTGCCGGCTGCGGAGGCGGCACCACCGTGGCCTTCGTAAATACGTCGTCGGCGGGTGAGAGGCCGACGAGCGTGGCGATCCCAGGGGGCTCGAGCATCACGGGCGGGTTGTCGACCACGGTCGCCTCGCCGACATCGTCGACCGCAGCGGTGCTGATCGGCCCGCTCCTCGGCGCCCATCGCTCGTCGTCACCCTCGGTCGGGTCCGGCCACTCGGTGAGCGGTTTCTCCGCCTTCAGCTTGTGAATGAGCTCGTTCGCCCCGAACCGCTGCATGCCCAGCTTCACGACGGCGCGCGCGAGGGTCGACGTGTCGCCGGCCGTCTCTTCGGGATCCGCACCCCAGCCGACGAGCAGCCGCCGGAGCTCGGGCAGGCTGAAGCTCGACTGGACGCGGAAGCGGAGGTCTTGGACGTCGAATCCGCTCATCGTTTGCGAAGGCTAGCAAAAACGAGGGCGAAGCCCCGCTCTGACGCCCTGCGCTGAACCCCTAGTACCTGCGAGCCATCTGATCTAGAACGGCGCGCCCGCCTCATGGTCAAGGACAACGTCACCTTCGGGCTGGTCAGCGTCGCGCGCGCACCGTTCGTCGGGCGGCAGCGGGAGATGACCATCCTCGACGACTCGCTCGAGGCCGTCGAGAAGCGGGGCGAGACGAAGATCGTCACGATCGTCGGCGCCCAGGGCCTCGGCAAGAGCCGCCTCGTGCACGAGTTCGTCGTGCGCCACCGCGCCGGGGAAGCGCTCGTCCCGCGCGTCTACCGCGGCAGCGCCCGCGACAGCGACGCACCCTACGCGATCTTCGCGCGCCTACTGCGCATGCGATTCGGTCTCGTCGAAGGCATGGACCCGCAGGCCGTCCGCAACGCGGTCCGCGACCAGGTGTCGAAGGTCGTCGGTGATCGCAAGGTGGGCGACGTCGTCTACTTCCTCGGCCAGCTCCTCGACGTCCCGTTCGAGGAGAGCCCGCTCACGCGCGCGATCGCCGACGATCCGGCGCAGGCCCGGTCTCTCCGGCGCGCCGTGGTGAAGTCCTTCATCGAGGCGGACGCCGCGCACAGCCCGATCTGCCTCGTCTTCGACGACCTGCATGCGGCGCACGCGGATTCGCTCACGCTCCTGCGCTACCTGCTCGAGTACCTCTCCGGTCCGATCCTCGTCGTCTGCGCCGCGCGGCCCGAGTTCGCGAACATCGCCGAAGACTGGTCGCGCGTCGGCGAAGGCCGCCACGCGCATGTCGAGCTCGAGCCGCTCTCCGAAGAGCGATCGCAGGAGCTCATGCGGGCGCTTCTCGCTCCTGCCGCGGCGGCCGACGGCGCCCTGCCTGCCTCGCTCGTCGACAACGCGATCGCCTTCGCGTCGGGCAACCCGATGCTCCTCGAGCAGATGGTGCGCCTCTACCACGACCGCGGTGTGCTCGTGGAAGAGGCGGCGCTCGCCGACGAGCCTCGCTGGTCGGTGCACCTCGACCGGCTCGAGCGCGCCGAGCTTCCGCTCACGATCGAAGATGCAATCCACGCGCGGCTGTCGTCGCTTTCGGCGTTCGAGCGCCGCTTGCTCGAGCTCGCCGCGACGATGGGGAGCGTCTTCTGGACCGGTGGGCTCGTGCCTCTGCTTCGCGCGGGCAACGAGGCCCCCGAGCTGTGGGCGGTCGAATCACCTTCTTCCGAAGGCGAGTCGACCGGGCCCGGCGTCTACGTCGAGCTCGGGCGCATCGAGGCGACGCTCCACGACCTCGCACAGCGCGACTTCGTCCTCCGCCTCCCCGACTCGTCCATGGCGGGGTCGGACGAATACGCCTTCAAGCACAACAAGGAGCGCGAGGCGATCGCCACACGGACCACGAAGGCCGCGCAGAAGCGCTACCACGGCGTCTTCGCCGACTGGCTCGATCATCAGGCGCAGACCCGCGCGAGCCAGGAGACGCTCACCATGCTCGCCGAGCACCGGGAGCGCGCAGGAGACCCGATCGGCGCCGGTCTCGCGTACGTCGAAGCCGGCGATGCCGCCCGCGTCTCGTACGCGACCCAAAGCGCCTGCACGAGCTACGAGCGAGGCCTCGAGCTGCTCGGCGACCGCATGGTCGGCCGCCGCATCGACGCACTCCACAACTACGGCGACGTGCTCCTCCTGAGCGGGCGGATCGACGACGCGCTCGCGAGCTTTCGCGAGATGCTGACGCTCGCGTACCAGCTCGACATGAAGTCGAAAGGCGGCGCGGCCCACAACCGAATCGGCCGCTTGTACCGCGACACCGGCTCGCTCGAAGAAGCGGGGCGCCACCTCGAGGCCGCGCTCGCGCTCTTCAAGGCTGCGGGCGACGAGCGCGGCGTCGCTTCCTCGGTCGACGACCTCGGCAAGCTCGAGTGGCTGAAGGGCGACTACCGCGCGTCGCTGGCATCGCTGCGCGACGGCCTCGCGCGACGTCGCAGGCTGGGCGACCGCCGCAGCATCGCGCTGAGCTTCAACAACCTCGGCGTCGTGTTCCTCGAGACGGGCGAGTTCGGCCAGGCCATCGACGCGTTCGAGCAGGCGCTCTTCATCCGGCGCGAGATCGGCGACATGCCCGGCGTCGTCGCGACCCTCAACAACCTCGGGACGGTGTTCCAGGACCGGCACGACAACGACCGTGCCCTCGGCCTGTTCGAGGAGGCGCTCGAGGTCGCCAAGCAGATCGGCGATCAGAACCGCATCGCGCGCGTCCTCGTGAACATCGGCGACTGCCTGCACCGCGCGGGCAAACCCGAGCGCGCGATCGCCGTGCTCTCGCAAGCGGAAGAGCAGCTCGACGAGCTCGGCGACAAGCTCGGCCTCGCGGACGCTTTGCGCGCCATGGGAGAGGCCCACCTCGCGAGCGGCGATCTCGTGAAGGCGCGCGACTGCATCGGTCGCTCGGTCGATCTCTTCGCGACCGTCCGCAGCAAGGTCCAGCTCGGCATCGCGCTGCGCACGCTCGGCGAGATCACCGCGGCCGGCGGATGGGGCGCGTCTCACACGCGCAGCGCCCGCGAATATTTCGCCCGAAGCGCCGAGATTTTCTCGCAGTCCGGCAACGAGATCGAGCTCGCGCGGACCTTCAAGTCGTACGCGCGTTTCCTCGTGCAAGGTGACGACTTCAAGGGCGACGCCGCGGCGCAGGCCGAAGCCTCGCGCATGGACGAGGCGGCGAAGAACATCTTCGGCCGCCTGATGGTCGCGCAGGATCGCGGCGCCGCCTGAGAGTCCCGCAGTCACGAGCCCGTATCAGGCGCCGATCACGTCCCCCGATGCTGTCGGCGCGCAGGGTATCGAAAGGCTCGGGCCTTTCCTAGAACTCCGTCGATCGCAGGCGCATTTCGAAGGGTCGCGCGGCCGTGCTCGACCAAAATTTCGACCCAATGTGACGATCCCGCGCCGAACCAGGGAATGTTTGATTTCTTTCAGAGCTTCCCTAGGTACGATCCAACCTGCCAGCCGCTTTTTCAGGGAGGAAGGCGCATGAATATCTCGATCACGTTCCGGCACATGGATGGTTCGGAGGCGGTCAGGACCTACGCGCATGAAAAGATCTCGAAGCTACAGAAGTTCCTCCGGCAGGCCATGACGGCACAGGTGACCCTGTCCGTCGAAGGCCTAGAACATGTCGCCGACGTGCGGATGCAATCTGGGAGTCACAACTTCCATGCGAACGAACGCAAGCAGGACATGTACGCGTCGATCGATCTCGTGCTCGACAAGCTCGAGCGCCAAATCCACGCCCAGAAGGGCGCAAACGTGGCGAAAAAACACGGCGGCATGAGCGCCGGCGAGTTCGCGCAGGAGGTGGCGCGAGAGTCGCAGCGCGGTACGCGCGGCGACGTGCCGCGCGACTGAAGTCGAAGCACCGGCGCGGCGTCGGGCTTCATTGTCCCGACGTCGCGTCGCGCCGGGTTGTGACCCTGCCCCCCCCACCCAAACTTCGCGCTCCGGGGCCTTGCGCCCCTCGCGCGCCCATCGCCGTCGGCGATGGGGCCGGGCCGCCAGCTGCGGTCTGGACACGCGCACGGCCAAACACGCAAGGCCGCGAAGCGAGCTGTGCTAGGTTCCACCTGCGAGCCCCGGCCGCCCTCGGCCCTCGCGAGTAGAGCGTATGCAGGTCGTCGATATCCTTAGCCCGCTCCGCGTCGCCGTCTCGCGCAACGGCGCCGATCCCGTGCGCACGAAGCAAGACGTGCTCAAGCGCTTGTCCGACTTGCTGTCGCGCGGGGAGCCGTCCCTCGACGCCGGCGCGATCGAGCGCATGTTGCTCCGCCGTGAAGAGCAGCAGTCCACGGGCGTCGGCGGCGGCGTGGCGATTCCCCACGCAGCCATCGAGGAGCTCGATCACATCGTCGGCGCCGTCCTCCTCTGTCCCGATCCCGTCGGCTTCGACGCGATCGACGGGCTGCCCGTCTCCATCTTCTTCGCCGTCATCGGTCCTCGTCGCGCAGTGGGCGAGCACCTCAAGACGCTCGCGCGCGTTTCGCGCCTCCTTCGCGACGATCACTTCCGAAAATCCCTGGTCGAAGCTCCGAACGGCCCGGCCGCCTTCGACTTGATCGCCCGCGAGGAGGGCCGGCCGCCGTGACCGAAGACGACGATCCTCCGAGCCGCGCGGCGCCTTCGAGCTCGCGCAACAGCGGCACGCCGCCGCCCGGAAGCACCGGACTCGAGTGGCCTGACGACGAGACCTACGTCGGGCCGCCGACGGTGGACCCTTCCGCGAAGAAGCGCCCATCGATGAGCGCGCGTATGTTGCTCGACGAAACGGCGCTCGAGCTCAACATGTCGCTCGCCGCGGGCGCGACCGGGATCGATCGGCCGATCTGTCACTCACGCATTCAGAAGTCGGGGCTCGCGCTCGCCGGCCACTTCCACGGCATCGTCCCGACCCGCATCCAGATCCTCGGCCAGACCGAGCAGTCGTTCCTCGCGAAGCTCGATCCGGCCGCGCGCAACCAGGCGCTGATGGGCTTCTTCGGCCTCGGTCTGAGCTGCGTCGTCGTGACCGGTGAGCTCGTGCCGTCGACGCAGGAGATCATCACCTGCGCGGATCTGACGGGCACGCCGCTCCTCCACTCGAGTGAACGCTCGAGCGTCACCATCACGTCGCTCCACGCGCTCCTCGACGAGCGCCTCGCGCCGCGCAAACGCCTCCACGGCGTCCTCATCGACGTCTTCGGCGTCGGCCTCCTGTTGATTGGACCGAGCGAGGTCGGCAAGAGCGAGTGCGCGCTCGATCTGGTGATGCGCGGCCACCGTCTCGTCGCCGACGACGTCGTCGAGTGCGACTACCGGCCGCCGGGCATGGTCTTCGGCGCGCCCGCGAAGCTCCTGCGCCACCACCTCGAGGTTCGCGGTCTCGGCATCCTCAACATCAAAGACCTCTTCGGTGTGACGGCGATCCGCGAGCGCAAGCGCATCGACGTGGTCGTGCGCCTCGTGGAAGAGGCGAGCCCGGAGGCGTCGCAAGACAGGCTGGGCTTGGAAGAGCGCTTCCACTCCATCCTCTCGGTGTCGATTCCCGAGCTCGTCGTCCCGGTTCGACCCGGACGCGACATGGCGACGATCCTCGAGGTCGCGGCTCGCAACGAGCTCTTGAAGAACGCGGGGCATCACGCCGCGCGCGAGCTCTTCGGCGCGATCGAGAGTCGCATCGCGAGCCAGGCCGCGGCGATCGCCGACAAGCGGGTCCTCGTCGAGGGCGCGCATCCGCGCACGCCGGCCGGTCCTCCGATCCCGCGCGACGAGCCCGTCGCTTCGAGCGAGCACCCGTCGATGATGCCCACGCAGCGTACGGGCTCCTCGGCCTTCTCGGCGACGCGCTCGCGAACCCCGGTCGTTCGCGCACAGGAGAGCCAGTTCGGGATGAAGGCGGTCCGCATCCCGCGCATCGACGAATCGCAGGCGCCTCCGCCGGTCACGACTTCGCCGCGCGGCGGCCCGAAGGATCGAAGGCGATGAACGCGCCGTCGAGCCACGTCGTCGTCGTGACGGGCTTGTCGGGCGCGGGCAAATCCACCGCGCTCGCCGCCCTCGAGGATCTCGGCTTCCACGCGATCGAAAACGCGCCGCCGCCGGTGATCCTCGAAGCGATCGAAGCGTGTGAGCAGGCCGGCGTTCGCGACATCGCGCTCGGCCTCGGCGGCAGCGTCGGGTCGTTCATCGACGGCGCGCCGGGCGTCATTCAGCGCATCTCGAACGGCTCACGCAAGGTGACGGTGATCTTTCTCGACGCGTCGGACGAGGTCGTCTTGCGCCGCTTCAACGAGACGCGTCGCCCACACCCCGAAGCACAACGCGCCTCAGCGACCGAGCGAAACACGGGCGCGCCCGCGATCCACAAGTCCGGCATCTTGGAGAGCGTCGCGCTCGAACGCGAGCGGCTCGGTCCGCTCCGCGCGCTCGCGACCCTCGTCATCGACACGAGCCGCCTCCGCGTGCACGACCTGCGAAAGCGCGTCTTCGCCCTGCTGAAGCCGGAGCACGACGGCTTGTTCAAGCTGAGTGTTCGTGTCGTCTCGTTCGGCTTCAAATACGGCCTGCCGAACGACGCGGATCTCGTCCTCGACGTTCGCTTTCTCGACAACCCCCACTTCATCCCCGAGCTCCGTCCGCTCACCGGCGAGGACCCGCGCGTACGCGACTACGTCCTACGCGCCTCGGGTGCCCGCGAGTTCCTGAAGAAGACGGGCGATCTCCTCGAGTTTCTCGTCCCGCGCTACGAAGAAGAGGGCAAGAGCTACCTCACCATCGGCATCGGCTGCACGGGTGGGCAACATCGATCCATCGCGATCGCGAACGCCATCGCGGAGGAGCTCGGTCGCACCATCGCGCTCCGCAACGCGACGACCGAGGTCACCGTGGTCCACCGCGACGGCAGAATGGCGGATGTTCGCCGAACCGACTCGATGCCCGAGGGACCCGAGTCGATCGGCGATCCTCGGTCGGCGCCTTCGCAGCCGATCAAGGTGCGCGCGGAGGGAGCATGACCACCGGGGCCGGTCGCGCAGGCGCCGACGGGCAAGTCGCCGAGGGCACCTTCCAGATCATCAACGAGCGCGGCCTCCATGCGCGCGCCGCGACGAAGCTCGTGCAGCTCGCCGGGCGGTTTCCGTGTGAGGTCGTGATCGCGAGCCCCGAGGCGGAGGGCGTCAACGCGAAGAGCGTGATGGGTGTCCTTCTGCTCTGCGGCGCCAAGGGCACGATCGTCACCGTCCAGGCGCGGGGGGAGCGAGCCCAGAGCTGCGTCGATGCCATCGGCGAGCTCATCGCGAACAAGTTCGGGGAGCCGGAGTGAGCGGCGACCGCGACGTCGAGGTGCTCCACGGCATCTCCGGCTCACCGGGGATCGCCATCGGCACCGCGTTCGTCCTCGGTGGGCAACTGACGCGCGTGCCCCGCCGCACCGTTCGCGAGCACGAGCACGAGGCGGAGATCGAGCGCTTCCGGCACGCGACGCTCCGCGCGAAAGAAGAGCTGCGGCGTCTCGTCGCGACGACTCGCGAGCGCTCCACGGCGAACGCGGTGCTCGAGGCGTACGCGATGATGGCCGAAGACCCGATGCTCGGCGACGGCGTGATCGAGCGCATCCGCGTCGAGAGCCGTTGCGCGGAGTGGGCGGTCGTCCTCACCGTGCAACAGTTCGCGCAGCAGCTCGGGGAAGCGGACGATCCGTACCTGCGCGAGCGCAGCCGCGACATCGAGTTCGTCGGTGAGCACCTGTTGCGTGCATTCAACGAGACCGGCGAGATGCGCCAGATTCCGGCCGGTCAGGTCGTGCTCGTCGCGCAGGATCTGTCGCCCGCGGACGCTGCCGGCTTCGTGTTCGTGTCCGGCTCGCCCGAAGCGCGCGCGACGTCCAACGTCGTCGCGTTCGTCACCGAGGTCGGCACGCGGACGAGTCACACGTCGATCACCGCGCGCGCGTTGAAGCTGCCCGCCGTCGTCGGCGTGAACGACGTCTGCGAGAGCATCACGACCGGCGACCTCGTCATCGTCGACGGTCTGCGCGGCGTCGTGATCGCGCGCCCGACGGACGAGGATCTCGAGGAGGCACGGGACCGGGCGAGCCGGCACCGGGCCCTCGCCGACGAGCTGCACCAATCGCGCTCGCTCGCGGCGACGACGCAAGACGGCCTGACGCTCGCCGTGCGTGCCAACGTCGAGATCCCGGAGGAGGCGCGCGAGGCCCGCGAAGAAGGCGCCGAAGGCATCGGCCTCTACCGCACCGAATACCTCTACATCGATCGCGTGCACCCCCCGACGGAGGACGAGCAGCTCTCCGCTTTCCGGCAGGTGCTCGAGGCGATGCCGGATCGACCCATCGTGCTGCGCACGTTCGACATCGGCGGCGACAAGTTCGCCTCGACCTTCAAGATGCCCGTCGAGCTGAACCCGATGCTCGGCCTGCGCGCGGTCCGCCTCGCGCTCTCGCGCCCCGAGGTGTTCCTCGAGCACTTGCGCGCGATGGTCAGAGCGAGCGCCTACGGTGACGTGCGCATCATGATTCCGATGGTCTCGAGCGTGGCCGAGCTGCGATGGGCGCGCGAGATGCTCGACAAAGCGATCGAGCAGGTGAAGGCGACCGGCGCGCCGGTCGCCGACCACATCCCGCTCGGCGTCATGGTCGAGGTCCCTTCCGCCGCGGTCCTCGCCGACCACTTCGCGCGCAGCGCGGAGTTCATGAGCATCGGCACCAACGATCTCATCCAGTACACCCTCGCCGTCGATCGCTCGAGCAGGCGCCTCGCGTACCTCGCGTCGCCCTTCGATCCGGCCATCGTTCGTCTGGTGGAGCGCGTCGTCGTCGCGGGTGCCCGCTACGACTGTCCCGTGAGCGTCTGCGGCGCGATGGCGGGTGATCCGCTCGCGGCCCTGTTGCTCCTCGGTCTCGGTGTGCGCGAGTTCTCGATGGAGGTGAGCGCCATCCCCGAGATTCGCGAGACGTTCCGTCGCGTGACCCTCGAAGAGACGCAGCGGGTCGCCGAGCGTGTGCTCGAGCTCGACACCGCGGCCGAAATCGAGCGCGTCGTCGCGGAGGCCTTCGCGATGCGCC
The DNA here is from genome assembly GCA_013361525.1 of Polyangiaceae bacterium. GTDB lineage: Bacteria > Myxococcota_A > Polyangia > Polyangiales > Polyangiaceae > Xiheicaenibacterium. The sequence goes on along the minus strand of JABFXY010000084.1, from coordinate 104,950 downwards.
TGCACGATCTCATCAGCGGGGCGCCGTGATCGTCCGTCGGTAGAGGAGGGAAGCCGTGGGTGGGGAGAGAATCGCGCTCATCACCGTGATCGTCGCCGCGCTCGGCGCGTCCGCGGCCTGCGCGTCCCCACCCGAAGCCGTCATCGGCGCACGCGCGCCGGAGCCCGTCGCGCCCAAGGGCGCGGTGGAGACGTACGAGCTCTCCGCCGCGATGGTGTCGGTGGAGACCGACGTCCGCGCAGGCAGCGCCTACACGATCAAGTTTCCGCGCTCGACGGGCCGGCTCGAGCTCAGCCCCGACGTTCCCGAGGCATCGTCGTTCGACATCCAAATCGACGCCACGTCGGCGGAGGCCTCGTGGCAAGTCGTCGCCGACATCGCCCGCGATCAGTTTCTGCACGTCGGGCAGTTCCCCGAAGCGCGCTTCACGTCGCGTTCGCTGCGCAAGGGCGAAGAGGGCAACTTCGTCTTCTATGGAACGCTCGTCCTTCACGGGACATCGCAGTCGCTCTCTGCGCCGATGACCCTCCAAATCGAGCCGTGCCGCGTCCAGGGCTTCGTCGAATTCTCCATCGATCGCAGGTCCTTCGGCGTCATCAGCGACGGCGGTCTCGACGGTGTGGTGAGCGATACCGTGGTCGTCCGAATCGGCCTCGACGTCCCCCGAAAGAAGGACGGTAAGGTCGATCCGGCCTGCGCGAAGGCCCCGCCGAAGGGCTGATCCCGCGCCGCGCGATTCGCGTATCCTCGTCGCGGATGCCCACGAAGTTCGAGAACCTCTGCCTCTCGTACGGTGCGGCGCGGGACCGGTGGTTCGAATACCGCGGCGAGTGCCGTGAGTTCTTGATCCGCGTCTCGAAGATGATGGTGGACGACTGGAAGCTGCCCGAGCTTCGCTACCGTCCGCTCGAAGGCAAGCCCGAGGAAGACCGCGAGTACGAGGCGGGCGCGGCCATTCACCTCGACGACGACGGCTACTTCCACCTGGGCGTGGTTCTCACGGTCGTCGATCCACCGGAGAACGCATCTCGCCAGGACGTCGTCATTCGCATCTGCGCGAAGAAGGTGGGCTCGACCTTCCATCTTCGTTTTGGCCGCGAAGACCCTCACGCGGTCATCCCGGACGACGACGACGACGCCATTCTTCGCGCGCTCGAAGGCCTCTACGAGCAGATCAAGGACAGCTACGACACGGACCTCGAGCGCTTCGTTTCCACCACGCCTTCTCGCGCCGTAGAGGCCTCGCGCCGCATCGGGTTTCGGACGGCTCCCGACCTCCACCACATGAAACCGTCGACGTAACCGCTCTGTGTCGGGAGCGTGGCAGCAACATTTTCCTTGAGCCCCCGCCGGGCTCTCCCTACTACCGTCGCTTCAATGGCTTGGCTCTCAACAAGACGTACCCTCCGCCGGCCAGCCGCATGGTCGACCGTCCTCGCCCGGTCCGGTCTCTTTGGGGCATTGGCCGTCGCCGGAGCGCTCGGCGCGTCGCTCATGATGGGCGGCTGCGAAGAAGAGAAGCCGAAGACGCAGCTTCACGGGCAGGTGCACCTCACGCTGCTCCACACGTCGGACATCCACTCGCGGCTGTTCCCCTACAACTTCCAGATCGGGCAGGTCGACGCCGGTCTCGGTCTCGGCGAGGCGGACTCGATCGCGAACGTCGGCGGCATCGCGCGCATCTCGCACATCATCGGCCGCGAGCGCGCACGTGCGGATCGCGTGCTGCACATCGACGGCGGTGACTGCTTCCAAGGCGCGCCGGTCTTCAACTTCTTCGCCGGCGAAGCCGAGATCAAGAGCCTGTCGTCGATGGGCGTCGACGCGATGCTCATCGCGAACCACGAGTTCGACACCGGCGCGCGCAACCTCGGCGTGCAGCTCCAGAAGTGGGCGAACTTCCCCGTGCTCGCGGGGAACTACCAGCTCGAAGATCCGAGCATGCCGGGCGCTTCGCCGCTGGGGACGCTGTTCAAGCCGTACAGCGTCTTCGACGCGGGTGGCCTGCGCGTCGCCGTGATCGGACTCGGCAACCTCTCGAGCCTCACGTCGATCTTCGACACGCCGAACCGCCTCGGCATCACGCCGCTCAGCACGACGGACGTCACGCAGGCCTACATCGACCTGTTGCGCCCGTCGGTCGACGTCATCACGGTCGTCTCGCACCTCGGGCTCGAGAACGACGAGGATCTCATCGAGACGACGACGGGCATCGACGTCGTCCTCGGCGGGCACAACCACATCGTGCTCCAGCCGCCGAAGGTGGTCCGTGATTGCTCCCGCTATTTCGACGAGGACGCAAACAGCTACTACGTCGAGATGCCCGGTCCGAACCCGGGTGAGACCATTCGCCGGTATTGCAAGCCGCGCGAAGTGACGCTCGCGCACTCGGGTGCATTCGCGAAATACGTCGGTCGCCTCGACCTCGTGCTCTCCAACGAGCAGGACGACCTTCCGCCGCTCTGCGATCCCAACGAGACGCAGGAGACTTGTTACGACCCGGTCAACGGGTTCGAGGTCTTGACCAGCGACTACACGCTCTTCCCGGTCAACGACAGCGTCCCCGAGGATCCGATCGTCGCCTCCGTCCTCGAGCCGTACGCCCAGCAGCTCGACTCGCTCGCGAACCTCGACCTGCTCGTCGGCTACGCGCCCGACGGCTCGCGCCGCGCGGCGGCTTCCGGCGGCGACTCTCCGCTCGGCAACCTCATCGCGAACGCGATGTGGCTCCGCCTCGGCATCCAGACGGACTTCTCGCTCACGAACTCGACGGGCATTCGCGCCGACTTGGTGCCCGGCCCCGTCACCGTCGAGCAGATGTACAACATCTTCCCCTTCGACAACTCGATCTCGAAGATGCAGCTGTCGGGCGTCGAGATGCAGGATCTGTTCGACTTCGTCGCGCGCCGCAGCGCGAGCCGAGGTTGCGTCTCGCAAGTGCAGATCGCCGGCGCGCGCATCGTCATCGACTGCAATCAGGTCGTCACCGACGAGGACGGCAACGAGCGACGCGGTAAAGCGACGGGCATCTTCATCGGCGCGTTGCTCAACGGCGACGGCGAGCCGGTCCGCTGCGAGGTCGATCAGGACTGCGCTTGTCCCGATGCCGACTCCTGCGACGAAAGCCTCGTGAAGTTCGGCCAGTGCGAGGGCGAAACCGGCGTCTGCTGGGCGCCGATCGAGCCGTTCGGATATTACGAGCTCGCGACGAGCAACTACCTCGCCGGCGGCGGCAGCGGCTTCCGCGTCCTTCAGCGCAACACCACGCAGTTCGACACCAAGGTCCAGCAGCGCGATGCGCTGACCGACTACATCCGGCAGGGGGCGCCGTGCGCTGCAGGGTCGACGGGTGAGCTTCGCTCCTGCTCGAAGGACGCCGACTGCGGCTGTGACGAAGGCGGGGATCCCGCGCTATGCGGCGCGGAAGAGGGCACCTACGTCTGCTCGTGCCTCGGCGCCGTCGTCGAGAGCGACAGCTGTCCTTCCGACCCGGACAAGAGCTGCGGCGGCGAGGGCAAGTGCGTGCTTGCGGCCTGCAGGGCAGACGTCGCGGCGTTCGAGCGCGAGACCTGCGCGAACGCGCCCAACAAGGAGATTCGCGACGAGTGCGAGACGAGCATCGCGCCGTGCGCGACCGCCGGTGAGGAGTGCAAGTTCCTCGCGTGCGTCGATCGCGGCATCGGCAACGTATCGGACGGCAGGCTTCGGATGGTGGGCCAATGAAAATCCGCGGCTCGATGTTCTCCTTGTTGCGCACACTGCGTGCGCCCGCGCTGACCGCGATCCCCGTGTTGGCGGCGCTCGCAGGCGCCTCCTGCGACGGCGAGCCTGATCCGTTGCCGCCGACGCAGACGTTCCGCGTGAAGATCGTGGCGGTCAACGGCGCGGAGCCTCCGTCGGACAGCGAGCCGCTCCCCGCGAACACCGGCACGACGAACGAGGTTTGGGACGTCGAGATCGAGGCCATCGGCAACGACGGCAATCCGGTCGCGTTCGACGGCCTCGTGAACCTTCGCGTCCAACCGGGCGCGGTCGTCTCGGTCGAGAACACCGACGACGGCGAGCAGCTCGGGAAGAACCTGCGCCTCAGCGGTGGGAAGGCGACCGCAACGGTCACCGTCACCGCGGTCTACGGTCCCGCGCGCCTCTGGGTCGAGGATCTCGGCTACCAAAAGGCGGAGGACGGCGAGACGCCCGCGTGCGCCGACGGGAAGAACAACGACGAAGAGGACGACGTCCTCGTCGACTACCCGAGCGATCCGGGCTGCGCCTTCGCAGACGACAACACCGAGACGGGCGGCACGTTCGCCGCGGGCACGTCACCTGCAGTGCATTACGAGCTGCCCTCGGTGCAGAACATCCAGGGGACGGGCTCGACGACGCCGTATCCGTTCGAGTCGATTACGGTCAACACCGAGGACCCGCACGAGCTCATCGTCACGCGGTATTCGAAGGACGGCTTCTACGTCACCGACCTGTCGGGCCAGCCGCCGACGTGCAGCGACGACAGCGATTGCGGTGCCGCCGACAGCGGCATCGTCTGCGACGTCGAGGCGGGCAACTACTGTCTGCCCGGCTGTCGCGGCACCGGTGGCAACGGCTGCCAGGTCGACGGCGGCGAGTGTTCCTCCGACAACGAGGACGTCGGTACGTGCGCCGCAGGCCCCGCACCCCAACCCGGCGTCGGTCAAAACCACCTGTTCGTCTTCACGTTCTCGACACCGGGCGGCCTTCGTCCGTGTGATCGCATGACGTATCTCTCGGGCACCCTGTCGGAGTTCTTCGGCTTCACCGAGCTCAACTTCCCTTCGTACGACGTCGACCCGCTCTTCGAGGGCGAGGAAGACAAGTGCAAGATCCCGGAGCCGCTCGTCCTCAGCGCCGCGCGCATCGGCAACCCCGCCGCGATGGAGGGGCTCGAGTCCGCGCTCGTACGCGTGAAGGGCTACCACGTCTCCGCGTTCCTCGGCCCGAAGCCGGCGTTGAACAACGTCTTCTTCCCCGACCAGACCAACTGCGATCTCAACGGCGACGGCAAGGTCGACTTCGAGAACGAGGCGGAGTCGGCGTGTGGCAACGCATGCTCGGACGACCCCGAGTGCAGCGAGTGGACGAGCTACCTCTCGCGCGGCAACTACAAGGTCGCGAAGCAAGAGGACGCCGGCTCGAGCGTCATCCAGATCAACACCGACGGCGCCGCCGAGTTCAATCCGGTCGCCAATCGCGGGCTCGAGCTCGTGAGCGTCACCGGCACGCTCCGAAACTTCTCCGGCGGCGATCTGAACTGGACCATCGAGTCGCGCTGCGCGGACGACGTCGTCTGTGACGCCAAGGGTTGCGCCGAAGAGATCATGGGGCCGAAGAAGGCCTGCGTCTCGCTGCGCACCGACGAAGACAACGAGCAGGGCACCAACTGACACTCGGCTAAGGACCGACCGAACACCGACATGCAAGAGCGACGAGGACTTGCGCGCGCGCGCGGGAAAACAGCACAGATTCTGGCGGGGGCGCTCGTCTTCTTCGCGTGGGCGAATGGACTGCTCCCGGGTGAAGCGCTCGCGCAGGACAAGACGGCCGGGCAGCTCGAAACGGAAGCGAAGGAGGCGCTCGGCCGCGGTGAGATCCCGCAGGCATGTCTGCTCTTCGAGCAGGCGTACCAGGCGTCGACGAAGGCTCCGCCGGACGATCCCGGCCCGAAGCCGATGGACATCCTGTTCGACCTCGCCGACTGCCACGAGCAGCAGGGCCACGGCTCGCTCGCCGCGAGCGAGTTCGAGAAGGTCGCCGAGGCCGGTGGGACGAAGGCGAACGACGCTCGCACGCGCGCGAACAAGCTTCGCGGTCTGCCGCCGCCCGGCCAAGACGCGCCGAAGACGGCGCCTGCCGTGACGCCCGAGCCGCTGGCTCCCAAGGCCGACACGGCCCCGCAGGACAAGCAGCCGAAAGAGGTGCTCACCGCCAGCGAAGAGCCGCCGACGCGGATCGGCGACTTCATGGATACGCGTCTCACCTGGGTGTTCGGTGACGACGACGTCCTGAAGCAGACGGGTCAAGCCTTCCCGCTGTCGCCGTTGCCTTCGGTCGGCGATCGGAAGCAGTACCGCCTCTTCTTCGACAACTTGAACTCGCGCTTCGCGGGTCGCGAGAACCTCACGCACCTCGCGCTCTACAAGAAGATGCCGGGGTTCATCAAAGACCTCGACACCGAGGCCTCGCTGCTTCTTCGCATCGACCTCGCCTCGCTGGCTTCGAACAGCGGCAACGTGAACCAGGCGTTCTACGACGCCGGCTCGTATATCCGCGCGTTCTACCACACGGCCCGTTACGACGACCCGAAGAAGGTCGAGGGGTTGGGCTTCACGCTCTGGCCGATCGACACCGATCGCATGCGTCTCGGCTACCTCTACGACCTCAGCTGGGGCGGCACCGCGGCGAACATCAACCAGTCGATCTTCCCGCGCATCGTCGGCAGCGCGCCCGGCGCGAAGTTCTCGTACGAGCATCCGCTCTTCAACGTCTACGTCGGCTTCAAGACAGCGCAGATCGTCCAGGTGGAAGAGACGCTCACGCCCGGCACGAGCGAGGTCGAGCAGATCCGCATCGGCCAGACGAACTACGGCGTCCTCGGCGGCGTCGGTGCCCAGCCGGCGAAGATGTTCCACTTCGATCTCGGCGGCGGCTTCTTCACGCAGGGCAAGTTCGATCTGCCCGACGTCGAGGGCCAGCAGGTGTGGACGGCGGGCGCGGCGGCGCGCTTCGTCGTGCACCACGAAGAGATGCCGGTCGGCCAGTCGATCGACTTCGCCCTCTACCGAAATGACCCGAACAAACCGCAGATCATCTTCAAGCCGGAGAAGTACGTCCAAGACAAGACGCTCTGGCAGGTGAGCCTCGAAGGTGACGCGCTGTTCCAGCGCTTGAAGAACTTCGACGTCACCGGCGAGACGACGGTGCAGCCCGCGCTCGCGGCCGCGCTCCAAGGTTTGCTCAAGGTCGGTTTCTTCCGCGCGAGCCTCACCGGCATCTTCCGCGACTTGCCGTACGTCCTCCGCAACCAGCCGAGCTTCATCCCGTTCGAGTCGATCCCCGACGGCGCGGAGACGGTGCCCGAGTTCTTCGTCGCTGCGGCGGCGGACTACTACATCGAAGCGGCGCGCCTCACGCCCGGCATCGGCGCGGGTCTGCAGCTTCCGGCGACCTTCACGAGCTCGTCGACCGATCTCTCGGCCGCGCCGATCAGCCGCACGGTCGTCGTTCGCGAGCAGGGCAACATCGCCATCCTCCCGGTCAACACCGGGGCGACGCCGATCATCCAGGCGCGCGCTTCACTCAAGTGGGATCTGTCGCCGATCCTCAGCACGATCTTCTGGCTCCAGTACGTCCGCGACAACAACGCGACGTTCGTCGAACGAGACCCGAACGAAGGCACCGTCGCCCTCCGCACCTTCGTCGCGCCGGACTTTTTCGGCCTCGGCGTCGCGGCGCAAGCGCGCTTCTGAGGAGCGGTCAGCTGTCAGCCATCAGCTGTCGGTACCGACAGCTGACAGCTGATAGCTGACAGCTGATACCTTGGGGCCTCGATGAGCGCCGACAATCCGTCCGAGCGTCCTGGTGCGACGACCCTGCCTGGTAAGACGCTGACCGGTGAACGCGACCGGTTCGAGAACCTTCCGGCGGTCGAGGTGGAGCTCGTCCACGAGGTGCGCCGGCCTCCTCATGTCGAGCGGCCTTGGGCGATGCTCGAGGTGTGGACGCAAAATCGCGTTTACGCGATCGACGTGAACATGCGGTGCATCGAGGTCATCGACATCGCGACGAAGAAGCCGCTCGCAGATCACGGGCTGATCGGTGCGCGCCTGCTCGGCGGGCAACACGTCGAAGAGGGCCACACGTTCCTGTCTCACCCGTATCCGCGGCCGGGTACCGAGGCGGTCTTCGAGCAAGCGCGGCCGTCGGAGGCGTCGATGTTTTCGCACTCGTCGACGGTGACGCGTGTGGTGCTGCGCCTTCGGCAGCTGACGATCCTCACCGGCGGTGAGAAGCAGTCGTGGGATCAGATCGCGAGCGCGGGTCGCAAGACGACCTTGCCGCAGGACCCGTCGGTCGGCTGACGATGGCCTCGCGCACCGAGAAGGCGCCTGCGCTCGACGTGTCGGGGCGCCGCGAAGAGATGTTGCGACTCACGCTGCGATTCGTCGCAGTCGTCCTCGCGTATTCGATGGCCGTGTCGGCGCATTACGGGCTCGCGCCGGGGCCTTTCTACTTCTTGTTGCTGCTCGGCGATCCGCCGGTCCTCGCGGGTGTTGCGTTCGCTGTGTTCCTCGCACGCGGGCCGGTGCGACTCTGGCTGGCGGTTGCGCTCGTCGCGTACCTGGTGCTCGCCACGGTCGCATTCGGCGATCTCGCGGCTTCGCGCATGCACATCGCAGCCCTGAAGCCGCTCGGCTCCAAAGCCGGGTGGAGCATCGCTGCGTGCGCCAACATGGTGTCGCTCTACGCCACGCTGTTCGCCGCGCGGTTTCTGCCGCAGCGACCGCTTCAGCACACGCTCGGCCGGATCAGCATCGGCCTCTTCGTCGCGGCGTCGATTGGCTTCGTGGTCGCGCGCTGGATCCGACTGACGCCGCCGCTCGTTCCGTTCTTCAACGCATGCCTGTTCATCATCCCTGCCGGGTACCTCTTCGAGGTCACCGGCAGGCCGAGGCACTGAGCGAGGCAAAGCCCCTCGACGACGGTCGTGGATTCGCCTTGTAACGTAGGAGGGTGACCACCGCGGAGCGCTTCGCCGTCGAAGGTTGCTGGACCGTTCGCGCGCTGGCAGGCGCTCCAACCGAGCTCTCGGGAAGGTCCTTCGAGGCGCGCGTGCCCGGATCGATTCACCTCGATCTTCTCCGCGCCGGGGCGATTGTCGACCCGCACCTCGGCGACAACGAGAGCCTCGTCCAATGGGTCGATCTCGCCGAATGGGAGTACACGGCAACGCTCGAGCTGCCGGGGCCCTTCTTCGATCGCGAGAACGTCGCGCTCGTGTTCGAGCAAATCGATACGTTCGCGACGGTCGAGCTCAACGGCAAGGTGCTCGGCGCCGTCGCCAACATGCACCACCCGCAGCGCTTCGACGTTCGTGGTGTCGTGCAGCGACGGAACGTGCTCGGCGTTCGCTTTCGCTCCGCGGTCCGTGAAGTAAAAAAGGAAGAAGCGCGGCTCGGGACGCTTCCGTGGCTCAACACGCCGGCGCCTTTCAACTTCGCGCGAAAGAGCGCTTACCATTTCGGTTGGGATTGGGCGCCGACGCTCGTCGGGTGTGGGCTCGGACGCGTCTTCGTGGAGGCGTGGAACGGCCCGCGCATCGCGTACGTCCGCCCGCTCGTCGTCCGCGCGTCGGAGGAGGGCGCCCACCTCGAAGTCCACGTCGACATCGAGGGCGCCGCGGATGTGCGCGTCGAGCTCTCGATCCGCGGCTCGCCGGTCGCACGCGCGGAAGGGGAAGGACCGATCGCGCTCACGATCCCAAAGCCGGCTTTGTGGTGGCCGCGTGGGCACGGAGCCCAACCGCTCTATGACTTGGTTGCGATCGCGGGTGAGGACAGGACCGTGCAGCGCACCGGGATCCGCACCGCTGCTCTCGACACGCGTGGCGGCGCCTTCACGCTGCAGATCAACGGCAAACCCATTTATTGCAAGGGCGCGAACTTCGTCCCCGAGGACTCGTTCTACACACGCGCGACGTCTCCCGAGCGCTACCAAGCCCGCCTTGCGCAAGCATGCGACGCGAACATGAACACGCTCCGTGTGTGGGGCGGCGGCTTCTACGAGACCGACGCCTTCTACGATCGCTGCGACGAGGCTGGACTCCTCGTCTGGCAAGACTTCCTCTTTGCTTGCGCGTGTTACCCGGAGGAAGAGCCGCATTGGAGCCGCGTCGAAGCCGAGGCTCGACATCAGATCGCGCGCCTCGCGCGTCATCCGTCGCTCGTGCTGTGGAACGGGTGCAACGAGAACCTCTGGGGCTATTTCGACTGGGGGTGGGTCGAGCCGACGCGCGGGCGCAGCTGGGGGCGCGGTTACTACTTCGACCTCTTCCCGCGCCTTTGCCGGGAGCTCGATTCCTCGCGACCATATTGGCCCGGCAGCCCCTACTCGGGCGCGTTCGATCCGCCGAACCCGCCGCACCCGAACGATCCCGCGACAGGTAACCGCCACGTCTGGGACATGTGGTCGGGCGCCGGGCATCCGGTGATCGGCAAGCAGGCACCGCGTTTCGTCAGCGAGTTCGGCTTTCAAGGGCCGCCCTCGTTCGCCCTGCTCGAGTGCGCGATGACAGCGGAGGGCTCGCCGTTGCTTCAGCATCAGAAATCGGAACGCGCAGAGGAAGCCGCGCGCAACCTAGTGCGCGCGTTGTTCGGGGAGCCGGAGAGCATCGATCGTGAGCACCACCTCCGGCAGGTCGCGCAGGCACGGGCCGTCGGATCGCTCATCGAGTGGTTTCGCGTTCTGTGGCCGACGAACGCCGGCGCGATCTTCTGGCAATTGAACGATGCGTGGCCGGCGATCAGCTGGTCGGCGATCGATCACGCAGGCCGCAAAAAGCCCCTCTATTACGCCGTACGCCGCGCGTTTGCCGACGAGCTGCTCACGTTTCAGCCGAGCTCGCCGGGGTCGGACGATCTCGCCCTCCATTGGGTCAACGACACCGATGCGGCCGCCGACGCGCCGGTCGCGATCGACCGCGTCCGCTTCGACGGGACGTTGCTCGCGCGCCGTACGATCCGCGCACGGCCGGCGCCGCGCAGCGTTGCGCGCGTCGTCGTGGTCGAGCAGGAGCTCGCGCCGAGGGATCCGACAGCCGAGCTGTTGGTCGCGCGCACCGGTGCGCTCAGAGCCAATCGGTTCTTTCGTCCCGACAAGGAGCTGTCGCTTCCGCCCGCGCGCGTGCACGGTGCGCTCGTGGGCGATATCCTGCGCCTGCAGGCAGAGACGCTCGTCCGCGACGCCGTCCTCCACATCGATCGGCTCGATCCGTCGGCGGACCTCTCGGATCAGCTCCTCACGTTGCTTCCGGGCGAGGTCGTCGAGCTTCGAGTGTTCAGCGAGCGCCCAATCGACGTTCGTCGGCTTCTGTCATTCCCAGTGTTTCAATCGAGCGCTGCATCGTCTCTTTGAGCTCGAGGAGGTACCGATATGTCCTTCAACGGTCTCGGCATGCACCTCGGCAACCTCTCGCGGCTGAGCGACGCCGAGTCGCGATCGATTTCGGCGGAGAACCCGACGGGCGAAAAGGGCAAAGGCGCGATGGAGGTGCCTGTCGCGGGCGCCGCGCGCGAGCTCGGCCGCGGGTGGAAAGTGCGACCGTGCATCATGATTCGCGCCGGCGAGACGGTGACGCTCGCCGACATCGTCGGCTCAGGCGCGATCCAACAAATGTGGTTCACCCTCACCGGCAACTGGCGCTTCAGCATTCTGCGCATCTACTGGGACGAACAGGAGCATCCTTCGGTCGAGGTGCCGATCGGCGATTTCTTCTGCTGCGGTTGGGGCTCGAGCGCGAACCACTCCGGCGCGAACTTCCGCCAGCTGAGCTCGCTGGCCGTGTGCGTGAACCCGGGCAACGCCTTCAACAGCTATTGGGAGATGCCGTTCCGCAAGCGCTGCCGGATCACCGTCACGAACATCGAAGAGCCGGTCACTGACAAGCCCGACGAGCGCAGCGTCTGCTTCTTCTACCAAATCAACTATGCGCTGACGGGCGTGCCCGACGACGCGGCGTACTTCCACGCGCAGTTCCGTCGCTCCAATCCCGTCCCGTACAAAGAGGTCCATACGGTCCTCGACGGCGTCCGGGGTCGCGGCCACTACGCGGGCACGTACATGGCCTGGGGCGTCCACAACAACGGCTGGTGGGGCGAAGGCGAGATGAAGTTCTTCATGGACGGCGACAGCGAGTTTCCGACCATTTGCGGCACGGGCACCGAAGATTACTTCTGCGGTTCCTACGGCTTCGACGTCGGGCTCGAGCAGGGTGGGTATCGCGAGTTCACGACGCCGTATGCAGGCCTCCACCAGGTGATGAAGCCCGACGGGCTCTACCAAAGTCAGCAGCGCTTCGGCATGTACCGCTGGCACATCGCGGATCCGATCCGATTCAAGCAGGACTTGCGCGTCACCATGCAGGCGCTCGGCTGGCGTTCGAATGGTCGCTACTTGCCGCTGCAGGACGATCTCGCGTCCGTCGCCTATTGGTATCAGACACTCCCGACCGCGCCGTTCCCGCCTCTACCGGATCGCGACCTTCTCGAGGTCATCTGATCGAGCCATTGGGGTGGGGTAGGGGTACGCGATCACGGCGCGATCAACCATTCGATTGCGCTCTGTAGCTCCGGGTCGACGCCGTCCGCGAGGTCCGATGGCTCGATCGGGACGAGCTCGTCGATCGCGACACCCATCCCGTGAAACGGCGAGAGGTCCGGCCTTCGAACTTCGAGCCCGGTGAAGGTCAGCGATGCCCCGCCCGGGAGAAGCACGCCGGTGATGTTGCCGTTCGCGCCGGCCGTCGGTTGCCCGATGACTTGCACGCGCTCGGCACTCTGCAACACGAGCGTGAGGTGCTCGGCCTGAGATTGCGTGTGCGTGCCGACGAGCATCGCGACTTTGCCGGCGAACGCGGTCGCCGACGCGGGGAACGGCTGCGGAGCGTCCTCCCACGTCAAACCGAGCGCCGTGACGATCGGCGTCCGCATCGGGACGCCGGGCGCCGATTGCACGAGCATGTGTTGGATCAAGGTCCACGCGGGTGACGACGGATAGCCGCGCATGTCGAGCACGACGCCTTCACTTGCGTCGATGCCGGCGAGCGCTTCGTTCAACGCCCCGGACGTGAGCTTCGACGAGTCCAGGTTGACGTAATAGAGCTCGGGGTGGCCGAGATCTCCGAGGGTGCTCTGCAGGCGCGCCGGGTAGTCCGGGTACGCGACGGGCACCGACGCTTCCGAGAGCTCCACCTCGCGCTCCGCCCCATCTGCGTCACGAAGAAGGAACGTGGCGCTCTCTCGGATCTCGAGCAGCGTGCGAGCGGCGTTCCGGAAGGCGCTCGACTCGCTGGAGGCGACGAACTCGCTTCGCTCCGCCATGAGGTCGGCCGCCGGTACCCCGTCGACCTCGACGATCGTGTCGCCCGGAAGAAAATCGAGGACCGTCGACGCGCGGACGACCGGCTCCATCGTGCTCGACTGCTCGAGGACGACGGGCGCGTTCGTGTAGCCCGCCCACTCGCTCAAGTGAAAGATGAATCCGTGGCTGTCGTGGAGCGCGTGCGACAGGTAGCCGAGCTCGCGATGGAGGGCGGGGAAGTCCTCTTGCTCCGCGGCCATCGCCATCGCGACGGCTTCTTCGAGGCGCGTGTCGCTCTGGTCGGGGACGACGGCCCAATACGCGAAGAAGCTCTTCATCGCGCCGTGCGCCGTGACGAGCGCGGCGATGCGGCTCGGTCGATCGAACTCGCTCACGGGGACGTCGGTCGTGTTCTGGATGCGATTGATCTTCGGCCGCTCGGCCGGTCCGGACAGGGCAGATAGCTCACCGAGCGCGGCGAGGCCGGATGCGAGCGCAGCGTCGTCGTCGCCCTTCACGTCCGCCGGAACGACATCGGGCAACGCATCTCCGTCGTGCTCCAACGTCGCAAAGCGGTGCACGTAACCGAGCTCGCCGACGCTGATCCACCGAGACTCGGCGACCGACGTTCGCATGTCGCTCCCGAGGATCGCCGCGCGCCCGGCGGCACGAAGCGTGAGCGCGAACCGCGCGGCGGACGGCGCGACGCGATCGCCGACGACCACGCCGATCCGATACGAGGTCGCGGCGTTGGCCTCGTAGGAGGCCAGCGCCACCTCGTCGACGCGATCGTCGTAGACGTTCTCCGTTCCGAGGACGATCGGCGCATAGAACTCGTCACGCATCCCTTCGTGCATGCGGAGGCTCGCATCGAGCGGCGCGACCGGCGCGTCGAGCAGCGAGGCCGCGAGCGTCGCGAGACGAGCCTCCGCGTCGGGGGTTTCGACGAAGTCACGGAGGTCCACGATCACCGTCGTCACCTGGTCGGGCGGCGCGACGTCCTCCGTGCCGGGGGTGATCCATGCGACGTCGCCGGTGACCGTGACCGCGGCTTCGGGCTCGGATGTCGCGGCCGGCATCGCACACCCGTCGCCGAGCTCTTCGACGTACTTCGTGAGGATGCTGGTCTCGTCGTCGAGGCTCTCACGAAGCCCCGATACGAGCGCGCGATCCACGACGTTCACGTCGTCGTGCAAGCCGAAGAACCGATTGCTCGCGTGCGCGCGCGAAAGACCGACGACGAGCGATCGCGGCTCGACCGTGCCGGGCGCGATGCCTTCGCAGTCGCCGTGCTCGACGCCACCGCCCATGCCGCCCGTGCCGCCGCCGCCGTCCACAGCGCCGCCGGCGCCGCCGCCGCCGTTCACGGCACCGGCTTCACCTCCGCCTCCGACGGAGGAATCATCCCCGCATGCGACGAGGGTCGATGCTGCGAGCGTCAGGATCGTAACGGGCTTGCCGAGCATGGGAGCCCTCCAGAGCATCCCACGTGCCACGGTCGTCCGATTCGCGCCGCCGCACCGGCGAGCAGGTTTCAAGAGCCTATGTCGGCGCGGAGAAGGGCAGCGGCGGGGTCCTCATCGGCGGAAGGCGCGTCGCGAGATCGGCGATGAGCTCGTCGCGAAGCGCGGGCCGCTCGGACCAGAGATTGCGGTGCTGCTGCGGGTCCTCGATACAGTCGTAGAGCTCGCCCTCGTTACCGTCGTACCGAGGGATTTCGGAGCCGCGCCCCCACACAGCCCAGTAGAACGGGAACTGACCTCCCCGGTCATCCGAGCGGTCATATGCGGTGCAGAGGTACCGGCCGTCGAAGATGGTGCGCAGGTGCATGCCGACGGGCGCGAAGTTGCTGTCGAACGTCGTGAGGACCGGTGGTCGCCCCGCCCGATGATCGGTCGGGAGCGGCGTCCCCTCCATGAAGCCCGGGGGCGTAACGCCCGCGATCGAGCAGAACGTGGGCGCGAGGTCGACGAGGCCCACCGGCGCGACAATGGTCGCAGGCTCGATCGCGGCGCGCGAGGCGGGGCGCCATAGCAGCGGGACACGAAGGAGCGCATCGACGTGATAAGGCCCTTTGAAGAAGAGGCCGAAGTCGCCTTGGAGATCGCCATGGTCGGAGGTGAAGACGACGTCGGTGTCGTCGGCGAGCCCGCGCTCTTCCAAGAAGCGTAAAAGCCGCCCGACGGCGTCGTCGATGAGCTCGTTCTCGACATGGATCATGGCGCTCATCTCTCGGTATTGGTCGTCACCGAGCGCGCGCGGGCGAAAGGCGGTGGGGCCTCCTTCAGGGTTGTGAAAGCGGCCCTCGTACCAATCGAGCCAATGGCGCGGCTTGTCGCGAAGGAGCGCTTCGGCATTGCGGCGATCCGGCGGCAGCGGGACGTCGCGCCAATCGATCCGCTTGCGAACCTCGTCGAGCGGAGGGTCGAACGGATGATGCGGATCGGGGAAGCTGACCCACAAGAAGAAGCGCTCGCCGGAGGCGACGGAGCGGAGCCATTGCATCGCTCGGTGGGCGACCCAATCGGTGTGATAGTGCTCACGGACGATGGGGTTGTGTTTGACCTCGGGGGCGCCGGTGTCGCCTCCGGCGGCGGCCGTGAGCACACCCGCGAAGCCGCTCACGGTATCGGGGTGCTGCTCCCATAACCACGCGGCGTAATGGTGGCCGCCGAGTGGGCCATGGGAAGCGAGCTCGACGTGATCGAGACCGTGAAAAGGACCCTGGGAGCCCTGCGCGGCGAGGACGCTCTCGCGAAAGCGAAGCAGCGGATCGAGATGAGGATCGAAATGCGCCTTGCCGATGAGGGCGGTGCGATAGCCGGCCTCGCGACGGAGGACGCGTGCGACGTTCGGCGCCTCTTCGGGGAGCGCGATGCCGTTGGCGACGACACCGTGAGTCCGGGGGTGCTGTCCGGTGAACATGGTCGCGCGCGATGGCATGCACACGACGTTCTGGACGTGGGGGCGCACGTAGCGCAAACCTGCACGCGCCAGGCTGTCGACGTGTGGGGTGCGGGCGATGCGCCCGCCGTTGCACCCGAGGGCGTCCCAGCGTTGCTGGTCGACGGTGATGAACAGGATGTTGCGCGCGCCCGCCGCGCGCTTCGCGGTGCCCTCGCGACGTTCCTGCTCGTGTCGGGCGACGGCGTCGCGCCGCTCGGCTTCAAGCTCGCGGCGCAAGACCCGAGCTTCGAGGCGCCGCGCCAAGAATGCGCCGCGCAAGGCGCGGGTAAGAACGCTCGCGGCCTTCGACTCGAGGGACATGGGCGCATCGGAGCGGACCGCGCCGGGGACGGCAAGCCCGTCCTCGGAAGGCGATGTCCCGAGCGAGGTGTAAAGGATGTCTTGATCACCGCCCCCGCGACAGCCGACAGCCGACAGCCGACCGACTGCTGATTGCTGAACGCTGATTGCTGAACGCTGATTGCTGATCGCTGATCGCTGACTTTCAGAAGCTGGACGTTTACGTGGTCGCGCGGGAGTTCGCGTGTCTCGTGCATCAGTCTGGCATCGAGGTTTGGGCGGCTCGATTGCCGACAGCGAATTCCGACAGCGACGCCGACGACCTCAATGGCATAGGCGACGCGGCGCACCCAGGTTCGTCGAAGCGAGCAGCGGGGAGAGGGGTGTCTTCGGCGTAGGCGGGCAGGGAGGAAGTCGCCGTCCAAGCATTGCGGCAACCGAGCGGAGCGCGGTAGCCCCGAAGGGGCTGGAACCGCGCTCCGCGGTGCCCGGCGACTGACGACCCCCCGCCGGAGCCGAAGACACCCCGTCCCACAGCGAGCGAAGCCGGCCGGAGCCGAAGACACCCCGTCCCACAGCGAGCGAAGCCGGCCAAAGCCGAAGACACCCCTGTCCCCACAGCGAGCGAAGCGCTACGGCGATGAGCTCTTGATCTTCGCCGTCTGCGCAGCGGCCTTCGCGCGCTCGTCCGCCTCGTACTTCACGTTCTGGTCGGTGACCTTGCTAGCGGCGTCGCGGTAGCGCTCTGCGAGCTTTTCCCAATACGCAGCGTCGGCGTCTCGGGGAGCGGCGATCTGCCGAATGACCGCCGCATCGAAGCTCGCGGTGCCGGGCACCGCCTGATCGGAAGAGCCCTTCGCCAGCGTGTCGAGCGCGCGAACGTCGCCGAACTTGGGCGAAAACCCCTCGTTCTTCAGCATGAGGACCGCGACGTCCTCGGGACCGTTGCGCAGCGCGAGGGCCGTCGCGAACACGAGCTTGCTCCGATCATCGAGCTTCGCCTTGTCGACCTTCGAGAACAGGCCGACCGCCGCATCGAAATCGACGATGCGCCAGTAGCGAGCGCCCATCTCCAGACGCGCTCGACCATAGAGCAGCCGCGCTTCGTCGGAGAGCGAAGCTTCGCCTTCCTTCAGCGCGACACGCATCGGCATCGGGACGCCCCGGTGTAGCAGCGAGCGGAGCATCTTCGGATCCTTCGCGCTGTTCGGGTCGAGCAGAATGCCTGCGAGGAACGACGGCAGCTTCGCGGCGAGCCGTTGCTCCACCGTGGCGCCTTCGGGATCGGGAATCTTCGGAAGCACGAGCACGTCGAGCGCGTCGACACGCCGGCCGCCGTACATCTTCGCGAGCAGCGAGCGCGTCGAACGCATGCGCTCGTCCTGCAACACACCCGCCTGCGCCATCGTGCCGAGACCGACGAGCGCACCGTCGCGGCCGTTCTGCTTGGTGGGCTCGAGCTTCTCGTCGACGGCCGCGAAGTACGCGTTCGCGACTTCCGGATCTTTTCGGAACTCGTCCGGGATCGGCGCTTCGCGCACCACCTCGACCAGCCGCAGGTATGCCCACCCGGACGACAGCGCGACGAGGCCTTTGCCGTACGACCCGAGCTCGCGACCTTGACCGGACAGCGTCGCGACCGCGTTCTTTTGCTCCTCGAACCACGGGAAGAGCGTGTTCTTGGTGAAGTCGAGCACCTTCTTCTTGTCGAAAGGCCCTGTGAGCTTCGGCGGCGTGCCCACCGATCGCGCGAGCCGCGCCGACAGCGCCTGGCCCACGAGCGTGTGCTGCACGGATCCGCTCATCCCCGCGGGCTTGGCTTTGAGCACCGGCTCGGCGAGCGCGTCGCCGCATTCGATCGGTGCGAGCTCGATGCGCAGCGCGCGGACGAACCCCGGCTCGATGCCGGTGCACGACTCCGCCGCGGCGAGCATCTCGTCTCGTGCGGCGACGTCGCCGGTGTTCATCGCTGCGTCGATCGCGGCGAGCGTGCTCGGCTTGTCGGCACACGTCGGCTTCTTCTTCACCGCGCGTTTGACGAACGCATCGCAGCTGCCCGGCGGCGCGGAGACACCCTTCACCGGCGCCGCGAGCGCCGCCTCGTTGAACGTCGGCGCGGGCCCTTTGAGCAGCGGCAGCTGCTCCTCGCGAAGCAGATCGCTGACGGCGAAGGGGTCGCTCGTGTCGGGCGGAGCTTCAGGGCCCGCGGTCGCCGTGCCGCTGGGCTCGGTGTCGGGCGTTTGCGTCGTCTGCGTCGCGGGACCACATCCGAACGACAGCGTCCCAACCGAAAGCGCAACTACCAAGCCGAGTGCACGCATCCTCATCGGGCCCGAACGATACCCGATCCTACCTCGCTCGTGCGCTGCCTCACGCGAACCGTCCCTGGTGTCTTTCGCCACGAGGCAGGGACGTCGTGGTCGCGTGAGAAGTTCCCGGTGACGTTGCGTCGACTAGGCGTCGTCCATGGCGAGCGCCTTGGACTCGGGCATGTCCTCGACGAGGAGATCGACTCCGTTCTTCGCGAGGCGTTTCGCCGCAAACGTCGCGCGCCGATCCGACTCGTGCTCGGCGCTCCACGACGCGTGCTTCACCAGCAGCGCGAGCTCGGCGGCTCGACCGAGCGTCATCGCAAAGCGACGCGCTCCCTGTTCGATCCGCTCGGGCGCCTTCGCCATCGTTCCTTCGAGCCAAGCAGCTGCGTGCTCGGCGGCGCGAATGCTCGCCTTGCCTTCCTCGGCGAGCTCTGGTGAGGCCGTCTTGGCAGCGTCGCGGATCTCGTCCAGGAACGGCGCGAGCGCGCCCTCTTTCGCGATCGCGCGGAGCGCGTCGAGCGACAGGACGTTCGTCGTTCCCTCCCAGATGCTGAGTACCTGCGCGTCGCGCAGCAGACGCGGAAGGCCCGTGTCCTCGACGTAGCCCGCGCCGCCGAAGCACTCGAGCGCCTCGCTCGTCACCGCCACGGCCTGCTTGCCCGTCGTGAGCTTCACCAGCGGCGTGTAGAGGCGTAGCGCGTCCAGCTCGCGTTCGGTCGCCGTCTTCGTCTCGAGCTTTCCGAGGAGCTCGACCGCGCGGAACGTGAAGTGGAACGCGCCCTCGAACTCCGCCTGCATCCCTGCGAGCGTGTCGGTGTGGAGCGGCTTGTCCGCGAGCGACGAGCCGAACTGCACGCGCTTCTTCGCGTAGTCGCGCGCGAGCGCGATGCCCCGGCGCATCGCCGCGAGCGAGCAGACCGCGTTCCACGTACGCGTCACGTTGAGCATCGGCGAGATGTTGCGGATGCCGTCCGCGGTGCCGACGACCGGGATCGCGATGGCGCCGTCGAGCGTCAGCTCAGCGGTCGGGACCTTTCGCGTGCCGAGCTTGTCCTTGAGACGGTTGATCGAAATGCCGTTCATGTTGCCGTTTTCGTCGCGCACCTCGACGAAGAACAGCGCGAGGCCACGCCCGCCCGCCGGGTTGCCTTCGGGTCGCCCGAGCGTGAGCGCCATCTGCGACGTCGTCGCGCTCGTGAACCACTTCGTGCCGTACAAGCGATAACGCCCGGTGCCGTCGTCCATCGGTCGCGCGACCGTCTCCGAAAGACCCACGTCGGAGCCTCCGGTTCGCTCCGTCATCCATTGCCCGCTCGTCCACGCCGACTTCGGATCGCGGCTCAACAGGTGCGGCAGCGCGCGCTCCGCGGCGACACCACCATGGAACGAGAGCGTCGCCGCCGCGCCGTCGGTCATCGCGAGCGGACACGTGAACACGTCGGTCGACGCGTCGAAGAGGTACACGAGCGAGAACTGATGCGCGCGCGAGAGCGATCCGATCTTTCGCTCGTACGCGGTCGCGACGAGGCCGCGCTCCGCGGCGAGCACCGCGGCTCGCTGCCACAGCGGCGTCAGCTCGATGTGATCGACGCGATGACCCCACGGATCCCACGAGACGAGCCGCGGCTCGTTGAGCCGATCCGCGAGCTGCATTCGGTAGAGCTCACCACCTGCGAGCTCGCCCATCGAGTCGAGCTCCGGCTCGACGACGCGGCGCTGATCCGCATCGAGCGTTCGGGCAAGGTAGGAGCGAAGGACGCGATCGCTCGTGAACTGGTTGCCGAGACCGGGGGGAGCCTGGAAGAACGCCATGGGTGGCCCGATGATGTGACGAAACGCGTGCGGGATCGAACCCCAAAGAGATTGTTGACTTTACCGATGGGTAAAATCATAACCTCCGCGTGAGGCTGACGAGCAAAGGCCGCTACGGGGTTCGAGCGCTCTTTCACCTCGCGTACCACCACGAGGATCGGCCCGCGCAAATGCGGACGGTGGCCGAGCACGCGCGCGTGCCGCTCCGGTTTCTCGAGCAGATCTTCCACGAGCTCAAGCGCGCCGGTCTGCTCACCGCGAAGCGCGGACCTCGCGGCGGCTATCAGCTCGCGCGGCCACCGACGCAAATCACGATGGGTGACATCGTGCGCGCCCTCGAGGGCAGCGCCTTTGCGCTCACCCGTGCCGATGAGCGGGAGGCCGGGCGCGATCCGATCGCTTCGGTGTTCGTCGAGCTCGCTCACAAGGTCGAGCGCTGCTTCGACGGCGTCACGCTCGCCGACATGTGTTCGAGCGCCGAGCGGATCGGCGTCGCGCGCAAACGCCGCACGGAGGAGGGGCCGGAGTATGCGATCTGACGGCAAGCTCCCGCCGCTGCCTGCGCGTCCCGGCGTCGTTTCGAGCGTCCTCGATCTCGTCGGCGATACACCGCTCGTGAAGGTCGCGCGCCTCGGGGCGAACGTCGTGCGCGGTGAGGTCTTCGCGAAGTGCGAGCACATGAGCCCCGGCGGCTCGGTCAAAGATCGCATCTGCCTCGCGATGATCGAGGCCGCGGAGCGCGACGGCCTCATCGCGGCGGGTGGCACCGTCGTCGAGCCGACCAGCGGCAACACCGGCATCGGCCTCGCGATCGTCTGCGCCGCCAAGGGTTATCGTTGCATCCTCACGATGCCTGCGAGCATGTCGCTCGAGCGCCGCCAGCTGCTCGAAGCGTACGGTGCGCAGGTCGTCCTGACGGATCCCGAAAAGCAAATGGTCGGTGCGCTCGAAGAGGCGATCGCCATCGCGAAGCGCACGCCGGGCTCGTTCGTTCCTTCGCAGTTCGAAAATGGCGCGAACCCCCGCTGCCACGAAGAGACGACCGCCGAGGAGATCCTCGCCTCGCTCGAGGGTAGGCGCATCGACGCGTTCGTCGCGGCGGTGGGCACGGGTGGTACCGTCAGCGGCGTCGGCCGCGCACTGCGGCGCGCACATCCTTCGGCGCGCATCATCGCCGTCGAGCCGGAGAGCTCCGCGACGATCTCGCGCGGTGAGCGAGGGCCCTCGAAGATCCAAGGCATCGCCGCGGGCTTCGTTCCGAAGAACTACGACGCCTCCGTCGTGAGCGAGGTCCGCACGGTGAGCGATCGCGACGCGTGGGACACCAAACAAGCATTGTCGCGCCTCGAGGGCTTGCTCGTCGGGATCAGCGCGGGCGCCAACGTGTTCACCGCGCTCGCCATCGCGCGTGAGCTCGGCCCGTCGTCGACCGTGGTGACGGTGCTCTGCGACACGGGTGAGCGCTACTTCAGCCTCGAAGAGCACTTCTCGGAGCTGAAGAGCGTGCCCTCCACACGCGGAGCAAAGCTGTCGTGACGAAGCGCGTGTTGCTCGTCGGGGCCGGTGGCATCGGCTCCCCCGCGGCCCTCGTGCTCGCGCAGGCCTACGCGACGGGCACCTGTCCACCCTTCGAGATCGTCGCGGCCGATGACGACGTCGTCGAGCGATCGAACCTTCACCGCCAGATCTTGTTTTCGGATCGGGACGTAGGCACGGACAAGCTCGACGCGCTCGTGCGCGCCGTCGCCGATCGTGCACCGGGGCTGCGCGTCGTTCCGTATCGAGGCCGCCTCTTGCCGGACACGGCGATCGATCTCGTTCGGGACGTCGACGTCGTCCTCGACGCGACCGACAACTTCGCTTCGCGTTTTCTCGGTGCGGATGCGGCGAACATCGTCGGCCGGCCGATCGTGCATTCGGCGAGCGTGCGCTGGCACGCGACCGTGCTCGCGAGCGCAGCGGGTGGCCGCCCTTGTTATCGCTGCCTATTCGAAGATCTCCCCGAGGGTCCGGCGCCCGATTGCGCGACGGCCGGTGTCGTCGGTCCCGTTTGTGGCGTCGCGGGTGCGCTCGCCGCCGAGCTCACGCTTCGGATTCTGCGCGGCGACGAGAGCGGGTTCGGCTGGGTCTACACCTACGACGGCCGCCGTGATTCGCTCCGTCGCGTTCCACTCCGCGCGCGCGCGACGTGCGAGCTCTGCGGCGCGCTCGCGAGCGACCGCATCGTGCGTCTCGAGGCCGGTCGATACGCCGGCGACGCCTGTCAGGATTGAAGTCGGTGGCGTAGCCGCCACCGAACACCGCTAGGAGCCAAGATGGAAACCATCGTCCGAATCCCCACCCCGCTGCGAACGCTCACCCAAGGTGCCGACGAGGTCGCCGCGGTCGGCGCGACCGTCGCCGACGTCATCGCCGATCTCGAGAGCAAATACCCCGGCATCAAAGATCGCCTCTGCGACGAGAAGGGCGTGCGCAAGTTCATCAACATCTTCGTCGGCGACGAGGACATTCGCTTCCTCGAGGGGCTGAAGACCGAGCTCAAGAACGGCGATCGCATCTCGATCGTCCCGGCCATCGCCGGAGGCTGATCGCCGCATGGACGCGGAGCTCTACGTGCGACAGATCCTGGTCGACGGCATCGGCGACGCCGGTCAGCGCGCGATCTGCGCCTCCGATGCACCGGTAGCGGGCCACGGTTTCGCGAGCGAGGTTGCGCGTCTCTACGCAGTCGCCGCAGGTTTCGGATCAATCTCGGACGCGCCTGCGCCGCTCGATCCCGGCGTGGGCGAAGGTTGGGTGGTCGACGCGGCAGCAAGCGAGGCGCTCGCCGGTGCCCGCGCTGCGCTGCGTGCGATTCACCGCGCGGTCGAGAACGAGGAGCGCAAGCCGTGAGCGCTTGGCTCGGACGCCGCGGCCTGGGTCTTTTGCGCTCGCGCCCGCTTTCGGGCGTGGTCGAGGCCGTCGGACAGACGCCGCTGCTCCGCCTCGAGAAGGTCGCGCGCGAGGCTCCGAGCGTCGAGGTCTACGCGAAGCTCGAGTTCGCGAACCCCGGAGGTTCCGTCAAAGATCGCGCCGCTTCGCGCATGATGTTGCGGGCGCTCGAGGACGGCCGGTTGTCCTCCGACAAGATCCTCATCGACTCGACGAGCGGCAACACCGGCGTCGCGTATTCGTTGTTCGGTGCGGCGCTCGGCGTTCGCGTCGCGCTCGTGATGCCGTCGAACGTGTCGCAGGCACGCAAAGACATCGCGCGCGCGTTCGGCACCGAGATCATCTTCAGCGACCCGATGGAAGGGTCGGACGGCGCGATCCACTTGGTTCGTAAGATCGTCGAAAAAGATCCGGAGAAGTACTTCTACCCGGACCAATACTCCAATCCCGACAACCCCGGCGCGCACTACCATGGCACCGGCGCGGAGATCCTCGACGCCGTCGGCGATCGCATCACCCATTTCGTTGCCGGCATCGGAACGAGCGGAACGATCATGGGCACGTCACGCCGCTTGCGCGAGCACGACAGACCCGTTCGCTGCGTCGCGGTCGAGCCGTCGGATTCGCTCCACGGCCTCGAGGGTCTGAAGCACCTGCCGAGCTCGCTCGTCCCCGGCATTCATTCGGCTGCTGGTTATGACGAGACGATGCGCGTCGAGACCGAAGACGGCTGGGAGATGGCCGACAGGCTCGCAAGCGAAGAGGCGCTGCACGTCGGCCACTCGTCGGGTGCGAACGTGTTCGCTGCGATCCAGATCGCAAAGCGACTCCACGAACGAGGGGAGGGCGGCTGTGTCGTCACGATCGTCTGCGATCGCGGCGACCGCTACTTCGCCCCGATGAAATGGGAGAGGCGATACGTATGGTGACCAACGCAACACCGGCGTGGGCGAGGGGAGAGGTGGCGATCTCGCGCGCGGCGCTCTCCGCCTTGGAGGCGGACGTGAAGGCCCGCTACCTGACCGGCGAAGAGGCGTGTGGATACATCGTCGGCCCGGCCGATCCCGCGCCGCTTTGCGACCAGCTCGTCGCGATCGAGAACCTCGCGAACAAGCTGCACAAGCTCGATCCCGAGACGTACTTCCGCGATGCGCGAACGTTCTTCGCGTTCAACGAAAAGAAGTTCGACGACGCCGTGCGCAAGGGTGCTGCCCTCGAGCGCCCGGTGAAAATCCTCTACCACTCGCACCTGGACACTGGCGCGTACTTCAGCGCCACCGACGCGTCGGTGCTCTCGTTCGGCGAGCCCCCGGCGACGGAAGGTGGGCCGTGCCGGCTCGGTCCGGGTCCACAATGGCCGCTCGCGTTCCTCGTCACGAGCGTCTACGGCGGCGAAGCAGGACCGCGCATCGAAGAGCATCGAATGTATGTCTGGGAGGGTCGCTCGTTCGTCGAAGCACCCTTCACCGTGGTCGACTGAGGTGCGCCGCGAGAGCCGCGCGCTTCGCCGGGGAGAGTAACGTGGCAGGCTTCGTCGTTTGGTTCACCGGTCTTTCGGGGGCCGGCAAAAGCACGCTCGCGACCTTGCTCGCGGCGGAGCTCACGTCGCGCGGCGTCCACGTCGAGGTCCTCGACGGCGACGAGATGCGCGCCCACTTGTCGAAGGGCCTCGGCTTCTCGCGCGTCGATCGCGACACCAATGTGCGACGCATCGGCTACGTCGCAAAGCTCCTCGCGCGTGCCGGCGCCTGTGCAATCACGGCAGCCATAAGCCCTTATCGCGAGGTCCGCGACGAGCAGCGCAGAGCCGTCGGCCGGTTCATCGAGGTGTATTGCAAATGCTCCATCGAGGCGCTCGCCGATCGGGATCCCAAGGGCCTTTATCGGAAGGCGCTCAAAGGTGAGATCGAGCATTTCACCGGCGTGACCGATCCGTACGAGGAGCCCACCAATGCCGACGTCGTCGTCGACACCGGCGCAATGACCGTGGACGCGTGTCTCGCGGCGATTCTGGAAGTCATCGAACAGCGTGGGTACACGGCCGCCGCCGAGGACGTGGCGACGACCGCGCGAGGATGGGCGCGGCGATTGGGGCCGGCTCCTTCACGTGCCGAAAACCCACCCATTGCGAGGATCGAGATCGACGACGCGACAGAGGCACTTTGCGAGGCCGTCGCGTTCGGCGTGCTCTACCCGCTCGTCGGGCCACTCGGCGAAAAGGATGCGACCAAGCTTGCGAAAGAGGGTCGCCTCGAGTCCGGCGTCGCGTGGCCACTGCGGTGGACGTTGGCACTACCGAGCGACGGGACGGAGCCGAGCGGGGGCGCGGTCATCGAGCTCAGCGCTCGATCGGGACGCACGTTCCTCCTCGACGTGAGCGAGGTTTGGGTCGGTGCGGAGGGTGATCGCAATGTCGCCGGGGCGATCCAAACCGCGCCGGAGCCGCGGCTTTTCGAGGTCGAGCAGCGCCTCGCAGAGACGAGCTTCTTGAACGCCGCGTTCGTGTTGCTTCGCCAGCCACTCTCCGTGGAGCGCGAGGCATTGCTCGATATTGCGCTCGAGGTTCGTGGAAAGCTCGCGGTCATCATCGCGTCCTCCAATCCCGCGGTGCGAGCGAGCGCGGAGCATTTCCGCGAGATGCGAGGGCTCGGCGCGGCGCTCCACATCGAAGACGTCCCGCCGCTGCCGACGCTCGACGCGCATCACGACCCGCTCCTTCAGGTCGCCGTCCTGCGCAACCTCGGCGCGCGCTCGGCGATCGTCCTCGACGACGCCGCCGGCGATCCGGTGCCGCGCGACGCGCTCGCGCATCTTCGTGCATCGGAGCTCGGCCTGGACGTGATCGCGGCGGGCCCCGTCGAGCGGTTCGGCGACGGCTCGCTCGGGACGCGACGCATGCGAGGTTGACGAAGCTACGATCATCGATCACCCTGCCGTCGTCGAAAAACGGCAGGTCGGTCCGGTGAGCCCCGACCACTCCCAATCCCGGGAGCCCTTGATCCCTCCACGGTGGAGTGAGGTCCCACGGCAGCGCGGAACACGTGTGTCCGCCCGAACCGAATGGAACCTCCGATGAAACTCAACCACCTGGATCTGCAAGTCCCCGACGTGCCCGCGACCGCCGCGTTCTTCGAGCGTCTCTACGGCCTCGAGATCGTGAGCAATCGAAACTCTTCCGCGATCATCATCCTGTCGGATCGCGAAGGCTTCGTTCTCGTCCTTCAACGGCTCGCCGAGGGCGAGTCGTACCCGAAGGATTTCCACGTCGGCTTTCTCGTCGGCAACCCCGACGAAGTCCGCGCGCAACACGCGAAGATCTCCGCCGCCGGTGTCGAGTCGACCGACGTCGAGGTGAACAACCGCGGCGTGATGTTCTATTGCAAAGCGCCGGGCAACATCACCGTCGAGACCAGCTGGCGCAAACCGCATCACTGACGCAGCCGTCATCGTCGCGCGAACGCGTGGGCACCGCCGTGCAGGGGGGGTGCATGGCCCTACGGCTTGCAGTACGTTCGTGCCGGCATGCGGGGCGGGGGGCTCACCGACGATGCCGTGGCAGCGCTCCACCAGGAGCTCTTCGACGCGCGTGTTCTCGAGCCGCTCGAGATGGGCGGACACGACGAACGCGCGTGGGCGGATTGCGACTTGGCCTCGTTCGCCGAAAATCGCCTCGGTGACGGCACCGATCCGCGCGGCATCGACGAGACGGGCCGCGCGTGGTGGCGCTCGCGCGCAACGACGGAGCCGGAGTATCTGCCGCACCGACGCGACTACGAGCGCTGCTGTTGGATCCTCGACGGCGATGAACGCGCCGGCACGATCGCGCTCGCGAGCTCCACGCTGGGCGGGCTGAACATGCGGATCGCGAGCCTCTACGTCTACCCGACCTTCCGCGGACGAGGGCTCGGACGTGATGCGCTCCGGAAGGTCGCGGAGCGCTTGGAGGAGCGGGACCTCGGCCTGCGCCTCAATACGAACTGGACGTGGCAGCGCACCGTTCGCGGTTACCTCCGCATGGGCATGTGGATCCGCATGTGGAAGCGCGATCTCGAGTTTCGGTTTCGCGTCTCCGATCCGGCGCCGATCGTCGCAATCGAAGGCGCGCAGGCCTCGCTTTCGGTGCCCTCGAATGGGCACCTCGTGACGCTGCTCGCGGCGCGGCGTGAAGGTGATCGGTTGATCCTCGAAGAGCGCGACGACGCCGGTGTCGGCCGACTCGAGGAGCTCGCGTGGGACGCCTGGGGGACGCTCGCGCTCGAGCTCGCGATGCGCGGCTGGCCGCTCGTCCGATCGCAGAAGGATTGGGAGGCCTGCCATTACTCCGACGGCGGCGCGCCCGAGAGCCTCGCTCACCGCATCCCGGCGTGGGAGGCGTGGGATCGCGCACATGGGTGGAAGGTCGAGACCCCGCGCATCGCGGGGCTCGACTATCCGACGTGGAGCGAGCTCGAAGAGCGGTGGCGGCGCGACCAGCAAGCGCTCACGTCGAAGACATGACGCAGCTGGTCGGGCGGAGGGGAAGCTCGACGGTGAACGTCGAGCCCGCGCCGGGCTCGCTCTCCACGCGGATCGTCCCTGCGTGCAGCTCGACGAATCGGTGCGCGACGTAGAGGCCCAGGCCCAAACCTCCGTACTCGCGCCACGAAACCTCGCGGTAGAACCGATCGAAGATCCGCCGGCGCTCCGCCTCGGCGATGCCGATGCCGCGATCGCGCACGATGAGCGTCGCGGTGTCGCCGACCTTGCGAACCGTGACATCGATAGGGGCGCCGTTGCCGAACTTGACCGCGTTGTCGAGCAGGCTCGCGACGATCTCCGCGACGGCTTCGCGGTCCCACACGCCCTCGACGGGCTTCGGGGCGTCGAGCTCGAGCGCCGAGCCCGATCGCGCGAGCGCGTCGGCGAACGTCGCGATCGTCGCGCGCGCGACCTCCGCCATGTCCACGCGCTCCGAGGAGAGCGGGCGCTGCCCTGCCGCGAGCCGCGCGGCGTCCAACATGAAACAGGTGAGCCGCTCGAGGCGCGAGACCTGACCTTCGAGCTTTGCAGCCGGCAGATCGCCCTCCAGCTTCTTTGCTCGCAACATCTGCACGAGCAGCTTGAGAGACGTGAGCGGTGTGCGCAGCTCGTGCGCCGCGAGCGCGATGAACTCGTCGCGGAGCTTCGTCGCCTCTTCCGCCGCACGGCGGGATGTTTCCTCGCGCTCGAGCAAAACCGCGAGCTGGCGCCGCTGACGCTCGACGCGTTCGACCGCCGCGCGGTACCGCGTCAGCACCGCATTCGCGACGCCGTTGAGGAACACGAGCGTACCCGCCATCGTGAACCACATTCGGAACCACGTGCCCGGCGTCTGTGGCACCACCGGCGAGCGCGTCGATATGTCCACGATCCCGTTCATGCTCGCCCACGCCGTGACCGCGAAGAATGCGAGCGTCGCGCACACGCCTCCGGCCATTCCGTTCCGACCGAAGAACACCGTCCAGAGCGCGCAGGAGACGGCGATGATCAGACCCACCCCGAGGAGCGGGCCGTAGTGATGGAACGAGAGCCAGCCGATCGCCGTCGACGTCACGCAGATGACGCTGGCCTGCACCTTCCACGGCGCGTGACGCAGAAGCAAGATGAGCGGGCAGCCGACGAAGATGACCGTCGCCTCGGCGATCAGCCAAGCCGATAAGGTGCCCGTCAAATGTCCGTGCACCACCGCAATGGTGCCCGCCGGCAAGGTCGAGGCGATCGTGAGCCACCGCGCGAGTCGAAGGGTCGACCATTTCGGATCCGCGATGGCATCCGCTGTGCGAAGGAGCACAGCGTGCTGTGTCGGGTCCTTCACCGCCACAGCGACGATCTCCGGCAGGGCACGACCCGCCTGTGGCAGAGACGTCGTCACCCCGGCCATCAATCATCGTTTCGATGCATACGGCTTGCCTCGGAGCCGGGCTCGGAGCTCGGTTTTCCGGTCAACTCGGCTGAGCGATGGGTTGAATCGTGTAGAGTGGCCGGCGTGAAGCGAGCGAGCATCTGGGCGGTAGCTCTTTCGAGCTTGTTCGCCGCGCGACCCGCCCTCGCCGATCTCGCCGACGACGCAGCAAAAATCGAGGCGGCGCTCACCGCCGGTGGGCTCGAGCTCGCGCGCAAAGAGACGCTCTTCGTCGAGGAAGGTCATGTCGTCGCCGTCCCGGAGACGACGGGCGGCAAATGCCGTTCGGTGATCGTGACCGCGGCGCGCAACGTGACGTTCTCCGCCGTTACCGGCTCCGCGCAGGACGACGCCGACGATCTGATCGCCGCGCTTCAAGCCCCACGGAGCGAGCGCCGGTTCGAGTCGACCGCCGGTGTCCTGCAGCTCAGCGGTTGTGGCGGAGAGATCGCCCGCGTGTACCTTCGGATGACGTCGGCGCGCGGCGCGCTCGAGGTGCGCGTCGCGCATGGTGACGCGGTCGCCGAAGACGTCACGGATGCGATCGGTCGCAGCGCCGGGCCGAGCGCCCCGCGGGGTGAAGTCGGGCCGCTGCTGTCGGTTTCTTCGCTGGCTGATCGGCGCCAGCGCGCCGACGCAGCCGCGCGCGCCGACGGCGCGACGAACGTCCTCGCGATCGAAGGCCGCGCCGAGGCCAATGGTCTCGGGCTCGTGAAGATCAAGGCGGTCGACGGGTGCCATCGCTTCCACGTGATGGCCGACGCGACCGACAACGATGGTCGTGTCGACCTCGACGCCGAGCTGCGTGTGGAAGGCGGCGGCGCGACGATCGTTCGTGACCGCGGTGAGGCACCCGATGCCCGTCTCGACGTCTGCGTAGGCAGCACCACCGAGATCCCGATCGTGTTCAGCGGCGCCCCACCGAAGTCGCGCGTGCTCGTGCTCGACGCACTGTTTCCGCTTCCGAAAGGCATCCCTGACCATTTCGGCGATCGGGCGCAAGCGGGGCTCGCCGCCGCCGTACGAAAACGGCTGCGGCGCGGGCCGGACACCGCTCCCATCTTCGAGACGACGGGCGCTCACGGCTCGATGACCACGTCGATCCCGACGGAGCCGGGCCGCTGTTACGTCGCGGCGCTCGGCGTCATGCGCGGCACGCCGCGTGGGATGCGCCTGTTCGTTCAGACCTCGCCGCGGTCGGCGACGGAAGAGGTGCCGCCCGGCACGGACAGCGCCGCCGTATCGTTCTGCGCGAGCACTTCCGACGGTGCGCGTCTTCGTGTCGACGCGCCGGGCCTCGGCGTGGGATGGGTGCTGTCGCTATGGCTCCTCGGCGCCTCGAAATGACGCCTCACGACGTTCGCGGCAGCGCCGTCGTCCTCGCCGTTCTCGCGGCGTCGTGCACGTCCGAGCCCGCTTGCCCGTCGCCGAGCCCTCCGCTCGCCGTGGCGGAGCCTCCGGCCAATGCAGGTGCGCTCCTCGGCGAGCTCGCAGACAAGGCCGCACGCGCGGGTGCGTCGCCCCTGGTCGTGGTCGCCGAAGGCATCGCGTCGGAGGGCGACCGCATCGGAGGTTTCCTCACGCTGCCGAAAGATCGCTGCGTGCTCATCTATGCGCGCGGCTCGAAGGGCCTCTCCGACCTCGATCTGTTCGGCTACGCGGACGACGGCTCGCCGCTCGGCTCCGACGAGTCCGAGTCGCGCGACGCCGCGTTCGTCCTGTGCCCGCCGATCCCAGGTCGCGTCTACGTCACGGCACGCGTCGCGAGCGGTGCCGGTCTCGTCGCGATCGGCGCACAAGAAGTCGCGCCTGACGAGGCGCCCCGGGCGGCGAGCGCGATCGGCGCGAGGACCGTCGGCGAAGACACCGGTCGGCTCGAGAGCTGGCCCGGGCTCGAGAACAAGATCGCGACGCACCGCCGCGCGATCGGCTCGACCTGGGAGGACGTCCGTCGTTTCGCGACGCTGGTCGACTCGCGCGCGGCGACGCGCACGACGGTCACCATCGATCCGGGCCGGTGTCTCGACGTCCTCGTCATCCCGACCGAAGACGTACCGAGCCTCGACGTCGTCGCGGAGTCCGACAACGGGCGCGTCATCGCGCGCGCATGGCCCGAGGGCCGCGATCGCTCGATGCTCCTCTGCTCCGAGGCCGGCGACGACATCACCATTGCGGCGCGCCCGCGTGGCGGCTCCGGGCTCGCCGCGTTCGTCGTCGGGCGATCGCCGAAGGGCACCATTTCGGAGATCGCGGAGCCCACGCGCATCGAGCGCGTCTCGCAGGATCAGACGGCGGAGCACGCGCGTTCTGATCTCGCCAAGGTCGCGGACTCCTCATGGGGAAAAGCCGCGCCCGCGGGCGCCGGCGAGGCGAGGCTCGGCAGCCGCACATCGTTGGACCTCAAACTGATGGCCGGCTGCACGAGGCTCGATGTCCTCGCAGGCAAGCCGCTCGGGCCCGTCGCCGCGGCGCTCTGGGCTTCCGACGGCGCGCTCCTCGCCGAGAGCGAAGGCTCGGCCCGGACAACGCTCTACACGTGCGGCGCCGCGCGCGCGGCGCGGATCGACGTCGAGTCGCGCGGGAGGCCCGGGCCATTCGTCGTCGACCAGCGCACGTGGAAGACGCTCCCCCCGGAGATCTCGAAGCGCCCCGCCGCAGCTGGGCGCCTCCTCGACCGATTGCTCGGTGCAGAGGTCGTCGCCCCGACCGCGATGGAGGATGCGCGAGCCATCGATCTCGAAGAAGCGAAGCTTCACACCTCGAGCTTCGTCGTCGCACAAGGCACGTGCACCGAAGTGTTCGTCGCGCTCGACGCCGGCTCCGGCATCGACGTGCGCCTCGTCGACGAGGTCACCCAGAAAGACGTCCTCGGGCGAGGCAAGCTCGTCGCCAGCCAGCGCATCTGCGGTGGTAAGACGTCGCGCAAAGCACGCCTCGAGCTACGGGTCGATGACGGTCCGGCCCCCGCGCTCGTCCTGTTCCGAACCGTCCACGAATCGGTGGAGCCATGAAGCGAATCAAGGTCGGCAATCTCGACGTCTGGACCGCCGGAGGCGACGACCGCGAAGGCGGCGGCGACGGCCCCGCGATCGTCCTTTGCCACGGCTTCGGCGCTCCCGGAAACGACCTCGTCCCGCTGTGGCGTGAGATCGAGGCTGGCCGCTCCACCCGCTGGTTCTTCCCCGAGGCTCCGCTCGCCGTCGACCTGGGCTTCGGCACGACCGGACGAGCGTGGTGGCCCATCGACATGATGCGATTGCAGGAGGCCATCCAAGCCGGTCGTCGCGACGAGCTGGCGAACACCATGCCCGACGGCCTGCTCGAAGCGCGCGCCGCGCTCGAAACCACGCTCCAAGAGCTCGAAGCGCATCACAAGCTCGACCGAAGCCGCACCCTCATCGGCGGCTTCTCGCAGGGCGCCATGGTCACGACCGAGATTGCGCTCCATGCAGGCGACAACCCCTACGCCGGCCTCGTCATCTTCTCGGGAACGTTGCTCTGTCGCGACCGCTGGACCGAGGCGGCGAAGAACAGCGCCAAGACCATTCATGCCCTCCAGACCCACGGCCGCCGCGACCCACTGCTCCCATTTTCTCTGGCGGAGGAGCTCCGCGACATCCTGAAGGGTGCTGGCGCCGAGCTCGAATTCGTCGCGCACAATGGTGGTCATGAGCTACCCGGCTCGGCGCTCGAGGGGTTGGGACGGTTTGCCAGGGGGCGGCTGGGGACCTGACGAGCGACGAGCGACGAGCTCTGGACGCTGAGCGCGAGCTCGCCGCGTGGGCGCTGCGTTGCGGCCGGCGCGGACCGAAGTGGGGGCGCTCGAATCGAGATCGCAGGGATCGGTCCGCAATGGGCAGTCGGAGTGCGCAGTTATGTCCAACTCGCCCGCCGCTCTCGCCGGGAATTGCAGCTGGGCGGCAATTCGCGGCGAGTCCCGGCGATTTGCGACGCCCGCGAGCCCGGGCACGCGGACCGAAGTGGGGGCGCTCGAATCGAGACCCCGAGATCGGTCCACACTTCGCCAGCGGCTCCCCTTCGGGCCGTCGTCGTCGCTGTTCCCGTCACCGGTCGCCGTCACCCGTCGCATGTCGCCGTCGCATGTCGCCGTCGCCCGTCGCCCGTCGATCGTCGCAATCGCCCCGCGGAAATGCCCGTACCCCTCCCCAACCCCCCTCAATGCGGCGCCACCAACCGCTCCGCATTCCCCACCCGCGCCGCCGTCTCAGCCTCCGTCCCCTCCGCCGCCGCGGAAGGCTCAGCCACGGGCCGGATGGCCGGCGGTGGAGGCAACACATCGGCCGTCGCAGCCGAGTCGCGCACGATTGACAGTTTCGTCATGGGTCCGTCCCGCTTCACGACCACGAGAAAGCGCGCGAGCGAGCCGCTCGCTTTTACGGTCGCGACTCGAAACACCGTCGCTTCGGCCGATGTCTCCACCTGAGCGGCATCGACGCGCGCGCGCACGTACGAAACCACCGAGTCGGCGGGGAATGGCACGTCCGCGGCTATCGAGTCCGGTGTCTGCGTCGTAATCGACGTGCCGAATGGCAGCTTCATGCCGAATGCGTCGATGGTGCCTTCCGCGAGCGATTCGTCGTCGACGAGATCCGTCGGCGCCAGCATCGGCGCGGACGACGGGGCAGGCTCGGCGGGCCCGTCGCAGCCGGCAAAGACGGCCAGGCACAACGCGCCGACGAGCCGCGCCCCGCGGGTCGCAACCAATCGATAATGGTGGTGCTTCATTCGACGACGCTCACCCAGCTGCGCACCTTGGTCCGCGACTTCGGTGTCGGCAATACGACGGACGAGCTCTTCGTGACCGCGCCGTTTTGGCCGGAGCCGCCTTGCCCGGTTTGATAGGAGAGGCGGTATTGCCCGAGGTTCGATTGGGTCGTGGTCCGGTATTGGCCGCCGAGCCACGAATCCGTGTAGTTCGCCTCCGAAACGCTGCACGACGGCGCAAGGTTGATGGAGATGCCGAAGACGACCTCACCCTGCGTGAATTGAATGCAACGATCCGGGCCGCCGGTGCCATTCAAGTCCACGGTCGCGTCGGGCACGAATGCGGTGCGGCTGTCGTATCGAACGCCGCACAGACCGCCCGATCCGTTCACGCAGGGGTCGACGTCGTTCGGGACGAAGTATGCAAAGTAGAGCTGGCCGTCGAAGAGGTTGATTGGGCCGGTCACGCGGCCGCCGTCTTTGAATGCCATCTCGACGCCTTTGGTCGCAGAGAGCGTCGGCTGAAAATCCGGCCCGGAGGGGCCGAGGCCGATGAACTCGTCGGAGAAGCTCGCGAGCACGTTGACCATGCCCGGTGCGATCGTGTTGAACGACTCCTGGTCGCCGGTCGAGAAGGTGACGACGACGTTGCCGAGGGCGTCGAGCGACAGCAGCGGCGCAGTCTGAATCGGTTGCCCCATGGTCGCGGCCTGCGTGTCCGTGGCGCCGTTGTTGAGTCGATTACCCGCGCCCGGACCGGCCGGAACGTACGCGTCACGGAGCGTGGAGGCGCCGGGGGAGCCCGCGCTGTACCCGTCGAATGCGATGCGCGTCTTCCATTGCCGGGGGTCCGGATTCGAGACGTCGACGCGCCATAGCGTACCGTCGGCATCGCCCACGTAGATACGCTCCGCGACGGCGCCGACCCCGGTCGGGTACGGCGCCGGAATCCCCGTGATCGGGCTGTCGAACATCGCCTGCGACGGCTGCACCCACGCGTCGAGGCCCGTGCGGGTCATGTCGTTCGGCGCGCTTGCGCTGCGGGGGTTGTCGGCAACGTTGCCGACGAGCCGACCGAGAATCCGGCCGGTCGAGAGCTCCACGATCGTGAGACTGCGCGACGGATCGCCGTCTTGCCAATCGCGGATCTTCTCGCGCGGCGCGCGGTTCGTTCCTTGCCAATAGTTGATTCCGGCAGATTCGAGCTTGCGATCGCGAACCGTGCCGGGTGGGCTGTCCGAAGACACACCGCCTGGCAGCACGGCCACGGCGAGGAGCTTTTGCCGGCCATCCTTTTCGAGGTACCGAATGTGCGTGATGGCGGCGCCCGGCGCACTCGCGCCGAAGAGCCTGTCGAGCGGCTCGCCGTTGGAATCGTTTCCGGCATAGCTGAGCTGCCACAAGAACCGCGGTTTCAGCGGATTCGTCACATCGAGCGCGTAATAGAAACCGCCGAGCGCGGACGGACCGCTCGCTGCGACGACCACTGTATTGTATTGCCAGTTCGTGGTGTCCGCGGCGCTCGCCCCGCCGAAGTTGCCATAAGGCCGCTCGAAGACGACGTTCCCCCACGCGAGCTGCCCGTCCGTCAACCGCACGTGCGCGTTGAAGTTCGGCCAAATCGACGGCAACACGGCCGGGGGGATGAAGCTCCACAGCTCGTTGTTGGCGAGCGAGTTGACGACGGGCACCTCCGGCGGGTCGAAATCGAGCCCGCCGCCGTCGAAGTCGTTCATCGTCATGACGAATGCGTGCAGCATCCCGTCGACCGTCTGGGCATAAACCATCGTGGGGCGTGTTTGGTACCGCTCGAAGAACGACTCCGACCCGTCGCTTCGGATGCGTCCGAAGTTTTGATCGTCGCTCTCCGACGGTTGTGGCGGCGGGACGATGATCGGCGACGAACGATAAACGGCTCCGAATGCGCTGCAGAAGCCCGAAGCGCACCTCGCGCTCGACGACACACGCGACGGGGTCGTCCCCGGCGGGGTCGTCGCGCCGCCGTACCATTGCAGGGCACGGTCCGCGCAGGTCTTCAGGTTGTTCGTCCCGGTGACCGACTGGCACGTGGAAGCGTCGGTCGCTTTGAGACCGAGGACCTGATCCGGGTCGGGCACACCGGCAATGCCGGTATCGATCTCGCTCGCGAAGCTGCCAATCGTGCGGAGCGCGTCGTTGCCGGTCGAAGCGGCATTGCCGAATCGCTTGAAGTCACCGAGCTTGGACCCGCCCGTCTTGAACAATCCGTCGTGCGAGTTCGGGTACGTGCCGGTCGTGGTCGGCCGAAGAGACCCGACCAGATCCTTGGTATTGAAGTTGGTCGCGAGCGGCACGACGGTGAAGAACTTCCGCGTCGCCGGCTGACCATTGATGTTCTCCTCGAATCGATCGCCCTTGTTCGGGTCGACGGTTTGAATCGTCGGCACCGAGCTCGCCGCATCGCACGCATAGCGGACACGCTCGAGATGACCTCGCCAGAGCGTGTCGTTCTGGGTCACCTCGATCGACGAGCGAAGCTCGAAATACGCACCCGGCGCGTTCGGCGAGGGATTCGATTGCGCATTGAAGGACGTGGGGGCCGAAGCGAAGACCGGAATGGTGCGGCTCAACGTTCCGCCTGCGACCGCCGAGAGGATCTTGTTGAACTCCTGTTTGAGCTGCGCCTGGTCCGACGGGAAGAAGGGCTTGCTCGTTCCGCCCTCGACCGCCGTCTGCAACAGAACGCAACAAGCCTCGATGCGCTCGGGGTCGGCACCCGAAAGTGGGCTGTTGCGCGCGACCTCCGCGTACTTCCAGCGAAGACCCATGGGGTCGCTCGCGTCCGGCTCACACATCTGCCCGGCGCCGAAAGCCGACGCGGTGAGCGCCTTACAATCCTGCGTAATGGCGGAGGCCGGCAAGCCGGTCGGGCTCCATTTCGCCTTGTCGACGGCGACGCCGACGACGTACGTCTTGACGCCCTTCGTCGACAAGAGCTCGTTCGCATAGAACGATGGCTTCTGATTGATGTCGTTCGTCGGGTTGCCGTCGGTAACCAGAATCGCCGCTGTTTTTCGGCATTGGGCGGCGTGCGTATAATACGGGTCCAGCTTCACGCCGAGCTTCCCCGCGACCGCCGACGTCGTGCTCGGGTTTACGTTGTATTTGTGCGGGACGTGGACGCCGACGCTCGCGTCGTCGTTGAGGATGAAGTCGCGCGCGTCACGCATGAAAGCGCCGAGCGGCGTCGAGTGCTGGAGGTTCTGCGAGACGCCGATGATGGCCTTTTGCACCATGTCGTTGTGGCGCGCGGTGCAATCGTCTTCCGAGGCACAACCGGTCACCGAAGGATTGGAGACGTCCCAATCGGAAGGCCCGAATCCGATGAGGCGGCCCAGGTTCGGCCGCGCGTTCGGGTTGCGAGCGCCGATGTCGATATGTGTCTCCGTCGTCCAGCGATCGGTCATCGCGGTGATCCGCACCGGATTGAGTAGGTAGCTGATCGGGTGGGATGTCCTGACCTGCTGCGTGTAGCCCGCACGCCCGCCGTTGAGCCAAGAGTTGCTCGGATCGCGGAACCAATAGCTGTACTGCTCGGGCCCATAGCTCGGATTGCCGTTCCAGGTGTACGTCCCGTTCAAGGTGCAGAGCTGACCTTGCGTCGCGCTCTGGCAGTAGTCCGGCCCGCCGAACGACGCATTGCCCAGTACGTCGTTGTACGCGCGTCCCCATTTGAGCGGATCTTCGTGCGACGTGGGGATCGTCGACAGCGAGTCGAACGTCATCAAGCCGAAGCGAAGCTGCCGCGAGAAGCTGTCGAGGAGACCATCTTCGACCTGGTCCCATTCATTGTGCTTGTTCTTGCAGACGTGCCCGGGCGTCCAGCCCGAGAAGGTGCATTTGTTGTAGCTGCCGTTCAACGAGCAAAAGACGACCGCGTCTTTCGCCTCGTCGTTACCGTTCGTGAGCTGCGGCCACCCCATCGGGTAGGCGGTGTATGCAGCTTGCATCTGGTTGTCGCCGTTGAGGAACGGGCGACACTGATTGGATTGGATAGGCACGCTCGACGAGCATTCGAGGTCGTTGATGGTGCCCGTCAGCGTCTCGGTCAGAATGGCCCAACGGCTCTTGTCTCCGGCGCCGCAGTTTGCGCTCGACCCGTCGAGCGCCCACTCCATCGAGCCGGAGGTGTCGACGAGCAAAAGCACGTTCGGCTTTTTGACGCGGACGTCGGTGGGCGGTGGCGCAGCGGTCGCCGTGTGGCCGAGCCCGAGGGTAACGAACAGCGCCGGAATAACGGTTCTAGCTGAGAAGTATCTGCTCGCTGCGGACACGATGGCCTCCGTACCTCTGGCTCGACGAAACCCGACTCTCGACAACCGACGCGTCACGGGACAGGGCCGACGATAATTTCTGCACGGATGACCTCGATGCTCGTTGCATATTTGTAGGTGTCCGATGTGGGCGGCAGAACGTTTCCGGCGTCGTCGGTGGGAATGATTTGACCGGTCGAGCGCGCCGAAATGGCCTTGAACCGCATGGTGCTTCCGCCGCCGCCGCCGATTGGCATGCCGGGCGGCGGCGGAATCACGGGACGTTCGTCGGTGATCTCGACGACGAAGTTGCCGGCGATGTTCGCCATGCCGAAGCTCCCGGGGCGCGATTCACCCGTTCCGAGGGCGCCCTTCTTCTCGAAAACCTCCAGCGTGGGGACACCCGATCGCGTGCGCGCCGACGCCTGAATCGAGTCGAGCCCGACACGCAGGCATTGGGTGGACGCCGGCTTGAACGTCGCGGACGTCGGGCTCCAGGGGATCTCTTTGCAGGGATATTGGCCCGCGGTGACGACCCTCGGAGGCGTCGAGCCGTGGAGTCGATCGAGGTTTCCACCTGGATCGAGATCGATCTCCGAGACGGCTCCTTGAAGACCCGCCTCGGCGATGTAGTGCGTTTGCACCATTTGCCTGTACCGGCCCGCGTTGGTGACGCCGAGCTGGGACGAACGAGCCGCGAAGAGGCCGAGGGCGCCCAACATCGCAATCACGAGGAGGACGACGAAGACCGTCATTCCGCGCCGGGGACGCTTCGACAATCGATGTCTCATCGGTTCACCAAGGCGTTGCGCCGAGCAGGTTCTGGAGGTTGGCTTCGACATAAATGGTGCGCACGCGTGCCCACTTGGTGCGGTTGGTCGCGGCGCTCGGAAACACGTTGAACCGCGTGATCGGCTGGTTTCGAGCCGGCACCGGCGGCGCGACGGCGCGGTCGGGGTTCCTCGTCCGGGTGGAGAGGCGCACGCCGAGCGTGCGAATGCGATTCTCCGGGACGGCTCCGACGGCGTCGAATGCGACGGGGGTGAGCACGTTCGGCGTCAAAGGGTCGTTCGCGGCGCGCGCCGTGAAATTCAAATCCGCGACGTAGTCCGCGACGATGAGCGCCGTATTGGGGCGTACCGATCCGTCGGCAGAGAGCTCGCGACGGACGAGCGCGAGGCGGCTGCCGTCGCCGACCGTTCCGGCCACCGCGACGTCCTGGTCCATGAGGGTCGCGAGATTCGGCCCGATTCCCTGCGTGGTTGCCGTGCCCGCGGTGAGGTGCATCGGCGCGTAGTCGATGATGTCGACCGGGTTTACGTATCCACCCGTGAGCTCCCCGCAAGCGGCCCCGGACGGAATGGCGGTCGCGGTCAGCACCACCTTGGCGTAATTCGTGGGCGGCGACGTGCTGTTGTCCTCCGCGACGCAAGCGGCGATTTCGGTGAACCGCGCGCGGTGCGCGGCATCCACCAATCGAATCACGGTGCCGGCTCGGAAGAACTCGCAGATCTCCGGCCCGGCGATCTGCGGATCCCGCGCGTCGCGAAAGATGCGTTGGACCGCCAGCTGGTCGACCTCGACACCGACTTTGCCGGCAGCGATATCGACGGCGCCGAGCTTGAGGCGATCCGTCATCGAATAGTTGCCGGTGAGGCGCAGCCGGTCCGGGTGCCGGTCGTTGGTCAATGCATCGGTGACCTCGCCCGGCAATGCCGGATACGCAGGCAACCCGCCGAATGCCGACGTCGCGCCATAGGTCGCTGCGTCTGTCCCTTCCTCGACGTTCGCCGCCTTGAGCAGGCGGCCGAGCGGGCTCGACGCGCTCGGCCGAACGCAAACGCCGACGTCGGACGTCGCGTCCGCGCTCGTCATGAATCCGGCTCGTTTGATGTCGGTGACCAGCTTGTTGGCCCCGGTCGCATTCGAGAATTGCGCGGCGTTCATGCGCGCTTCGTGCTGGAAGATCTCGAGCGAGGTGCTGGCCAGGGTGTAAGCGCCCGCGCAAACGATCAACGAGCAGGTGATCGCGACCATCAGCTCGACCGCCGTGAATCCACGTCGCGCACCGGTACCGGTCGGGGGGACCACTCGCCCGCCGCTCATTGCGTGTTTCTCCGGATGATCGTGGAGAGGAAGATGGTCCCGTATTCACTTCGATTGCGGGTGACCGTGCCGGCGGACTGCGGCGTTCCGTCGAACAGCGCCTCGACTGCGTCGCCCGTCCACGTGCGGCATTCGCGTGCGACCGAGCGGCCCGTCTTCGCATAGAAGCTCCGCACTTCGACGCGCGCCGCCGTCGCCTGGGTGGGCCCCGTCGCCGACGGATTCCCCAAGAAGACGGCCCGCACGTGCGAGCAATAGGCAACGGGGTCATTGTCGGCTGCTGCGTCGGCGTCGATCGGGCTCCCGTCGATCAAGAAGCCGCGAATCGTGGGCCTCTGCCATTGACCTTGGTTGGCGAGCGCCGGCCCCAACGTCGGCATCGTCGCGGCGGACAAGCTCGTCGAATTGTCGGTCCAGAGCACCGCCTCTGCGCTCATCCGCTCGAGCATGGAAGCGGTAGCGTTGGTGACGTTGGTGATGTGCCGGCTGGTCATGGTTCCCATGACGGCAAATCGCTGTAGGGACACAATCCCGACTGCACCGACGGCGAGGATGGCCAAGCCCATCATTACCTCGACCATGGTGTAGCCGGACCTGCGCGCGCGGTCCGTGCGGGTCAGTGAGGGTTCGCTCTCTTCAGATTCGGAGGCGGGCGATGCCGTTCGGGTACAAGTAGACGAATCGAGCGTTCCCGGTCGTCGACGACGTGAAGGTGAATTGAGCCGAATCCGTCATCCTGGCCCAACCGGTGCTCGTCTTGATGCGCGTCTCGCCGCGCGGCGTGAAACAGAGTCGCTGCGTCGATGCCGTCGGCACGACGAAGATCCCCGATTGGCCACCTAAATTCAGGGATACGTCCGTCGGCCGCTCACGGGCACCGGACTGCCAGAACGCGAGGACGCCGGAGCCCTGTCCTGACGAGCACGAAGGGTTCGGTAAGTCGCCTGTAGGAGCGACGCCGTCGATGTCTTGCAAAGACTCACGGATATCGACCGTGTCGATGCCGCCGGTCGGCGCCTCGTTGTAGCTGACGATGACCGCCGCGCCACGACCGAGCGCGCGCCCGTGTGCATCCTGGAGAATCGCTAACAAGCCCAGCGCATCTCTCTGCGACCTGCGGTCCTGGACGATCCGGATGACCGAAGGTGCCGCGACGGCAGCCATGATGGCGATGATGCTGACCACCACCATGACCTCGATCAGTGTGAAGCCGGGTAACGAACGGACCACGAAGTGCTTCGAGGTCGTCGTCGTGCAGCGCGGCTCAGATCGATGAGATGGCATTCAATATCACGTTAACACGCACTCGATACGAGAAGCCAGATCGCACTCGTCATCAAGTCAACATTTGTCCGCGCAGGTTTGTCGCCGCAGGTCTTGTCGCCGCAGACTTTTCGCAACGCGCAAACGGTGCGCGCCGTGCCTCGTCGCGCCGGGGCCTCGTGGCTGTGGGTGCGAGCGGGTAGTTGCCCGCGTTCAGTGATGCCGCGTCGACTACGGATCTTTGCAACAACGAAAGCCGATATTCGGTAACAGCGTCGTCTCCAGCGCGCGCGGCGCGAGGTCGATGCTGCACGCGAGGCCGAGCTCGGGGGACAGGTAGGAGCCCCCGCTCAATGCGAAGATGCGACCCGGGGCCGCGAGCGGCGCGTTCGTCTGCGTCGCGGTCCACTCGGCGACGTTGCCGGATAGGTCGAACCCGGTCGCCCCGGCGTCCGCGCAGCTCCCGATGCTGCCGGTCGGGACGGCTTCACCTTCGTTGCGGTCCACACCGTTGCACGCCATCCCGTCGTAGGCATTCCCGTAGGGGTAGTCGGTGTCGGCGGCGCCCCGGCACGCGTCCTCGAGCTCGGCGAGCGTGCAGAGACGAAAACCCGGTCCACGCGCCTCGCACGCGGCGCGCGCCTCCTCGTAGCCTCCGCCGGTCCAAGGCAGAACCGAACCTTTGGAACAGGCGACTTGTTCACCGATGCCGGGCGCCGAAAGCGTCGCGTCGGGCCGCGACGCTTCGAATCGATCGACCTTTACACCGCTCCCTCCCGGAACCGTCGTCATATCGAACGCCGTGGCGGGCAGGGCATCGTCGACGAACCCATTGCAGTCGTTGTCGAGGGCGTCGCATTGCTCCGGTCCGGGCGCGTCGGGGTCGGGCGCAACCGATAGATCGCAGCGCGTCTGGTGGGGGCTCGCGGCGTCGCAGACACGTATTCCGAAGTCTTTGCAAACGCCGAGGCCGGCGTCTTCGCAGGCGTCACCGAGATCGGTGAACCACTCGTCGATCGAGCCGTCGCAGTTGCCGTCGAGGTCGTCGCAGAGCGTCTCCGTCTCACGGATGAACCCTTCGATCGTCTCCACCTCCGGCGGGTATTCGCACGACCATCCCGTCGACCCATTGCAGACGATGGCCGTGTCCTCGCACGGTGTCCCCGGCGTCGTATTGCAAAGGGCCAGCGGTGCGACGAGGTCGGGGTCGGCTGCGTCGACGAGCGCGTCGCAGTCGTTGTCGATTCCATCGCAGAGCTCCGGCGAAGGATTGGGCACGGCGCAGACGTACTCGCAGCCATTTTGGTCGACCCCGTCGATGTCGTATTGACCGTCGAGGCAGGCCTGAATGAGGCATTGCCCGTCGGCGCAGACGGGGGTCGCACCCGCGAGCGCGCACGGGGTTCCGCACGCGCCGCAGTTCTCGAGGCTCGACGACGTATCGCCGCAATCCTCCCCGCCTTCGCCGCCGAAGCCGGTGGTCGTGAAGCCCGCGCCTTCGCCGCCGATGTTCGAGCCGCCCGACCCGCCTCCGGCGCCTTGTCCGCCGCCGCCGTCGTCACAACCGAGGAAGCAATATGCCTGGTCGTTGCAAGCGACGGCGAAGAGCGCGAGCAGCGCCAATGTCGTCGTTTTCATCGGTTCCCCCGACGAGTCCAGACGGTCGCGACGATGAGCGCTGCAATCCAAAGCGCCCACGGACCGGGCGCGGATCCAGATGTCCGGCAGCCGCCGCCGCCTGTCGCGAGGCCCCACCGTTCGTCATTGTTGGCGCCGCCGTCGGACGGCGCGCCCCCGTTTTGACCGGCACCTCCCGCGCCGCCACTTCCTGGTCCGTTGGTGCCGCCTTCGCCGCCGCCACCCTGGGCATCGACGCAAACCCCATTTTGGCAGACCTGTCCGGGGTCACATTCGATGTTTGCGCATTCGGAGGGGAAGCAATAACCATCGACGCAGTCATAGCCCTGAGCACAGGGAAACTCGCCTGCGCTGCAGGGCGTGTAGCAGCTGCCTTGAATGCAGTCGGTGCCCCGCGGGCACGGCGCGAGGTCGTCCGCCACGCCGTCGCAATCGGTGTCTTGGCCGTCGCACAGCTCCTCTTGCGGGCCCACGGCGCCGACGCAGATCGGTTGCGCATTGATGCAGATCACCGTCCCGGCGCTGCAAGGTGGTTGATCGTTCGGCGCGACCGGCTCCTGACAAGGCTGTCCGAAGATGTCGGGTTGGTTTTCTTCGACGTCGCCTTGCTCGTCGATCGCGAGGTCACAATCGTTGTCCACACCGTCGCAGATCTCGGGGCTCGGATCGCAGCTCGGGCAAGGCAGGGGCAATCCTTGATCGTCCTCGTCGACCATCCCGTCGCAGTCGTCGTCGAGTTGATTGCAGATCTCCGGGCTCGGAAGATCCCCGGTGTCGATCCATTCGCATTCGGTGCCACTGCCGTCTGCGGAGCACACGAGGCTCCCGATACCGAGGCAGACGCCGAGCTCACCGTCGGTGCAGGGCAGACCCTTCTCCGGGAAATCCTCGTCGACCAGCGTGTCGCAATCGTCGTCGAGATCGTTGCAGAGCTCGAACTTCTGATTTTCGCCGAGGATCTGCGCGAGGGCATTGGCGAGCTCGTTCTGTGTCTGGACGAAGAACGCCTGAGAGGTCCCGCCGGCGGAGGCAATCGCATTGAGCTGCGCCTGCTCCGAACCGAGCACGGA
Organism: Polyangiaceae bacterium; assembly: GCA_013361525.1. GTDB lineage: Bacteria > Myxococcota_A > Polyangia > Polyangiales > Polyangiaceae > Xiheicaenibacterium. Next base: position 60,525 of record JABFXY010000084.1, on the reverse strand, counting down.
GAACCCAATCACGTAGGTGCGGACGGGTTTGCCCGCGATACCCCCGAAGAGCGCGGCGGCCGCGCCGACGGGGTCGCCCTCGCAGCTCTCGGCCCCGTCGGTGAGAAGAATCACCGAGTATGATCGGCACTCCTTCGCGGTATCGCACGAGACGATCGGCGTCAGATAGTCGTGTGTGGCCTCGAGCGCGCCGCCGAGCGGCGTCGGCCCCGTTCCGCGCAGCTCGCAGTTGCCGTTCGGGCAGTGATCGCCCGATACCGTCGTCGGATCGAACGTCGCATCGTCGTCCTCGACTCCGTCGAGCCACGCCAAATACCGATTGATGCTCTCGTCGAAGCCGACGAGTACCTGCGCCCCTCGCCGAGGTGGGCCGCACGAGCCGGCGTAGTTGATGCAGTCGCTCGTTGGTGGTGATTCGGAAGCCTCCGGCTGCCAACCGACGTCGATGTTCCCGGTGAAGTCGGAGACGGCCGGATATCCTGCCCCGGGATAAATCGAGGAGAGCACACAGGTGTTGTCCGGATGGGTCGTCGGGTATCCGGGCGGGACGTTGTCCGTCGGGTCGTCGTACGAGCAGCAGCTAGCCGCACATTCGAAGTTGGATGCGGTCTGGCACGACCGGTTGACGCCGACGTCCTGGTAATACCGGGCGAGCGCGTAGTCGCTCTCGGGAAAGGCGGAGAGGACGTCGGTCAATGCCTGCTTCGCGACGTAGAGCCGCGCGTTGTTACCGGCGATCGCGTCGGCGTCGCTCGCGGTATCGACACCCGGGTACAGCAGCGAACCGTCACCGAACGTCGGGTACCCCGCGAGGTCGTTGAGCATCGAGCCGGAGGTGTCGACGACGATCGCAAAACGCGGGCGCGCGTCGCTCGCTTGGACGAGGCAGGGCGTCGGGTCGGAATAGTCGCAGAGCTGGGGCTCGCCGCCGACGCAGACATCGATGGTGGAGCCGTCGGGACAAATCGTCTGTCCGAGGCCTTCGTCGACGGCGCCGTCGAAATCGTTGTCGTAGCCGTCACAGACCTCGCCCGAATAGCCGCCGTCGATCTGCAGCTCGCCTGCGCCGCCGCCCGCTTCACCCGCGCAAATCGGGCAAATGCCGCCGGGCGCGCCGCGAACATCGAATACGGCGAGCGGATCGATGTCCGAGGTCCGCGATTGGACGTTGATGATGCCGCCGCCACCGCCGCCACCGCAATCGTCGCAAAGGCCGTTGTTCTGTGTGGCGCGGCACTCGGCGTCGTTCTCTCCCGGATCCCAAGGTGAACATTGGTTCGCCGCGTTCGCGCAGACGCTGCCGAGATCGCCTCCGAGGTTCTTGCAGGTTTGACCGAGGAGCGCGTCGCATTGCGCGTTGCTCGTACAGGGCGTGCAATTGCACGGCGAGCAGCGGCCGGCATTGCACGATTGGCCGGTGCCGCAATCGGCCGCGGTGGAGCAAGGCAGACACTTGGGCTGCGAGTCGCCGCCGCGTCCGCCGTGGGCGCTGACGCGTGCCGTCGACGTCACGTTGACATGGTCGCCGACGAGAAGAATGGTGCCGCCGGCTCCACCACCGGCAGAGTCATTTTCCGAGGCGCACCCGCGATGGCCGTCCGCGTTTACGCGGCCGGCGATTATGATTGAGCCGTCGAGCGTCGCATTCGCCGCGAACAATACGACCCTACCGCCGCCTCGACCTGCGCGCTGCCCGCCGAAGCCGTCGCCGTCGCGGCAACCTTTGTCGCCGCCGGCGGCGCCGAACTCTTCCTCGTAGATGTTGTGTCGAAAAGACTGGCCGGCGACGCTCGGCGTCGCGTTGCCCGCGCCGTCGGCGCCGTTGGTCGTGCCATAACAGACCGGGTAGAGCGGGTCCGAGGCGCTGACGCACGCGTTTCCGGCGGCATTCAAATCACCGCAGTCTTCTTCCCATTCTTGTGGGAATTGGCAGCTCGTCGCGGGCGCGACGATCGTGCAGTCTTTGGTGCCGCGGCCGCCGTTGCCGAAATGGGCGCCGCCGCCGCCGGAGTCGAGCACCGAGCAGCCGCCTCGGCCGCCCGCCGCCGCCGTCGGCCCTTCACCCTCACCGCACCGCACACCTCGATAGCCGCCGCCCTTCGCCGTGATGCGGCTCGTCGCGTCGACAACGATGGTCGTCTCCGACTTGAGGACGACATTCCCGGTCGTGGCCTTGTCGGTCCCGTCGAACGGGACAGCGCAAATCCAGCCGCCGTTCTTCACCTCGATGGAGTCGAACGTGTGCTCGCCTCCATAGCGACATCCGCGGTTCAACGATGTGGTCGCGTTGATCGCACACGAGCTGTCGACGGGCGTTCCACCCGGGCAAGTGGCTTGGGCCGGAACGGACCCATCGATGACGAGCGGGGCGGCGAATGAAACGCGATGCAAACCCACCGTGATCGTGACGAAGGCGAGCAGCGCACAAAGCTTCGGCAGCATGAACCTGAAAAATTACCGCGAGATAGCTCCTCTTCTCAAGACGGTTGCCGAGGCGTCCTGCCACATCGTTTGATTTTGCCGAGGATCCGTCGTGCTTTGAGAGCTCGTATCACCGAGTCGCACATGGGCCGCCGGTGTGGGCGACGACGGCCGAGCGATCGTACCGATCCGACGCCAGAGAGCGTTCACACCCAATCGAGCTCGTCCGCGTAGCCCGTGCGTCGTGCGTAGCCCGATTCACGTGGTCATCGAGTGGCAATGCGGCTCATCGCGGTCGATTCACAAAGAGCAGCATTGGCGCGTCCATTGCGAATGGCGTCGAGGCTCGAGGGGAGCAATCGATGAACAGGGGCTTCTTCTTCACGTGCGTCGCGCTCGTCCTGATCGAGGTCGGGTGCGGAGACGACGGCACCGGCGGACAAGGCGGCCAAGGCGACGGTGGGGGGGTCGATGCAGGCGGCAGCGGCGCGGGTCCACCGTCCAGCTGCGAAGACGGCGTCGTTCAGCCGGGGGAGCTCTGTGACGACGCCCCCACCACTTGCGGCAATGGGGTCGTCGATCCCGGTGAGATCTGCTTCGGCAATTCGCCCTCGTTCTCGGCGGGTGATCACCCCATTACGCATGCGATCGGCGACCTCAATGGCGACGGGAATCTCGACGTGGTCGTCGGGTATGGCCAAGACGCGTCGATCGGCGTGCTTCTCGGCGATGGCGCAGGACATCTCAGGCTGTTCCGACGCTATGCCGATGCAACCAAGACCGGCCGCGACAACATTGCGCTCACCGATATGGATGGTGACGGGGATCTGGACGTCGTCTTCAATCAGACCGGCGAAGGCTTCTATTTCACTGCGTTCGAGAACGACGGGCAGGGGCACTTTCTCGCCGTCGATTCGCTCACGTTCGGTGATGGTCCCGTGGTGGGCGGCGATTTCGACGGCGACGGCGTGGGTGACGTGGTCGGCTCACCCGGCGGTGAGGAGCTCCTCCTGTGGCGCGGCTCCGCGGATGGTCTTTCCGATCCGCAATCCATCGCCGTGAGTCGTTCGGTGTTGTTCCTCGAGGCCGCGGATCTCGATGGTGACGGGAAGCTCGACCTTGCCGCCGCCGTCCCCCACGGCGCGTCGGTATTGCTCAATGACGGGCAGGGCTCGTTCTCGGAGACTCTATACGAACCCTTCAGTGAGCTCTTGGAGGGGGTCACGGCCGGCGACAGCGACGGTGACGGTGATATCGATCTCCTCGCCGTGACCGACGCGGTCGCGGGGCCCAGCTCGGCGCTGCTCGTCAATGATGGGCAAGGCACCTTCGAGGTCACGCAGGGGTTCAGCGATACGGGAAGCTTCCCGGCGCTCGTCAATGTCGACGGCGACGAGTCAGCCGAGATCGTTGCTTTCGACATCGAGCACACGCTGGAAGTGTTCGATATCGCGTCGGGCTACATCGCGGAGGAGCCGACGTCCTTCATCGACGTTCCGGACGCCGCCGCCGCCGATCTCGTCGATATGACCGGTGACGGTCATCCCGATGCTGTCGTCACCTCGTACGACTTCTCCACCGTGACCGTGCTTCCGTTCGATCCGGCGACAAGCACGTACCGCTATCCCAATCAATTCGACAGCGCGCGATACCCAGAAAAGGCCGAGCCGACGGATGTGGATGGTGACGGCGACGAGGATCTCGTCGTGTTCGGGCGAGAAGTCATGATTCACCTGCAGGACGGCTCGGGCTTCGAGGGCGTCTCGGTTCCGCTCGGCGACTCGTTTGACGGCGGCGCCGTCGGCGACGTGAACGGTGACGGCCTCGGTGACGTCGTCATTCACCGTCAGGACGGCCAATTGCAGGCGTTTTTCGGCAGCGCGTCGGCGCCGCTCGAGACCTCGGTCCTATCGACGATGCCCGAGTCTGCCCCGTCGCTCTTGCAGGACCTCGACGCCGACGGACACGTCGACCTCATCGCGACGATCGAAGACGGCATTCGTATCTCGTGGGGCCTCGGCGACGGTCATTTCGTCGATTCGGTGGAACACCTCTTCGACTCGTACGTGACCGGTATCGGGGTGTTCGACGCGGGCGCCGACGGCGATTTGGATATTGCGCTCGCCTACGACGGCGCGACAGGGTTCATCATCCTCGAGCTCGACGGGCGCTCGTTCACCCGGACGGATGAGTCGACCGAGCTCCACTACCGCGCTATCGATTTCGGTGACGTCGACAATGATGGCGACCTCGATCTCGCCATGTTCCAAAATGGCAATTTCGGCGGGACGGACTTATTCATCAACGACGCAGGCACGCTCCATCGAATGCCCACGGTGCCCGGCGCCGCGGACTTCGGGCTCTTGCACGACGTCGACGCGGACGGCGACGTCGACATCGTCACGAGGGGGACCAGCGGCACGCTGTACATCCAACAGAACGACGGCAACCTCGAATTCGAGACCACCGTGCGCATGTACGCCGACGACGCCGCCCTCGCGTTCCTCGAGCTCAATGGGGACGGCGTGCCGGATCTCGCTGCGGCATCGAACGATCCCGGAAAGCTGTTCGTCTTCTTGTCGAATCCTTAGTGGTCGGGCCGGCCTGGCGAGCGCGCGGGAGGGGGATCCGCGCGCTCGGGGAGGGGAGTCGCGTGAAGAGGGGTTGCGCGACTGGGGGAGGGGTGGGCTGGCTGAGATTGGGGTGTAATGCCTACTGGCGATATTTGAGAACTGCGATGTCCTGACCACCGTTGCTGGTGAGGCTTCCACCACCGAAGTTCGCGGAGCCGTTGAACCCGGCCGTTCCGAAGATGTTACCGCACTCGCCGATTTTTACTGCGTTCAGGAAGTCATTTTGCGTGCCCCCTGATTTTTTGGACCATTGAAGTGCGCCGTCCGCAGAAATCTTAAACAGGAAAGTGTCCGAGAGACCAGCTGACGGAGCAGCGTTGCCTCCGAGGATCAAGGCCCCGCTGTATGTTCCGCCGATAATGACTCCGTCGTCCATGCCGACGCTCGATGTGCCTGCGAATAGGGTGTCAGTTCCATTGAACGTGATGCCCTGTATGTAGTTCCCCGAAGCTCCGTATCGAACGAGCAAGAGGTCCTGGCCCGTCGCAGTCGGTGTTAGGTCAGCGCCGCTCAGTCCGTCCACATTGACCGCCGTGTTGAAGCTGCCGGCGACCCAGACGGACCCGTCAGAAAGCACCTGGGCCGTCGTAGCGACCTCGTCTCCGCCGGACTGAAACGCGCGAGTCCACAGATGCCCGCCGGCGCCGTCCATTGTTGCTACATATCCGTCCTTTCCGCCCGCCGCGACGATTGTGGGACCACCAAAGGCTATATTCGCTGTTAGCTCGCCCACCATGACGATATTCCCATTGGGGGCAACAGCGAGATCGCGAACAGTGTCCTGCCCGCTCGTTCCAAAGCGTTTGCTCCACACGTGCGTGCCTGCGGAGTCGAACCTGGCGAGAAAAATGTCGTCGAGCCCCGCGCTCGTCAGCTGCTGGCCGCCCAAGTTGATGCTGCCCTGAAAGCGTCCGCTGAGCACCACGCCATCGTCAGGCATTCGGACCACGTCGATGACGTCGTCTGCGCCCGTTCCGCCAATGAGCTTCTTCCAGACAAACGCGCCGTTGTTGTCAAAGCGCGCCAAAAAGCCGTCGTAGCCAACGCCCGTGAGTGTCGACGGCGACCCGAACGTTTCGCTTGAGCCGAGCCCAAGTTGGCCCCACGCGACGTACCCACCGTTGACCCTCGCGAGCCCGCCCGCTGTCTCGTGTCCCGAACCACCCCATGCGAGCGCGTTCATAGCGTTGCCGTCCGAGTCGTACCGGACGAGCACAATGTCGTCGCCACCGTCGCTGGTGATCGTGGTTCCTGCGGTTAGCGAGCCCTGGAACGTCGTTTGGACAAGAATTTCGCCGTTCGGTAGCTCGAGGATGTCACCTCCATAGTCGAGGTTGTTGCCTCCAAGGCCCTTGCTCCAAACGTGACTCCCAGTGCACGGTGTCTCCGCGCCATTGCAATCTTCATCACCCGTGATGAGGCAAAGATCGCACGTCGCCGGCAGCACTTCACCGACACAGTCTCCGAGAACGTTGCCCTCACCTGTCGCGATGCACTGAGCCATTCCCCCGTGGCAAAGCCCGACGCCAGCAGTTTGCTGTGGCCCGTTGTAGCAGGCTTGAGGCTGTCCGATCGTGCACGCGCAACCGGTGCCGTCCTCGTCGATCTCCCCGTCGCAGTCTTCGTCGAATCCGTTATAGCCAAGACCACACTTCTCCGAACTCGGCAGAACCTGTCCCTCGCAGACACGCGTATTGTCGACACACGTCCAGGTTCCGCCGGCACAATTGCCGACGTTGAGCGTCGAAGCGCTGTCCGTATAGCAACTGTCGCCCTCGGCATCCCAGGGGACCACTTGTCCGGCTACGCAATCGCCGCAGCCTGTTGTGGGCGTATCGCTATTGTCCGGCACCGGACCGGGGGTATTGGGGTCGCAAACGTTCGTCAGGCAATCACCCGTGACGGGGCGGCCAGGAGTATCCTCCGCATTGGGGAGCTCGATGACAGACCCGTCCTCACATGCGGGGCTCGCGCAATCGCCGGTGGTTTCATCCACCGGTGCATCCGCGTCGGCCGCTGCGACGGTGGGCGCACCCGCGTCGCACGCAGGCGCTTGGCAATCCCCAGCCGATGAATCCGGCGGAATGTCGTTATCGTCGGGAGTTTGAATGACGCTTCCGGCGGAGTCGCACGCCGTGGTCATGCAGTCGCCGGGACTCGTATCTGGAGGCGCGTCATTGCCGCTCGGAGCGGTAACAACGCTGCCGGCGGCGTCGCAGGCCGGGGCCGCGCAGTCTCCGGGCGTCGCATCTGGCGGCGCGTCGGTGCTGTCGGGGGCGACGATGACGTTGCCGTCTCCGTCGCAAACGTGGCTTTGACAGTCGTCCTCGTCGGCGCCGTCGATAACGGTACCAGCTGGTTTCCACGTGTACGCACAGGTGCCGTCGATACATTGCCCATCGAGGCACGGCGCGTCGGGCGTGGTACAGGCGTCGTCGGATCCGCACTCCACCGTTTCCGGGAGGTCCAACACCTGCCGACAGCCCAGAAGGAGTCCGGTGGAGGACGCTAACGACAATAGGAGGAGTGATGAGGCTGATCGTGTGAGATGCATGGGCGGATTGACCGTGGGAGGGCTGTGACGAGGATGCCCATCCTACCGGTCGTGATGTGCCCACGATAGATCCGTCGCGTGCTGGCGTAGCGGAAGTTCGGAGAGAGAGCTTTACCGAAGAGTCCCCCCCAGTCGGTCAGTTGCGGGCACTGGCACGGACCGGACAATCTTCGGTATCGATGTTCACTGCCGGCGTGCGGCGGCGAGTCCCGCCCGCAGTTGGGACGCCGCTACGCGGCTACGCGCACGTCACGGTAACTGTGTGCGAGTGCTGACTATCAGTCGTCGACGTCACCATGATCGGTACGCCCGTCGCGAGAATCGCAAACTGCGCTGCGGTGATCGTCACGAGGTGGGTATGCTGCGACGTCCCTTGGATGTCGTACGTCTTCTCCTGTGCCGCAGCTACATCCTCCGCGGTGACGTTGATTTCGTGACCAGCGTGGCCGGTCATCGTCTCCGTGCAATCCGCGATCTGCCCACCACCACCGGCGCCGCCCTCGTTACCACCGCCGATCGGCGTTCCGCCGGTGCCCGCTCCGCCGCCGCCATCCGTGGCCACGCCACCCTCGCCGCCTCCGCCATTCGTCGGCGTGCCGCCGGTGCCGGCACCGCCGCCGCCGTTGGAGGGCGAGCCGCCGTTCGACGGTGAGCCGCCGCTGCCGCCGCCCTGGCCGCCGTTGCCGCCCGAGCTGGTGTCGTCGCCGCAGCCGAACGTGGCCGTGCCCGCCGTGGCGAGCGCTGCAAGCATGAATTCTTTACGCGTAAGGGTCATGGTCGAAGTCCTCCGTACGAAGAAGCCGGCTTTTCCGGCGGCCGAGCCGAGCGCGCCGTGAACCCGGCGCCCCGGCAGGCCAAAAAAGCGAGGGCCCTGCCAACTTTACGCTGACAGGGCCCGGATGACCAAACCTCGATCGGTGGTTTGATCGGATCGGAGATTTCAGTTGGGAGCGCAGAAGTCGCCGCCGTTGGCGCCGACGACGGGGATGAGAGGCGCGTTTTCGACCTCCGCCTCGTCGATCGAGAGGAGATACGCGATGAGCTGCGCCTTCTCCTCGTCCGAAGGCGTGAAGACGTTGGCGACCGCGGAGTGGTGATGGCCGGAGAAGAAGTCGTCGTCGAAGAGCTCTTCGAGGCTGCGTGCATTGCCCGCGTGGAAGTACGGCGCACCGACCTGCACGCCGAGGAGGCTCGGCACGTTGAAGCCGCGGCCGATCTGCTCCGCGCCTCCGGTGCCGCCGCCCTGCGCGAGCGTCGACATGTTCTGTCTCACCTCCGCGACGCCGACCTCCGTGGGGCCGATGCCTACCGTCCCGCTCGCCGGGAAGGTGCCGACCGGGCGAATGTTGCAGAGGATTTGATCGTTGTTCGCGTCGCCGAAGCGCATCCGCGCATTGGTCGCGGTCGGCTGCGCGACCGGCAACAGGTCCGCCGGGAAACCAGCATTTTGCGCTTCCGCGAGCCACTCCGAGCTCTGCAGCGTGGAATTGCCGACGTCACCTACCGTCCAGAAAACACGCGAAATGGTCCATTTCGCACCTGAATGGCACGCGACGCAGTTGCCTTGTCCTTGCCCCTCGAAGATGGCGCGCCCAGCGTCGACGTCGGCCTGCGCCAAGCCGACGGGGCGGCGCGGCGACCGGATCGACTGCATGTAGATTTTGATCTCCTCCCAATCGTCGATACTCGAATGAGGATGGCCCGAATTGGGATCGCCGAACGGAGCCTCACCATTCGGTGAGAGCGGATTGGCCACTTCTTGCGTCGAGCCGGAGAGGCCTTGTTGCGGCGGGGTCTCGGCGGCGAGGTTGATGCGCGCGTTGCTCGCGTCGACGATGGCGCCGAGGCCGCCCGACGTGCCGCGCGTGTTGAGCTCGAAGTCGGCGACCTCGTCGAAGATGCCGGTCCAGTTGAAGACCCGCTGATCGGTCGGATCGTTCGACGCGAAGGAGCCGTCGAGGCTCGTCGATTGGCGCGGGCCACGACCGAAATACCATGTGACGTTGTCGGTCAGGCCGTCGACGTGACAAGCCGCGCACGAGCCCCACCCTTCACCGGCCAACGACCAGCGGCCGAGACCGGTATTGAAGAATCGCTTGCCACGCAATCGGCGGAGCGCTTCGCCGGTGGGCAGCACGCTGGATGATTCAATGACGGGCGTGTCCGGCAAACCCGCAATCGTCTGGGTGCCGAACGACACCGCCGTCACGTCCTGGGAGCCGTCGTTGGACACGAATCCGAAGGCGTCGGCGCCGTCCACGATCGCGATGCCGACCGGGTTGCGAATGGTGGTGTCGCTCGCGTCCACGCGAAGGTTGATGAAGTCGTTGGATGACCCGACGTCGGTGATCTCCCCCGTGGCCGCGTCGATGCCGACGCGGAAAACGGCGTCCGTGCCCATCGCCGTGATGTAGGCGTTGTTCTCCTCGAAAAAGGCGAGATCGGTCGGCAGATGAGGAATCCGCGCGGAGTCCACGCCGGGTGCTTTGAAGAGCGCATCGAGCACCGCCGTCGTCGCCGTGTCGTTGTTGAGGTTCACCACCGATAGCGCAGGGTGGGTCGAGGCTTTCACGTCGGTCGGGTTCGGATTGCATTGCAGGTTCGCGTTGCACGTACCGCCGACACCGCAGACCTGCTCTTGCGTGACAACGGTGCAAGGTCCCGTCCCGGTGAAGACACCGAGCGGCCCCTTGGGAGAAGCGCAGGTGCTCGTCACGTAGGCGAAGTTGCCGTGCAAGGTGACGCTGCCCACCTGGTTCACGAAACATCCGGTCGGCGCGCCGTTGTGGTCGTCGAACCCGGTGTCCGTGACAGGGGGAAGCTCGATCGTCTGCACCGTGTAGTCGGCCGGATCGATTCGGTAGACGATACCGGCCTTCGAGACGTCGGCATTGGCGCCGTTCGGGCCGTCCGGCGCGATTCGCTGTCCGAACCATTCGGTGACGATGACCAGATCCTTGTTCGCTGCAATGGCGCGCGGATGAGCGAGGGCGGGGCGCGAATCGGTCACGTCACCGATGTAGCCGGTGTCGATGAGCGCTTTGTTGAGGTCGACGGTCGCGGTGACGGTGTTGTCACCCGTATTCACCACCGAGACGGTGCCTTCGACCCAATTGGAGACGTAGAGCGTCGTGTTGTCCGGCGACAGCGCGAGGCCCGTGGGCTCCGCGCCGACGGCGATTTCGGCGACGACGGCGGGGCCATTGTCGAGATTGTCGACGACGAGCACCTTGTTCTCGTTGCGAAGCGCGACCCATGCTCTGCGATTGCAGCCGTCGATCACGACGGACCAGGGCTCGCTGTCCGCGCCGGTCGGGATCTCCGTCTGCTTGTCGAGGATGGGTGAGCCGCTCGCGAGATCCAGGCCGATGATCGACAAGCTGCCTGCGTCGCGGTTGGTCACGAGGAGGCGCTGGTCGTCGTCGGTGAGCGCGATCGCACTGCCCCTCGACTCTACGTCGAGCTCGTCGTCGCAGGCGTAGGTCTCGACCATGCCGCCGGTCCCGCCCTCGCCGCCATTGCCGCCGACGGTCGGCTCTCCGCCGTTACCGCCGGTAGAAGGTGTACCGCCGCCGCCCGTAGCCGGCGTGCCGCCGTTGCCGCCCGTGTCGGTGTCGTCGCCGCAGCCCGCTGCGACGACCAACATCGCAGCGGCGAAGCCGAGCGCCGCCCATTTCCGTTCGTCGTGTGTTTTCATCACGACCCCTTTCAGTCGAAAAGAAGGAGGTTACGAAGCCGGACCCCAACCCCAGCGGATCGCCATTGCAGCAAGAAAATGTTCCGCGAGCGCGGAGCCCCAAGCGGACAACATGAAGCGCCGCGCGGAATGGATGAAGCCCCCCCGCGTCGATGACTACCATAGGCACCGACTATGACCGCCCAGCCTATCGCAGAGACGACGCGCGACCATTGCTCGCCGCAGGAGTTTTGGGCGCGCACGAATGCCACGGCATCGAGTGAAACCGAATGCGATCGGCGCCGAATACATGGGGTGGAACGCCACGGTGGCGACGGCATCGGGGCGGCAGGAAGCCACAGCAGATGAATGACGTCGGCGTACGGCTCGTGGAGGGCGAGCAGTCACCATGGCGCTAGAGCTCAATGACTTGAGGTACTTCATCGAGGTCAAATCCAAGGGCAGCCTGACGGGGGCGGCCCGGTCGCTCGGGGTCAGCCAGCCTTCGCTCAGCGCGGCGATGCAGCGGCTCGAGCGGCATTTCGACACGACGCTGCTCCTGCGCGAGCGCACCGGGGTGAAGCTCACGGTGACCGGTCGTGCGCTCGCGTACGACGCCGAAGAGCTGTTCGAGGTTCTGTCGCGCGCGGAGCGGCGCGTGAGCGGGCTCGAAGACGAAGAGGCGGGGCGCTACGTCATCGGCTGCTACGAGTCGCTCGGCGCGTACTTCTTGCCCGAGTTTCTACGCGGCTTCTTCGACGCACATCCGAAGATGGACGTGTCGGTGCACAACGCGAGCTCCGCGGACGTGCGCGAGGCGGTCGTCGAGCGGACGGTGGACTTCGGTGTGGTGGTCAATCCGCGACCACACCCGGACCTCGTGCTCGTCGATCTGTTCGACGACGCGGTGGACTTCTTCACCTGCGCGGTCGACGGCGCGAGCCCGGCTCGTTCGTTGGAAGATGCGTTCGAACGCATCGAGAAAGGGCCGCTCGTCCACGCGGCGCGCGTGACCGAGAGCCAGAGCCTCATCGCGAAGCTGGAAGAGCGCGGGGCCGTCCCCCGCCGGACGCTCGCGTGTGGCGACTTCGAGCTCGTCAAATCGATTCTGCTGGCCGGGGTCGGTTTCGGCCTGTTGCCTCGGCGGGTCGCGGCGTACGGACACGAAGGAAAGCTCGTGCGGCTGCACCCGGAGCTGCCGTTTTTTGCCGACCGGATTGCGCTCGTCTACCGGGCCGACATGCACAAAACGAAGAGCGCGCTCACCCTGAAAGACGCGCTCGTCGCACATGGGAAGCGTATGCGGAGTCGGGATTAGGCCCGGCTATAGCCGAATCGAGCCTCCTGAATTAGCGTTTCGAGCGATGCGCCATTCACTCGCTTTCGCTTCGTTCATCGTCACGGCCGCCCTCATCGCGGCACCCGCCTGCGACGAGGGCAGCGGGACGACGGGCAACGACGGCGGCGGCTACTCGGGGCCCTGCGCCAAGTACACCGATTGCTCCTCGTGCGCCGACGCGACGGACCCCGATGCACCCGACGGATGTGACTGGTGCGCTGGGCAATGTGTCGGCGCGGCGCCGTACGACAGCCCCGATCCGGCTGGTGCGTCGTGCGAGTGGGGGTTCGCCGCTTCGAGCTACACCTGCACCGATCACGGCGGCATCCTCATCCAGCCGACCACGCTTTCGACCGATTGCCGCATGTCGGCCAAGCAGGAAGAGCCCGTGTGTCAGCGCGGCAGCTCGCTCACCCCCGGATCCATCGGCGCCGGTCCGTCTTTCCCGACCGATTCTGGGTCGTTGTACGGCGGCTTCGTCGACGCGAACCGTGTCGTCGTCGGCGCGTACACGAGCGGGCAGGTGAGCCACGGGTCGGTGTGGTCGGTCGATGTCGCGTCGGGCGATCGCACGCTCGTGTCGGGGGTCATCGTCGACCCGATCCAAGGTGAGCTCTCTCGCGGCACGGGGCCGGAGCTAGGGACGTCGGTCCTCGACGTGGAGCCCACGACGGGCGGTCAATGGATCGCGTGGACGACCAACAGCTCGAGCCCGAAGATCCTTCGCATCGATCCGGCGACGGGCAACCGCACGCTCGTGTACGAGCCCGGCGACATGGCGCCCTGCGCGCATGCGGCGCTCCACTACGAGCTCAGCTATGCATCGGGCAGCGATCCCGTCGGTATCGCCATCGGCTCCGACGGGACGATCTACGCGCCGCTCGGCGACGCCGACGAAATGACCACCAACGACGTCGGCATCGCTGCGCTCAGCACCAGTGGCACATGTTCGATCGTGACGCTCGGAAGCGCGGAGTCCTCGCGTCGCATCGGCGGCGGCCCGGGCGCCGACTCGCCATATCGCAGCGTCGTCTTGTCGGGCAACACGCTCTACGCGCTGTCGAGCGCCGGCCAGGTGCACGCGATCGACATCGGCAGCGGCAATCGCACGCTCCTCTCCGAAGAGGGGGTCCTCGGCGAAGGCCCCGGTACGAAGCGCGACCTGATGGCCCTCGCGGGTGACATGCTCTGGACGAGCGGGGATGCGTCGTCGTCCTCGGACTTGGGCATCCGCGTGGACGTCACCATCGCCGACGGCACGAGGGCGGCCCGCGAATACTATTCGGGCCCGCTACAAGGGTCGTACGACGACGCGAAATTCATGATTCCGCACCCGACGATGTCGGGTGTCGCGATCGTCACGCTGAAGGACAGCGTCGTTCTGTACGAGGCCTCGAGCGGGAACAACCTCGTCCTGTCGCATTGAGGACGAAGCTGTGCCGCCGCTCGGTCACGCCGAGATGGTGTAGCCGCCGTCGATGACGATCGTCTCGCCGGTGATGTAGCTCGCGGCATCCGACGCGAGGAAAACGGCGGCGCCCGCGATCTCCTCCGGGCGCCCGTAACGGCGCAGCGCCGCGCGCTCCGTCCAGCGCTTCACGATGTCGTCGTTCTGCACGAGCGTCGCGGCGAAGCGTGTGTCGACGAGGCCGGGCGCGATGCAATTGACGCGAATTCCGCTCGGGCCGAGCTCCACGGCGAGGGTCTTGGCGAGCGAGATGACCGCGGCCTTCGTCATGCCGTACACGCCCATCAGCGGGGAGGCGAGGATGCCCTGCGTGCTGGACACGAAGATGAGCGAGCCGGGCGCGCCGCGATCGACGAGGTGTTTTGCCGTCTCGCGCGCGAGCGCGAAATACGCGCGCGCGTTCGTCTCGAACGTCTTGTCGAAGACCTTGTCGTCCGCGGTGACGGTCGGCCCGAAATGAGGGTTCGTCGCGGCGTTGTTGACGAGGATGTCGATCTTGCCGAGGCGCGCGACGACGTCGCGCACGAGCTCTTCCGCGGCACCTTCGCGTCCGACGTGCATCGCGATGGTCTCGACCGGGAGCCCGTCTTTTGCGAGCTCGGCTTTCGCCTGCTCCAGGTTCTCCTGTTTTCTCGAGACGATCGCGACCTTCGCGCCGTTTTCGACGTAGGCGCGCGCGATCGCGAGCCCGATCCCTCGGCTCGCCCCCGTGACGAGCGCGGTCTTGCCTTCGAGCGAGATCTTCATCGGGGCCTTCTGGACGCGATCGCAAAGCCGCGTCAACCTGCGCCCATGCGCTTGACCGTGGGGCTCGCGATCTTCGAAGACATCGCGGCAGGTGTGCTCGACGACGAGGCGGCGATCAAAGCGGCGCTCGAGCGCGCGATCGAGGCCGGCGGCTTTACGCTCTACGACCTGCGCCTCGTTCGCTTCTCACCGCAGGGCATCACCGGGGCAGCGATCGTCGGTGAGTCGCACCTGACGATTCACACCTGGCCAGAGGAGCGGAAGTTGTTCGTCGACGTCGCGTCGTGTGGCGATCCCGCGGGCGTCGATCGCGCCCTCGACGCGATCGAAAAGGCCCTTCCCGGCGCACGGATGAGCGAGGTCGAAGTGCGGACCCTCGGCCACTCTCCGCCGTAGAAAGACAAACCGCAAAGACACGAAGTGCAGAGAGCGCGCGCGAAGGGGAAGGAAAACCTCCTTCCTCTGCGCTCTTCTTCTGCCCTTCGCGTCTTTGCGGTTTCGCTGCTTGGGGCGGCGGAAAGCTACACGCCTTCGCCGATGGCTTTCTTCAGCGGTCTGTTGAAGGCCCACATGGCGAGGCCTGCTGCGACGCCGAGCACCGTGAGGAAGCCGAAGAACGTCTCTTTCGGCCAGCGTGTGTAATAGACGCCGATCGCGCCGCTCAGGAAGTTTCCGAGGAAGCTCGATAGGAACCACATACCCATCATCATCGAGACGATCCTCACGGGGGAGACCTTCGTCACGAGCGACAGACCGATGGGTGACAGGTAGAGCTCGCCGATCGTCAGGAGGAACGTGCAGAAGAGCGGCCAGAACAGGCTGCCTTTCCCCTGTCCGACCATTTGTGCTCCAACGATCATCACGATGAACGACAGGCCGAGAATGATGCAGCCCATCGCCATCTTCGACACGCTCGTCGGCTCACGACCCTGACGGTTCTGCCAGCGCCAGAACATGTCGAGCACCGGCGCCAGCGCGATGATGCATAGCGGGTTGAAGGACTGGAACCACGTGGATGGGATCTGCCAGCCGAAGAGGACCGGCCAGTTGGTCTGCTCGTCGGCCCACGTCTGCATCGTGTTGCCCTGCTGCTCGTAGACGGCCCAGAACACGACGTTGAGGGCGCAGAGAGCGACGAGCGCCCAGACGCGGGTCCACTCGCTCTTCGTGAGCGGCTGCTCCGGCGGAGCGGTTGCGCGCTCGGCCTTCTTCTTCGCGAGGTTGTCGGGGGCGAGGTACTTCTGACCCGCCATGTAGACGATGAGACCGAGCACCATGCCGACGCCTGCGGCGCCGAAGCCGTAGTGCCAGCCGTAGACCGCGGCGAGCGTTCCGCAGACGAAGTTGCAGATGAACGCGCCGAGATTGATACCCATGTAGAAGATCGTGAACGCGCCGTCGCGCCGCGGATCCCCTTGCGGGTAGAGGTTACCGACCTGGGTCGAGATGTTCGGCTTGAACGCGCCGTTGCCGAGGATGAGGAGCAACAGCGCGAGGAAGAACGAGTTCTCGATCGCCATGACGAAGTGACCGAGCGCCATCAGGATGCCGCCGACCACGACCGTTTTACGCTGACCGAGCACGCGGTCGGCGAGGATGCCGCCGAAGAACGGCGTCGCGTAGACGAGCGCCGTGTACGTGCCATAGAGGAGCGAAGCCTGCTCGGCGGGGTTGTCCGGCAGCAGCCCTTGGATCGATCCCCACGCGAGCACGCTGCTCGGATCGCCCGCGACCTTCGTGCACGCAGGCTCTTTCTGGAGGCAGCCCTGCAGCGGCTCGCGAAGCGCGACGAACAAGTAGTTCGCCATGTAGAGCTTCAAGAGCCCGCGCATGCCGTAGTAGGAAAACCGCTCCCACATCTCGGCGAAGAAAAGGATGACGAGCCCGGGCGGGTGCTTGAACCGCTTCTCGAACGCCGTCATCGGGACGGTGCGTTGCTGCTCGGCTGGCGCGGTTGCCTCGGGTGGAGGGGTCGACCCGCGGTCTTGGGGTGGGGCGTACGGATTCCCCTTGGCGTCCTTGTCTTCGCTCACGGACCTCTCCGATGTGGATCACGCGCGAGATGCCCGCGCGAACGGAGGCGGATGCTAGTGGTCCGTTCCGAAAGTCGCAACGATGTCACACGCCCGAACCGAGCCTGCCAGGACCGCTCGGAGATAGGCGCTTCGCTGCGAAGCGTCGCGTTAAGTTGTTAGCGGTTCGGCCGCTCGGTGCAGGCTTGCTCGAGATTCGGTGAAGCGGGCGCGCACTCGACGCTGGCCGTCGGCTTCACCGGCTCGGCGACGGGCAGTCGCCGGACGTTCTCGAGATTCCGATCCGCCGAGCCGAGCGAGATGGTGCGTGCGCGCAGGCCCATGGCGGTGATGAGGAAGAGCGCGCCCAGCGTGATGACGCCGCCTCGAATGAACGGGGCTGCGCGGCCCCATCGTTCGAGCGACACGTGGCTCGCGAAGCTCGCGCGCCGAGCGACGTTTGGCTTGGCTCGCTTCGCTCGCCCCGACCGCACGGCGCCACTGTTCCCGTTCGCTCGTGGATCGTTCAGAGCGAGCGCGGGATCCACCGCGGGCGTGTGCGTCGACATGTCGGGAGCCCATGCAGGGGGCACGCCAAACGAGTCGTTTTTTATGACGCGATGCGCGTAAAACGCTGCGTCTGCGGCGCGATCGAGGTTGGTCTACCAGCGGTGAAACGCCGGATGACCCTCTTTCACCGCGACGAAGGTGCCGGTGCATGTCGCGGTGATCTTCCCGCCGGCTTCCATCGTCGCTTCGACGACCGCGCGATCGTCCTGTGACTCGGTGACACGCGCGCGCAGGAGAACCTCACCCATCGGCGTGGGGCGCTTGAGCTTCACGTGGAAGTCCGCGGTCACCGTGCAGGGCGGTGCGTCCGCGCCCATCGCCTTCATCAAGTGGTGCGAAGCGGCCCAGTTGGAGTGGCAGTCGAGCAGGGCGCCGATGATGCCGCCGTTCAACACGCCGGGAAAGGCGTGGTGATGCGGCTCCGGCACGAAGCGGGCGACGAGCTCGTCGCCCTCCACGTAGCTCTTGATGTGGAGCCCTTGCGCGTTGGCCGGGCCGCAACCGAAGCAGATGCTCTTCGCGGCGTATTGGTCCTGGAGCGAAGGGCCCGCGGGGGGAGCCCAGCCCGACGACGCGCTCGGCGAGCTCATGCGAGCGCTTCGTCGATGATCTGGCGCTGCTCGATGAGGTGGGCTGCGCGCGACCCCGTGGCCGGGCTCGCGCTCGGCGCGCGGGCCACGCTGGAGAGCGGCAGGCGACCGTCGATCATCGCGGGGAGCTTCGCGTTGATGAAGTACCAAGCGCCGAAGTTCTGCGGCTCTTCCTGGACCCAGACGAGCGGCGTGCCGTCCTTGTAGGGCGCGAGGATGTTCACGATCTCCTCGCCGAGCGGGTAGAGCTGCTCGACGCGAATGATCGCGATGTCCGTGAGCTGTCGCGCTTCGCGTTCGACCGCGAGGTCGTAGTAGACCTTGCCGCTGCAGAGGAGGACCTTGCGGACCTTCGACGGCTCGGTGCCGACCGTGTCGGGGATGATGCGTTGGAACGATCCGGTCGTGAGATCCGTGATCGTCGACACCGGGCGATGTGCGCCCTTCGAGGTCGCAGCGACGCGAAGCAGGCTCTTCGGCGTCATGATCGCGAGCGGCTTGCGCCACGGTCGGAGAACTTGCCTGCGCAGCACGTGGAAGAGCTGCGCAGGGGTCGTGAGGTTGCAGACCTGGATGTTGTCCTCGGCGCTGTTCGAGAGGAACCGCTCGAGGCGCGCGCTCGAATGCTCCGGCCCTTGGCCTTCGTAGCCGTGGGGCAGGAGCAGAACGAGGCCGCTCAGGCGGTGCCACTTGTCTTCGCTCGACGTGAGGAACTGATCGACGATGACCTGCGCGCCGTTGAGGAAGTCGCCGAACTGCGCTTCCCACATGATGAGCGCGTCCGGGTAGTCGAGGCTGTAGCCGAACTCGAAGCCGAGGACGCCGGCCTCCGATAGCGGGCTGTTGAACACGTCGAACCGTGCGCGACCGCGGCAGAGCGCGGCGTGCGGCGCGTGCGGCAGCCCCGTGTCGCTGTCGAAGAGGACCGCGTGGCGATGGCTGAAGGTGCCGCGCCGTACGTCCTGGCCGCTGATGCGGACCGGGTAGCCCTCGTCGAGGAGCGTGCCGTAGGCGAGCGCCTCCGCGGTGCCCCAGTCGAAGGGCTCGCCGCTCACGAGCTTGTCGTGACGCCCGCGGAGGATCGGCATGACCTTCGGGTGAACCTTGAAGCCGCTCGGAAGCGTGAGCAGCCCTTCGGAGATCGCGGCCAGCCGCTCCTTCGAGACGCAGGTCGGGACCTCGGGCGTGTCGACGTCGCGACCGCCGCGGTACGGAGCCCAGACGCCGCCCATCCAGTATTTACCGGGGACGCAGCCCTTCTCCTTCACCTCGCGGAACGCGTGCTCGAGGCGGTCGCGAACGTCCTTCGCGCAGCGCTCGGCGATGTCCTCGGTGATGTGGCCGAGGCCGAGGAGGTGATCGATGTACATCCGACGGACCGTCGGCTTCTTGTCGATCAGGTGGTACATCCGCGGCTGCGTGTACCGGGGCTCGTCGCCCTCGTTGTGGCCGTATTTGCGGTAGCAGTACATGTCGATGACGACGTCCTGCTGGAACCGCTGGCGGTACTCGATCGCGAGCTGCGCGACCTGCGCGACCGCCTCCGGATCCTCGCCGTTCACGTGGAAGACGGGGACCTTCAGCATGCGCGTGATGTCGCTCGCGTAGCGCGTCGAACGGCTGTCGAGCGGATCGGTCGTGAAGCCGACCTGGTTGTTTACGATGAGGTGGATCGTGCCGCCGGTCTTGTAGCCCTCGAGACCGCACAGGTTGAGCGTCTCGGGGACGATGCCCTGGCCGATGAACGCGGCGTCGCCGTGAATGAGCAACGGCATCACCCGGCGCATCGTGTCGCGATCGAGCGTCGACATCGCGCCGTTGCGACCCTGCCGCCGATCCTGCTTCGCGCGGACGCGGCCCTCGACGACGGGGTTCACGAACTCGAGATGGCTCGGGTTGAACGTGAGCGTGAGGTGGATCTTCTTGTTCGAAGCGCTGGTGCGGTCGGTCGAGAAGCCGAGGTGGTACTTCACGTCGCCGCGCCCGAGGTTGGCCTGGCCGTCGGCGTCTTCGAACGCCGCGAAGATCTCGCGCAGGCTCTTGTCCATGATGTTGACGAGGACGTTGAGCCGGCCGCGGTGTGCCATGCCGAGAACGACTTCTTCGACGCCTTCGTCGGCCGAACGCTCGACGAGCAGGTCGAGGAGGCTCACGACGCTCTCTGCGCCTTCGAGGGAGAAGCGCTTGGTTCCCGCGCCGTACGAGCCGTGGATGAACTGTTCGAAGACCTCGGCCTCGGTGAGCTTCGTGAGGATTCGGAGCTGCTGCTCTTTGCTCATCTGAAGGCGGTTGTGCGTCGCCTCCATCCGCTCGCGCAGCCAGACGCGCGCCGTTCTGTCTTCGATGTGCGTGTACTCGACGCCGATGAAGCGGCAGTACGTCTCTTCCAAACGCTGAACGAGATCCTTCAGCTTGATCGACGACGGGCCGGGCATGTCGACCGTCGGCACGTCCAAGTCGAAGTCGGCATGGCTCAGCCCGAAGTTGCGGAGATCGAGCTCCGTCTTTTCGCGATCCGGGAAGGTCGCGGGCTGGATGTCGCCCTCTTCGAGCGGGTTCACCCTCGCGTAGAGGTGGCCGCGAACGCGGTATGCGTTGAGGAGCTGGAAGACGCGCGCCTGTACGGCGGCTTGCGCGAGCGACCCGCCGGTGTCCGGCATCGTCGAAGTCGGCGCGATCGACAAGACTTGCGGTGCGAAGGTCGGGAGCGTCGTCGCATCGAACGCCCTCTCGACGGCGAGAGCCGCGGCCTCGGTGGCGACGGCGTGCGCCTGAACGGCGGCTTGGTGCGCACGCGCCGATCCGTTCGATCCGTTGCCCGTCTTCGCGGCTGGCGTCGGGCCGTTCGTCGTGGTGGCGACGCCGTTCGTTCCCGCGGAGGAGGGAATCGTGGTCGGGACAACCTCCGCCTTCGTCTCGGCGGTGAGCTGCATCGCGGCCTTTCCGGCCTGCGGTCCGTACATCCACGCGCTGGGCAGCACCCTGCGCGTCCCCATTCGCTCGTCGAAGAACGAGCGCCAGCTCGGGTCGACGGACTCGGGGTTATCGAGATATTGGGCGTAGAGCTCTTCGACGAGCCCCGCGTTGATTCCGAAATTGAGGTCGGCCATGGCTTGATCGCCCTCGATTCGCAGGAGGGCTGGTGGTGGCCCGCAGACACGTGCGCGGGCCGACGACGAAGCCCGAAGCCTCGTCGCCTGCGTCCGTTTTCATAGCCCCCTTTGGGGCAGACTTCGAGTCCCAACAGCGGTGTTTCTGTCGTCGTCCTCGGGCGGACACCCGAGCACCGAGCAACACTGCTTCGTTACATCGAACTTGGAGCAACGCACGCGTTCCGCGTGCTGGAAGCATCGAGACGACTTGTCCGCACGGGCCAGCAGCCGACGCTTGTCGGCGGATTTGGGGGCCAAGGCGTGCGGACTTATTAATTACTCCTGCGCGACGAGCGGCTTGTAAGCGGCGACGCTCTTCTTCCAGCGCTTCAACTTTGCGCCGGTGCGCGCCTTGGTGCCCTCGTTGGCGTTCTTGCGGCCTTCTTTGGCGGCCAATTTCTCTTCCAGGTGCTTCAGCTTGCGGGCGGGGCGGTTCATGGGGCGCGGATGCTGGATCGCGCGCGACCCTACGTCAACACGACTGACCAACCACCGCGATCAAGCCTCGGCCGGGCCGAGGCGTCCGAAGCGGTGGATGCCCCCGGCGAGGGTGAAACCTCCGGCGACGGCGCAGGCGACCCCGATGGGGGAGGGGCTCGTCGCCGCGATGGCGATGCCGATCACCGCGAGCCCGCCCGCGCCGATCAGGATCTTGTGCGGGTCGATGCGCGACGCGGTCCCGAACGCGAAGCCCGCGATGCTCACGGCGAGCAGGGCGAACGACCGTCGGCCGTCGCCGAGCGTGTTCGCAACGTAGAGCACCATCGAGCCGAGGACGGCGCCGGCGAAGAGCAACGCTCGGCCTGGGCCGCTATCGGCCGGTCGATTCGCCGCGGGCTCGACGACGGCACGCGCGGGTGCGCCTTCGGTGCTCGCCTCTCGCTTGGATTCGCCCTCGGCGCCTTCTCGCGGCCGGTTCTTCTTCTTGCGCTTGCGGCGCCGAGGCTCTTCCGTTGCGGACGCTTGCTCGTCCTCGTCCGACCGTCGCGGATCCGTCACGGACGACAGAGTAGCCAACGTAGAAGACCCACGCTACGTAGTCGCCTCATGGCGCGGCTAGGCGCGATCGACATTGGATCCAACGCGATACGCCTTCGTATCGTGGATGTGGACGCACCCGAGCCGGTGCGAAACGGAACGCGCGGCGTCCGGTTTCGACCGTTCCGCGAAGTGACCGCGGACCGCGTCCCCGTCCGCCTGGGACACGACGTCTTCACCCGCGGACGCATCGAGCCGACGATGATCGCGCAGGCCTGCGACGCGCTTCGGTCGTTCCGCGCGACGATGGACGACGTCAAAGTGGAGCGCTACCGCGCAGTCGCGACGAGCGCATGCCGCGAAGCGAAGAACGCCGATGTCTTCGTCGAGCGAGCCGAGCGCGAAGCCGGCGTCCACGTCGAGGTCATCGAAGGCGTCGAGGAAGCGCGCCTCGTGCAGATCGCCGTTCGCGAGCGACTGAACCTCGAAGGCAAGACCGCCGTCTTGATCGATATCGGCGGCGGCTCGACCGAGATCACCGTCATGAAGGATTTGCAGGCGGTCTTCTCCCGCTCGCTCCCGGTCGGGACGGTCCGCCTGATCGAAGCCTTTTTGGAGGGCGGCGGGCGCATCGACGAAGTCCGCCGCCTGCTTCTCGAGGAGTACATTCAACGTGTCTCGGCCGAGGCCGTCCGCGCTCTGAAAGAAGCCGCCGAGGAGAAGATCGACGCGGTCATCGCGACGGGGGGCAACATCGAAACGCTCGCGGATCTAGCGCCGCTGCCGCAGGCCTTCCCGGAGAGCCGCGGCATCGAGGTCGCTGCGATGAATCGCCTCTGCGAAGAGCTGTGCTCCCTCAAC
The DNA here is from genome assembly GCA_013361525.1 of Polyangiaceae bacterium. GTDB lineage: Bacteria > Myxococcota_A > Polyangia > Polyangiales > Polyangiaceae > Xiheicaenibacterium. The sequence continues at coordinate 37,524 of JABFXY010000084.1, read as the reverse complement.
GTCGAGGAGCGAATCCAGCGCTACTCGCTGCGGCCCGACCGCGCCGACACCATCGTCCCCGCGACGAAGATCCTCACGTACATCACCGACCGGCTCGGGACCGAGACGATCCTCGCGCCGGGCGTCGGGTTGAAAGAAGGCGTGCTCGTCGACCTCGCGACGCTGCATTTCGTTCCGCGCGACTTCAGCTCCGAGGCCGCCAGCGTTCGCGACGCCTGCGTCCGGCTCGGCCAGCGTTACCACTTCGACGAAGCGCACGGCCGGGTCGTGGCCGACTTCTGCATGTCGCTCTTCGACGACCTGTCGAAGATGCACGGCCTCGAGCCGCGCGACCGCGTTCTTCTCCTCGCGGCGGGCTTGCTCCACGACATCGGGGACTTCGTTCGCTACGAAGGCCACCACAAGCACAGCTATTACATCATCGCGCACAGCGACATCATGGGCCTCACCCCCTCGGAGCGAGAGCTCGTCGCCAACGTCGCCCGCTACCACCGCAAGAGCCCGCCGGCGCTCGACCACGAGAACTTCCGCGCGTTGTCGCGCGAAGGGCGCACCAAGGTGAAGATGATGGCGTCGATCCTGCGGCTCGCCGATGCTCTCGATCGCGAGCACCGCCAGGTCGTCTCGAAGGTGTCCGCGCGGATCGAGGGTGGGGTCCTGCTCCTCGACGTCGAAGGCAACCACGCGCGCGCCCTCGAAGAGTGGACGGTTCGGGCGAAGAGCGGGATGCTGCGCGAGTCGCTCGGGATCGACGTCCGCATCGTCGATCCCATCGAGAGCGTCCGGCAGTGGTCGGCGGCCGCGAGCCGCGGATGATCGCTGGGGTGAGCTAGGATCGGAGCGCAGAGACTCTCCATGACCGAACGTCTTGTCCTCGCCCGTTGGTCCCTCGCCCCGGGCATCGCGCTGATCACGCTCGGGCTCGGATGTGCGGGCGCCAACGTCCCGGATCCCAAAGACGCAGCGGCGGCTTACGCACAGGCGGCCGCACGTGGGGACGCTGAAGCGCTCTACGAAATGCTGAGCGAACAGGGAAAGAAGCGCTACACCCTCGCAGAGGTGCGCGCGATGGTCTCCGAGGAGAAACACGAGCTCGCGGATCAAGCAAAACAGCTGGATGCCGCGGGCGTGCGCTTCAAAACGGAGGCGACGGTGAAGTACGGCGACGGCGAGGAAGCCGCGCTGGCGGTGGAGGATGGCGAATATCGCCTCAGCGCCGCAGACGCGCTGCCCGCCGAGGCACGCAGTCCCGTGCAGGCGCTCCATCAGCTGCGCCGCGTCCTCGCTCGTCGAAGCTATGCCGGTCTGATTCGCGTTTTGTCTCCGCGCACACGCGCCGCGCTCGAGGAGGACATGCGGTCGCTCGTCGAAGGTCTCGAAGAGCCGGACGGGCTCGATGTCGAGGTGACCGGCGATACCGCCGTCGTGAACGTCCCGGGTGGCCACCTCGTCCGCCTGCGGCGCGAAGGCGGGGTCTGGCACGTGGAGGACTTCGATTGAGCGCGACCACCCGCCGCGCGCTCCTCTCGGGTGGGCTCGCGACGGCCGCGCTCGCGATGCTTCCGCGATCCGCGCACGCCTTCGGTGAAGAAGGTGCGTTCAACCCGCGGATCCTGCTCACCGGCGACGCAAAATGGGAAGGCGTCCGCGCGCGCGCGCCGGGACGTTGGGCCGACGAGCTCGCGCGCCGCACCAGCGCGCCCTCACGCGTGCAACCGACGATCGTGCACGCCGACGAAAAGGAGCTGCTCGCCGAGCCGTTCGTGATCTGGGGCGGAGCGGCGGAGGCGCCCGCGCTCACCTCGAAAGAGATCGGCGTCCTGAAGCAGTTCTTTTCACTCGGGGGCATCCTCTTCGTCGACGATTTCAGCCCCGATACGGGCGTCTTCGGCAAATCCGCGCGCCGCGAGATCGCGCGCGTTCTTCCTGAAAACAGCCCGCTCTCCGTCGGGACCGAGCACGTGCTGTTTCGCTCCTTCTATCTCCTGAAGCGCGCGGCCGGTCGGGTGCAGGGCCCGACGAAGCTCGACGTCGTCGTTCGAGCCGGCGCGGTTCAGGTGATCTATACGAGCCACGACGTGCTCGGCGCGCTCGCGATCGACTCCGCCGGTGTGAACAGCCTCGACGTCTCTCCGGGAGGGGAGGCGCAGCGCGAGCTCGCGATTCGTCTTTGCGTGAACGTCGCGATGTACGTGCTCTGCTCGAACTACAAGGACGATCAAGTCCACGCCGAGCACATCATGCGGCGACGCGGAGGAAAGTGACGGAGGTGCGCTCGTGACGCGCACCATTGCGCCGTCGGCGGACCTCGGGACCGTCGGGACGATCGTCGCGGTCGCGTTCGGCGTCGTCACCATCCTGCTTCTCCTGTTCGAGCTGCGACGCACACGAGGCGGAGGAAAGCGGCCGTTCTTCGTCGCGCTGACGGGGATCATCGCGACCATCGTGCTCGTCGGCGCCGTGTTGCGTCCCGTTTCGGTGGAGGCGTCGGGCCTGTCGGTCGGGCCGCGTGTTCTCGTCGTTGCAGATGGGTCGCGATCGATGCTGCTGCCCGAAGGCGACGGATCCAAAACGCGTCGCGCGGTGCGGGACGAAGCCATCGCGACCCTCGCCGGAAGAGGCGGCGACGTTCGTTACGCGTACGCGACCTTCGCCGAAGGGCCGGCGGTGCCGATCACGCTCGATGCGCTGTCGACCGACGACGGCCGACCCCTCGGCGCTCACTCGGATCTCGTCGCAGCGCTCGGATCGATTGCCGACAGCGCCGACGAGCCTCCCACTGCGATCGTCGTCGTGTCGGACGGCGTGCTCGATCGACCAGCCGCGGACCACGCCGGCGACGCGCAGAACCTCGGCCTCGGCAGCCTCGGTGTTCCGGTTCACACGGTATCGACGGCGACGTCGGCGCCGGCCGATGCGAGCATTCGCGCAGTTCGCCTCGCGGGCGCGGCGGTCGCGCACCAACCTTTTTCGATTCGCATCGACGTCGGTTGCTCCGGTGGCCTTCGATGTGGTCGCGTGCCGGTGGCGCTTCGCGAGCTCGCCGACGAAAACCCCGCGCAGCCGATCGCCCAAGGTGAGGTGGATCTCGCAGGTGCAGGGGACGAATCGCGCTCGATCGAGCTGTCGCTCACCCTCCATCGAGCCGGCCCGCGCGTCATCGAAGTGCAGATCGACGCGCCCTCGGGCGACAAAGTGCACGCCAACGACAAGCGCTATCTGACGCTCGACGTCGCGCGTGACCGCGTCCGCGTCCTGCACATCGCGGGGCGCCCCACCTACGACGTCCGGGCGATGCGCACGTGGCTGAAAGGCGACGAGTCCGTCGACGTGGTCGCGTTTTTCATCCTTCGTACGCCCACCGACACGGTCGGCGCTCCGTCGAGCGACCTCGCGTTGATCCCGTTCCCCGTCGACGAGCTCTTCACGACGCACCTTCCGAGCTTCGATGCCGTCGTCCTCCAAGACTTCAACGCGGCGACGTACGGCCTCACCAAACACCTCGAGAACCTTGCCGACTACGTGAAAACCGGCGGTGGTCTCATCATGGTCGGCGGCCCCGACGCGTTCGGCCCCGGGATGTACGCAGGCACGCCGCTCGCGCGCGCGTTGCCGGTGAAGCTCGAGCCGTCACAGGCGGAGAACGGCGTCGATCTCGGCCTCTTCACGCCGCAAATCACGCCTGCGGGACGGGTCGCGCCGGTGCTCGCGCCGCTTCGAGAGATCATCGGCGACACGTTCCCCGACATGCCGGGCACCAACATCGTCGGCGCCGCGAACCCGGGCGCCACGGTCCTCCTCACCCACCCGACCCTCGGCGACGAAGCGAAGATGCCGGTGCTCGCGCTCGGTGAATACGGCACCGGCCGGACGATCGCGCTCACCGTCGACGGCACACACCGGCTTCTGTTCGGCACGTTCGCCGCGGAGCGCGCAGGTCGCGGTTACGGAGCGCTCTGGGATGGTCTGCTCGGCTGGTTGATGCGCGACCCGCGGTTCGAGTCGACTGCGCTCGACTTCCCACACGGCTGCGTCGCCGGTGAGCCCTCGACGCTCAGGATCGCGCCGCTTCCCGGTCACGAAGGAGAGGGGAAGCTGACCGTGATGCAGCTCGGCACCGGCAAAGAGGTCTTCGATGGGTCGGTGCCGATTCTGCCCGACGGTACCGCAGCGACGGTCGAGCTGCCGCCTCTCGACGCCGGCGGCTATGCCGCGAGCGTGCAGCTCGTCCCGGCGAACGCAGGCGGAGACGGATCGCCCAAACCCGACGACAACCTCACGCCGGCGACACGACGCGACTTCGCCTGCGAAGAAGGCGGCGACGAATGGGCGGACTCGCGCCCGGACTCGACGCGCCTCGCAGCCATCGCGAAAGCGACGGGTGGCATCGCGGTCGGTCCGAACGAGCTCGACAAGATCAAGTTCCCCGAGGCGATGTTGATCAGCACGCAGCGAAAGACTTCGCCGATCATGCCCGCTTGGATTTGGACGACGCTCGGTGCCGCGCTCATCGGCGCGCATTGGGTCGTTCGCCGGCGAAGCGGCCTGACCTGACCGCGGCCTGATGCGGGCTACTCGACCTTGTAGTCCATGGTGAGGGGCTTGCCCTCTCGCTCGATGACGACCTGCACGCTCTTCGCGCCGTTGAGCTTTTCGTAGGCTTCCGTCGACTGATCCAGCGACGACATGTCGTAGCCGTTCATCGTCTTGACGATGTCGCCCTTCTTCAGGCCCAGGTGTCCGAGGATCGTCGTCTGCGCGGCGCGGTAGAGGCGCAGGCCCTGGCCGTCCACGACCTTCGCGCTCTTCATGAAGGCTTGCTTCATCTGCGTGAGCTTCTGCTCGCTGTCGCCTTCGAGCACGTATTCGGTGTCGCTCACCTTGCGGATGCCGGCCATCGCGCCGACGCGCGCCGTCGGCGTCTTCGCCGAAGACTCCATGTCGGGCGCCATCTTCGTCGGGCCCATCGCGGTCGTGGGCGCACCACCTGCTGCGCCGGGCACCTCGTCGTGCATCGTGAGCTTGCACCGATCCCCGCCGTCGCTCGCGAGCACGACCGACTCGCCGTGGATGCTCTCCACCTTCTTGCCGTCCACGTCGTCGCCGATGCGGCGCATCTTCGACAGGTTGTTCGAGGTGATGACGGCGAAGCTGTAGGCGGGGTCGAGCGAGCCGGCGATCAAGGTGACCTCACCGCTCGAGCACTTCGGCGGCTCGCCCTTCGTCGCGACCGGCTTCGTCGCGGTCGGTGGCGGTGTGGTCGCGACCGGCTTCAATCCGAGCGGGCCCGTGACGGAGTCGAACGGGTTTCGCTTGAGGATCTCCGACGCGCTCTTCTGCGGCGCCGAAGCCTTCGGCCCCTTCTTCAGCGCTTCGAGCGCCGCCTCGGGGTCACCCTCCGTGCCGGCCGCGGCGGACGTCTTCGGCAGCTGCTCCGCGATGAGGCTCGAGATGCCGCTGCTCTGGAAGTACGCGACCGTCGCGAGCAAGCCGCACACGATGGCGGGGTAGTAGCGCTTGGCGACGGCGTCGATCGAGGCCACGGCGGTACCTCACTACTTAGACCCGGCGCTCAGCTGGGTCGACCGGGAAAAGTAACAAATTCGCGCTCCCGCGATTGCCAAAATGGCCGAGCGCCGCAGCTCGCGCGCCGCGGACGTCGTGCCGCCTCAATGCGCGCGGCCGCTGGGGCTCGCAGCACACATCGACAGGATCATCCCCTCGAGGACGGCCTTCGACCCACGTCGAGCGCCGCCCTTCAGGTCGACATCGGTCTGTGCGCACAACTCCATCCACCGGCCGAGCGTCCCTTTGGGGAGGTTCTTGAAGGCTCGCTCCATGTCGCGTGCCTTGAACGGCGGAAGGCCGGCGGCCTCCGCTGCTGCCTGCGCGTTGTTACCGGCCGCGATGTGATCGGCGAAGTGAACCATCTTGCGGACGCTCGAGGCGATGGCGCCGAGCGTCGGTAGCTCCGCTCCGCGACCGATCTCGAGCTCGCCCATCACGCGCAACGTCTTCACCAGATCACGCGCGCAGATCGCATCGGTGAGCGTCCACATCGCGGCGTTGCGAACCGGCGCGATCATGGCCGACACGGCGTCCTCGGTGATCGTCGCGCCAGGTCCCACGAAGAGCGAAAGCCGCTCGAGCGCGTCGGCGAGGGCACCGAGATCCGATCCGACGAGATCCGCGATGTGCTCTGCGACGTCGCGCGGCAGCGGATTGCCCACGCGCTTCGCGCGCGCCATCAGCCAGGGCGCCGGCTCCCCGCGCTTGAGCGGGTCACATTGAACGATGAAGCCGCCCTTCTTCGCGGCGGTCACGATTTTGCGCTGGGCGTGCAGCTTGGATGCGACGAGCACGAGGACGGCGGTCGGCGCAGGATCCGCCGCGTAGGCGGCCAGCCTGTCGAGCGCGCTCGCGGCCTTCGACGCTTTGCTGGTCGCGCCCTCCCCGTCGTCCGAGCGTGACTCCCAACGCTCGACGGAGCGCACCAGCACGAAGCGACGCTTCGCCATCATCGGCACCGATCGCGCCGACGCGAGGACGGTGTCGACGTGTGCTTCGCCGGCCATGAAACGATCTTCGTTGAAGCCCGCGAGCCCGCCGATGGAGCACACCTTCTGAAGCTTTCGAACGACCTCATCGACGAGGAACCCTTCCTCGCCGGTCACGAGGAAGATGGGCCGCAGCGCTTCCTCGCCGCGCGCCTCGAGCTCGTCCAACAGGTCGAACGCGTCCACGTCGCACTAACGCTTCACCCGCACCTCGACGTCAAGGGCTCGCTCACGTTCGCTCTCGTGGGAACGCATCGCCGACCACGCGCTCCATTGCACGACGCCAGTTGACCGACGGGCACGTCGGTCCCATTTGTCTCAAGTCCGCCACACAAGAAACCGAGCGGCTGAAACCGAACGGTGTTAAGGACGTAAAGTCCAAGGTTTCGGTGTTTCCCCTAACGTGGGGCCCGTTTTCCCTGGTCCCCGCAAAGACAGTTACAACGGCGCGGGCTTTGCAGCCTCCGCCATGGAAAGAAGAAGGAGAGCGAGAGATGTACGTTGCCGCTTCGGCAATCCGGCCTCTGCTCCGGATCCGCGCGGAAGCGCGTATCCCGACGCGTTTCGGTGAATTCAACATGGTCGTGTTCAACTTCGGTGAGCACGATGCGGCGACGGGGCTCTCACCCGATCACGTCGCCCTCGTCAAAGGTCAGCTCCGCGGCAAGCACCATGTGTTGTGTCGCGTCCACTCGGAGTGCCTGACGAGCGAGGTGTTCGGTTCGCTCAAGTGCGACTGCAAAGAGCAGCTCGAGCACGCTCAACAGGAGATCGCGCGCGCCGGCGAGGGCGTGATCCTCTACCTCCGCCAAGAGGGGCGCGGCATCGGGCTCGCGAACAAGATTCGCGCGTACGAGCTGCAGTCCATCGGCCACGACACCGTCGACGCGAACCGCCTGCTCGAGCTGCCGGACGATGCTCGTAAGTACGATGCGGCCGCCGCGATGCTCGAGCACCTCGGCGTCGCCTCGGTGAAGCTCATGACCAACAACCCCGAGAAGGTCGACGCGCTTCGCAGCCTCGGAGTGACCGTCGAAGAGCGCCGTCCGAGCCTCATCCGTCCGAACGCGTACTCGAGGCCGTACCTCGAGGCGAAGCGCGCGCGGATGAACCACGTCCTTCCGGACTACGAGATCCTCGAAGAAGTGAGCTGACCGCTTCGGCGGCGCTCACTCACGGCGAGCGATGGCTCGCAGCGAGCCATCGCTCGCTGCGAGCGTTCCGTTCAAGGCTGGGCCGTGTCCGCGCAGTTCGGTTCCGTGCGCTGCTCGAACCGGTGCGATGTCTCGGCGTTGACCAGGTCCAAGAACGTCGCATAGTCGGTAGCTTCGCTGACATCCATGTGCGTGGCGAGCGTCGCTACCTCCGCTGGCATCGTGAAGTCCGCGGCAAGCTCCGGAGGGAGCTCGAGCGCCGGCGGGCCTTGCCCTTCTGTCGCCGCGATCTCGAACGCTTCCCACAACACGGGGATGTCGCCGACGAGCCAGTTGCGGCTGATCACGACGGCGTCTCCGAGGTCGCCCTCGTCGAGGGTCCAGGTCGTGGCGCCGCCCGCAACGCTGCTGTGAGGTAGCGCGAGACGGAGCGGATCGAGCTCGGTCGAGAACGATGCCTCACGGGTCTCGGCGAAGCCCACCCGCGAGCAGTCGTCGAGCTCGACGGTAACCGATGCGGTCCGGACCATTCCATCGAGGCTCGGGATTGGCAGCGCCAGCGTCACCGCTCCTTCGCCCGTCGCGACGCTCGGCTCCTCATTCGGCAGGATCGCGATCAAGCCGGCGGCGCGTTGAAAGCCCAGTGAGTAGACGATCCCACTTGGGTCCTCGAGGTTCGAGAGCGTCACCTCGATCGGGTCGCTCGTGATCGGCGTGAGCGCGAGGGTCTCGGTCCGGTCGCTGCCCACCTCGAAGGGGAGGGAGGTTCGTGCGGCCTGCGCTAGCGCGACGCTGACGTCGCCGTTGAACGCCAGCGCCGTCACGACCACACCGAACGAGCTCGCGTTCGGGCACCCGACGATGTCCAGATCCAACGTCGTCGAGGGCGCAGTCGCGGCCCCGTAGTTGGACTCGTCGTAGCTGCAGCTCGTCCACACCATGTACCCGTCGGCGTCGGGTACAGGATCCCACTCCAGATGCAGATGCATCGGCTCGTTGGGCGTCGCGTCCTGTTGCAATGGGCCGAGCGTCGCGTCCGTCATTCCAGGCACGACGCGGATCGTCCGCAGGAAGTACGCCGGATCCGTGTCCCCCGCGGTGAACACGGTACGGACCGCGCTCGTGACGTAGCCCCCGTCGGTGACCATCAGCTCCGCGACACCGTTCGCGTCGCTCACCGCTTGCGAAAGCAGCGTCCCATCCGGGGCGCTCGCGAACACGTCGATCTCGGGAAGCGTGCCTTGGTAAATCGCCTGGACGAGCTGGACGCTCATCGGCCGCAGCTCGTACGCCGCGGCGCCACCGCCTCCGGTGTCCGATCCACCCACAGGCTCCGAGCCCCCACCGCCCTCCCCCTGAGGCGGTGACTCCTCGGAGGTACACGCAGCAAGGCCGATGCAGACGAACGCAGCGAGCAACGATCGCATGTCCGAATACGTACCACGCCGCTCGGCGTTTTCGCCCGGCGCCTCCCTGCTTGGATCCGTTTTGAACGTTGCTACAACGTCGTTCCGGCAATGCGCCTCGCGGATTTGGACGTCCTCGTCATCGATTGCCAGACAACGGGTGCCACGCCTGCGCTCGGCGATCTGCTCGAGGTCGGCTGGACGATCGCACGCGCGCGCGGCGAGCAGGAGGACGTCGTCGCGCGGCGTGTCGCGCTGCCCGAAGGCAAGCGCATCCCGCGCATCATCTCCAAGCTGACGGGCCTCGATCGCGCGGCCGCGGGCGAGGGAGATCAGCCGTCTTCGATTTGGTCCGGCCTCCGCGAAGCTGCGGCGCGCGCCTCTTCGCTTCGAGGCGCCGTCCCGACGGTGATTCACTTCGCTCGCTTCGAGCTCGTGTTCCTGCGCGATCTGCACGCACGCTTCGGCGACGGCGACGCGTTCCCGTTCGACGTCGTCTGCGCTCACGACATCGCGCGACGGCTCCTGCCCGACCTGCCTCGCCGCGGCCTGCGCGCGCTCGCCGGGTACTTCGGCCACGGCGTCGAGCTCGAGCGGCGCTCCGCCTCGCACACCGAGGCGACCGCCTATGTCTGGCGAAAGCTCGTGGACGAGCTTCGAGCGAGGGACGTCTCCGATTGGAGCGAGCTGCGAGCTTGGCTCGAGACGAAGGCGCCGCCGCCGAGCCGGCGCCGCGCATTCCCGCTGCCGCGTGAACGCCGCCTCGCGCTGCCGGACGCGCCAGGCGTGTATCGGATGCTTCGCTCGAACGGCGATATCCTCTACGTCGGCAAAGCGACGAGCCTCAAACAGCGTGTGAGCAACCATTTCACGCAGGGCAAGACGACGGAGCGCGCCCTCGAGATGCTCACGCAGGTGCACGACATCCGCGTGACGCCGACCGCGACCGTCCTCGAAGCGGCGCTCCTCGAGACGGACGAAATCAAGCTCCACGACCCCCCGTACAACGTCCAACTTCGCCGCGATCGATCCGCGTGGTTCGTCTCGCCCGACCTCGACGAGGCGCGTGAGATCCCCGCGACCGCACGATGGATCGGGCCACTTCCGTCGCGCTGGGCGATGACGAGCTTCGCAGCCGTCCGCGCGCTCGCGCTCGGCGCAGAGCCGACGCCCGCGTTGTTCGGCCGCGCCGTCGGGGTTCCGCCGAGCTTCGCGCCGGATGCCGACACGTTCGTTGCCGGATGGGCGTCGTTCGTCGAAAGGCACGTCGCGCCGATGCGCTCGCGCACCTGGTGGGGCCGGTTCGTCAAAGCCTCCAAGGTTCTTCTTCGTTTGCTCGGTGAAGGCTCGCTCGAAGAAGGTGAGGGGACGCCGGACTGGTCGTGGGATCCGGATCGGGTTCGCCGGCATCTCGAGCGCTCCGTGCTGCAAGGGGGGCAGCTCGCGCGGCGTGCGCGGTGGCTCGCGGTCTTGGCGGACGCGTCGGTCGTCTTTCGTGAGGCAGACTCCCGTCCTCGCAAGTTGCGATTCGAGGGAGGGGACATTCTCGTAGCGGAGGATCACCTCGCGGATTCAGGCGATCCCGCGTGCGGCCCGACTCGGAATCGGCTCGCTCGAATGGCTTCGTTCGACGGCGCCCGTTACGACCGGCTGCGCGTGCTCACGACCGAGCTGAAGCGCGTTCTCTCGGAGGGCGGCGACGTCGCGATCGTGGTCGATTGTCGGCGAGCGTTGCGTACCGATCGATTGGTTCGTGCGCTCACGACCATTTGAAGAGCAACCGTGGTGCTCACGGGCGCGCGCTCGCGGCGTTCCGCCTCAATGGCGGCATCGCAATGAAGGACTAGCTTCCAACCATGACGTGTCCGCGTTGCGGTCACTACGTGTCGGTCGAGCAAGCCTCCTGCGCCCATTGCGGTGCCCAGCTGCACGAGGTCGATCAGAAGGTCGGTGCGCTCATCGACGGAAAATACTTTCTTCGCCGCCTCATTGCCGAAGGTGGAATGGGCCGTGTTTATGCCGCCGAGCAACGCCTCGGCTCCGTCGTCCGCACGGTTGCCGTCAAAATGGTCCTCCCCGAGCTCGCGAAGAACGACCGTGTCGTCGCGCGGTTTCTCGGAGAGTGCGGCGTCGTCGCAGGCCTCAAACATCAGAACACGATTCAGGTTCATGATTTCGGCGAGACGAGTGACCGCGAGCTCTACGTCGTCATGGAATACGTCGAGGGCCGATCGCTCTCTCGGGTGCTCACCGACGAAGGTGCGTTGTCGGTCGATCGCGTCGAGCACATCTTCACGCAGATCGGCGGCGCGCTCGCCGAGGCGCACGCGCGTGGGATCATCCATCGCGATTTGAAGCCCGACAACGTGCTCCTCACGTTTCGAGGCGTCGACCCGGACTTCGTCAAAGTCCTCGATTTCGGCATCGCGTGGAACGTCGAATCCGTTGCGTGGCCGAAATGGCGACGCCTCACCGAAGAAGGCAAGGTTCTCGGTACGCCGGCCTACATGGCACCGGAGCGATTCACGACCGTGCCCGTCACCGCGGCGAGCGATATCTATTCGCTGGGCGTCATGGCCTACGAATGTGTGACGGGGCGCCTGCCGATCAGCGCCGCTACGCCGTACGAATGGGCCACGCGTCACGCGGCGAGCGCGCCGGTGCCCTTCGACTCGACCGAAATGGGGGCGCGGGTGCCCGAGCGCATGCGGACCGCAATCCGGCGAGCGCTGGCGAAGCGCCCGGAGGATCGCCAGCAGACGGCGGCAGCTTTCGTCGAGGATCTCACCGGCCGGCCGCTCCTGCCGAGGCGTGGCGAGAGCCTCGCCCCGCCGCACGAGACGCGCGCGCGTGCAGTCGCGCCGACGGCCGCCGCGGTCCCCCCGACGATCGCGGCGGATCCGCTCCACTTGGCGAGCCTGGCGAGGGAGGATCTCGCATCGACCCAAGGGCGCTCCGCACCCCCGGTGCAGCTGCCCACGGAGCCGCCTCCGCGACGATCGCCGGCGAGGCGCATCTCCGCCGTGCTTTGGCTCGCGATTGGTGCGGGCATCCTGTCGGCCGCTGCGATTCCGATTTGGATCACGCTGCGCCACGCTTTTACCGACAAGCGCCCCCCGAAAACCAACATCGCGCGCGACGTCGCGACGACCCCGGGGGCCACGAGCGCGACGGCCAGCGCTACGCCGACGCTCGCGGCCTTCGATTCGGTCGGAGCCCAATCGCAAATGGCTGCGGCCGGCGGGCGCGCGGCGACCTGCAAAAAGCCGAATGGTCCCACCGGACCGACGACGGTGCATGTCAGCTTCGGTCCGAACGGCAAAGGCACTGTCGTGCCGCTCGGCGCACCGTTTTCGTCGACGGCGACCGGCGATTGCATCAAAGACGCATTCTCGCGTCTGTCGGTGGCTGCGTTCTCCGGTGACGCGGTCGTCCTCTCCCAGCGTGTCGTGATCCCGAGCGACCCGCGTGCGCCGCCGTTCGATCGAGACGCGGCCGTGGACGCGATGAGTCGTGCCGCCGCTGCAGCAGCGCGATGCGCGACGAGCGACGGGCCCAAGGGAATGGCCAACGTCATCGTGGTGTTCGCTCCGAACGGCAAAGGATCCCCACCGGCCGTGGGTGCTCCGTTCGCGGGTACTCCGACCGGTGATTGCATCTTGAAGGCGTTCAGCGGGCTCACCGTCCCCGCGTTTTCCGGCACCGCCGTGGCGGTCGACCGAGCCGTTTCGGTGGGTCGGCGGAAACATCGACCCGAACGATGTGAATGCCCACCCTCGGATCCGCAATGCGATTGCGAGGACAAACCACCGCCCATTCCGACTGCGCCGGGCTCTGCTTCTGCGCCCACGTCCGCGCCCGCTCCCACGCCCTCCGCTTCGACATCGTCATCGGCTGCGCCGCCCGCGTCGTCACCCGCAACGCCGCCTGCGCCCAAGCCCTCGGTGTCTGCTCCGGCCCCCAAACCCTCGGTGAACGCCGGCAAGTTGCGCCCCGACATCCTGGACAAGGTGAAGCCCCACCCCTGAGACGCGGATCATGCTTCGCGGCCAGAAACGCCCCACGAGGTCTTCGTCATGACATGTCCGCGCTGCGGCCATTACGTCCTCGAGCAGCAGAGTGCTTGCCTGCATTGCGGCGCGCAGCTGCGCGCGTGTGATCAGCGCATCGGCAGCATGATCGGCGGCAAGTATTTCCTTCGGCGATTGATCGCCGAAGGCGGAATGGGCCGCGTGTACGCCGCCGAGCAGCGCCTCGGATCGATCGTACGCACCGTCGCGGTGAAGATGGTTCAGCCGGGCCTCGCGACCAACGAGAAGGTCGTCGAGCGATTCATGCACGAATGTGGGATCGTCACCGTGCTTCGACACCCCAATACGATCGAAGTCTACGATTTCGGCGAAGCGGAGGGAGGCGAGCTCTACGTGGTCATGGAGTACGTCGAGGGCCGGTCACTCGCGAAGGTGCTCGCCGACGGAGGGCCGCTCGCCATCGATCGGATCGACCATCTCTTCGCCCAGATCTGCGGCTCGCTCACGGAAGCGCACGGCCGCGGGATCATCCATCGCGACCTCAAGCCCGACAACGTCCTGCTCACGTCGAGGGCAGGGGACGACGATTTCGTCAAAGTGCTCGACTTCGGCATCGCGTGGAGGGCGGATCCCGCAGCGGGGCCGCGCGAACGAAGGCTCACCGAGCAGGGGACGGTCCTCGGGACACCCGCCTATATGGCGCCCGAGCGCTTCTCTTCCGGGCCGGTCGACGCGACGAGCGACGTCTATGCGCTCGGCGTGATGGCCTATGAATGCGCGACGGGAATCCTCCCTTTTGTCGCCGAGACGATGTTCGAGTGGGCGGCGCGGCACACCACAGCCGATCCGCTGCCCTTCGATTCGACGGAGGCCGGCGCGAAGGTGCCAGAGCGGATGCGTCGCGCGATCTTGCGCGCGCTCGCGAAGCGCCCGCGGGATCGGCCGCAGAGCGCGCGAGCGTTCCTCGAGGAGCTGACGCACGCATTCCCGCAGCGGGATGCAACGGCGCCGCAAGTGATCCTGCCGCCGCTGCCGGTCGCGGCGACGGTGAACGAGCCCCGCTCGCGCGTCACGAAGACGAAAGCCGCGACGCCGGCTCGAGGGTTTGCCGATTGGCGCGCCGATGTCGCGATCGCAAAAGGGCAGTCCGCTCCGCCGGTGCAATTTCCGACGCCGGCGCCATTACCGTCGTTCGAGCCGAAGAAGCGCTCGCCCACCATTGCGATCGTCGCCGGAGCCGTCGTCGCGATGGGCGCAGCGGCGACGTTATGGGCGGTCACACACAATCGGGGTGATCGCGACGATATGACGCGCAAGCCGCGTGACGTCCCCGCCGCGCGACCCGAGTCCGCTGCGACGGTGACCGCGAGCGTCCCGAAGCAACCGACGGGCGCGGCACCGACCACGACGGCTCCACCGACCCCCTCGGCGAAGGCCACGGCGACCGCAGCAAAGCCACCTCACATCCCGACCGCGGAGCCGAGCACGTGGCACCTGGTTCCCATTCCGTCGGTCACCGCGAGCCACGTCGAGAGCGCGGGTGCGCCGCCGCCTATCGAATCGGTCGCGCCCTCTGCGTCGGCGTCCGTCGCGCCGTCCGCGTCGGCCGCTGCATCGGCGCAGCCGAAGGCGTCGGCGGCGCCCTCGAACGGCGCTCCCAACGCTTCGGCGTCGGGCTCCGCCAAGCCCTGACGGCCTCGACGGGCGAGACGCGGCCGGCGCCCTACTTGCCGCTTCCGGCCTTGAGGCGCGCCTTGAGCTTCGACGCGTATCCCTCTTTGTTCTCTTGTTTCAAACGCGCAATCGCGAGCGCGTCGTCGGGCACGTCTTTTGTCACCGTCGTGCCGGTCGCGACATATGCGCCCGCGCCGATCTTCACCGGCGCGATGATCTGCGAGTCGCTCCCGACGAATGCGCCGGGGCCGATCTCGGTCTTGTGTTTTCGGAACCCGTCGTAATTGCAAAAGATGGTTCCGGCGCCGATGTTGGCGCCTTCGCCGATGTCTCCATCCCCGAGGTACGCGAGGTGGTTCGCCTTTGCGCCTTTGCGCAGCACGGTCTTCTTCGTCTCGACGAAGTTGCCGACGTGGGCCTCGTCTCCAATCTCGCTGTCGGGACGCAAATGCGAAAATGGCCCGATATGCGCTTTCGAGCCGACCGACGATTTCGTCGCGACAGAATAGGGCTGAAGCTTCGCGCCCTCCGCCACGACGACGTCGGTCAACACGCAGCCGACGTCGATGAAGGCGCCCTTTCGAACCACGGTCGCGCCGCGAAGGACGACGCCGCGCTCGAGCACCACGTCCTGCTCCACCACCACGCCGGCGTCGACACGCGCGTCGCCGCGAATGGTCACGCCGCTCTTTCGAAGGCGGTCGGTGATCGATTGGTACATGACCTCTTCCGCCGCGAAGAGCTGCGCCCGGTCGTTGATGCCGACGAGCGTGCTCGCGTCCTCGGCGAGGACCGCTTTCGCCCCTTTCAGCGCCGCAGCCTGCGCGACGACGTCGGTGAAATAGAGCTCACCTTGCGCGTTGTTCGGCTTCAACTGTTTGACCGCTTCGCGCACGAAGGAAGCCCGCGCCGCGTACATTGCGGGGTTGATCTCGTCGATGGCGCGCTCTGCCTCGGAGCAATCGCGGTGCTCTCGAATGGCGAGCACCGCGCCCGACCCATCGCGAACGATTCGGCCGTAACCCGTCGGGTCCGTCACCTTGCAGGTCAGCAGCGACAACACCTGAGAAGCATCGGACGGATCCATCGCCTTCATGAGGCGTTCGAGGTCGGCTGACTGAATCAGCGGCGTGTCTCCGCAGAGAATGAGCAAATGCTCCGCGCTCGCGGGCACCTCGGCGAGGGCGCACTCGACCGCATGGCCCGTCCCCCGCTGCTCCGGTTGGAGCGCTGTTCGAACCCGATCCCCGAACGAGGCGAGGGATGCCCGGACGTTGTCCGCATCGAAGCCGACGACGACCAGCGCGTCCTTGGCGCCCGCCTCGAAGGCCGCCGTCAGCACATGGTGCAGCAGCGACCGACCCGCGAGCTCGTGCAGGACCTTCGCGCGTTGGCTCTTCATGCGAGTCCCTTGGCCGGCTGCGAGGATCACTGCGGTCACGTTGTTCATGGGAGACAAGGCCTTTAGCAGAATCGGTTCTGGGAGACGTCTGACGCGACGCACAAAACTGCGTCATGGGCGAGCACCACTTTGGTCGCCCATTCAAGCTGTGTACCCCGCGGGTGATTGAGTGTTTGCTAACGCGTTGCGTAATCGTTGCGTCATCTTGTTGACCACGACACAACGCGCCGTTGTTCGCGTAAAGTCGACCGCCGGGGTGCCGATATGGAGCGTCGCTTTGCTTCCTCAGCTCTTCGCCGAGCCTGGTCTGTCGCCCGCGTCATGCTGCTCGCTGGCGGCGTCGCGTGGGCATCCGGCTGCGAAGACGATTTCGACACGAAGACGCCGAGCGGTCCGAAAGCGACCTTCGGAGACGATCTTTATGGTGTGTTCTGCGACCGTCTCGGCGCGGATGTCCTCCAAGAGGACCTGACCGGCGCCTCGTACGACGGCATTTGCCATTACGACGAAAACGGCGAATACGCGGACGAGGTCGACACCAACTATCTACCGCCGGTCAGCACGGACGCCGCCGTGGAGGCGCGCCGCGTCTCGCTCGCGAAGATGCACACCCTGGTGCGACGGCGCGGTGAGCTCGTTCGAGCTTTCAACGCAACCTTCCCGGACGTCGATATCGACAATCCGGCGACCGAGGACTCGTCCGACAAGGTGAATCTCCTCACCGCGTTGATGGAGTTCAGCCAGAAGCTCGCGATCCTCTACGAGAACAACCCCTACGACCCGCTGCCCGGCGCCGATCCGCTCGCGCCGAAGACGACGCGGGCGCTCGGTGATGTATTCGACGCCGTCGGTCTCAGCGTCGAGGCGAAAGAGATGCTCGCCCGAATGTGGGCGCGTCGCGGGTACAGGCCCTCGAACGTCGGGCTCGGCGCGATGCGCTCGACCCTCGCGTACCCGAATCTTCGCGAGCTCACGACCTCGGCCGTGTCCCTGCTCGGCCCCCTCGGCGACGCCAATCCGGAGCTTCGCCAGGCGCTCTCCGTTTTGAAGGAGGAGATGGCGTTCATGAAGCCGGAGACCTCCGGCCTTCCGCCGCTCACATTTGCGGGGCCCGCGCAGCTCAACCGGCCCCGCACGACGATCGAAATGATGCGCGAGCTGATGCTCGCCCAAGACGATCGGTTCGCGCCGTCGCCGGACGCGCCCACTCGTTACATCGCGATGCGCGATCGCCGCGGCTACGTCGTTCCGACGAGCGTCAGCGGAGCATTTTTCGACGGCGACGGCGACGGTCTCGCCGATGTCGACGCGTTCGGCCGCTTCGTCGATGCGCAGGGCAATGCTTCGGCCGTCGATACGCCCTTCGCGATCCCCGGGTTGCCGGCTATCGGCACCTTCGACGAGTTCGGCCGCCCGACGAGCGAGCTCTATGCCTACGTCGACACGTCGCGCACGCCGGCGGCGTCGCTCTCGACCGTGCTCACCCCGCTGCTGGATGCGACCGAATACGCAGATCCGTCGGATCCCAATGCGTTCCAATACGAATACGAGACGCTGATGTACGCGCTCGCCGGCATGAACGTGCTGCTCGGGCCGCGCGAAGAGGCGGAATACGATTTCGAGACCGAAAAGGTCGTCCCCCTCGGCACCGATTGCGCCTCCTGTTTCGAATACACTCGATTCCGCGGAGAAGACTCGCCGCTCGTCGATCTCATTTATGGTCTCGGCCAGGTCGTCGGCGACAAGGACTCGGACGCCCTTCTTCTCGGCCTCATCGACCTCGCGGAGAACCACGAGCCGGAGATGGCGCGCCTGGCGGCGGCAGCCCTCCGTATCAAGGAGATCTCCGACGAGCACGACGAGCTCGCGGCACAAGGGCAGATCTTGCCTGCGGGCCTCCCCTACGAAAACCCGGTCTGGGACGAGGCGGCGCAGGTCATCTCGCGCATCGCGTCCGAGCCGCGTCTGGTGAAGAACCTCGTCGGCGCGCTCGCCAACCCCGCCATCGTGAGCCCCATCGGCGGCTCGAACCACATGGGCGAGACGATTGCGCTGTTCGCCAGCACCGTCGACGAGCTGAACTACGACCCGACGGATCTCAATGGTCCTTCACTGAACCTCACCGACGGCGGATTCTCCATTTCGGACCCCCACAACCTCGTCGACGTGAACGCGCCGCGAAATGGGAAGAACCGCACGATCCTCGAAAAGTCGCTGCAACTCATCTACGACGCGTCGGGCGCGCGCACCTGTAACAAGGACGGCGCGGTCGTGAACGCGTCACTCTTCGGCATCGATCTCGAATGGCCGATCTTCGGCGACCCGTACGGGCCCTGCGAGCTCATGCAGATGGAGGACCTCGCGGCGTTCTACTTCGGCGCGGTGCTCGACCCGTCACACCCGAAGCGCTCCGAGTTCAAGCTCAAGGACAACGCCCTCAACGACATCATGGACGCGCTCGGTTTCGCGGCGTCCCCCGACGAGATGTTCGAGGAGTCGAGCGGCATCACCGGCATGACCACACACCCGTCGACGTCGGCGCTGATGCGGCTCGTCTACTTCGGCGCGCGCAGCGACCATTACCCGAACATGCCGGACCACGATTCGCTGAACGAGGGCGGCAAGACCGACACGTTCATCTACGGAATGCTTGAGCCCGTCGCGACCCAGCTCTGCAATGGAAACATCCTCTGCGACGGGCCCGATCAGACGCTCCGCATTCGCACGCGCAATTCGATGTTCGCCTGGGAGCGGCGCGGGTTCCTCGATTACATGCGCCCGGTCGTCACGGCGTTCGCGAACGTCTCGTGCTCCGAGGACGTCAGCATCTGCGACACCGAGAGCATCCGCGGCGAGCGCATGCTCCTCGACATGATGGAGACGTTCTGGCGGCATTATCCCGGGCCGGATCACGGCTCGGAGTGCGATCACAACGTGCCGAAGGACGACCCGCGATATTGCTCCGCGGCGGGCCTCAATCGGTACGAGCCCATCATCGAGAAGGCCATGCGCACGGACATCATCCCCGCGCTCCACGAGTTCGCGGTGGCCGCGCACGAAGTCTCGAAGATCACGATCGAGCGAGGCCCGAATGCCGGACAGACGCTCACCGGCTCGGAGATTCTCGAGATCACGACCAAGATCCTTCTCAGTCAGGACTATTCGGCGCAGACCGGTCTGAAGGATCGCAAAGGAATCAAGACCGCGAAGTGGGTCGACGGCACGGTCCAGAACCAGGTGACGCCGTTCAACATCATGACCGACGCGCTCCACCAGATGGATGTCTCCTTCGACGGCGCCGAGGATGGGGAGATTCGAAAGGCGCAATGGAAGCGCGCCCGATCGCAGCTCGTCGACGTTCTCCTCGCGACCGAGGGAACCGGCGAAAATACGCGGTTCAAGATTCGCGGTGTGATGCCGCTCCTCGCGACCGTGCTGAAGCTGACGCGCGAGCAGGTCAACAGCCACTGTCCGAACCGTGAGACCGGCGCCCAATGCACCTGGGCGAAGGCCGACCTCGCGCGAAACCTCGCAGACGCGCTGAGCTCTCCATTCACCGCTGCGCTCGTCGACCTCGTCGAGAAGATCCGGCAAGATCCCGCGGCGCGTCGGGCGCTCGAGCGGTTCCTCACGCACATCCTGCAGGAGAACGGCTCGGGTGAGGAGCTTCAGGGCACGCTCGCGTCGATGGTCGATGCGATGCAAGTCCTCGCCGACGACGAGAAGCTCGTCCCGATCATGCGCGCGGCGAGCGTCGCGCTGGAGCCCGACAAGGGCGCGGCCGACACCACGCTGATGGTGCTTCAGGCGCTGACGAGCGACGAATACGACCGTTATCACGTCATCGACAAGGTCCTCGCGAACCTGGTGACGCCGATGGTCGGTCCCTCCGGCGGGGCCGAGCTGTCGCCGATGGAGGTCTTCATGGACGTCATCACCGAGGTGCACCGCGCCGATCCGACCGATCCGTTCGCGCCGCTCGATCCCACGGATTACGGCTACATCATGAAGGTCATGCGCGATTTCATGCTGAGTGAGACGCGCGGTCTCGAGCAGATCTACGCCATCGTCCGAAAGCGAAAACACCAGTGAACGTCCTGAAGCTGCGGGCTCGGCGACGCCGACACCCCGTGGGAACACGCAACCGCATCGGGCTGCGCGCTGGTGCCGTCGCTTCGGCAATGGTGCTGGTCTCCTCGATTGGATCCGATGCCCGCGCCTCGGGTCTTTACGTCGCCGAGCGCGGCGTCCGTCCGCTGGGGCGTGGCGGCGCGTTCGTCGCGGGGGCCGACGACGCGGGCGCCATTGCGTACAATCCGGCCGGGTTGTTCGACGCGGGCAACCAATTCTTGATCGACGGTAGCCTCGTCCTGTTCGGGTCGGACTACACGCGGCAAGCGCTCCTGCGCCAAGTCGATCCGAACACCGGGGAGACGATAGCGACGTACGAGCAGACGTTCCCGACCGTCGAGGGCTCGGCGGGGATCCTCCCCATTCCCACGATTGCGGGGACGTTCGCCGTCCACCCCGATTGGCGAATTGGAATCGGCGCATACGCACCGAACGCGGTCCTCTCCCAATATCCGGAGGAGGTCGAAGGGGCGCCCGCGCCTTCTCGTTATCAGCTCGTCTCGCTCGAAGGGTCTGCGCTCGCCGTGCTCGGCGGCTATGTGGCGTGGCGGCCTATCGAGCAGCTCCGCTTCGGTCTGGGCTTCGAGCTGATGGTCGGCTCGTTCAAGAGCTCCCATTACCTATCGGGGTGTGTTCCCGATCGATTCTTCTGCGCGCCGGAAGATCCCGAGTGGGATCTCGCCGCGCTGGACAACGCCGCGCCGATCGTGAGCCCGTCGGGCATCCTCGGCGCGACCTGGGAGTTTTACGAGGGCTGGCGGCTCGGCGCGTCGTTCCACCTCCCGTATTGGATCAATGCTCCTTCGAAGCTGAAGACGCGCCTTCCCGCCGCATCGGTCTATCGCAATGCGGAGCTCGTCGGCGACGACGCTACCGTCAAGTTCGAGCTCCCGTGGGAGATCCGCCTCGGCGTGGAAATGCGCGACGCGGTTCCGGGATTGAGGGTCGAGGTCGCGGGTCATTACGAGCATTGGGCGATCCACGACAAGATCACGATCGAGCCCGACGGAATCGCGGTGAAGAACGTCCCCGGCTTCCCGGCGGAGTATCTGCTACCGGCGATCGAGATCCCGCGAAACTTCCAGAGCTCGATTACCGCGATGATCGGCGCCGAATACGAGATCAAGGCGACGGAGAACATCCGCGTCACCCCGCGCCTCGGCTTCAGCTATGCGACGAGCGCGGTGCCGAGCGAATACATCTCCGTGCTGACGCTCGACTCGGGCAAAGCGACGCCGAGCGGGGGATTGAGCTTGTCCGTCGGCGACGCTCGATTCGACCTCGTGTATGCGCATCAATTCGCGCAGCAGGTCGACGTTGCGCCGGAGTCGGCGCGCCTCGCGCAGGTCGTCCCGCTCGCGTCAAACCCCCCTGAGAATCCCGATTACATCAATGGGGGTATCTACAATTGGCATATCGATATCGTGGGCGCCGGATTCGCCTACACGTTCGACAAACCCGCGCCCGCGAAGCACCTCGACGACCCCGAGGCGGTGTTGCCGGAGCCGAAGAAGCCCGAGCCGCCCAAGCCTGCACCGACGGAGGAGGGTGAAGGCACCGACGGGGAAGAAGCCGACGACTGATCGGCGCGCGCGCCACACTGCGCATCGAAGCGCGTCTGTTCGATGCAATGGTGGCGCGCCGCTTGCTCGATCTCACGGTTGAGCTTCGCTCGCGCGATCGAGCGGGCTCGCCCAGGAGATGCGTCATGGCGATTCTGATGTTTCTGCTGTTTGGCCTCGTCGTGGGGCTGCTCGCGCGGGCGGTGCTTCCGGGTGAGCAGCGGATGGGCCTTCTGATGACGATGGGCCTCGGCGTCGCCGGGTCGTTCGTGGGCGGGCTCCTGACGAGCCTCGTGACCCGCCACCGCATCACCGAGCTGAACACGGCGGGCCTGCTCGCGAGCATCGTCGGGGCCGTCGCGCTGCTCTTCATCGCAGGCGCGCTCGCTCGCCGGCGCGCCTACGTCTGACGCTCAGCCGCCTTCCGACTCCGGCGCACGATCCTCGACGACATCGAGCTCGTCGATGAGCGCGGGCCGCGGCGCGGCCACCGGGTCCGGTGCCGTGCGGCGCTCGTAGACCACGAGCTTGTCGCCGGCCTTCAGCTCCGCGCTGCGCGAACGGTGATTGATGCGTTCGAGCATGCCGACGCTGACGCCGTATTTCTTCGCGACCGATTTGAGGGTGTCACCCTCGCCGCAGGTGACGACGGATCGCATGCGTCCGTTCTTCGATTCGAAGTAGTCGAAGAACTCGGACGAGCCGGCGACGAGGACCTTCGCGTCCGACGCCGATACGACGCGCACGCCGGAGGAGGGCGAGCCTTCCGCGACGAACGCCTGAAGCACCATCTTGCCGTGCAGGTTCGCCGTCCGGTCCAAGTTGTTCCATTGCGACAGCTCGTCGGCCGTGACGCCGAGGACACGTGCGACGTCGTCGAGCTTGTCGCCCCAGACGACCTCGTAAAACACGCGTCGCTTGCCTGCGACGGGCGTCGTACGCGACGGCACCACCGCGACGAACGGATCGAGCGGCAGCGCCTTCCCCTTCGCCTTCGGGACGAGGATCTTCGTGCCCGGGCGCGGCGGCGTCGGATCTTTCATCGCGTTGAGCGCGCGGAGCTTCGACTCGGTCATCCCGTACGAGGCCGCGAGGACCTCGAGCGACTCGCCCCATCGCAAGGTGTACGACTCCGTCTCGACGGTCGGCTTCTCCGCGACGGGTTGTGCGGCGGTGGACGCGAGGACGGTCTTCTTCTCCGCGGCCTTCTCCTGCGCTTTCAGGACGGCTGCGGGCGTCGTCGATGCGACCGCGGTATCGGCCGTTGCCGTGGCGCTCGGCGTGGGATCGGCCGAGACGTCGGAGACCTCGAATGGCTCGGCTGCATCGAGCTGGAGATCCGCGCACCCGAATGCCTCCTTGTTTCGAGCGACGAACGCGATGGCGACGATCTTCGGGACGTAGAGCGCGGTCTCGTACGGTACGCCGGCCTCGAGCTGCGTCAGCTCCCAGAAGTCGTTCGTGTTGTACTTACGTATCGAGGTGAGAAGGCCGCCGTGGCCCATGTTGTACGCCGCCATTGCGAGCTCCCACCGGCCGAAGCGCGTATGGAGGTCCTTCAGGAAGCGAACCGCGGCTTGCGTGCTCCGATGGGGATCGAGCCGCTCGTCGACGTGTTTGTCGACGCGCAGGCCGTATGCGGCCGCAGCCTTGGGCATGAACTGCCAGAGGCCGGCGGCGCCCGCGCTGGAGACGATACGCGGGTTCATCCCGCTCTCGGCGAGCGCGAGATAGACGAGGTCTTCGGGGAGGTTCTTCGCCTTGAGGGCTTCGCGGATCTTGCCCTCGTACCGACCGGATCGCTTCAAGAGCGCGGTGACGAAGCTTTTCCCGCGAGGGTTGTTCTTGAAGTAATCGAGGTATCGGATGAGCCGCGTGTCCCAACGAAACGGCAAGTCGGGCTTCGACAGCTGGGTCATCCATTTGAGATCCATCGCGGGGGTCTCCGCGGTGGAGGCCACGAGCGCGCTCGACGGATCGGAAGGAGGCAACCCCGTGGAGACGATCTCGGGCTTGTCGCTCGGCGCGGCCGTCGCGCCGGTCTGGTCCCAGAAGAGGATCTCTTCGACCTCGCGCAGCTCTTTGAGCTCGGGCGGATCGGTGGCGGTATCGGCGACGGGCTGGCCGGCGATCGACGCGCGGGCTTGCGGGTCGGCGGGTTTCGGCGCCGATCCCTTCACCTTCGGCGCCTTTTTGCTCTCGTTCGACTTCTTGCCGCCCTTCGCGGGGGCCTTCTTCGCGCCGGACGTCTTCTTGGGCGCCGCGCCCTTCGGCGCCTTCTGCGCGAGGTGTTTGCCCTGCGCCGGGCCCGAGCGAGCCTTCGACGGCTGCGCCATCGCGACGCTGGAGAAGAACAAGGCTGCGCCCCAAACGGCGAGGGCGAGCGCCGCCATGTACCTCGGACGGAGCCGTCGCATAAACAAGGGTTTCGCACGCGTAACGCGGGGGGTCAACAAGACGACATTTGGTTTCCTTATGCGCCCGATGGCGCGGGGTTCCGCCTGGAGGTGTGTGCTTGTGCCGCACGATCCACCGCGGGCGGTCGTGCCGTGTGGGCTTTCTGCTAGAAAGCGGCGGTGAGCCTCGTTTCCCTGCGCAAAAATGGTCAGGCGTCGCCGCGCGACCTGCGTCGATTCCTCCCGACCACACGCGCGGAGATGGATGCGCGCGGGTGGGATCAACTCGACGTCTTGATCGTCAACGGAGACGCGTATGTCGATCATCCGGCATTCGGCGCTGCGCTGATCGGTCGCTTCCTCGAGAAGCGCGGGTATCGCGTCGGCGTCATCTCGCAACCTGACTGGCGCACGCCGGACGATGTCTTGCGCATGGGCGCGCCGCGCCTCTTCGTCGGCATCACGGCGGGCAACCTCGACTCGATGCTCAACAAGCTCACGGCGCAGAAGATGGTCCGCAAAGAGGATCAATATTCCCCCGGCGGGCGAGCGGGCCTCCGGCCGAACCGAGCGAGCATCGTCTATTCGAACCTCTGCCGGCAGGCGTTCGGCGCGAGCGTGCCTGTCGTCATCGGCGGCATCGAAGCATCCCTCCGGCGGATTGCCCATTACGACTATTGGTCCGACCAAGTGCGCCGGAGCATCCTGCTCGATTCGAAGGCGGACTTGCTCGTCTTCGGAATGGGCGAGCGGCCCGTATGGGAGATTGCGGATCGTCTCGCGAAGGGCGAGTCGGTCGCGGATCTGACCGATGTGCGAGGCACCGCGTTCGTCATGAACAAGGGCCGCTGGGAGTCGCTCGAGCGCTCGCGTTTCGTCGGCGACGGCGCCGTCCTGTTCCTTCCTTCGTACGAGGAGGCGCGAGACGACAAGAAGGCATTCGCCGAGATGTCGCGCGCTTTCCAATTCGAGACGAATCCGGGCAACGGTCGGCCGCTCTGTCAGCCCCACGGTGACCAAGCGGTGTATTTCAATCCACCGGCCATTCCGCTCGAGACGGAGCTGATGGACGAGCTCTACGACTTGCCGTTCGCCCGCGCGACCCATTGGACGTACACCGAGCGAATCCCCGCGTTCGAGACGGTGAAACACTCGATCGTCACGATGCGAGGCTGTTTCGGCGGCTGCACGTTCTGCTCGATCACCGAGCACGAGGGTCGCGTCATTCAATCTCGTTCGGCCGAGAGCATTCTTCGCGAGGTGCGGGAGCTCCGGCGGATGAGCGACTTCTCCGGCGTGGTCACCGACTTGGGCGGCCCGACGGCGAACATGTATCAAATGAAGTGCAAGGACGAGAAGATCGAGCGCGCCTGCCGCCGCTTGTCCTGCGTCCACCCCGGCATCTGCGAAAACCTCATTACCGATCACGACCCGCTCCTCGAGGTGATGGAGAAGGTTCGCAAACAACCGGGTATCAAGAAGGTCTTCCTCGCGTCGGGCGTCCGTTACGATCTCGCCGAGCGAAGCCCGGCGTTCGTCGAGGCGCTCGCCCGCCACCATACCGGCGGCCAGCTCTCGGTCGCGCCCGAGCACAGCAAAAAAGAGGTGCTCGACAAGATGAAGAAGCCGGGTATCGAGAGCTACGAGCGATTCGTCGAGAGCTTTCAGTGCGCGAGCCAATCCGCGGGCACAGACCAATACCTCGTCCCGTACTTCATTACGGGCCACCCCGGCTCCACCCTCGAGGACATGGTGGATCTCGCCGTGTGGCTGAAGAAAAACAACATGCGCCCGCGTCAAGTGCAGGAGTTCATCCCGACACCGATGTCGATGGCTGCCTGCATGTACTACACGGGTATCGACCCGCTCACGCGAGAGCCCGTCTTCACGGTGCGCGACCCGGCCGACAAACGACTACAGAAGTCGCTCCTCTTCTATTGGGACCCGGCTCAACACGACGCCGTCCGCGAAGCCCTGGTGCGCGTCGGCCGCCGCGACCTCATCGGAACCGGCCCCCGCGCCCTCGTCCCGCCCGCCCAAGGCAAAGGCTCCCTCCCCATCCACATGCGCCGCCAAAAGACCCGGCGCGCCTAATTCTTAACGACGAAGAGGGGTCGCCAAGAGCGCCAAGGGCAGAGAGAGATAGAGGAGAGGAGGGGAAAAAACGCCAATTGACGGCGTTGGTCGAAAATAAACTCTCTCCTCTTCTTCCTCCTTCTGCCCTTGGCGCTCTTGGCGACCCCTCTCGTCCGGCTATCTAGAAAGGCAACTTCGGCAACTGAGGCAGGCTCTTGGGGGCCATTTCCATCAGTTGCTGGCGGGTGAGGGTGCCGTCGGTTTCGAAGGGGACGTCGAAGTTGAGCTCGTCGATGCCGACGGACGCGGTGCCTTCGATGGTGAAGGGGACGGTATCGTGCTGGAGCGCGAGCATGCCGACGGCGGCGGCGTCGGTCCATTTGAGGGACATCGGGGCCACGATCTTTTCGTGTTTGCCGGCGGGGACTTCGATCTTGGTCGGCACCGTGACCTCGCCGAGGTCGATCGATTTGCCGAGCATCACCTTGGCCTTCACCGATCGCGCCATGAGCGGCACCTTGTTCGGGTTGTAGGCGTCGATCGTCATCTCCACGTCGAGGCCGGCCGGTGTCACCGCTTTCACCACGGCTCCCTCGGGCGTGATCGTCGGCGGCTCGGGTTTCGAGCAGGCGGCGAGGATCGCCGCGAAGAAGAACGATCCGATCGCGGCGGTTGCCAGGTGTCGGCGGCGCATCATGCGCCCAACGGTAGCGCGATCTCCTCGCCTCCGGGCCCTTATCAGGACAGCTCGTCCGGCAAAGTCATGCTCGCGACGACGCTCGCGAGGCGGCCTTCGTCGAGCACGAAGACGAGCTCGCTCTCGATGTGCACCACGCCGCGGATGGCGCGCTCGTGTGCGTTCGGACCGACGGGGGGCGGTGCGTCGAGGACGTCGGAGGTTCCGATGACGTCGAGGACGCGGTCCACCGCGAAGCCGACGAGACCGAACTCGGTGCGCATCAGGATCCACTTCGTCTGACGGCTCGGCTCGGTTCCAGAGAGGCCCAAACGCGGCCGCAAATCGACGATCGGTGTGACGCGACCGCGATGGTCGAACACGCCGGAGACGCTCGATGCCATTTGTGGCAGCTCGGTGACGGACGCCGGTTGGACGACCTCCTCCACGTTGGCGACGTCGAAGGCGTAGTACGTCTCGCCGAGGCGGAAACGGACGAGGTTCTTGAGCTCGCCTCGGGCTTTGCTCGCCCGCCTGCCGAATCGCGCCGCCTGCCTCTTCATGGAACGAGCGCCTTGGGATCGAGGATCTGCACGACCTCTCCACCTTCCTGCGGGCGAGCGATGCCCGTCACGTGCATGCCCACGTCGGTGCCGACGGTCGTCGCGCGCTCGATGTCACGCGGCGCTAGGCGGTAGACCTGCAGCACCTCGTCGACGAGGTAGCCGAGCGTCTCTTGGCCGATGTCGACCATCAGGATGCGGAGCTTGGGGATCTTGATCGGGCCCGCGGTCGGCTGCACGACGGAGCTCGCGAGGCCGAGGCGGCTTCCGAGATCGATCACGGTGATGACGCGGCCGCGGAAGCTCGAGATGCCGAGGACGCCGGCGGGCGCGCGGGGGACCGGCGTGAGGTGACCGCTTCGGACGATCTCGCGAACGATCGCGACGGGCAGGGCATAGTTCGACGACGCGACGCGGAAACCCAGATACTCCGTCACGCCGCCTTCGTCGGGGCGTCGCTCGATCTGTCGCGTCGCGCGTCCGCGCCGAACCAATGCCTTCATCCGTTGGGCCTCGCGACGGTGCCGCGCCTGCGATCGGACGCGACAATTTCTTCGTAGAGGCTGGGCGTGTCGAGCACCAAACCGAGCCGCTCTTCGCCGAGATCCGCCGCGCCGGCGAAACCTCGCACCGAGCGGAGCGACGACCCGAGCGCCTTCATCACGACGTCCTGACCGCCGACGAGCAGGTCGACGATGAGGCCGATGCGCGCCGATCCGGCCATGGTCACGACGACGAACTTCTTCGTCGAGCGGTGCGCGCGCTTGCCGCGCTCCAGCTCGAAGATCGACGACAGGCGCGCGAGCCGTAGGGTCGACCCGCGAAGCGTCATCGCCTCGTGCCCGTCGACGGTGAACACGTCGGACTCCGAGAGCTGCACCGCCTCACGCACGTTCGCGAGCGGGATGGCGAAGGTGTGGCCTTCGACCTCCGCGACGAGCACCCGGATGATGGCCAGCGTGATCGGCAGGGTGATCGCGAACTTGGTGCCGATCCCGACCTCGCTCTGCACGTCGATGACGCCGCCGAGCTTGGCGATGTTCGTCTTCACGACGTCCATGCCGACACCGCGACCGGAGATCTCGCCGGCCTGCGCGCGCGTCGACAACCCGGGCATGAAGATGAGGTTCAGGACGTCGCGCCGGCTGGTCGAGCGGACGTCGGCCGGGTTGATGAGACCCTTTTGGAGCGCGACCTCGAGGACGCGCTCGGTGTCGATGCCGCCGCCGTCGTCCTCCAGCTCGATGAGGACGTGATTGCCCTTTTGGAACGCATTCAATGCGATCGTGCCGACCTCGGGTTTGCCCGCCGCGAGGCGCCGCATCGCCGGCTCGATGCCGTGATCGATCGCGTTGCGCATCATGTGCATGAGCGGGTCGCTGAGCTCTTCGACGATGAGCTTGTCGACCTCGGTCTCGGCGCCGGTCACGACGAGATTGAATTGCTTCTTCGCATTGCGTCCGACTTGGCGGGCGACGCGCGTGAGTCGCTCGAAGAGCTGCCCGAGCGGCACCATGCGGACCTCGAGGATGCCTTGCTGCATCGCCTCGAGCTGACGATCGAAGGTGCGCGAGAGGCGAACGAGCTCGGCGATTCCACGCCTGTCCGAAGAGGCAGGACGAATGCGCTCGAAGAGCCGGTCGAGCGACGACTTGACGATCGCCAGCTCGCTGACGGCGTTCATCAGGCGGTCGAGCTTCTGGATGTCGACGCGCACCGTCTGCGTGACGCTGCGAACCGTCGCGATCTTTCCTTCGTCGGGCGGAGGGACGCTCGACGTTCGTTGGGGCCGGCGCTCCGCCTCTTTGCGAACCGGTGCCGGCGGACGCGTGCCCGGCCGCTCGATCGCGGCCTCGGCGGCCGCCCTCGCGGACGTACCGGCCTCGATGACCGGCAGCTCCGGCGGCTCGGACGTGGGGGAGGCGGCGGGACGCTTCGAGCGTTTCGCGACCTCGATGATCGTCCCGCCGAGGCTACCGAGCAGCTCGCCGAGCTCGATCAGCGTCTTCTTCGACGCCATCAGGATGTCGAGCTCGATCGAGTCGGCGCCGGTGCCTTCGCCCGTCGGCAGGTAGGTGATGATCTCGCCGTGCGGCTTCGCCATCGCCTTCAGCTGCTCGAGCGATGCATCGATCGTGAGCAGCGAGAACTGCACGCGGAGGCGATAGATCCTGAGGCCCGCCTCGACGTTCGTCCGCAGGCGGTGCTCTTCGTATTCGGTGAGGACCGCGAAGATCGACGGGTCGAGGTCGAGCTCTTCCGAGGCGGGGGCTGCTGCCGAAGGGCGCTTCGTCCCGCGAAGCTTTTGGAGCAGCGCTTCGAGCTGCTCGACCGGCGGCTCTTTTCCTTCCTGCTCGGCGACGAGCAAGCGGTGCGTGACGTCCACCGCTCGGAACAGTAGGTCGAGGACGTCCGGCGTGAGCTGCGCGCGCCCGAGCCGGATCGCGTCGAGCTTCGCCTCGAGATCGTGCGTCAGCTGCGAGATCGTCGTCGCGCCGAAGAGCCCTGCGAGGCCCTTCATCGTGTGCACGCTGCGGAAGATGTCGTTGACGATGTCCGGATCGGGCGGGCCGACGCGGAGCGATTCGTCGAGGAGCACGAGATCCCTGCCGAGGGCCTCGATGATCTCCTCAGCCTCGCTCAAGAATTCGAGCTTGCCCTTTTCGCCCTCGGACATCGATCGGCCGACGAGGCTACCCCATCGCCCCTAGGACACCCAAGCTGGTGATGTTGCGACGCTCGATTCGCGACGGCTTGGACGGCCTGGACGGCTTGGTCAGAGGCTCGAAGGGTGGCCTTCGGGTTTCGTGAGGCGGTCGGACCGCACCATCGACGCCGATTGACGAGCCGCCCCTGCGAGCTGCCCGCAGGCACCACCGACGTCGCGGCCGCGCGGCCGCCTGACGAGCGTCGTCACGCCGAGCTCCGCGAGGCGGGCGACGAATCGATTGGTGCTCTCGGACGTCGGCGCGCGATGACTCGGATCGGGCCCCGGGTTCACCGGAATGACGTTGACGCGGCAGGGCACGGGCGCGACGAGCGCGGCGACGAGATCCGCGTCCGCCACCGCGTCGTTGAACTCACCGATGAGCACGTACTCGAACAGAACCTTGTGGCCGCGCGGCATGTGACGCCCGAGGCTCTCGATGAGCGTGCCGAGCGGAAAGCGCACGTTGACCGGCATGATCTGCGACCTTCGCGCGTCGTCCGGCGCGTTGAGGCTCACGGCGAGCTCCGCGCGGCACGTCGTGAAGAACGTCTCCAGCTTGTCGGCGACGCCGACCGTCGAAACGGTCACGCGCGACGGAGAGAACTTCAGCCCGCGGTCGTCGGTGAGGATGTGCGTCGCCCGCGCGACCTCGCGGAGGTTGTCGAAGGGCTCGCCCATGCCCATGAACACGACGTTCTGGATTGGCGGCGCTTTGCTGCCCCAAAGGGCGCGCGCGATGCGCACCTGGTCGACGATCTCCGCCGCCTCGAGCTGGCGCTCGAACCCGAGCGACCCCGTCTCGCAGAACGTGCACGCGCGGGCGCACCCGACCTGGCTCGAGACGCAGATGGTCGTCCGACCAGGGCCCGGGATGAGGACCGTCTCCACCAGCGCGCCGTCGTGTGCCCGAAGGAGCAACCGCTCCGAGCCGTCGCTCGCGGGAGCCCGCTCCGCGATCTCCAGCGACGCGCGGGCCGAGAGCTCGAGCAAGGGACGCCGCGCCCAACCGCCGATCCCGAGGGCGTGGAGCGTTTCGTCGTCCCAGCGCGGATCGAGGGCGCCAAAGCCGCGATCTTCTCCCCCGCCGAAGACGTAGCGGACGATCTTCGCCGTTGTCGCGTGCGCCTGGCTCTGCGTCCCCCCCGAACGGACGAGCAGATCCGCGAGCTCCGTCGCAGGCAGCGACGAGAGCAAGGGGACGCTTCGGTCGGGCAGACCACGTCGAGAACCGAGGGGGCGGGGGTACAGCACGGCTTGCTCCGGGGGTAGCACCACGAGCGCGGAGCCGAAAGGTTTCCTTCCAGAACGCGCGCGCAAGTAGAGTGTCGGTCGATGTCGTTGCGCCGGTTCTTCGCCCCCGTCTGCGCTTTGGCTTTCTTCTGCGTCGCCTCGAACGTCCTCGCTGCGCCCAAAGACGACAAGGCGCTCAAGAGCTTCAAGGCGGCGATGGAAGAGGACTACCTCGACACCAAGTTCGAGGACGCCGAAAAGAAGCTCAAGAGCGCGCTCGACACGTGCGGCGACAAGGGCTGCAGCCCGTCGGTGAAGTCCAAGATCTACATGGGTCTCGGCGTCGTGCTCATCGGCGGCCTCAACAAGAAAGAGGACGGCAAACAAGCCTTCATCGACGGCCTCAAGCTCGATTCGAAGGCCGAGCCGGATCCCGATTACATCACGAGCGACATTCGCGCGGCGTTCGACGAGGCAAAGAAGTCCGCCGGATCGGGCGGCGGAAAGGCTCCGCCTTCTTCGGGTGGCGACGAGCCCGTCGAGGTGCTCCCCGTCCCCGAGCAGAAGGTCAATACGCCGGTCCCGCTCTACGTAACGCTCGGCGACGACATCGTGAAGAAGGTCACCAGCGTGACCGTGACGTACGTGGCTGTCGGCGGCGGCGACGAGAAGACGCTCGAGCTCGAAAAGAGCGGTAAAGGCTTCCGCGGCAACGTCCCCTGCGGCGCCGTCGCGAAGAAGGGGACGCTCAAGTATTGGGTCGTCGCCAAAGACAAGAAGGACAAAGAGGTCGGCACGGCCGGCTCGAGCGGCAGCCCCATCACCACGGCGATCAAGGCCGACGTCGACGGCAAAGCGCCGAGCTGGCCGGGGTTTGCACCGCCCGAGCCGTGTGCAGGTGGCGAGACGCCGTCGGACGATTCGGGCTCTTCGCATCGTCAATGCATCGACGACAAGGATTGCCCGCACAACGAGGTCTGCTCGAACAACGAATGCCTCCTCAAGCCGAGCGGCGAAGGCGGCGGCGGCGGCCATACCACGGTCGAGCCCGAGCCCGACGACGACGGCAAAGAGCCGAAGCTCAATTGGATTCGACTCACCTTCGCGCCGGACTTCGCCATGATCTCCGGAGAGGACGTTTGCGGATTCGAAGACGCGTACGAAGGCGGAACCCCGGAGGTCGCGAACGACCCGACATTCGTCTGCGTGCGCAACCCCGAGGGCGAAAATAAATCTCGATATCTCGGGCAAACGACGCCGGGACAGGGCAACAACGTCAACTTCGGATTCGGCGTCGCCACCATGCGGTTGATGCTCGGATACGACCGCGTGCTCATCAAAGGCCTGTCGATCGGCGCGCGCGTGGGCTGGGCATTCAATGGCACCAATGAGGATTTCGCGTCCTTCATTCCGGTCCACGCCGAGGGCCGGCTCATGTACACGATTGGCAAAGACCCGTTTGCGGGTCAGGTCGTGCGGCCTTGGGTCTACGTCTCCGGCGGGCTCGCGCAGGTCGACACGGCCGTCGACGTGGACGTGTTGGAAGACGGCGCTGCGTGCGGCGCGGACGACGCGGACGACCCCGATTCCCCGTGCACGATCGAGAGCGCGGGCGGCGTCCTCGAACCGCGCATTCAAACCCTCCGAGCCATCAAACAGGGTGGTTTGGGATTTGCCGGCTTGGGCGTCGGCGTCTCGTTCGTTCCCGTCGATCTGTTCGAGATCAACATCGGGGTGAAATTCTCCGTCACGTTCCCTTATGTCGTTCCGGTCTTCTCGCCCGAGGCTGGCATCGGCGTCGGCTTCTGACCGTCATCGTGTGAGGCCGCTCTTCGCGGTTCGAAATATTCATGGCTGCCAATTCTCCCCACCGACCCCCCTCACTGCGTGAGGAGGGTGACTCGGCCGAGCCCGAGCGGCTGAAGAGCGACCGCATCGAGGCTGCCCTCACGACCGCGCTCGAGGGCGGTTCCACCAAGCTCTTGTTCGACCTTCTGGACCGCGCGAGCGGAATGCCGGGGCCTCGGCCCCACACCGACGTGCTGCGCGCGTTCGGCGCACGCATTGCCGCAGAAAAAGGCGCGGGAGAGGAAATCCTCGCGGAGCTCCTCGAGAGCAAGAAGACGAGTCTGTTCTACGTCGGCGTCATGGTCCTAGCCGAGCGCGCCATCAAATCCGGTGAGAAGCGAGCGCTCGGCCAGTTGATGGATCTCGCGGAGGACGAGCGCAAGGAGCGGCGTGATGCGATCACCGACGCGCTCGTCATCGTCCTCGCCGCGCGCTCGGACGAAGGTGCGCGCGTCGTCCGCCCACTCGCCGACGGCTACCTCCACGCGTATGTCGCGCTCGAAGCGCTGACGAACGCCCGCGTGCTGGAGAAGCTATCGGAAAGTGACTCGGTGCTGGGGTTGATGTCGGACGCGTTCGCGAGCGCCGACGAAGCCCCGCGGGCTGCCGATCGGTCGCAGGGTCTGCGCCTCTTGCGCCTCGGCTTTCCGAAGCAGATCGCCCGCGCCTCGGTTCGTTTCGCGGACACCGCGGATTGGCTGAAAGAGCGGCTCGATTGGCCGCGCCCCGACACCCGAGAGGTCGTCGCGGAGGCGATCCGGGGCCTTCGCAAGGTGCTCGGCGAGGCCGAGGCGGATCGCCTGCGGATCGAGCTCGAAGGCAACGCCAAGCCTCCGCGCGACCCATCGAGAATCGTCAAGGGGACGCGGAAGCGAAGCCGCGGTCGCTGAGCGGCCGCCCGATCGCACTTTCGCAAGTTTCTCCAAGTCCGAGCCGGCTCGGCCTGCTACCACCCGCGCAGGCACCATGGCTGAGGGCTCCACCATCCTCGAGACGCCGTTCGAGTTCGACACGGACGCGGCGCTCGAGCATCTTCGCTCCGTCGACAAGCCGCTCGGCAAGCTCATCGATCGTGTCGGTCCGTTCAAGATGGAGCTGAAGCGGACACCGAGTACGTTCGGCGCGCTGGCCGAGGCCATCGTCTACCAGCAGCTGACCGGCAAAGCCGCGGCGACGATCTTCGGCCGCGTTTGCGCGCTCTTTCCAGCGTCGCCCGACGGGCCGACCCCGGCCCTCGTCGTCGGTGCAACGGACGCACAGCTTCGTGGTGCAGGGCTGTCGCAATCGAAGCTCGCGAGCATGCGCGACCTCGCGACCCGGACCCTCGCCGGGGAGATCCCTCCGCTCGAGGAGCTTCGAGGCATGGACGACGACGCCATCGTCGAGCGATTGACGCGTGTTCGCGGCATCGGCCGGTGGACGGTGGAGATGTTGCTCATGTTCCGGCTCGGCCGGCCCGACGTTTGGCCGGTCGACGATTACGGAATCAAGAAGGGCTTCGCGTTCACGTTCAAAAAGGCGGAGCTCCCGACGCGCGACGACCTCCATCGGCGGGGCGCTCGGTGGAAGCCCTTCCGCTCGGTCGCGAGTTGGTATTTGTGGCGCGCCGCCGAGCTCGCGCCCGCGTCGAAATGACGCTCGCTACCGTTTGCTCGGACCTGCCGATGACGGTATCTCCAGGAGGGATGGGCGCGACCAAGCTGTTCTCGAGCCGCAGCCTGAGCGCGGTCGACTATCGCTGCTCGGCGCGCGTGGGCGAGCGCCCGTTCGTGGAGGTGCACCAGGGGTATTCGATCGCGTACGTGCGAAAGGGAAGCTTCGGCTATCGCACGCGCGGCGAATCGTTCGAGCTCGTCGCGGGCTCGCTGCTCATCGGCCACCCCGGCGACGAATACGAATGCACCCACGAGCACGTCTGTGGGGACGAGTGCTTGTCGTTTCATCTCGCGCCGGACCTCGTGGACAACGTCGGGGATCGCGCCGAGGCCTGGCGTGCAGGATCGGTCCCGCCGCTGCCCGAGCTCGTCGTATTGGGGGAGCTGGCGCAGGCCGCCGCGGACGGGCGCAGCAACGTCGGGCTCGACGAAATCGGAATGGTGCTCGCCGGGCGTTTCGTCGAAGTCGTCTCGGGAAAAAGCCCCGGCCAAGCGGCGCTTCGCGAGCAGGACAAACGCCGCGCGGTCGAGGCTGCGATGTGGATCGACGCGCATGCCCACGAGCCGATCGACCTCGACGGAGCAGCGAGCAACGTCGGCCTCAGCCCATTTCATTTTCTACGGATCTTTTCGCGTGTGGTCGGCGCGACCCCGCACCAATACCTCGTTCGCTCGCGGCTGCGCCGTGCCGCGCGGCTATTGGCGGACGTCGAGCGATCCATCACGGATATCGCATTCGACGTCGGGTTCGGCGACCTGTCGAACTTCGTCCGAACCTTCCATCGGGCGGCCGGCGTCTCCCCACGGGCGTATCGAAAGGCCGCGCGCGGCGATCGCAAGATCTTCCAAGAACGTATCGCTCAGCATTCCTAAATAGGACCTCCAGCCAGGAGGTTCCATGTTCGATCATATTGGGCTATCGGTCAAAGACATCGACGCGAGCATTCGGTTTTACAAGGCAGTTTTGGCGCCGCTCGGATTCGAGCTTTGCTCGCACGACGATTCGGGTGCGGGGTTCGGTCCGCCGGGCGAGCCGTCGCTTTGGCTCTACCCGGGCGCGACGAAATCCGCCCGTTCCACACACCTCGCGTTCCGGTCCACGACGCGCGAGGCCGTCGACCGTTTCCACGCCGCCGGCATCGAGCACCGGGGACGCGACAATGGGGCGCCAGGTGTCCGAATCGACTACAGCCCGACCTACTACGCCGCGTTCTTGCTGGATCCCGACGGGAACAACGTCGAAGCCGTCTGCACGAAGTAGCATTTTCGGCCGTCAGACCTTTTGCTGCTCCAGCCGGATCCGGAAGAGGACTTCCGGCGGGCTGTCGCCGGCGAGCGACGGAGCGCGCACGTTCCGCCGAAGGCCTGTAGTCTTCGACGGAACGTGAACGAACGACAGCTACCTGCCAACCCGGCGAAGCCCCAGCCGTTCCCCTTACGACGCGTCCTCGGCGTGATTTTGCCCGTCGCCGTCCTGATCGGTGTCGGGCTTTTTCTGTTCTTCACGTTTCGCATCTACAAGATTCCGCAAAAGGGCATGTGGCCCACGTTCGACCCCGACGAGATGGTCATCGCGCGACAGCGCCCTTACGACCGAGTCTCGGAAGTCCAACGTGGTGACCTCGTCGTTTTCTATCGGGATGTCGACGGCGTCCGAAAAGACTTTATCTGGCGCGTCATCGGATTGCCGGGTGAAGAAGTCTCCATCGTCGACGACGTCGTCGTGATCGGGGAAAAGCGCTTCCAGCGCAATCGCCTCGCCAAGGACGGCACCTTCGTCACCTATAGCGAAACGTTCGACGGCCGAACCTGGAAGGTCGCCCTCCCCGAGCCTGCGACCGAGCCAAAGAAGGCAAACATGTCCCCACGCCGATTGGGCGAAGGTGAATTCTTTTTGCTCGGCGACAATCGGCATAACGCGTTCGACAGTCGCGAGACGGGACCGGTGCCGTTCGAGACGATCGTCGGGAAGGTGGTTTATCCGTAGGGTCGGGGCTGGCGGCGCTTCATGCGGACGCGGGACCGCGGCGGGCGCGGCAGCCGAGGCGGCGCGGGGTTGAGGAGGCGGCGCGGGCGGTGGGACGCGCGCCCGCGCGCGGGCGCGGCAGGGCGAGGGTAAGGGCGCGGCGGAGCGAACAGCAGCCCGCGACATAGTCTGTGTTGATGCCATTCGTTCGGTCCGGTCAGTGTTCCATCGCGCGGCGCGGGCTGCGGGGCACCCGGCAAACCGAATGGGAGGCCGCGACATAGACTATGTCAGCGGCAATTGTGCGGATTCGAGGGTGTCGTTCGCTCCGGGGCACGCGGCAAACCGAATGGGCGGCCGGGACATAGACTATGTCGGCGGCAATTGTGCGGTTTCGAGGGTGTCTGATCGGCGGACCCGTCCGGGTCGCCCGGGGCGCGCCGCTCTCGCTGGACGCCGGTCGCAACGACCCCGCGCGATCGCTACG
>JABFXY010000203.1 GCA_013361525.1 Polyangiaceae bacterium | reverse complement strand
GCCCCCCCACCTGTCTACGGGCGGCGCGCCTTACGGCGCTTGCCCGCCCATCGCCTTTGGCGATGGGGCCCGGTTCGACGCGCGAGGTTGTGGCGCGGGCGGCGCGCCTTACGGTGCTTGCCCGCCCATCGCCTTTGGCGATGGGGCCCGGTTCGCGCACCACGCGACGCGGCTAGTTCTTTCGTTCTTTTTCTTCCTGGGCGGCGCGTTTGGCGATCTCGGTGGCTTGCTCGACGATTCGTTTGGCTTCGTTCGACAGGGGGCCGTCGTCTTCGAGTGGGTAGGCCTCTTTGGCGGACAGGCGGCGCGCGAACGGGAGCACCTTCGCGGCGGGTCGTGAGGCGAGGGCGCGGCGCGCTCGCTTTGCGCGCCAGCGTTCGCGCAGCAGGCCGGGCAGCTTCCACGCTTGCGCGCCGTCGAGCGGGGGAATCGGCATCAAGTTGAACGCCGCGAGATACAGGTTCGACCAGGTGAAGCCGGCGAGCACCGAGTAGAGGAGGGGGCTCGAGGGCGGGGCGAGGTAGAGGATTGGAAACGCGATCGCCGCGAGGACGAGCTGCGCCCAAACGCCGCCCCACGCGATGCAGGCGCGTTCGATGCGCGTGGCCTCACCATCCCAGCTGCATTCGCCGCCGAGGCCGTGCAAGAGCACGTGGATGACCGTGTTGCCGGTCGCCCGCACGACGAGCGCGTGTCCGAGCTCGTGAACGAGGACGACGACCGCGAACGAGATCCAAAATCCCGGCGCCCACGCCATCCGGCCGAAGAAGAACGCGCCCAGCGGGAGCGACCAGTGGAGCGCGATCGGAGCGCCCCGAATCCGTCCGATCGTCCAGGTCCCGCGCATCCCTCCAAAACGTGAGCTACGACGCGTCGAAGGTCAACCCGCACGCTTGCCTCAGCTCGAGCCTGTCGAACGAGCGGGCGAATGGGTGTCGAGGGCGGTTGGGCCTGCTAGTTTGTCGCTCGATGCAGGAGCAGATCTCCTTCGGCCTGCCCAAACCCGGGCGCGCGCTCATCGGCACCATGATCGGCGTCACCGCCATCTGGGTGCTCTTCGCCGCAGCGATCAACTGGGGCAGCGCGGGGATCGACCTGTTCAACTTGATGGTCGGCTCCGACGACGTGTACCGCGGGCAGGTGTGGCGCCTGCTCACGAGCTTCATGGTCCACCAGCCGAGCGGCCCCGGAAGTGTCGGCCACCTTCTGACGACGTTGTTCGGCCTGTACTTCCTCGGTGCCTCGCTCGAACAGCGGTGGGGCGGCCAGCGTTTCCTGCTCTATCTGTTCGGGGCGGGCCTCTTCGCCTCGAGCCTCCAGCTGCTCGTCGGCACGCTGATCCCTACGCTGCACCAAGAGCCGTATTACGGCGCGCTCGGCGTCATCGACGCCATCGCGGTCGCGTGGGCGCTGTCGTTTCGCGGGCAGCAGGTTCGCCTGTTCTTCGTGCTGCCCATCAGCGGCTTCGGGATGATTGTCTTCATCGTCGTGATGAACGTCCTCTACATCATCGCGATGGAGACGCGTCGCGAGGGCCTGGTCACGCCGTTCGGCGGCATGCTCGCGGGGTTCCTCTTCGCGGAAGGCTCACCCGTGCGGCGCCGATACTTGCAGTGGAAGCTCGGCAAGCTGCAAGCGCAGTCCGAGATGTTGCGAGGGGGCACCGCGCGTCCGCGCGCACGCCCCGCGCATCTATCGGTCATTCAGGGCGGCCAGTCGAAGAAGCCCGACAAGAGCATGCTCAACTAGATTTCGATCAAGCGCATCGAGCGGGGTCGAGTGAGGTCTGACCCCGTCTCGACAACAGGCAGGGATGGGGTTCGAGGTGAATCGCGTCGGCTCGATGCCAGCCTCGGCCGCTATCGACACCCCCGCAAAACGTTTTAGTCAGGGGGGCTGATCGCAGCCCCCTCGGCGCACTCTTCTCGCCGCTGCGCGGCGATGTGCGCCTCACCCCCGACTCTCGAGCGCGCCAAACGCGCGCTCGCCCATCCTTCCGGGATGGGGCCCTTTTCGATCGTCGGACTTGTTGTTCGTCGCAGCTACTTTTTCGCTGCCGCACAGCGCTGGATCTCTTCGACCGTCTTCGCGGCGAGGAAGCACTCGACCTCTTGTTCGTCGACCTTCCGGCCCTCGAGCTCGCGCTCGCAGACGGCCTTCCACTCGGCTTCCATCTTGTCGCCTTCGCTCTTGATGACGTTGCCCGCGCGCTCGCTGGTCGGGCCCTTCTCGGGGGCCGAGGCAGCGGCCTCGGTATCCCAGACCTTGCGCATGTGCGCGCCGACCTTCTCGCATTCCTCCTTCGTCATCGTCTTGCCGCATCCGGCAGAGGCGAGGGTCGAAAGGGCGAGCAGCGCCGCGACAGCAAGACGCGGAGCGGAGGGGGAGGCGTCATGCGAGCGACGGGCCCCATCGCCGCGGGCGATGGGCGGGCGAGGAGCGCGAGCCCCGGAGCCCGGAGTCGGGAGGGGGGCCCCGCGCGCGCAGCGCGTGTGGGGGAGGGTCTGCATCAGACCCTCCAACTAAAAACGCTCTGCGGGGCGCGGCGCAAGTGAACTCTTGTCCTCAGCGAGGCGAGGCATCTCGTCCCCGCACAAAAAGCGACGAGCGGCGCGAACCAAGCCGGTTCACGCCGCCCGACCCTACACCCTCACGTGTCGATGAACGACTTGAGCTGCTTCGAGCGGCTCGGGTGGCGGAGCTTGCGAAGAGCCTTCGCCTCGATCTGACGGATACGCTCGCGGGTGACCTCGAAGTCTTGGCCGACCTCTTCGAGCGTGTGGTCGCTCTTTTCGCCGATGCCGAAGCGCATGCGAAGGACCTTCTCTTCGCGAGGCGTGAGCGTCTTCAGAACCTTCCGCGTCTGCTCGGCGAGGTTCATGTTGATCACCGCTTCTTGCGGCGACACGACGCTCTTGTCCTCGATGAAGTCGCCGAGATGCGAATCCTCTTCCTCGCCGATCGGGGTCTCGAGGCTGATGGGCTCCTTCGCGATCTTCAGGACCTTGCGGACCTTGTCGAGCGGCAGCTCCATCTTCTCGGCGATCTCTTCCGGCGTCGGCTCGCGACCGTACTCCTGCACGAGGTAGCGCGAGGTGCGGATGAGCTTGTTGATCGTCTCGATCATGTGGACCGGGATGCGGATGGTCCGCGCCTGGTCGGCGATCGCGCGCGTTATCGCCTGACGGATCCACCACGTCGCATAGGTCGAGAACTTGTAGCCGCGCTTGTACTCGAACTTGTCGACGGCCTTCATGAGGCCGATGTTGCCTTCCTGGATGAGGTCCAGGAACTGCAGACCGCGGTTCGTGTACTTCTTGGCGATCGATACGACGAGGCGGAGGTTCGCCTCGACGAGCTCGGCTTTCGCCTTCTCCGCCATGCGCTCGCCGGAGCGGATGGCCTCGTACGTGGCGCGGATCGCGTCGACGTCGATGTTGAGCTCTTCCTCGACCTTCTTGACGCCCTTCTGAGCTTGGCGGAGCGCCGCCTCGAAGCCCTCGAGGTCGTTGCGCGTGGCGCCGAGCTTCTTCGCGAGGCGCGACTCCAGTTGGCCGTTGCCGCGCACCTTCGAGAGCTCGCGCTTGAGCTCCTCTTTGGTGAGGCCGGTCTTGCGCTCGAGCTCCGAGGCGCCTGCTTCGGCGCGCTCGACCTTGAGGATGATGCTCTTCAGCTTCTGGACGATCTTGTCGATCGTCTTCTTGTTGAGGCGCATCTCCTCGAGCGTCGTGACCATCTCGGCCGTCGTCTCTTGGAGCTCTCCGTCGATCTGCTTCTTGCGCGTGTCCTTCGCGACCTTGCGCTCTTCGACGAGGTCGAACTTCTTCTTGTCGAGGCGTTTGACCTTGTCGATGAGCCGGATGATGCGGCGATCCGCCTCTTCCTCGTCGAACTCCTGGTCGTCCGCCTCGGCGTCCTTGATCAGGTCCTTGACGCGGATCTTGTGCTTCCGAAGCTTCTCGCCGAGATCGATGATCTCGCGAACGGCGATCGGCGAGTCGAGGATGGCGGCGTTGACACGCTGCTCGCCGGACTCGATGCGCTTCGCGATCTCGACCTCGCCCTCGCGCGTGAGGAGCGAGACGCTCCCCATCTTGCGGAGGTACATGCGAACGGGGTCGTTGGACTTCGAGTAGTAGTCGTAGTCCTCTTCCTCGCGCTCGTTCGCGATGGTGATCTTCTTGTCGCCCGCCTCTTCGTCGGCGATGCGCTTCGGCGCGATCTTGACCTGCGTCGCGCCGTCGACGATCTCGATGTCCTCGTCGCCGAGGGCGCCGACGACGTCGTCGATCTGATCGGCTGCAGCGTCGGGCGGCAGCGCGTCGTTCACCTCGTCGTAGGTGAGGAAGCCCTTGTTCTTGCCGGACTCGACGAGTTTCTCGAGGCCCTTCTGGCTCGAGCGGCCCTCGCGGCCTTCACCGCGGCCGCCGACCGACACCTCTTCGAAATCGCCGTAGTCGCCGTCGGGCGGCTCGGACGGTGTCTCGGAGTGAGACTTGCCGCGGCGCGATGAAGCCGCGGCCGGCACGCCGTTCTTCATCTTGTGGTGCGAAGCACCGTTGGTCGTCTTGGACGGGGCAGCCTTCGGGGCCTGCTTCAGCTCGGCCTTCCCGTTTTTGGGGGCCGGTCGCTGTCCCGCGCTAGACGGCGGTGCTGCTGCCGCCTTGCCGGGTTTTGCGGTCGCGCTCTTTGCGGTGTCGGTCTTCTTCGCGCTGCGCCCGCTCGAAGCAGGTTGCTTGGGCTTCGTCGCCATCCCGTCTCACTCCACTTTGCGGCCTCGAGTGCCGCGACAAGTCGCGCGTGGGTGACCACACGCTGGAACTACCTTCACGCATGCATCCGGCCTTGCGGCCGGAGCGACAACACTCCCTTGCGGGAACGAACTTCGTAGCGCCGGGTTGGACCCAGCGCGAGAAACCTCAGTCTTCGCGCGAAGCGGTGGGCCTCGCGCCGAGAAATGCCGCGGGCGCCTGACAACAAGCGCCGCCTACTACCAGATGTTCAAAGAAAGGCCCAGACTCGTTACAGACACCCTCCGCGTGCGCCCTTCCGGGGGCCCCCGACGCCGGCCGGGTTGGCGCGGGGTCGTGAGATCGGGTCGGGGGGGGGGGGCTCTCGGTGGTTGGCCGAAACCCGGGGCGGTGGCGTTCCGTATCGTTGGGTGTTGCTACTCCTCCATGTCCGGGAACCGTGACGCGGGGAACGGTGACGCTCCGGCGCGCCGACCTCGATAGTGTCCCCCGGATTTTCAAAACGTCGAGGTCCTCATTCACCCCTGTTGCCGAGCCCTTTTCGTCTTCGCGCAAGCTCCTGGAGCTCGCGGAGCGCAGCTTCCCCCTCGGCGTCGAGGGTCGAAGCGGAGCGTTCGAGCACGCTGATCGTCGAGAGCTTCTGGCGCTTTTCCAGAGCCCTCTCCAGTTTGGAGATGTTTGCGAGTGCTTCCGCTCGCGCGTCGGAAGCGTTGTCGAAGCTAGGGGAAGCCAAACGTCGAGCCGAGAAGCTTTGGATCGGCCGAGGAAGCGTCGCAAGGAATTCAGCGGCGTCAAGAGTCTTTTCGATCGTCGAGGACGCTTCTGATTCCGCTTCGGGCGAGGCCCGGTGATTGCTTACGCGCGCGGCGGCTGCGGCGACGTACCGCCGGAGTGAAGCCGTCGCGAGCGCGACGTCGCCCTCGAGCAGCGCGAGCCCTCGCTGAATCCCCGGATCATCGGCCAACGAAGGGAAATCCAGGAGCGCGCCGTAGACGGCGAGTTGGAAGCGCTCGTCGCTCGTGAGCCGGCGCTCGCGTGTGGGCTCGGGGGGGCCGGCGTCGGCAGGTGCGCGCAGCGCCGTCGCGACCAGCCGTTCGAGCTGCGTGAGATCGGTCGTCTGCGAGCCGCGGACGATGAGCTTGTTGGAGAGCTCGTCCGCGAGGCGCTTCGCCTGCAGGCGCAAATTCGGATCGGGCTCGTCGGCGACCAGCTTCACGACCGCTCGAACGCGGGCTGCCTGCTCGGAGACGCCGGCGCCCTGGAAACGCTGATCGTCGAGCGCATCTTGGATGAGGTACTCGAGCATGCCGCGCGCTTCTTGGACGCGCGCCATCAGCGCAGCCGGGCCTTCGGCGCGGACGATCTCGTCGGGGTCT
This sequence comes from Polyangiaceae bacterium, assembly GCA_013361525.1. Lineage (GTDB taxonomy): Bacteria > Myxococcota_A > Polyangia > Polyangiales > Polyangiaceae > Xiheicaenibacterium. Next base: position 37,441 of record JABFXY010000203.1, on the reverse strand, counting down.
TTTCCGAGTGGCAGGGTCGCGACCATCGCGTCGAGGCCGCCCTCCTGACACGGCACACGCGCGGCGCGCGTCGCCTTTTTTCCTGCTGCATCGCCGTCGAAGAGCACGACGACGGTCGGCGCGAAGCGTTTGAGGAGCTTCGCCTGTTCGCCCGTGAACGCCGTTCCGAGCGGCGCGAGCGCGTTCTCGATCCCGCCTGCGTGCAGGCTCACCACGTCGAAGTTTCCTTCGACCAAAATCGCTTGCTGTCGCTGCCTCAACGCTTGCTTCGCTTGGAAGAGGCCGAAGAGCTGCTCGCCCTTCTTGTAGACCGGGCTCTCCGGGCTGTTGATGTACTTCGCCGGCGGATCGCCGTCGTAGCTCGGCGCGGAAGGCTCGTGCTTCGAGAGCTCTTCGCGGGCCGGCGTCGCGAGCGCGCGACCGCTGAAGGCGATGATGCGGCCGAGCGCGTCGACGACGGCGAACATCAAGCGATGTCGAAAGCGGTCGTAGTGGCCGCGCGCGCCTGCGACGAGGAGGCCGGCTCGCTCGCCGATCACCGGAGAAATCCCTTGCTCGCGAAGAAACCGCGAGAGGCCGTCCCAACCCGGCGGCGCGTAGCCGATCCGAAACGCGGCGACGGCTCGCATCCAGCGCTCCGCCTCGGGGCTCTTCGTCCCCGGTTTCGGCATCCCGCGCTTTTCGAGCTCGTGGATCGCGTACGAGGCCATCGGGTGCGGTCGCGACGACTCGCTCAGGCCGAGGCAGCGCTCCCAGTAGGTCGCGGCGAGGGCGTTCACGGCGTAGAGCTCGTCACGCTCGCTCTTGTGGATGCGCGACGCGTCGCTCGCCTTCTCCTCGATCGGGATGCCGGCGCGATCGGCGAGCATGCGAACGGCCTCGATGAAATCGAGGCCGTTGGTCTTCATGGCGAAGTCGATCGAGCTGCCGCTCTCCTGGCAGCCGAAGCAGTGGAAGAAACCCCGCTCCGGGTGGACGTGGAAGCTCGGCGACTTCTCTTTGTGGAACGGACAGAGCCCGACGAAGCTCCGCCCACGACGCACGAGGCGCACCGTTTCGCCGATCAACGCGACGATATCGGTGCGCTCTTTGATGCGCGCGATCGTTTCTTGAGGGATCACTCCCGCTGCGGTTCGACTAATCCTTCGGGCGTCCCGCCGTCGACCGTGGGCGCTTCGATGATCACCTCGTCGACCTGTCGGTTTTGAAATCGGGTCAGCTCACGCATCGCCGGCGGCGGCGGATCCCCGATCAGCTCGAGCGCGGCGGCGAGCCACTGCTCTTCTTCGATCATGTCCTTGCGCTTCGGATCGTCGAGCTCGCCCTGCCAGCCGACGAGCTCCTCGTCGACCTCCTTGAAGCGGGCGCGGGTCTGAACGACGTCGACGTCCTCTTTCTTCGCGAAACGCTCCGCGAGGAGGATGGCCTTGTCGTGCGTGACCTCGAGGACGCCGTGGCCGACCGCGAACTTCACGGGCTCGACGTCGGCGCCGCCGACCGGCCGCGCCGTGACGATGCCGGTCCGCACCGCGAACAGTGTCGGCACGTGACCGGGGAGCACGCCCACTTCGCCCGTCAGGGTCGGCACGTCGACCTCGACCACTTCGCGTGCGAACGCGACACCCGTCGGCGTCACGATCTCGAGTCGGATGACGTCTGCCATGATCAGCTCTTCTTCGCGGCTTTCTTCTCGCCCTCGGCGTGGCTGGCCTTCACCTCGTCGATGTTGCCGACCATGTAGAAGTCCTGCTCGCTGATGTGGTCGAGCTTGCCGTCGATGATCTCCTCGAAGCCGGCGATCGTCTCGGCGAGCGAGACGAACTTGCCTTCGCGGCCGGTGAACTGCGCGGCGACGAAGAACGGCTGCGAGAGGAAGCGCTGAATCTTGCGCGCGCGGTTGACGACCATGCGGTCTTCTTCGCTGAGCTCGTCCATGCCGAGGATGGCGATGATGTCCTGCAGGTCCTTGTACTTCTGCAGCGTCTGCTGCACCGCGCGGGCGACCTTGTAGTGGCGCGCGCCGATGATCTGCGGGTCGAGCATCGTCGAGTTCGAGTCGAGCGGATCGACGGCCGGGTAGATGCCGAGCTCGGAGATCGCGCGCGAGAGAACCGTCGTCGCGTCGAGATGGGCGAAGGTCGTCGCGGGGGCCGGGTCGGTCAAGTCGTCGGCGGGCACGTAGATGGCTTGCACGCTGGTGACCGAGCCTTTGTTCGTGGAGGTGATGCGCTCTTGGAGGGCGCCCATCTCGGTGGAGAGCGTCGGCTGGTAACCGACGGCGCTCGGGATGCGGCCGAGGAGCGCGGACACTTCCGAGCCGGCCTGCGTGAAGCGGAAGACGTTGTCGACGAACAGCATGACGTCCTGGCCTTCTTCGTCACGGAAGTACTCCGCGAGGGTGAGGGCCGACAGAGCCACGCGGGCGCGCGCTCCGGGGGGCTCGTTCATCTGGCCGAAGACGAGCGCGGCCTTCGAGATGACGGGGGCTCCCGTCTCGAGGAGCGACTCGGTCATTTCGATGAAGAGGTCGTTGCCCTCGCGGGTGCGCTCACCGACGCCGGCGAACACGGAAACACCACCGTGCTTCTTCGCGACGTTGTTGATGAGCTCGAGGATGAAGACCGTCTTGCCGACGCCGGCGCCGCCGAAGAGGCCGATTTTGCCTCCTTTTCGGTAGGGGGCGAGGAGGTCGACGACCTTGATGCCCGTCTCGAAGACCTCGACCTTGGTCGACTGATCGGTGAACTTCGGCGGGTCGCGGTGGATCGGCAGCTTCTTCGTCGCGGTGACCGGGCCGGCCTCGTCGACGGGGGCGCCGACGACGTTGAGGATGCGGCCGAGGCACTCGGCACCGACGGGCATCATGATGGGGTTGCCGGAGTCCTTCACTTCCATCCCGCGGACGAGACCGTCGGTCGAATCCATCGCGATGGTGCGGACCGTGGACTCACCGAGGTGCTGGGCGACCTCGAGGACGAGATTGTCCTTGTCGGTGCCGAGGCTCGGGTTGCTGATGGTGAGGGCGTTGAGAATGCGCGGCAGTTTGCCTGCGGGGAAGTCGACGTCGACGACGGGCCCGATCACCTGGCTGACTCTTCCGACGGTCATGATGCGCGGATCTCCTCGAAGTTGGGCTTTTGTGGAAGCGGGGGCGGCTGTTACCACGATGCGAAGGACATGACTAGCAGTCTGTACAGTCCGAGCTCTGCAGGTCCGCCGGGCCTGGCCGCAGCTGGGTCCAGTGCGTCGCCGGGCTGTCTTCTCTAGGATGAGGCAACTTGGCAGTACTTGAATGTGATATTCATTATCGAATCGTGATTCGGCGTCGTCGGGCGCGTTCGGCGCTCCTCTTGGGGTCTTCGGTCCTTTGTGTCCAGGCGCTGGGTACGCCGAGCGCGTTCGCTGACGAGCCGGCGATGGTGCCGACCGAGGAGCCCGCCGAGCAAGGCGTCGAGGTCGTCGTGACCGGCACGCGCGCAGCCGAGAACCGCGCGAAGTCGGTCGTGCCCGTCGGTGTCGTCACGCGCAAGGATGCCCGCGAGCGAGGCGCGACGAATGTCGGCGAAGCGCTCTCGCAGGAGCTCGGTGTCGAGGTGAACGCGGGGGCGTACGGATCGCTCGGAGGACCGAGCGCAGCGCAGATCGGCGGGTTCGACAAAGAGCGCGTCCTCGTGATGGAGGACGGCGAGCGCGTCGTCGGCGACGTGGGTGGCGCGATCGATCTCTCGCAGCTCGATCTCTCGAGCGTCGAGCGCATCGAGCTCGTGCAAGGTCCGTCGAGCGCGCTCTACGGAAGCAGCGCGATCGGCGGCGTGATCAACGTCGTCACCGCACCTCCGGAGCGAGAAGGGTGGTCGGGGCGCGCGCAGCTCGAAGGTCGCTATCGCTGGGGCGGCTTCGCGCTCGGCGGCCTCGCGTTCCGCGCGAACGACGCGTGGATCTCGGCCGACGCGTCGTTTTACGGCAGCGAAGGGGTCTCGCTCGCGCCACCCGATACGGCCATTCCGGATCTGTACCGCGTCGGCGCGACGCTTCGGGCGGGCACGAGGGTGGCGCGGATCCACGATGTTTCGTTTCGGCTCCGATATGGACGCGAAGCGAGCAAGGGCGTCGACGCGCAGGAGGTTCCCGGCCTCGGTACGTTCCTTCTCGATTTGCCCGACGTCGCAGAGCGCCTGAGCGTGCGCCTTCAAGAAAAGCTCGAGCTCGCTCCGCACAACACACTCTCGATCTCGCTCGGCAAGCAATGGTTCTGGAACGAGACGAAGAAGGATCGGGTCGACTCGCCGCTCGACGAGATCCGCGAGCGGTTCCACACGATGCACTCCGCCGAGGTGACGGGCTCGTTTCTCGAGGGCGAGATGTTGAGCTTTATGGTCGGCGGTCGAGGCGAGATCGAGCAGTTCGACCAAACGCTGACGCGCTCGACCGTCGTGCATCAAGAGGTCGAGACCACGAGCCTCGTCGAGGTGGTGCCGACGCAGCTGACGACCGGCGCGGCGTACGCGCAGCTCCGCTTCGATCCTTGGGAGGAGCTCTCGGTCGTCGCCGGTGGGCGCGTGGAAGGAAGCGATCGATACGGGGCCGCCGTCGCACCCCGCGTCGCCGTCGCGGTCCGGCCGTACGACAAGCTCTCCCTGCGGCTGAGCGGCGGTCGCGGCTACCGCGCGCCGAGCGCGAAAGAGATCGGCTTCATCTTCGACCACAGCGTCTACGGCTATCGCGTGATCGGAAACCCGGATTTGACGCCCGAGACTTCGTGGGGCGTCCAGGGCGACGCCGAGTGGCGCCCCGTTCGCGCGCTCTCGCTTCGCGTGAGCGGCTACGCGAATTGGGTCGAAGACCTCATCGATTTGCGGCCGAAGGGAACGAGCTCGATCGCGGGCGTCGACGACTACACGTACGTGAACGTTGGCGAAGCGCGGACGAGCGGCGTGGAGGCGAAGGTTCGGGTGCGCGCGAACCCGTGGATCTCCGCGGAGGCAGGCTATTCGTACTTGTTCACGCGCGACGAGGAGGCGGCGCGACCTTTGCCCGGCAGGCCTCCGCACACACTGCTGGCCGCCGCAAAGCTCAAGACGCCCATCGGCCTTTCGTTCGTCGGCAGGATTCGCGCCGTGACCAGCGCCTACCTCGACGACGAGACTCGGACGCCACCGTTCGCGACGCTCGATCTCCGGCTCGCCCAACGAACGTGGCCGGGTGGCGAGGCCTACGTGGGCGCGCTCAACTTGATCGGCTACGAGAAGGATCCACAACGGTACGGCGATCAGCGCCCTGTCGAAGGGCGGACTTTTTATCTCGGCGTCTCGGCCGAGCTTCCTCCCGAGGAGTCACCATGAACCGCTTTGCTTCATGCCTTTGCGCCGGCGCGTTGCTCGCGCTCGGCGCTTGCGACGAAGTTCCCGAGACGACCGGCGGGGGAGGGCAGGGCGGGGACGGAGGAGGCGGCGGCGGAGATCCCTTCGCGTCGGGCGAGCCTCTCGATGTCGACTCCAACGCGGGGCGCGCGTACGTCGACCTGGATACCGTCGCGATCGTCGCAGAGAGCGACGCTTGGGACGTCGTGATCGACGGCCGCGAGGTCTACACGAACGGCGGTGTCTCCGGCTCCGGTAAAGGCGCGGCGTTCCCGATCGATGCGCCGGTGTTCGCGGACGATACGGTGCCCGCCGACGTTCCGTTCCTCATCGAAGATCAGAGCGGAGGACCGTTCGTCGATTGGTACGTCTACGACGGCGGAACGCACCAGGTTTACAGCCGCTACCACGTGTTCGGTGTTCGCCGCGGCGAGGAGCTGTACAAGGTCCAGATCCTGAGCTTCTACGGGGAGGTCGAAGGTGCGCCGGTGCCCGCGGTGTACCAGCTGCGCTCGGCGCGCGTGACCGACGCCGGCGTCGAAGAGACGGTGCTCCACGTCAACGTCGACGGCACGGCGGGCGGCGCCGGGCCGGAGCCGTCGGAGCCGAGCGGATGCCTTCGCCTCGCGACGGACGAGCGCTTCATGCTGACGCCGGAAGAGGCGAAGAGCTCGAGCGATTGGGATCTATGCTTCCGCCGCGACGCGGTGCTGCTGAACGGCGGCACCGGTGGTGCCGTGGGGATTGACGCAGTCGATCTGCAGGCATCGGAATCCGCGGGCGAGACGCTCGCCGACGTCATGGACCTGACCCCGGAGTCGGAGCTGCCTGCGTTCGATGCCGTCGCATATACCGACCTGACCGACGCTTCACTTTCGTACCGGACGGACGGCGTCGTGACCGCCTTCACCGACAAGTGGATCGAGCCGGGCTCGAATCCGCTCGAGCCGGGGATGCTCGCGTTCCTCGTCGCGGGGGCCGACGGCGAGACTCCCTTCTTCGTCGCGTTCGAGAAGCTCACCGGCGCCACCGCGGAGAGCCCTGGCATCGTGACGATGCGCATCAAGGCAATCGGCGGCAGTTTGCCCTGAGCTCGGGCTCGCGAGCCCCTGCGCACACGAACCCGGGGAACGTTTCCCGGGGGCGGAGCGTCCATTCGTCCACCGATGCGGCGCTCTCTCTGGTCCATCCTGCTCCTCGCGCTCGCTGCGTGTGAAGAGGCGCCCGAGCCGCGCGAAGAGACGCGACAGCGGCGTTCGTTCGCCGGGCTCGAGGACGGCCTCGAAGACCGCTCGACGTACAACGGGATCTTCGGCCACAGCAGCGACGAGCTGTTCCGTGTCGACGTGGACACCTACGAGGTGAAAAAGGTGGGTCGGTTCGACGGATGTGGGCCGGTGATCGACATCGCCGTCGACGGCGGGCACGCGATCATCGGCGCTTCGTATTCGTCGCTGTATTCGATCGATCCCAAGACCGCGAAGTGCACGCGCCTCGCGTCGGGCACGTTTCCGAACTCGCTCTCGTTCCTGCCGGTTGGAACGGTCGACCCCACGTCGGAAGCGCTCGTGGGCTACCTCGAATCGCGCTTCGTTCGCATCGATCCGAAGACCGGAAACGTCACGACGATCGGCTCGCTCGAAGAGCCCGGCCTCATGTCGAGCGGCGACATCGTGTCCGTCGCCGAAGGCAAGACGTTCCTCACCGTGCAGGGGCCGGGCTGCGACACCGATTGCCTCGTCGAGGTGAACCCGCGCACCGGCGCGATGATTCGAAACTTCGGCCCGCTCGGTCGGAGCTCCGTGTACGGCATCGCGTTCTGGGCGGGCAGCGTCTACGGGTTCTCCGACGCCGGCGAGCTGTTCGAGGTCGTGTTCACCTCCGACAACGTCGTGACACGCGCGCTCGACGTGCCCGACAAGGTCTCGTTCTGGGGAGCGGGCTCGACGACGATCGCGCCGGTGCGTCACGAGGACGATGGACCGACGGTGCTCGCCGGTGGTGAAGGCTTCGCGAACAAGAACGACAAGCCGAAGCCGCGCCGGCGCTGACCGCCGTCGCTGACCGTCGGCGCTGACCTTTCGGCAAAGCTGTGTTGCCTTGCGGGCGTATTGTCCTCACGCCGTCGTGGGCTATCCCTCTCCCGCGATGATCGACCTCTACTATTGGCCCACGCCCAACGGCTGGAAGATCTCCATCATGCTCGAGGAGTGCGGCCTTCCGTACGACCTCAAACCGGTGAACATCGGCAAAGGCGAGCAGTTCAAACCGGACTTTCTCGCCATCAGCCCCAACAATCGGATGCCTGCGATCGTCGACCACGAGCCGGTCGGCGGTGGTGAATCGATCTCGGTGTTCGAGAGCGGCGCGATCCTCCTCTACCTGGCGGAGAAGACCGGCAAGTTTCTCCCGACGGATGCGCGCGGAAAGTACGACGTCCTGCAATGGCTGATGTGGCAGATGGGCGGGCTCGGACCGATGTCCGGCCAGCTCGGCCACTTCGCGATGTATTCGGACGAGAAGATCCCGTACGCGATCGACCGATACCGCCGCGAGGTGTTGCGCCTCTACCGCGTGCTCGACAACCGCCTCGCGGATCGGCCGTTCGTCGCGGGTGATTACTCCATCGCCGACATGGCCATCGTCCCCTGGGCGCTCGGCCACGAGCGTTACGAGATCAAGCTCGACGACTTCCGCCACCTCGCGCGCTACCTCGCGGAAGCGCGCGCGCGGCCCGCCGTCGAGCGAGGCCTCGCCGTCGGCAAAGAGCTCCGCTCGACGCCGGTCATGGATGCGGAGGCGAAGAAGCTGCTCTTTGGTCAGGACGACAAGACCACCAAGCGCTGAGCTTCGTCGTCAGGAGCTGACCGGCGCTTCTTCGGAGGTCGGCTCGCGCGGGCAGTACGGCGTCGAGTCGAACTCGGCGGGGCGCTGCTTCTTTTCGAGGTGTTGCTGATCCTTGTCGCGGTAGTAGCGGCGATCGACGTCGGTCGCCGCGCCGCCGGGCGACTGGCTCTTCTGTTCGGTGTACGGCTCGGTCGCGCGGATCTTCGACTCGGTGCCCATCGGGCTCGTGTCGTTTTGCGCGAGCAACTTCCCATCGTCGGGCACCGGGATGCAGCCGACGGGCGTGTCTGGGTCGGGGTAGGGCGTGCACGCGCCGATTCCCACCGCCCCCAGCGCGAGCGCGCACCACAACGTGAGGGTACGCATGTTCGTTTCTCCTGCCCTCATCCACCGCATCGAACGTGCCAGCCGATTTGGTGCGAACAGCCACAAAACGAAGCGGATCTGCGTGACGAGTCGCGACATCGAGGCGACGGCGCTCGTCTCGTCGTCCACCCGTCTCGTCAGCGCTGCGCGCTTCGAGCGGCGTACGCATCGGCGACGCGCGCGAAGTCTTCGACCTCGAGCGTCTCGCCGCGCCGGCCCAGGTCGATCCCCGATGCTTCCGCTGCGGCTTCGACTCGATCGAATGCGAGGGCCGCGGCTTTCCAAGCGTTGCGCAATGTCTTGCGACGCATGCCGAACGCGGCCTTCACGAGCTCGCGGAACACGTCCGTTTCCTCGATGCGGTCCGTCCGCGGTGTGAGGACCACGACCGCCGAATCGACGTCGGGCCGCGGGTGAAACGCGCCCTTTTTCACGACGAGCAAGCGATCGACGCGAAACGCCGCCCGCACGAAGACGGTGAGGCCGCCGTACTCCTTCGACCCGGCGGACGCGACGAGGCGCTCGGCCACCTCGAGCTGCACCATGAACACGGCGCGCGCGAGGCGATCGGCGATCTCGGTCGCCCGCTCGAGCAAGCGGCCGGTGAGCAGGTACGGGAGGTTGCCTGCGAGGGCGCGGGGCTCCGGTCCGCGCGCGAGCAGCTCCGCCCAATCGAACGCGAGCGCATCGCCTTCGATGATCTCGAAACGTCCGGCGGCGATGTCGCTCGCGAAGATCCGCCCGACGATCGGCGCGAGATCCCGATCGCGCTCGACCGCGACGACGTGGGTGGCTCGGTCGACGAGGGGCGCCGTCAGTGCTCCGAGCCCGGGACCGATCTCCACGACCGTTCCACCCGAAGGACACGCGGCTTCCGCGATTTTTCGGCAGATGTTCGGGTCGAGGAGAAAGTTCTGACCGAAGGCTTTCTTCGGCGAAAGCCCGTGTTCGCGGAGCAGCGCGATCGCGCTCGGTCGGTCGCCGCGTGCACCCGCGGCTGATTCGTCGGAGGGGTCGCTCAACGTCGGTCCTTCACGGCGCGCGAGGAGCGGGCGAAGCGGCGCCCGTCTCGCCGCCCGCTTCGGGCTCGTGCTTGTCCTGAACGCGGAAGCCGGGGCGAACGTGGCCGACGCGGATGCCCATCTTCATGAGCACCTGCTCGCTCCGCTTCTGGGCGACACGCGCGCGGATACGAACGGCTTCTGCTGCTTGCGTCGCGATGGGGTCGAGCGACGTCGCCTCGCTCGCGCCGACTTCGATCTCGTCGTCGGTCGGGACGCGCGCAACCCACGGCGGCCTGAGGCCTGGATCATAGAGAGGCAGGCCCCACGAAACGACGGTCCCCAAGCGGCGCAGCCGGCCCACGGTGGCAGCGAGCTGCGGCATGTACCCGTTGTCCGGCGGGCTCGCGAGCACGTGAACGAGGCTCGGGCGCGGTCTGACCTGCGCGATGGATGTGATCGTCTTGATGAGCGTGTCGCTGACGAGCGCCCGGTCGCTCGTGCTCTTCGGCGGCGAGTCGATGCCGAAACACGCCAGGTAGCGCCGCAGGGCCGCGTCGCGCGGCGTTCGGCCTTCCGGCGTCTTCACCCGGAACGGCGCGCGGGGACGCGTCGCATCGGCGCGCTGCGCGAGCTTGTCGAGATCGCCGCGGCGCACGTCGGAAAGTCCGCGATCGTCGAGTGGGCGCAGGTGCTCGATCACGCGGACCGCCACGTCGAGCTCGTCGAGATCGCTGCGCGACGCATCGATGGTCGCGCCCGCCGTGAGGAGCGCGTGCAGGATCTTGTGAGCCTGTTGCGAGCCGCTGTCGGGCGCGAGCGTGACCCGCGGGCCGTTGGCAAACACCGCGAGGCCGACGCGATCGCCGCGCGTGAGGTGCCTCGACGCGTAAGCCGCGGCTTCGTCGATGAACAGGTCGAGGGGCGCGCGCCCGAGCGGCCCGGACCAGAGCTCGACCGACACGTCGAGGACGATCCAGACGACGTCGCGCTCTTCACGCTCGAACTCGCGGACGAGGAGCTTGCCGCGCTTCGCCGTCGCCTTCCAGGCGATGCGGCGGAACGGATCGCCGGGCATGTGCTCGCGCAGCTCGCGCAGGCTCGTACCGTCTCCGCGCTGCCTGCCGGCGCGCCCGCTCGGCGCCATCAGCAAGCTCGGCCCGCCACGACCGACCTGCAGGTACGCGCTCATCGGCCGAGGGGCGACCTCGATGCCGTAAGGATTCGCGAAGGTGAGGGGCACCTCGAACATGCCGGGCGCGCCGCGCACCTCGAGGGCTAGGCCATAGACGCCGTGTTGTCCGACACGCGGTGTTTTGACCGTGACCTTGACCTTCAACCGCCCGGTCGCGGCGACCTCGCCCGCGGGTGGGTCGAGGCGGACGTCGAGGTTCGGCGAGGCGAGCGCGCGCAGCTTCACGTAGCGAGCAGCGAGCGTGTCGCGGTTTCGCACCTCGGCTTCGATCTCGATCTGCGAGCCGCGCACGGTGCGCACCATGCGCCGGCTGTGGCTCCACAACATCTCGAAGCCTGCCGCTCGGATCCGCGCGACCGACACGAGGGTGACGGCGCGCGCGATCGCGACGGCGAGCAGAAGCGCTCCGCCCCACGCGATGATCGCGGCTTGGCTCGTCACGACGCCCACGACGCTCACCGCGATGGACGCGATGGCGAGGTGGGCGGCGGGCCGGGTCGGATAAAGCTGCATTCGAGCTTTAGACCGGCCGCACCGCGCGGCGATATCCGATGCGCTGGAGCGCCTCGTCGACGAGGGCGTCGCGCGCCTTCGGATCGCCTTCCATCTCGGGGGTGAGCACGAGCCGGTGGCCGAGGACGCTGTGCGCGACGCCGCGCACGTCGTCCGGCGTCACGAAGGCTCGCCCCGCGAGGAGCGCCGCCGCCTTCGCCGCCTGAATCAGGCCGAGGGTCGCGCGCGGCGAAGCGCCGAGCACGACGCGCGGGTGCGAGCGCGTGAACGCGGTGAGGCTCACGGCGTATTCGTAGAGATCGTCGTCGAGGTGGATCCGGCGGGCGAGCGCTTGGAGCGTCAAGAGCTCGTTGACGCTGACGACCACGTTCGAGCGAGGAGGGGTCGCGTTGTGCGCGCGAACCATCGCGACCTCGTCCTTGTGGCTCGGGTACCCAATGAGGATGCGCACGAGGAAGCGGTCGATCTGCGCTTCGGGGAGCGGATACGTACCCTCGAGGTCGACCGGGTTCTGCGTCGCGAGCACCATGAACGGCGCAGGAAGCTCGAAGCGATCTCCTTCGATCGTCACCTGTCGCTCCTGCATCGCCTCGAGAAGGGCGGACTGCGTCTTTGCGGGGGCGCGGTTGATCTCGTCGGCGAGGACCACGTTCGCGAAGATCGGGCCGGGGCGCAGGGCGAAGGTCTGATCTTTGGGCGACAGGACGTACGTGCCGGTGATGTCGGCCGGCAGGAGGTCCGGCGTGAACTGGATGCGCCGGACGCTCGCGCCGAGGGTGGTCGAGAAGGCCTTCACGAGCGTCGTCTTCGCGACGCCGGGTACGCCCTCGAGCAGCGCGTGGCCCTGCGCGAGCAACGTCGTGAGGAGCAGGTCCACGACGCGCGGGTTGCCGACGTACACGCGCAACACTTCACGACGGACCATCTCGAGTCGATCGCGGGCGGCGGCGATTTCGTCGATGCTCGCGGGCTGCTGCGTCATCCTGTCTGGGCTCCCTGGGCGAAAATGAACGAACCGAACATGAAGGCCAAGCGACGCTTCGCTCGGCAGTGAAGTCCTATCCGAACGGGCAGGTGAGCGAAAGCGGCCCGTGTCGCCGCAAGCCTACCCAGCTCCTTACCCAGCTGGCCTTCGGCCCTTCGCCCGCTCACGGAGCGCCCGCTCCGTCCGCCGGCGTCCCGTCGGCCGGACCTTTCGGCTCGCGCTCGGACGGGGGCTGCACATCGCCGCCGCCGTAGCTGCGCCCGACTGCGCGTGCAGGCTCGAGCGCGCCGACCGCCGCGATCACCGCTCGGACGACGTGGTGCGCGTCCTCGACCACGGCGCGGGGCACACGCGCGCCGGAGCCCGAGGTGAGCGCGGACTCGACGGTCTGCATCTTCTGCATCACCCGGGCGAGATGGCTCTGCAGCGAATCGTCGACGAGGCCGGAGCGGCGCACCGCCTTCACGACGGCGTCCGAGCTCGGATTGGGCTCGAGCCCGAACCGCTCGGACATCGCATCGAAGAGCGCGCTCTTCAGCTCGAGCAGCACCAGGCCCTTCGGTGACGACGGCGCGGCCAGCATCGCGAACCTTCCGGCGACGCCGCCTCGGGCGACGAGCGGCGTGGAGCGCGCGTACCGCGGAAGCGGGCTGCGATACGGGCGGCCCGAAGTGCGACCGACCCACACGGCGAGCAGCGCGATCCCGCCGGCGGCGAGGATCGCGAGGAGCCACGAAGGAAAGCCCGTCTTGCGGACGTCGGCGAGGCTGTCGCCGAGCGATCGCAGCGCGCCCTCGACCTCTTGCAGCATGGTTCGATCGCCGCCGACCGAGCCCTCCTGCTTGTAGGCGTTGGTGACGATGTAAAGCCTGCCGTTTTGCCGGTCGGCGTCGTTCGCCAGGTACTTCACGAGCCCGACGGCGAACGCGCGGTTGCCCGGGTAACGAAGCATCGAGTTGATGAGGGCGGACGGGTCGCTCATCGCGAAGAGACGACCCTTCTCGACTTGCCCGGCGACCGCGACGATGGCGTCGCCCTCGGACTTCGCGAGACGCACCTTGAGCACCGGCGACAGATCCGGATGCACGAGCGCCATCGGGTGGTTGAGGACGAGGCGCTTCACGCTCGAGACGACGGGGTGGGGGGCGCCGATCTGTCCGCGCGAGATCTCGAGCCACGGCTCGGCGATGGGCAGCTCCGGATCTTGCCGGAGAGCCGTGACCGGCCTGCCCGGCATGCGGATGCGCTCGATCCGAAAGCGCTTGAGCAGCTCGTCACCGCGGCCGAAGTCGTCGACGACTGCGAGCCTTCCGCCCTGCTTCATGAACTCGCTCGCCTCGGTCGAGTCGATCGGCTCGGTCGGATGAATGAAAACGATGCCGTCTTCCGGGCGCAGCTCGCTCCAGTCGAGCGTGGCGACCGGCTTCACCCGATCGGGCCCGAGCTCGGTCTTCGCGATTTGGTAGAACTCGGACAAGCCTTCCCATTCGCTGTCCGAGATGTCGAAGACAGCGGCGGAGGCCGAGCGCGGGGCGAGCGCCGCCCCGAGGCCCACCGCCGACGAAGCAACGAGCAAGCCGGTGCGCTTGGTCGTGCGGAGCAAATCGGCGCAGAACGCGCGGCGCGTCCGTCGTTGGGTCACGGACGCGGGAGCATACTCGTTGAAACGCCATTGAAAAAGGCGACCGCTGACCTCGATGTTCGGCCGACCGTTTCGTGGCAAGGCGAACAAAGCGATCTCACGTTTGCGATCGTGCCTCACGCCCGAATCATGAAATGGCACCTGGCCACGTGCTGGGAACGCACGCGTTTCGCAGGCGGTGTGCTGGACGCGAGGCCCACCTGTTGCTACCTTCCTCTTCGTAGTACTCGGCGTTCGAGCCCCTGCCTGCGGCCTCAAGAATGTCCCAATGGACGAGGCCAACGGGTGACCCGACGGTAAACCGGCGGGCGCATCCAACCACAGGCGCGGCAAACAAGGAGGTGTCGGTGCTTCCTCCGTTCATCATCGAGCAGATTCGGCAACGGGAAGAGCGAGAGCGGGCTCACAAGCAAGAGCAACCGCGGCTCGAGCTCCCCCTGGAGCCGCGTCGGCCTCGGAGTGGGTCTCCATCCGTCGACGACGACGATCCGAACCCGGATCGCGGCGTCTGGATTCTCGAGATCACCTGAAGCCGAAGCCGCCTGATTCGGTCGTTTGCGACCCGCGGCATTTTCTTTGTTTCGTTCGATCAGCGCGCGTGCGTAGACCCCGAGCCCCCACGTCATCGTGGAGCTGTCGCCCGGTTGGTAAGTCGCCGCCTCGCCGGTCCCAAACCCTGATCGCGCTTTCCGTGCGCTAGTGGTTGACGGCAGGCCTACAAATGCCATAGGTTGCCGCCCCTTCGTTCCGAAGGGAACGCTTTGCGTGCGCGCCGGCTCGTTCGACGCGCCCGAGTTTTCTGAGCGCATCGAGGTCCGATGCGCGTGAGGTCCGGGAAAAACGATCATGGCCGTTCACATCCGTCTCGCTCGCATGGGCACGAAGAAGATGCCCTTTTACCGCATCGTCGTCGCCGACCAGCGCAGCCCGCGTGGGGGCCGTTTCATCGAGCGCCTCGGCACGTTCGACCCCGCCCGCGCTGAGCTCCGCGTCGAAGGCGCGCGCGTGCAGCACTGGCTCCAGAAGGGCGCGCAGCCGTCTGCCACGGTCGCCGTCCTGTTGAAGAACGCGAAGCTCGGCGCCGAAGCCGAAGCCGCGCCCGCGACGAAGGCCTGAGGCGCGTCATGCCGCCTCGTACCGGTTCGGGCGACGCAGCCCGCGAGGAGCTCTCCTCGCTGGGCAAGCTGATTAGCCTCATCGCGCGTGCGCTCGTCGACTACCCGGAGCGCGTGGTCGTCCGTGAGGCCGACGGCGACCACCACCCGCGGATCGAGCTCACCGTCGCGCCCGAAGACATCGGTAAGGTGATCGGGAAAGACGGCCGCACCGCGCAGAGCATTCGTACGCTTCTCGCCGCTGCCGCCATTCGCACCGGCAAGCGCGCGCATCTGGACATCGTCGACTGACGGCTGCCGCGCGCGAGCCGGCGTCGCCTCCTTACCTGGCGGGCGCGACTCGCAGCGGCACACCGGATGCAGCCCCAACTGGCCGACGCCCAAGGCGGCGGGAAGGAGCCAGGGAATGGGAATTTTGCACGGCGTTGTCGCCACGGTCGGACGTGCGCTTCGCAAGGCTCGTGCGGGTGAAGACAAGCTCGCCGCGAAGCGCCTCAACGCGATCGGGACACCCACGATCGACGTGACGAGCCCCGCCTTCAAGGCGGGGGGCGCGATCCCTCGGCGTTACGCGACGCAGGGCGCGAACGTGTCGCCGCCGCTGAAGTTCCGAGGCATTCCTCGGGAAGCGGAGGAGATCGTCGTCTTGTGCGAGGATCCGGACGCTCCGCTCTTCCGGCCGTTCGCGCACTGGATCGTGACCGGCATCTCTCCGAGCGTGACCGAGCTACCAGAGGGCCTCGAAGAGGGGCCCGTGCTGAGCTCGTTGCCGGGGGCTCGCCAAGGAAAGAACACGAAACGTCGTGTCGCCTACGACGGCCCCTCGCCGCCGGCGGGCCACGGTGAGCACCGCTATCACTTCCAGGTCTTCGCGCTGAATCGACCGCTGCCGACCTCCGAGATCCCCATCGATCGCGAAGAGCTCGTCGAGCAGCTACGCGACCGCGTGATTGGCTTCGGCGAGATCGTCGGCGTCTACCAGAAGCCCTGAGCGGCCGTAGGCCCCGCGGAGGGACGTCGCGATTACTTGCGTACGTGCACGGTGATCGCCTCGTCCTCGCGCGGCACGAACCAGCGGAAGCCGTCGGGGACGTCGGCGCCGGCCCAGGCGAACACGCGGCGAGCGTCGATCGGCGTGAGGGCGACGTTGTGGAAGCTTCGCGCCTCACCGACGGGATCACTCCAATAGGTGCCGGTGATGGCGAACCCGGGCGCGAACTCGATGGCGTACGGGGCGTCGAGCACGTCGTACGCCTGATCGAGCTCTTTCGGATCCAGCGTCGCGGTCGTCGACTTGCGAAGCACGGTGAAGGTGCCCTGCTGCGTCGATGCGCTCGTCGCGGGATCGCCGACCATGTCTTTGCCGCTCGACATCAGCGTCGCGTAGACCGGCTTTTTGCCCTCGTAGAGGGTCATCGTTTGGAGCGCGAGGCTGACGTCGAGCCACTTCTTTCCCTCGGTCACGAAGTCGGGAAACTTGGATCGCTTGACGACCTTGAGGAGGTCCTTGTCGCGCAGCCACACGCCGTCCTCCGCCTCCTCGTAACGGACGCCGTCGACGGTGCGGAATCGACCCGTAAGGAACACGTGTGAGCGTCGCTCGAGCTCTTCGTCGTCGAGACGCTCCGCTTTGCCTTTGCCGAGCGTGTACGGCGCGACCTCGTGTCGGAGGACGAAGCCGATCGGCAAACCTTTCTCTTTCGTCAGATCGACGCCGTGGAACGTCGAGCCGAGGGCCGGATCGACGCGATCGATCGGCACGAAGAAGCCGTCGGGCGTGACGCCGAACGCGCGGCTGCCCGCCGGACCTTCGCCGCTCGCGCTGCCGACCAGCGCGACGCCGCTGCCTCGGCGGAGCACCATCGCGACGACGGCACCCGAGGCGCGCTCGTCGCTCGACGGGACGGTCGTCGGTCCGCCGAAGTCGAAATACGACGCCGCGGTGCGCTTGCCGTCGGCGCCGACCCCGATGCCGCTCTTCGCGATGACGGCGCGTCCGGTCGGTACGCCGCGCTCGTCGACGGGGACGTCGTTGCTGCCGGCGCGAAGGCTCGGCGGCGCTGCTTTTGCGGCCTTCGCGAGGTGCTTTTCGATACCGGGCTCGCTCTCGACCTGTTCGTCGACCGTCGGCATGCGCGCGTAGAGCGGCGTCGCACTCTTCACCGTCGCGTACCGGTACGGCAGCGCGCGGCTGGTGTCGGGCGCCGGCAACGTCGAGGTGGCGTCGAGACCGACGCTCGCGTCCGCGCAGACGAAGCCCCGCGGACGAACGGGGTAGTACCCACCGTCGCACTCCGGCGTTCGCTTCACCGGCTTGTCGGCGCGTGCGACCGCCGCTCCGTAACGGAGGGCACCCACGACCGGCGCGTCTTTTCTCGGGCGCTCGAGGACCGGTACGTCGGC
Organism: Polyangiaceae bacterium; assembly: GCA_013361525.1. Lineage (GTDB taxonomy): Bacteria > Myxococcota_A > Polyangia > Polyangiales > Polyangiaceae > Xiheicaenibacterium. The sequence continues at coordinate 20,014 of JABFXY010000203.1, read as the reverse complement.
CTTCTTCGCGACGAGCTTCGGACCGTTTTCGGCAGGCACCGGGATCTTTTCGATGTCGACCTCGTCGGCTTCGTTTCCGATGGACTTCGACAGCGAGACGTCGGCCTTCGCGCCTTTGCACGCAACGGCGCCGCCCGCGAGGAGCAAGAGGAGGGGGCAAACCCGTGCAAGTTGCATGGTGGTCGCGCGACCGATGGCAGAGCCCGCGCGATCGGGCCAACAAATGCGCGGCGCGAAAGCGCGCGCTCAGTGACGCCGCAGCAAGCTGCGGATGCTGAAGAGCTTCATGAACTGCGCTGCTGCAAGGAAGGCGGCGCCTGCACAAATCAGGATGATCGTGCTCGACAAGAACGGTCCTGCGCCGACCGCACGGAGGCCGAGCTTCGCCGCGATTCCGATTGCGGCGGGCGCGATCGAAGCGGCGACCACCTTGCCGAACGGCACGGCTGCGAGGCCGGTGCCGCCGTAGGTCGCGCGGACGTTTCGCGCGAGGAGGGCGAGCTCGAGCCACGCGGCGACCACGGCGCCGAAGATGACGCCGGGGACACCGAAGCGCGTCATGAGCGCGACCGAAACCGCGGTGCTGACGATCACGCGCAAGGTGGCGTAGAGCGCGGGCCTGCGCGTGTCGCCGCGCGCGAACGAGGCCGTGCCGAGGATCCTCGACGCGGCGTTCGCTGGAAGCCCGAGCGCGTAGGCCGACAGCGCCGCGCCGACGTCGGATGCCGACGACGCGGTGAAGCTGCCTCCGCGAAAGAGCAGCGTCGTGACCTCGACGCCGAACGCCGCGAACACGACGGAGGCCGCGAGGGACAGCGTGAAGACGCGGGTGAGCGACGTCGTGATCGACGACAGTACGCGCCTCCTCGCGTCGTCCGACGTGACGTCCTGCTCGGCGAGCGCGGGCAGCGCGGCCGCGGCCTCGCCCGTCCCGAGCACCGACATCGGCAGGAGGTAGATCGTCTGCGCGTATTGGAAGGTCGCGTTCGCGCCCGCGCCGAGGAAGCTCACGAGGAACGTGTCGACGAGGCCGGAGATCTGGATCACGCCGCGCGCGGCGAGCGAGCTCGGAAACCGCGCGAGGGCCTCGCCGACGCCTTCCACGCCGCGCTCGAAGGTCGGCGAGATCGATCCGATGAGCCGGTACACCGGCAGCAACATCACGGCGAGCTGCAGACCCGCGCCGCCGACCGCGCCCCACGCGAGCGCGCGGGCGAGGGCGTCGCCGCGGATGCCGAAGCCTCGACCGGCGACGACGACGGCGGCGATCTGCGCGACGCTCCACAGGACCGGCGCGACGTACGGCAACAAGAAGCGCCGGTGTGCCGTGAGGATGCCGAGCGCCCACGCGCCGAGCACCAGGACACCCGTCATCGGAAAGAGGATGCGAACGAGCTCCGCGGTGAGCGCGAGCTTGTCGCCCTCGAAGCCCGCGGCGACGACCGCGGCGAGGGCCGGGGCGAAGAGCGCACCGAGCGCGCTCAATACGACGACTGCGACGAACAGCACACCGAGGAGCGCCCGTGCGAACCGCGTCGCCAGTGTCGGCTCGCGCAGGCGAAGCCGCGCATAGACAGGGACGAACGAGGCCGAAAGCGCCGCTTCACCGAGGAGGTTCTGCGTGATGTTGCCCACGCGGAATGCAGCAGCGACGGCGTCGGCCGCGTCGGTCGTGCCGAAGTAGTGCGCGATTACCTTCTGGCGAACGAGGCCGACGATTCGGGATGCGAGGATCCCGATCGACACCAACATCGCGCCGCGTCCCGACGAGGCAGCCGGCCCCGAGGCCTTTTGGACCTGGGCTATTTTGATTTCGTCGGTCTCTCGATTCGGCTCTTCAGCCACGCATCACCTTCGTGCCCGGCGCGCCTCGGTCTCGACGTCCGACTTCAGGTCGCACGTGTGGGTCGGACGCGCCGCCTCGGGGTGAGCATTCCTACTCGAGCCGGAGGAAAAATCGGAAAACGTGGTGCGCCTGTGGTATGCGGTCGGTGGGGATTGCCGTTCGATCTCGATGCCTCACCCTAACGAAAGTCCCGACGACCAGGCCTCTGGTTCGCCGCCCGGTACTACACCGAGCAGCGCGCCGACCGCTCCGCCCATGACGCGGTCGCCTGCCTCCGTGTCGCCCTTCGCGAAACACCGCGAGCTGTCGGTCTGCTTGATCGACATGAACGCGGGCCACGTGAACCAGGCGATGCGCTGCTTCCGGGGAATCGTCACGGCGTTCTTCGATCGCGTCCGCACGCAGAACCCCGGCCTCATCTGCCGGGTCGCGGAGGTGTCGCCCCGCGACACGAACCAACCGATCCCGCGCGACTGCGACATCTACATCGGCTCGGGGGGTCCCGGCTCGCCCTACGACGGCGACGCGCAGCCCTGGTTCGACGACTTCACGACCTTCACCAACTGGATGGTCGACGAAGCGCGCCGCACCGACGAGGACCAGCGAAGCTTCTTCGCCGTTTGCTACACCTTCGAGCTCCTCGTCCGGCACTTCGCCGTCGCCGACGTGAGCACACGGGACAGCCGCAAGTTCGGCGTGATGCCGATCTACACGACGGGTTACGGGCAAAAACATCCGCTCCTCTCGGCGTTCAAAGATCGTCTGTTCGCGTTCGAGCATCGCAACTGGGAAGCGGTGAACCCCAACGACAAGCGCCTCGCCGATCTCGGCGGCGGCCTGCTCGCCCAGGAGAGCCGCGACGGTCACTCGAAGGGCAGGGGCCTGCTCGGCTTCGACTTCGGCCCGGGCATCGAGGCGGTCCAGTTCCACCCGGAGGCGGATCGCGCCGGCGTCATGAGCTGGGTCGCTCGCCCCGAGCAAGCCGCGGCATTCCGCGCCACCTACGGCGAGGAGACCTACCAGGCGATGCTGCGGACGCTCGACGACAAGAACCGCCTCGCGCGGACGTTCGCGCTCGTGATCCCCGGCTTCCTGCAGCGTCGCTTCAACACCCTCGCGGCAGCGCGCGGCTACGAGCCGATCGAGGCACCGAGCGCGCAAGACGTCCTCGCCGCGTTCCAAGGTGAAGCGGCGACGGCCTCCGAGCCGAGCCCGACGTCGCGTGCGCCGTCGGCCCAAGCCGCGAACCTGTAGCGTTTCGCCACCGCGGACGAGCGCGGGTTTTGTCGCGTCGCGCTTCGGGGCGGCGATTGCCACCTCGCGCGCAATGGCCTACTCACGCGCGCTATGACCGCGCAGGATCCCGAACTTTTGAACAAGGCTGTCGCCACGGTTCGAATGCTCTCCGTCGACGGCGTCGAGAAGGCCCAGAGCGGCCACCCGGGCACGCCGATGGCGCTCGCGCAGATCACCCTCGAGATCTGGCTGCGACACCTTCGCTATGACCCGTCGCGTCCGAAGTGGGTCGATCGTGATCGCTTCGTGCTCTCGTGTGGGCATGCGTCGATGCTCCTCTACTCGATGCTTCATCTCTCGGGCTACGACCTCAGCCTCGATGATTTGAAGCAGTTCCGGCAGTGGGGCTCGAAGACGCCCGGTCACCCCGAGGCGCACCTCACCGACGGTGTCGAGACCACGACCGGTCCGCTCGGCCAAGGCATCTCGAACGGCGTCGGGATGGCGCTCGCGCTCAAGATGCGCGCGGCGCGCGTCAACCGCCCGGGGCTCGTCGGCGCGCGCGTCTTCGGCATCTGCTCCGACGGAGACCTGATGGAGGGCGTGTCGTCCGAGGCGTCGAGCATCGCGGGCCACCTCGGCGTCGACAACCTGATCTTCTTCTACGACGACAACAAGATCACGATCGACGGCGAGACGGATCTCGCCTTCAGCGAAGACGTCGCGAAGCGCTACGAGTCGTACGGCTGGGCGACGTGGAAGATCGACGGGCACGACACGGCCCAGATCCGCCGCGCGCTCGACGAGGCGGTCGCGTTGCAAGGCAAGCCGAAGCTCATCATCGCGCGCACGCACATCGGCATCGGCACGCCGACGAAACAAGACTCGCACAAGGCGCACGGCGAGCCGCTCGGCGCCGCCGAGGTCAAGGGAACGAAAGAGAAGCTCGGCTGGCCGCTCGAGCCCACGTTCTACGTCCCGGCCGAGGTGTACGAGCTCTTCAAGGCGCGCGCCGCGGAAGGTCGCGCGGTGCGCGAGGCGTGGGAGAAGACGATGGAGGATTTCGCCAAGCAGGACGCAGCCGGCGCGGCTTCGCTGCAAGCGCTCCTCGCACGCAAGGTCCCCGACAACCTGTTCGACCAGCTGCTCGCGGTCGCACCGAAGAAGGAAGCGGCGACGCGCGTGACGGCGGGCACGATCGAGCAGAAGGCGGCGGCGCTGGTCCCCTCGCTCGTCGGCGGCTCGGCAGATCTCAACCCGTCGACGAAGACGTACATCGAAGGGTCGCCCGCGATCAAAAAGGGCGAATACATCGGCCGAAACATCCATTTCGGCATTCGCGAGCACGGCATGGGCGCGATCGTGAACGGCATCGCCGCGGTGGAAGGCTTCATCCCGTTCGGCTCGACGTTCCTGGTGTTCTCCGACTACATGCGCCCGACGATTCGTCTCGCTGCGCTTTCGGGCTTCCACAGCATCTTCGTCTTCACGCACGACAGCCTGTACCTCGGCGAGGACGGCCCGACGCACCAACCGGTGGAGCAGGTCTGGTCGATGCGTCTCATTCCGAACGTCGACGTCGTGCGACCCGCCGACGGCATCGAGTGTGCGGCGGCTTGGACGCACGCGCTCACGCGGACCAACGGCCCGACGGTGATGGCCCTCACGCGCCAAAACGTGCCTTCGCTCGAGCGCCCCACGGGTTGGGATCCGCGCACGATGCTCAACGGCGGGTACGTCCTCGCCGACGCGTCCGATCCCACGATGGTCGTCGTCGCCACCGGGTCCGAGGTCTCCGTCGCGGTCGCCGCGAAGGCGCTCCTCGACGCGAAGGGCGAGCGTGTCCGCGTCGTGTCGATGCCGTGCCTCGAAGCGTTCCTCCGGCAGCCGGAGAGCTATCGCAACGCGGTCCTGCCGCCCGGCGTGCCGCGCGTGTCGATCGAGCTCGGTGTCTCCACGCCGTGGCGATCGATCGTCGGTGAGGGTGGTCTGGTCATCGGCTACGACCACTTCGGGCACTCGGCACCCGCGAAGGTCATCGCCAAGGAGATCGGCTTCGTTCCGGAAGCGATCGCGGCCACGATTCGCGCTTGGCGACGCGGCTCCGACGACCCGCTCAGCCAAGCCTGATCGGCGAAAACCGCGTGCTCGAGGGCGTCAGCGCGCGTCCTCGAGCACTGCGTTCGCCGCGTTGTAGCCGCACATGCCGTGCACGCCCGCGCCCGGGTGGGCGTAGCTCGAGCCGAGGTACAGGCCGTTGATGGGCGTTCGGTACCGGTAATAGGGAAACATCGGGCGCAGGATCACTTGGTTCGTGATCTGCGCGGTGCCGCCGCCGAGATCACCGCCGAGCAGGTTCTCGTTCATCGCGAAAAGATCCTGCGGCGACGATGCGTCGCGCTCGAGGATCGTCTCGCCGAACCCGGGCGCGAGCTCCTCGATGCGCTTTTCGATCCGAGCGGCATAGGTGGCCTTCGCCTCCGCGGTCCAAGCCTTTCCATCGAGCTCGCTCGGCACGCGCGAGTACGCCCACAGCGTGTGTTTGCCCTTCGGCGCGCGCGAAGAATCGACCAGCGATTGTTGGCCGATCACGAGATACGGATCGGTCGGCATCTTGCCGTCGTGGATCTCCTTCGCGAATCGATCGAGGTCGTCGATGTCTTCACCGGTGTGCACGACGCCGGCTTCGCGACAGGACTCACTCGTCCACGGCACCGGAGCATCGAGCGCCCAATCCATTTTGAACGTCCCGAAGCCACGCTTGAACGTCCGCATCTTCTCGAGGACCTGCCCGGGCACGACCCGCGACGGCAAAAGCTCGAGATAAAGCGTCGGCGCCGCGGTGTCGGCGACGACCGCAACCTTCGCATCGATGGGACCGCGAACCGTCTCGACACCGACCGCGCGCGTTCCGTCCATCCGGATCTTGCGAACACGCGCCCCGTATTCGATGCGGCCACCGAGCTCGGCGAGCCTGGCGAGGAGCGCGCGCGTGATGGATCCCGCTCCGCCACGAGGTACGGAGAAGCCGCCGGTGGTCGACGTCGCCGCGAGCATGAATCCGATCGGCGAGCCGAGCGGATCGCTCGGAGCGACGTCGGTGTGGAGCGCGAGCGCGGGGATGATGCGTCGAGCCGCGTCGGTCTCGAAGAAATGCTCCGCGAGCCCGCGACAGCTCATCGCTGCGAGGCGCGCGAACTTCGCGAGCACCAGCGGCGAGACCTTCGCCATTTCGCGCACGGCGGGCGGCGTCGCGAGGAGCGCGGGCAGAAGGCTCGGCTCGACCTCGGCCCACCACCGCGCCCAATCCGTGAACGCTTTCCCGTCTTTTCCGAGCATCTCGGCGCAGCGATCCACGTCGCGACCGATCACGCCGCAGCTTCCGTCACGCGCCGGGTGAGCGCTGTCGATCGGCGCCCAAAGAAGCTCGAGCCCCGCGCCGGGAAGATCGAGGTCCTTGAACGCAGGGCTCAACGTGCCGAACGGAAAGAAGCCCGCGCCGACGTCGTGCAAAAATCCCGGCAACGTCTTTTCGGTCGTGCGTGCCGCTCCTCCCGGATGGGGCTTCGCTTCGACGACGACGACCTCGAGGCCGGCGCGCGCGAGGACGCAGGCAGCGACGAGACCGTTGGGACCCGAACCGACGACGACGATATCCGGCACGCGCCCGTGCCTAGCACCGACGCGTTTCCGAAGAACGAGAAACTCGCCAAGAGCGCCAAGTGCAGAGGAGGCAGACGAGCGAGAGAAAATGGGAAATCCCCTCCTCTTCCTCTTTCTGCCCTTGGCGCCCTTGGCGACCCCTCTTCTCTGAAAATTGATGGTGCGACGGCGCACTCGAGCCTTCAGGATTGGGCACCATGCCACTTCTTCTGCCCGACGAGCCTGCACCGTTCGAGGTCGTGAACCCTCGAGGAACGTCGCCGTTCTTCATCCTGTGCGACCACGCGTCGAACCGTTTGCCGCGCGCCGTCGGCGATCTCGGGCTCGCGCCGCACCGTCTCGAGGAGCACATCGCGTGGGACATCGGGGCGCTGGAGCTGTCGCGCCTGCTCTCGCGTGAGCTCGACGCGCCCCTCGTCGCGGCCAACTATTCGCGGCTCGTGATCGACAACAACCGGCCGCTCGAAGCGTCGACGAGCATCCCCGCGGTCACGTGCGAGATCGAGGTGCCGGGGAACGCGAGCCTCGACGACGCCGCGAAACGTGCGCGCGCCGACGAGATATTCCTGCCGTATCACCGCACCATCGAGCGCATGCTCGCCGAGCGCTCCTCCCCGAGCGCGATCCTCAGCATGCACAGCTTCACGCCGTCGCTCTACGGCAAGGATCGCCCGTGGCACATCGGCGTGATGTACGGCCGAGACCGAAGGCTCGCGTCGCTCCTCCTCGAGACGCTCTCGACGAACCCTGATCTGGTCCTCGGAGACAACGAGCCTTACCGCGTCACCGACGGCTCGGATTACGGCATTCCGGTGCATGCAGAGCGCGCGAACAGGCTGGGCGTGCTGGTGGAGGTCCGTCAGGACCTGATCGCGACGGCGTCGGGTGTCGAGAGCATGGGCCGTGTTCTCAGCGGTGCGCTCGAGCAGATTGCGCGTGCGCTCGGCTCGCACGTTGCACCTCCCACGTGAGGTCGATGCGAGCCCGTGTTATTCGCTCGCCTTGCCGAGCGACCCATCCATAGAGCCGGGTGACACGCGCCGGCCGGACGCTCGAACAGGAGGAAGAAGTGTCAAAAGGGGAATCGAAGGGCAACGCGGCGAAGACCGACACGGCGATCAAGCCGACCCGCGCCGACGACTACGCCGAGTGGTACCAGCAGGTCGTCCGCGCAGCCGACCTCGCGGAGACGTCGGCCGTTCGCGGGTGCATGGTCATCAAGCCGTGGGGCTACGCGCTCTGGGAGCGGATCCAGGCCGAGCTCGACACGATGTTCAAGGCGACCGGCCACAAGAACGCGTACTTCCCGCTCTTCATCCCGAAGTCGTTCCTCGAGAAAGAAGCCGAGCACGTCGAGGGCTTCGCGAAAGAGTGCGCGATCGTCACGCACCACCGCCTCGTCGCAGGTCCCGACGGCGGGCTCGTCCCGGATCCGAAGGCCAAGCTCGAGGAGCCGCTCGTCGTCCGCCCGACCAGCGAGACGATCATCGGCGCGAGCTTCGCCCAGTGGGTAAAGAGCTACCGAGACCTGCCGCTCCTCATCAATCAATGGGCGAACGTCGTGCGTTGGGAGATGCGAACGCGCTTGTTCCTCCGCACCGCCGAGTTCCTCTGGCAAGAGGGGCACACGGCGCACGCCTCGAGTGAAGAGGCCGTGGAAGAGACGCTGCGCATGCTCGAGGTCTACGCGACCTTCGCGCAGGACTTCATGGCGATGCCCGTCTACAAGGGCAGAAAAACCGACAGCGAGCGGTTCCCGGGCGCGGTCGACACCTACTCGATCGAGGCGATGATGCAGGATCGCAAAGCGCTCCAGGCCGGGACGTCGCATTTTCTCGGGCAGAACTTCGCCAAGGCGAGCGGCATCCGCTTCCACACGAAACAAGAGACGGAAGAGCTCGCGTGGACGACGTCGTGGGGCGTGTCGACGCGTCTCGTCGGCGGTCTCATCATGACCCACGCCGACGACGACGGAATGGTGATCCCGCCGCGCCTCGCACCGGCGCACGTCGTCATCCTCCCGGTCGTGCGCGGCGACGACACCAAGGCCAAGGTCATGGAGTACGTGCACGCGCTCGCCGCCGAGCTGCGTACCGTCAGCTACCACGGCCGCTACGTGCAGGTGGAGATCGACGAGCGCGATATCCGCGGCGGCGAGAAGAACTGGGAATGGATCAAGCGCGGCGTCCCGCTGCGTGTCGAGATCGGACCGCGCGACGTCGAGTCCGGCAGTCTGATGCTCAGCCGTCGCGACCGAGGGTCGCGCGACAAGGTGTCGATGCCGCGGGTCGAGCTCGAAGAGACGGTGGCCACGATCCTCGACGACATCCAGAACGGGCTCTATCAGCGCGCGCTCGCCTTCCGGAAGGAGCACACGCGATGGGTCTCGAGCCGCGCCGAGTTCGAGGACTTCTTCACGCCGAAGAGCGTGAAGATGGTCGGGGCGGACGAACGACCGGAGATCCACGGCGGTTTCGCCCTGTGTCCGTTCTCTGCCGGCGCGGAGGTCGAGACCGAGCTACGAGAGAAGCTGAAGGTGACGGTGCGCAACATTCCGGACCAAATCCCCGATGGTGGTCCGGCCTTGAAGGATGCTCGGTGCATCTTCACGGGCGCCCCGGCAGAGAAGTTCGCACTGTTCGCGAAGTCTTACTGATAGGATGACCGATTCGTGGCGGGTCTTGATGACATCGTCGACCGGGTCCGTTTCGACGCCGACGCCGATTTCGCATTCGTCCTGACCCGCCGCGGGCGCCTGGTGACGCGCAACGCGCCGCAAGACATGCCCGAGGCCGGGCGACAGAAGATCGTCCGCCTCGCCGAGCAGCTCTTACAAACCAAGCGCGCGTTTTCGCACATGGAGATCCCGCGGGAGGATCTCGTGCCCTTCGGCGGCGCCGCGCCCGTCGACGTGTACGTCGCCGCGCGGGACGAAGCGATCGTCTGCGTCGTGATGGCGACGTACGTCCAGCAAAACCGCGTCGGACCTGCCGTCGCCCAGGCGCTGACCGAGCTCGACGAGCTGCTCGATGCGGAGGGCCAGCGCCGCTTGCGACGACGTGGGCTGAAGGGCAAGCCGCCGAACCCCAAGAGCTCCGCGAGTACGACGCGACGCAAGACGGGCAGCCACTCCCTGGACTTCGACGACGAGCCCGCCGAGCGCCCCCAGCGGATGGGCACAGCACCGTTCTTATCTCCGCATCGACCTGCGCCGCGCCCTGCCGAGCCGCCGCCGGAGATCACGATCACCGAGGCACCCCTCGGACACGCGACGCTCGCGGCGATCGAGGTCGACGCGGATTCCCCCGACATCGTCTATGGAATGGCGGCGATAGGCCGCCACACGGTCGCGGAGATCGAGCGCTCCGTCGTTCCCGAAGGTGACCCGAAGTCGAGCATCCCCGACGTCCGGGTCTCGCTCGCTTCGATGCCCGATCTCCCGCCGGAGGAGCTCGATCCGATCGATCGGCACACGCTGCCTTTCACCGAAAATCCGATGGCGGCGAAGCGAACCTTCGACGCGAAATCGAGCAGCACGGTGCCGGCGCTCACCGTGTCGTCGACGCCTCAGCGAACCGTCATCGTCGGTAAGTCTTCACCCGCCCGCCCGCCCAAGCGACCTCGCGACGAGAACGACGAGCGCCTCGAACGGCAGCACGTCGAGCGCATCTCGAAATCCGAGGCCGACACCATCCCCGAGATGCCCGTGCCGAGCAGCGTCTCCCAAGCCGCCGCCACGGCGCGCGCGCGCAAGCAGGCGGCGCAGGCAAAGGCGACCGCCGAGGCTCGGGCTCGTGCCGCGTCGCTCCCCGCGAACCCGTTCGGGCGCGACTCGAACATCGAGGCTTGGCACCGCGCGCTCGACGAAGTGTTCGACACGAACACGAAGGAGCCGTCGTCGCCGCCCCCGCGAACGTCGCCGCCGCCGCGAACGCCGCCTCCGGCTCGCACGCCGCCCCCGCGAACGCCGCCGCCTCCGGCCGGCACGAAGCGCCCCACCGGCCAGCCGCCAGCGCCCCCGAAGCGACGCGATTGATCGCACGCTGGGTGGCGCGTGGGGCCGAACGCCCCGTTTGCTACCGTCGTGCGCGCCGATAAACCTTATTAGCGCTTCGGTGCATCGCTAATTCGAAGTTCGATCCTCCAAGTCTCGCGGATTTCACGCTTTGGTACATTGCGTGCGAAGCCGGACGAGCATGACCGATTGGGTATCGACCCCGCACGCGGGCAGGGGGCGGGCGGAGCCTACCGTACAGTCTCGGGCGCGTTTGCGGCCGAAATCGCGCGGTTCTGCGCGTGCCGCGGCGGCCACCGTCTTCGTCCTCGGCGCGTTGTCCGTGATTGGTTGTCGCCGAAAAGAGGAGGCCGAGGACAACGAACAAGATTGCGTCGAGATTTGCGACCGTTACAGCGAATGTTTCGACGCAAATTACAATACGGCCGCCTGCGAGCGACGTTGTTACGACGGCGCCGATCGAAGTCTCAATTACGAGTTTCAGGTCGATCGATGCGCGACGTGCCTCACCGATCTGACGTGTGAGCTCATCGAAATTACGGAGTGCAAGGAGAATTGCGCCGTCATCACCGACGAGCCGCTCCTCTGACGAGTCGGCACGCCGGATGCAACTTCACCTGAGCATCCGGTGCGAGAAAACCTCGCTCGCGAGAGACCTCTACCCGTGCGGCGTCCGCCGTTTCGAGCGTCCCCGCTCGAAGAGGCCGCCCGCGGATCTGAAAGTGAACCAAAGGAGTAGAACATGTTGTACTGGACGGTCGTCTTCTTCGTCGTTGCGCTCGTAGCCGCGTTCCTCGGATTCACTGGTATTGCCGGCGCGGCCGCGGGAATCGCGAAGATTCTGTTCATTGCGTTCCTCGTCTTGGCAGTCGGCAGTCTGCTCCTCGGCCGCCGCGTCGTGACGACGTGAACCCACGCAGCGTCCGCGGCTTCGCCGGGATCCGAGGCGAGGCCGCGCGCGCGCGCCAATGAATCGATAGACAGGAGGGAAAGAGGAGGGAAAAGGCGCTGGCTCGGCGCCGTTTTCCGTTTTGTCGTTCGGTGCCGATTTGGCTGCTTCAGCGAGCTGCGACTCTGCGATAGGCGAACGCAAGATTCCAGTCTTGGAACGTTGGAGTGGGCGGACGATCGTTGCCCGCCGCGCGGCCCGGGCTCGTCACCGATTCGATGGTCTTGCGGTGAGCGACACCGATGCGCTCGACGCTGTCGACGTGGTGCTCGCGGAGGCCGCCGTCGGCTGCGCGACTTGCGGGTCGGCGGTTGCCGCGGCCCTCGGCGCCAGCGCGGCGGCCGGCGGTTCGCGCTTCGCCTCGTGGACCGCATCGGGGAGCAGGTCGGCCGGGCGCTGCGCGACCCAGATGCCGGCGGAGATCGAGATGCCGAAGACGGCCGCGCCTGCGCCTTGAAGCAGCTTCTTGCGGCGCGCGACCGCGCGTCGCTTGTCGATACGTACGGTCGGCGCGAGCTCGTAAGCGGGTACGGTCCCATGCACCGCCGCTTGGCTCGACGGCGCCGGGCTGCGCTTCGGCAGCGAGGCCTCGATCGCTTCGAGCAGGGCGCGCGCGTGAGGCAGCCGCCGGCTCGGGTCGGGCTCGAGCGCGCGCCCCAGCCAGTCCTCGAACGGCGTGGGCACGAGCGGGTCGAGCTTCGACGGCGGCACCATCTTCAGCCCCTTCTCGAGCGCCGCGGCCATCCCGACGAAGGTCTGCCCATCGAACGGCAGCTTGCCGGTCACGCAACAGTAGGCAACGACGCCGATCGACCAGACGTCGGCCTCGGGTCCGATGTCGAGCCCAGCCATCTGCTCGGGGGCCATGAACTGCGGCGTTCCGATGATCGCTTGCGCCGTCGTCATCGTGTGCGCGGTGACGTCCTTCGCGACGCCGAAGTCGAGGATCTTCACGAACAACTCGTCCGCGCCCTCGAGGAGGAACAGGTTCTCCGGCTTGATGTCGCGATGCACGATGCCGACATCGTGAGCGCGGGCCAGCGCGAGGCAGATCTGCTTCGTGACGCTCAAGGTCGCTTCGACGTCGAGCGTTCCGCGCCGCATGAGACGCGCCCCCAACGTCTCGCCCTCGAGGAGCTCCATCACGATGTATGGCCGGCCGCTGGGTGTGACGTCGTAGTCGAGGATCTGCACGACGTGCGGGCTTCGAATGCGCGCCGCCGCGGCCGCCTCCCGTCGAAAGCGCGTTCGCGCGACAGGGTGAGCGACCAAAGACCCTCGAAGGAACTTCACCGCCACGGGGATCCCCAGCGAGATCTGCCTCGCGATCCAGACGCTGCCCATTCCTCCGTCGGCGAGCGGTCTCTCGAGGATCAGGTTGGGCTTGATCTGCGAGCCGGGTCGCAGCTCTTCATCCGCATCGAGCGGGCTGTAGCCAACCATCGCCGACGGGTTCTGCACGCCTCGCGCCAGCGAGATTCGAAGTATTTCGCCGATACGCGATCGGTCGAAGGTCCGATCGATCACGTGAGGCGCGACACTTCGCCTCCCGTGATCACGTGAACCACGCGCGCGAAGCGCCGCCGCTGCGCGAGCCGCCCGCGCCTTCGATGGCGCGATGCGTGCTCGAGGGTCAGGGCGTTGCGGCCGAGCGTCGTTCGAATCGTTCGAGCCCATTCGACTGCACGCTGGCCCACCTCGTGCGGGGTGAGGCATGGGCGCTCTTCGCGCCGTCTTCGCGTTCCGCTCGGCTCCTCATTTTCAGCGCCGATCGATCGCGAACCAACCAAGCGAGCTTGGAACATGGAGGACGACATGAAACGAGATCTGATGGAGGACGTGCGCGCCGGGGCGCAGAACGTCGTGAACAAGACGGAGTCGACCGCGGCGACCGCGAAGAGCGGCGTCGTGAACGCCATCGCGCGGGCGTCCGAGATCTATCGACTGATGCGCGAGTTCGGGCTCGACGACGCGCTTCGCCGCTTCGGCTTGCAGCGGCGTCGGAACCCCGCGATCGCGATGTCGCTCTTCGGCGCCGGCCTCGCGTGTGGCGCGACCTTGGGCGTCCTGTTCGCGCCTGTCTCGGGGGCGGAGGCGCGCGGCTTCATCAAGAAGCGAATCGGCTCCCAGCTGGATGCGCTACGCGAGAGCGCGCCGGCGCAAAAGATCCGACAGACTGCGCGCGACGTCGGCAGCAGCAACGGAGGCGCGCACGCGCGAAGCTGAGGAACGCACGCCGACTCAGGGGTTGCTGCTCGCGAGCAGCTCTCGCACGCGCTCGATCAACACCTCCGGCAGGAGGGGCTTCTGGAGGACGAGATCGAAGCCTGCTGCGCGAAGGCGGCGCTGCGCGTCGCCGTCCGCGTCACCCGTGAGGGCGACCGCGGCCGGCTTCGCCGTGGTCGCGGGCCAACGTGCGAGCAGCTCCGTTCCATTTCCGTCAGGCAGGTGGATGTCAGACACCACGACGTCGAACGGCTCGACGGCGAGCTCGAGAGCGCGCTCGACGGTTCCCGCCGTCTGCACTTGCGCGCCAGCGCGCTCGAGCATCATCGAGATGAGGTAGGAGTTGTCCTCGTCGTCCTCGACGAGCAGAACGGTTTTTTTCAGCACGAGCCCTCACCATTCTAGTGGCAACCCGAGCGAGCGCGAGACCGAGGCCAAAGATGTCCCGTTGTGGCCTTCTGCCTCAGCCCACTGCGGCGCTACATCCTTGCAGCATTACAGCGTTATTCTCCGCGGTTCTTGCTCGAACTGTGGCATCCTGCACCAGGGGCCAGGGCTGATAATGCCCAAACAGCCGTGTGGCACGCATCCTGCCGTGCTTCCAGGCCGGTCGCGGCACACAACTGTGCGATCTGCACGAGGACGGGACGTATGGGTCATCGAGTGCTTGTCGTCGACGACGACGCAACCATGTGTGAGCTCCTGGAGATGGCGCTTCGTCGCTTGGGACACCAGGCGGTGACGGCGACGAGCGGGCCGGAGGCTCTCCAGCGGCTCGACGAGTCCGACTTCGACATCGTCCTCACGGACATTGCGATGGCGGAGATGGACGGCATCGAGCTGTGTCAGAAGGTCGCCGAGCTGCGGCCCGGGCTGCCGGTCGTCGTCGTGACGGGCCAAGGCAGCATGGAGTCGGCGGTCGCCGCGCTTCGCGCCGGCGCTTACGACTTCATCAGCAAGCCGGTCGACGAGAAGCTTCTCGCGCCGTGCATCGCCCGCGCGGGTCAGGCTCGGACGCTCCAGCGCGAGGTCCAACGCCTGCGCCGCGAGGTCGATACGGGCAGGCCTCTCGACGACGTCGTCGGTTCGAGCAGCGCGATGCGGCGGGTCTACGATCTGGTCGCCCGCGTCGCCCCGAGCGAGGCGAGCGTCCTCATCCACGGCGAGACGGGCACCGGCAAAGAGCTCATCGCGCGCGCCATCCACCAGAAGAGCCTTCGCGCAGAAGGGCCTTTCGTGGCGCTCAACTGCGCGGCCGTCCCCGCGAACCTGATCGAGAGCGAGCTCTTCGGTCACGCACGCGGCGCATTCACCGACGCGAAGGCCTCCCGCGAGGGTCTCTTCGTGGAGGCGAATGGCGGCACGATCTTCCTCGACGAGATCGGCGAGATGCCGGTCGAGGTGCAGCCGAAGCTCCTGCGCGCGCTGCAAGAGCGCAAGGTTCGTCCGCTGGGCTCGAACGCCGAGGTCCCGTTCGATGCGCGCATCGTCGCCGCGTCCAACCGCGATCTGGAGATCGAGGTGGAGGAGAAGCGCTTCCGCGAAGATCTCTACTACCGCATCAACGTCGTGAAGATCGATCTGCCGCCGCTCCGCGACCGCGGCGCCGACGTCCTGGCGATCGCTCACCATCTCCTGAAGCGCATCGCGGCCGGTCGCAACCTCACGCTGTCGCCGCCCGCGGCCGAGCGCCTGATGAGCTACGACTGGCCGGGCAACGTCCGCGAGCTCGAAAACTGTATGGAGCGCGCCGTTGCGCTCGCGCGTTTCGACCAAATCACGACGGAAGATCTGCCCGAGAAGCTGCGAACGCATCGCTCGGATCGGCTCGTCGTCTCCGCCGAGGACGCGAGCGAGCTGGTGACGCTCGACGAGCTCGAGCGCCGTTACATCCACCGCGTTCTGAAGATGCTCGGCGGCAACAAGTCGCGCGCCGCGCAGGTGCTCGGGCTCGATCGCCGCACCCTCTACCGCAAGCTCGATCGCTACGACGACAAGGCGTCGTCGTCCGCCGTTCCGTCCGCCCCGGTATCGGAGGCGCGATCGCAGCGATGACGAGCGAGCACCGTCGAGCGAGTGGCGAGGCGGACGCCGAGGCCGCGAGCCCGGATGCGAGCGCGTACGCGTGGGTCACGCAGTCGCTCTTCCGGAAGCTCGCGCACGACATCGTCGGCGGCGCAGGCGTCACGAAGGGAGCGCTCGCAGAGATCGAGCGCTCTCTCGGCGAGACGCCGAGCGACTCGCAGCGAGCGCTGCTCGGCATGGCTCGACGCGGCATCGCTCGGCTCGAACGCCTCGCGCGGCGCCTCCGGTTGAGCGCGTTGTCGGACGCGCGTGAGCTCGCCGCGAGCGTCCGGGCCATCGATCTGCGCGACACGGTCGCCGAGGCCATCGCCGAAGCGGTCGAGCTCGACAGCCGCCGAACCGTCAGCATGGAGCGGATGCTGCCCACCGCGCCGATCAAGGTCGAAGGGGACGCGGAGCTGCTTCGCGTCGCGCTCGCCGAGCTCGTCAGCAACGCGCAGCGCTTCGCGCGCAAGACGGTCCGCGTCGAGGCATCGTCCGACGACGAGATCGCGGTCGTCACCATCGAGGACGACGGTCCCGGGTTCACCGCGGAGTTCCGCACTCAGCTCGGTCCGGGGTTGAGGCCGCGCGACGGTCAAAAGGGCGCGGGCCTCTCACTCGCCGGCGTCCTCGGAATCATCGCGGGGCACGGTGGATCCTTCTCCATCGAACCGCCCAAACACGGCGCGACGGGCGCGCGTGTGCGCGTTTCGCTGCCCGTGTCTGCGCGCCGCATCTCCGCGGTCGAGATCGTCGATCCTGCGTCGGCTCAGCCCAGCCGTGCTGCGACGCCCGCGGCGCCTCACAAAGAACCCGAGCCATAACGCACGCTCGTCACTGCTGAGCGGCCTGGCGCTTGCCTTTGGAGATACCAGGGCCGCGCTCTTCTTGGCTCCAGTGATCGTGGTCGACGCGCGGTCCGCCGTCGCGAGGGAAACGCCGCAGGGTAGGCGGCAGCGTGTTTCCGCGCGTTCGTCGTACTCGCCGCGCGTTTCGGCTCGGCCCGACGTGGGCGCTCGATCCGGCGCCCCGAAACCCACTTCGACGAGGGGTACGCAACGAATGACAGGCTTGGATCGCACTTCTGCCGACGCCATTTCGACGAGCGTCCTTCACGATCTCGCAGACGCACGAAACCTCGTGGTCATGCTCGATCTCGACGGCACGCTCATGCCGATCGCGCCGACACCGCCCGCGCAGGTCGACGCTGCGGGTCGCGAGCTCCTCTACGATCTCAGTCGTCTGCAAGGAGTTCAGGTCGTCCTCCTGAGCGGTCGTACGCGGGCTTCGCTCGCAGCGCTGTTCCCCACGCCTTCGTTGTGGCTCGTCGCCGAGCACGGGGCGTGGCGGCGCGGTCGCGACGGGACGTTCCGCACCGCGATCGAGGGCAACCCGAGCGCGCTGCGGCGCTGCACCGAAGAGATGGAGATGATCGCCCAGAAGTACTCGGGCGCATGGGTGGAGCCGAAGAGCTGGTCCGTTTGCTTCCATTATCGTCTCGTCGAGCCGGAGCTCCACGCAGCGCTCCACGCAGATCTCGACACGGCGGTTCTTCACTGCCTCCTCAGCGCGCCCGACTACGAGCGGCTCAATGGCCCGGCGAGCCTCGAGGTTCGCCACCGCGGGGCCAACAAGGGCACGGCGATCGATTGGGTGCTCGAGGAGCTCGGCGGGGGAGGGGCGCGGCTGCTCGTCATGGGTGACGACGTCACCGACGAAGACGCCTTCCGCGCCGCGGGGCCCGACGACGTGACGGTCCATGTCGGCGGCGCCGAGACCTGCGCGCGCTACCGCCTGAGCGACACCGAGGCCGTTCGCGACTTCTTGCGAGCATTCATCGACGAGCGAACGACGGCGAGCGTGCGGGGCGGGACCATTCCACCGACGCCGTCGCTCGACGAAGCCTACAGGCCGAACCTGGTCGTCATCTCCAATCGCCTCCCGGCGAGCGCGCCTCCGGGCGCGCGCAAGCTCAACGTCGGTGGGCTCGTGAGTGGTCTCGCGCCCGCGCTGACCGAGCGCGGCGGGCTCTGGGTCGGGTGGAGCGGCCGCGCGAAGAAGGGGCTGCCTGTCGACAGCGGATCGCTGCAGCTCGACCTGTCACAGGTCCCTGCGCGTGGGGCGCTCGACCTACCGGCGGAGACGCTCGAGCACTACTACGACGGCTTCTGTAATCGCACGCTGTGGCCGCTCCTTCACGGGTTCTTCTCGAAGGTTCGGTACGAAGACGAAGAGTTTCGCGCGTACGCGAACGTCAATCGCGCATTCGCGTCGGCCGTGCGCAGCGTCTGCCCGCCGGAGGCGCCGATTTGGGTGCACGATTACCACCTACTCCTCGCCGCGCGTGAGCTGCGCGCCCGCGGACACGTGGGTCGAATCGGTTTCTTCCTCCACGTGCCGCTCCCGTCGGTCGAGCTGATGGAGACATTGCCGTGGTGCGAGGAGATCCTCGACGCGATGATGGACTTCGACCTGCTCGGATTCCATACCGAGCGGTACGTCGATAACTATCTCTCGGCGCAGGTCGTGCTCGGCGGTGCGACCCGATCGGGCTGCGTCGTTCGGAAAGGCGGTCGTGAGAGTCGTGCCGCCGCATTTCCGATCGGTATCTCGCCGGAGCCTTTCGTCGGCGACGGATCCGAATCCAAAGACGACGACGAGATTCGGAATCTGTTTCAAAGCCTCGGCGATCGCCGGCTGATCCTCGGCGTCGATCGTCTCGACTATTCGAAGGGAATCCCCGAGCGATTGCGGGCCTACAAAGCGTTCCTCGAGACGTATCCGGAATGGCGCCGCAAAGTCGCGCTCGTTCAAGTGTCCGTCCCGAGCCGCGAGGCGTTGCCCGAATACGCCGAGCAACGAAAGCTCGTGGAGGAGCTCGTCGGCCATATCAATGGCGAGTTCGGCGAGGTCGATTGGGTGCCGGTCCGATACCTCTATCGCTCGTATGCGCAGAGACAGCTCGCGCACCTGTATCGCACGGCGTCCGTCGGCCTCGTGACGCCGCTACGTGACGGAATGAACCTCGTCGCGAAAGAGTTCGTCGCTTCACAACGCGCCGACGATCCGGGCGTCCTCTTGCTGTCGAAGTTCGCGGGCGCGGCGGAGCAGCTGAAGAGCGCCTATTTGACGAATCCGTTTCACGCGGGCGGTATGGCTCGCGATCTCGACGCTTGTCTGCGAATGCCGCTCGAAGAGCGGCGCGAGAGGCACGCGGCTCTGTTCGACGTCGTGACGCGTCAGACCGCGTCGTGGTGGTCGAGCTCGTTTTTGGACGCGCTCGAGGGTGCCTGCAGCGGCGTCACAGCCGAGGCATCGTGCACCGAGGCGCGTTGGCCATCCTGAAGAATCATTCGTAGTTTTGAAGAGGTACACAACGTGCCTCGCGTGAGGCGAACATGACCATGCACGTGCACGCGAGACCCGAAGCGGTCATCGCGCCCTGCCTGGGCCTGCTGGTTCAACTCGTCGAAATGGACCCGGGCTCGTTGAAAGTTCACCGCGAGGCGCTCGAACGAGCGGGCGCCGTCGTTCACGCCGCGACCACGGCCGACGAGGCCCTGAGCGTCGCGCCGGACGTCGACGTCGACGTCCTGGTTTGTCATACGGGCCTTCAGGACGTCAGCGCCTTTACGCTCTTGCGCCTATTGCGTCGAATGCGACCCGAATTCGTCCATCTGCCGGCGATCGCACTATCGTCGAGGCGGGACGAGGACGAAATCGTCGAGGCGCTGCAGGCAGGCTTTCACATCCACGCCGTCTTGCCGATCGAACCGTACGATCTCGTGCAAATGGTGACGGGGCTCGTTCGGCGTTTGCCCTGAGCTCGGTGCTAGTCCGCCCGAAGGGCGGCCAAGTGACAATAAAAGGGCTGTCCAGACTTCAGCGTTCTGCTCGGCGTTCGGCCCGGCCTTCACTTGCGCGCGTCAGCGCGGGCCGGGCCGAAAGACGAGCCGAAACTTGGGACAGCCCCTAGTGCGACAGCTCGTATTCGTCGAGGAGGCTCGCGCGA
>JABFXY010000128.1 GCA_013361525.1 Polyangiaceae bacterium | reverse complement strand
GGCTCGAAGAACCCGGCCGCTCGGTGCGGCTATCGCTTTGTTATCGGTATTTCACGCTCAAGCTCGGCGAGCTCCGCTGCGTGCGGACGCCTGGCGAGGTGGTCGCAGCGCTGGCCGACGTCGTCGGCACGCCGCGCAAAGGCGGCACCGACATCCAGGCCGCGCTCCTGTCGAGCTTCGCGCTCATTCGCGACGCCAAGCGTGAAGATCCGGATCTCGCGCGGGCGAGCATCGTGCTCATCACCGACGGTGAAGCGCCGGTCGATGGAGAGCTCGTGCGAAGGGCGCGAGAAGAGGCGTCCGACGTTGCGATCAGCGTCAGTGTGATCGCCCTCGGCGAAGAAAACCCGGTCCTGCGCCAGTTGGTCGCGCGGCAGCGAGCCCGGGGAGAGCGCGCCTTCTACCACCACATGGACGACCGTCGTCTCGCCGATCTCTGCCGCGGTGAAGCGACGCGGTTCACCGTCCACGGGCGGTTCGAGGAGGTCGGCACCGACGCGTGGAAACATGCGATCGACGACGTACTCGTCGAGCTCGACGACCTCGAGGCTTCACGCCGAAATCGCCTTCGTGGAAACGAGTACGCGGAAGCCACTGCGTCCGCGGACGGGGCACGGGCGCTCGAAGAAGCGGCGGCGAGAGACCACCACGCGCTCGAGCGTCGTTATGCCCGCTGGTTCCCTCGGCTCGACGCGCGCACGGTACCGGTCGCGGCGATGGAGCTCACGACCGAGGAGGCCGGTGATCGCGACGCGGTGCGCATCGTCTTGTCGACGGTCGCCGAGGTCGTCGGTGAGCTCGGCGGCGACGCGCTTCACCGAAGGTCCGACGCGATCGAGCTCGCCGAGCGATTGCTCCTCGACTCGCGGTTGTCGCCGGCGCGCTATCGCGGCTTTCTCGAGTCCTTCGGTAATCACCTCGCGGACGAGCTCGAGGCCGTGCACGCTGCGGTCGCAGGCCCCGACGCCAGCTTCGCGCACCGGCTCGAGAGCGCCGCCAAGACCACCTGAAGGGCCCTATTTCACCTTCTTGAGCTGCATCGTCGCGTCGTCGTTGCACTTCGACGAGCGGTATCCACCCTCGAGCTTCGAGGCTCCGCCGCTCGTGAGCCGGTAGCGATCGATCAAGCAGAACCGCCAGCCGAGGTTGGGTTTGTTCTCGACGAAATCCACGTCCGCAAACGTCAGCGTCTTGTGGTCACTGGACCAGCTGCCCTCCACTTTGCGCACGCTGAAGCCGCTCCGCTCGCTGTTCCAGGTGACGAGGCCGATGACCCCGCCATCTTTCGCCTCGCACAGCGACGCGGCCACTTGGACCGACGGATCGTTGCCGCTCGCGGTCCCGCTCCATTGCGAGCACGAATACCGTTTCTTCGATTTGGTCTCCGAAGCGGGGGTTTCCCCACGGAGCGCCCGCGGAGGCTCCGCTCCGGCTGACACGAACGCGGCGATGGATCCGACGGCGACGAGCTGCGCGATGTGAAAGGCCATCATCATTAGGTACGCAGCCTCGGCGCCGTCGCTTCGAACATGGCCGGGGGTTCCTTACCGGACCGGCAGCGCCTGCGCGGCCTGCGCGAGCGCCGCGTCGCCGAGCGGCTGCTGCGGCACCTTGTACCGGGCGATGCTCAAGAAGCCTTTGAGCCCGTAGCCGAGCACGAACAGCACGGCGAAGATGACCAAAAGAACGAGCGGCGCCGGCAACAGCGCGAGGTTCCAGTTGTAATCCGGTCCGTTCGTCGCCGTCTCCGTCAAGTAGTTCGACAGGGCCGACCCGCTCAGCAGCGTGACGATTGGCAACGTGAAGCACCAGAGGAGCGCCGCCGATCGCCAGGTGAAGAACGGCTTGAACTTCGACAGCGGGACCTTGTTGTTGAGCCGCGCGCGAAGGATGCCTTGGAACTTGCCGAGGTAGAGGACGCTCGAGACGACGATGAGCCCCACGCCGAGGACCACGAACGCGAGCACCCCGACGAGCGCCACGTAGATCGTCGTCTTCGACGCGCCCGGCTGCACCATCACATATTCGAGCGTCGCCATGAGCTGCTGCACGAAGGTGCTCATCGCCGGGATCGCGATCACGCCGAGCGCAAACGCGGAAATCACCGTAATCACGAAGAGGACGCCCAACGTCGCGATCGTCACGATGATTTCGTTGCCCACGCGGCGCAGGACGATGCCGAAGACCTCCGTCGCCGCGATTTCGCCTCGCATCGCGCGCTCGGGCGCGCGCACGACGTCGCGAACCATGTCTTTGATCGTCACGAAGAAGAGCACGACAGCGAGCGCGATGAGGACGATGGGCACGTACTCCATGACGCCCTGCACGCTCTGGAACGCACCAGCCACCGATTTGAAGACTTCGAAGTCTTCTTTGAATTGGACGACGTTCTCCAAAATGGCGACGCCCAAGTCCTCCTTTTCGCCCGAGCCGACCTGTTGCAGCGGCACGAGGAGCAAGCCCGGCATGGCCGCGACGTCTTCGAGGTTGTCGTCGACGGCGTCGAAGGTCGCATCCTGCAGCACGACCTGAGGGTTCGTTTGCTCCGCGAGGCCCGCCTGCACGACGCGCATGCCCGTGAGGACGCCGGTGAGCAGCAAGACGGCGAGCACCAAAGCGGACGCCGCGAGCGCGCTGTATCCGAAGAGCTTTCCGAATTGGCCCGGGTATTTCTTCTTTTGGACGAACGGCAGCAAGAGCAGCAAGAGGCCGCTCAAGCTGGACAAGGCGAGGAACGTCGAGACGGTCCCGATCTTCTCCGCGCTCTTTTCTTGAATCTTCGCGACGGTCTTGTCGTGTGTCTTGTCGCGCACTTCCCGTAGCTTCGCGCGCAGCACTTCGATGTAGAGGCCGGCGATCTTGTCGAGCTCTTCCGGCGACAACCCCTCCAACGCCTCGGCCTGCTTCTCGAGTTGGTCCATGGCCGCTGTCGCCATGTCGTGGTCCATGTCGAGCTCGCCGACCTCCGCCGGCGTCACCTCGGTCAGGGCCTCGAGGTCGCCGGCGTCGAGCCCCTCCATCCCCTCGAAGGTCGTCGGCGCGAGCTCGTAGTCCTTCCCGTCGACGCCCATTCCCTCGGCGCCGTCGCTCGTCGCTTCGCCGACCTCGTAGCCGGCGGCGCGCGCGTCTTCCACGTCGTATTCGTCCGCCATTTCGGCGGCGGCTTCGGGTGCTGCGTGCTCATCGTGCGCCGCGGCAGGTGCGGCGTCCGCCGGCGGCGCATCCGGGGTCGGCGAAGGGGGCGGCTCGACCGCAGGTGCCTCCGTCG
>JABFXY010000164.1 GCA_013361525.1 Polyangiaceae bacterium | reverse complement strand
GGGCTCGACGTGCGCAAGGACACCACCGACAAGTGGCCGTGGTTCGTCGCCGAGCGCGCTGCAACATGAATGGCGCGCCTCTCAGCGGCAGAGGGTGACAACGACATATTGCTCTCGTTGACAGCCGGCCAACGTCGGCGCCGACGTGAAGCCGTCATGGCGCGAAAACGAATGGGTAGGAGATCGTGACGGGCTTGCCGTCGCTCGGCTTGGGGAAGGTCAGCCCGCGGAACGCCTTCGAAACGCAATCGATCACGCCCTGATCGGCAATGTCGCCCGAAGTTGTCGCGGCGGTGACCTTGCCCTCCGGTCCGATGACGAACTTCGTCGTCAACTTGCCTTTGAGGTTGGGATTCTTCGCGAGAGCGGAGTCGTAGCAGATGCGAATTCTGCCGACGTTCTGCTTCACGACCTTCTTGATCGTCTCGCGGTCGAGCCCCGATCCCGCCGAGCTCGGCGTCGAATCCTCCGTAAAGGCGCTGCCGATCTGGGCGGCGCTGGTCGAGCTCCATCCGTCGCCGCCGCTGCCGCTTGTGAGCACCCCGACTATTCCATGCTGGCTCGCCGCGGGCGCCGCCGTGTTGGCAGCAGTATTCGCCGCGATGCCTGTCGCCGTTGCCGTCGCTTCGGAGGGGGTGTCGAGCCCCGGACCGGTGACCTCGATGTGGAGCGTGCCGGATGCGTTGGCGGCGGCTTGCGTCGAGGGATCTTCAGCTTGGGCTCCTTCGCTGCCTGACGAGCAGGCTGCGACGGTGAGGGAAACGAGAACCAATGAAGCGAGCACGGCGCGCATGGCGGCGGATGCTACCTCGCATTGGACGCGAGTGGCCCATGTCGAACGTGGCAAAGCATCGATGGCTACTGTCGCGGGTCGACGTCAGCGCCCGTACCGAAAGAGACACCGACGAACATCCGCGTCTCGTTATCGCGGTTCCAATAGAGTCGGCGCTCGGCCCCGACGAAGCCGGTGATCTCCATCACGTTCACGATGCGGTAGCCAGCCCGTATCTCCGCGCGCGGCATGGGCAGCGACTCTTCGGCGTCATCGATATCGGGATAGCTGTTGTCCGACCCGAGCGAGACCCCGCCGGCTGTCGCGACCATCCGATAGGCAGCACACCCACGTGAAGATCTTTCCACCACGACGCCGACGAGAGCTCGATCTCGTCGGCCTCCTCTGCCATCTTGTGTGGATGCGCTTTCTTCTTGGGTCACTGACGATAATGCTCACTTGCTTGTGCTCAGAGGTCGCGATCGCCGCGCCGGCGGCCGATGAAGCAGCGGATCAGGTTGAGACGATAGAGACGTACCAAAATCCGCGTGTTCGCGTGGCCGTCGAGGCGGGGGGAGGATTTTTCACGCTACCCGGCACTGGCAACTTCGGGATGAACATCGCCGCGCACGCCCGGATCGGCACGCAGATCAACTCTCTGTTCGCGTTAGTATACCAGGGTGGGATCGGCATCTTGGACGTCACCTACGATGGCGAGCAGAGCGACGAGTGGATGGGAGGCGTCATCCAAGGATCGGCGCTGGCGATGCTGACACTCGGCGGATTTTTCGAGATCGGCGCGGGGCCAGCCCTGGATCTCTATATCTGGGACGGGAGCTGGGGCGGCGGGCCGTTCTCGGAGCCGTCGTTCGCGCCGGGGGGCCATGCGCGCGTGGCGTTTCAGTTTCCGGGGTGGGAGTTTCGGCGGCCGAACTTCGTGCTCGGTTGGGACGCAAGGGCGGCGGCGTATCCGATGCATCGCGACGGCGACTTCCGGCCGGTCGTTGTGGGTGAGGCTACTGCTGGGGTCGAATGGCATTGAGAGGCGCGGCCGACGAGTCCGCGTCGCTAATTTATAAAGACCGCGACCACGCACATCGCGCCGGCAAACAGCATCAGCCCGACGAGACCAACCGACAGACCGTCGCGAGAGGAAAGCGACACGCGCGTGCGCCCATTGCGACGCAGAGCTCGAATCGTCCGCCACGAGCGTTTGCGACGTGAGCGGCTAATCGAGGCTTCGGACCACTGGGTCAGCTCATTGGCATCCAACGAAGCGAGATCGTCCGCAGCGGGTGTAGCTTCCGCGATGAACATTCCGGTCGCGACCTCGGAGCTCTGGACTTCCGTGGGACGCAGCGCAGCATCACCCCCCATTGCCTTCTCGAAAGCGTCGAGCATCGCGGCGGCGGATTGGTAGCGGCGTTCGCGATCTTCGTGCAGGGCCAAATGAAAGAACTCGTCGAGCGCGATGGGTACGCCGGGAACAAGCGCGGATGGTGGAGGTGCATGAAAGCCGACGGCCGGAACGAAGCTGCGGTGCCACTCCTCATGAGGATTGAAGGGCTTCACCCCGGTTAGGCACCGGTACAGAATGGCTGCCATTGCCCATAGGTCGCTTCTGACATCGAGATGAAAAGGATTCGACCGCTGTTCAGGGCTTGTATCGTGCGGCCAGCCGGACAAGGTGCGCGCGTCCGTTCTCGTCGGGTCCAGTAAGGTTCGACGAGCAATCCCAAAGTCGAGCACCTTCAAAAGTGGCTCGGGTGTGTCCTGTTGAGTCGCGAGAAATAGGTTAGATGGATGAAGCTCCCCGTGGAGTAGCCCCTCGGCGTGGGCCTCGACGATTGCCGTCGTGAGATGTCGTAAGAGCCATAAGCATTGTCGCGCGGAGAGCCGACGGACACGTCGCAGGTGCCTCTCGAGCGTCTCGCCGTCGAGGAGCTCGACAGCCACGAAGGGAGTTTCGTCCGCAACCCCATGGTCGACGATACGCGTCGTATGGGGGCCGACGAGCTCCGATGCGAAGCAGACTTGGTGGCGAAAGGCCGCTTCGCGTGAGCTGTCGAGCGGCGCGCAGGCGGTCATAATCTTGAGCGCGACTTGGTGCGGCTCATTCTTGTGCCCGCGCTCGACCCTCGCGATCCAAGTCGTCCCCAGGGCACCGCGGCCGAGATAGGCCACGAGTCGGTACCTGTCCGCGAAGACCACGCCGACGCGAAGGGCGGCCTCTCGCGAAAAGAGAGTGCGTCCGACGCGCGAGGACGGCGGATCGACGTTCGCGGCCTCACGGGGCGCGCGCGCGTCGTCGATCCAGCGCTCTTCGATGGCGTCGGCGAGCCCCATGGTCACGTGACGAGGCAGAAGCAGCCCTCGTACCGACCGCAAGTCAGCGGCAAACGCATAGGTGCACCGCTCACCTGCGTCGAAATGGATCGCAGGACGCGCTCACGTGAGGCGATCTTGCGGTGCAGTCGTCTGACTTCGACATCAGGAACAGTCCGCGTACGACCATCGCGATGCTAGATCTCCGCAGATGGCTACGTCGAAACCTTTACGTGTCGTCGTCATCGACGATGACGACGACAGCCGCGAGATGATGGGCGTGCTGCTCGAGTCACTTGGGCACCGAGTGGAGTGCGCGCGGGAGGGCCTCGCCGGATTGGCGCTGATCCAGGAGACCCCTCCCGACCTCGCGATCATCGATCTCGAGCTGCCGACGGTGAGCGGCTGCGAGATCGTTCAGCGGCTACGTGCAGCGGGTATCGCAACCTTCTGCGCCGCTCTGACGGGCGATGCCCGGCCAGGCACTCGCATGGCCGCGCTCAAAGCCGGCTTCCACGCGCACCTCGTCAAGCCGGTAGAGTTCAGCGACCTGGTAATGCTCCTGGACTCGGTTGGGGTGGCGGAGCGGGCGACTCAGCCGACTGGACAAGCTTCGAGGGAGGCTGTGCGGTCAAGCCGTCCGGATTGATGGCCGACGAAGAGAGAACTCCCCTCGCCATGAATGCGACTCGCCGCGACGAGGTCCTCCTCGTCGAGGACGAGCCCACGGTACTCAGTCTCCTCGAGCTCGGGCTCGCACAACTCGGATTTCGGGTGACCTCCTGCTGCGATGCTTCGCAGGCGCTCGCGCTCGTCGAGGCGGCGCCGGGGCGCTTCGCGGTCATTGTGACGGACTTCGATCTACCCGGGTTCTCCGGTCTCGAGCTCGCCGACCGTGTTCGCGCCGCGGCGCCTCACGTCCGCATCGTCTTGCACTCAGGGAGCTGTTCTCCTCTCGATGCGGAAGGTCGCGTCGATGCAATCGTGCCGAAGCCGGCGAGGATTCGCGAGCTTTCGAGCGTGATCCGCGGGCTGCTCGAATAGCGCCGGATCGGAAACCTTTCCATTCGGCGTCTGATCGTCGGCCGCCGCCGCTGGTCTCACGCGGCGAAGCCGTCTCGATACGGTGCACGCCGGGCCGCGAGCCAGAGGAAGACCATGAGTTGGCGCCGCTGCGCCTCGAGCGGTTCCCAGCGTTGCGTACCGGATGCCCGTCGCTGCCGCCAATTCCACCCCATTCCCCACGCTTCGACGGCGATGCGCGCAAACATCGCCACCGCACGCAGCCGCCAGTGCCCAGCCCGCGATCGAATCTTGTGCCGATATCGCCTCATCGTTGATCGCATTCGATTCTCCGGCGCTTCCCACCTCCCTCGACATCGCAGAGTTGCAAGCGGGCGGCCGCTCTTGTGCGACGCACACGGCACAGGCCGTGCAATCTGGCTCGTAGGCGCCCACTGCAGCCCGCGGTAAGAATCCCCGGGCGCTCGAGTCACTGGTGATGAGAGCGTCCACTGTCCCGGGGATTATCGCGGGCCGTACCGGGCGTCTGCTCCGTCGTATGAGACTCGGACGTTGTACCGAGGTCGGGAAGCACTTACTCCGTGAGCTTGTCCTTCAAGTGGTCTACGAGATCGACCGCCATCGCTCGACCTGGCGCGGTTCCGTCCGCGTCTCGTTCGATCGGATCGAAGAGGCGGGCGTCGACCTTCCAACCCTTGTTCTTTTCGATGACGAACACCTCCGTGTACACGACGTTCTGCTGCGCTCGGTACGACTTGCAGGCGGCCTCGACGATCGCGCCGACGATGAGGCCCGAGCCCGCCGCCATCGCGTCATTCGCTCGCTCGACGCACGACGCGGGAGGCGTCGACGAGTACGTGGTGCTGATGACGAACCGGCCGTCACAGCCGTCCTCGGGCGCGAACTGGAACTCGGCGTTGGACTCGTAGAGAGCGTCGCGAAAGCTCGCTGCTAGCTGCGGATGCAGCTCATCACCATATGATTTGATGACGCAGAACCTCGCGCCCTTCGGGTACTCGACTTCGTAGCCGGAGCTGCAACCCGAGAGACCCACCAAACACAGGAAGGCCGAACCCCATATGGTCGCGCGCAGCATCCGCGGATTCGATGCGCAGCGTTGAGCGAGGTCAACCTCGAAGCAGGTCAGCGCCGGCGGCCCGTCGCTACGGGTCGTGCGGCGAGGCCGGCGTACGGTGAATCGAGGCGCTCGGTGCGCCACTTCGCCACACGGGGGTCCGGTTGTTTCATGGCTCTGCCACTCGCCGAGCATCTTGATGGGCGTTCGTGGCACCGCCGTGGAAGGCTCTTCGATGACCGTCGACGAGGGAGGCGCACGATGACGAAGCTACGACCGGCGAGTGTGCCGTCCGTACCTGTGGGCGCGAATTTTCGATTCGGCGAAAGCCCCTTTCACGTCAAAGGCGTCCTCTACCAGGGAACGCATGCCTTCTTTAATGACAACCTCAAAGGCGGCATGGAGACGCTGATCAGCGAGATCGACGATCAACAGCTCTGCGATTTCATTCGGCAGCCTTTTTTGGCATCTGCCTGGTACGACGTGATGCCGGCGCCGGTCTTGATCGCCTATGAGGCGCACGCGCTGCGGATGACGATCGAGGAGTATCTGCATCATCGGACGCGCTATCAGGCCAAACGTGATCTCGGGGGTGTTTATGGGGCCGTTCTACGCGTCGCTCCCGTGGCGGTCGTTGCGGCGCGACTCCCCGGCGTGATGGTTCGAATGTTCGACTTCGTGCAGAGCGAGATCACGCGCAACGAGCATCAAGCGCTCGACGCGATGATGCACGGCATTCCCTTGCCTTTGGAGCCGTGGCTGCGCGTCTCGGTCCAGATCTACAGCGACACCGCGCTGAAGCTCGCCGGAGCGCGCACGGTCGAGATGGAGCGACCGCACGCAGTGTCCGAAGGAGAACGGGCGGGCGTGCGACTCGTCGGTCTCCCGATCAAGCTGCGGTGGTCTTGAGGGTTGTGGCCCTGCGGCAGAGTTCACGGTTGCGCGACGTCGCCGCCATGCGAAGCGTCGGAAGGATGCGCGCCGTGACGTCGACGTTGTTCGAGCTTGCGGTAGAGCGTACGCCGATCGACCCCGAGCACCTCTGCGGCGCGCGATTTGTTGCCGTCTACCAACTTCAGCACTCGGTCGATGTAGCGATTCTCCATCTCTTGCATGGTCACCAACTCGGTCGTGTCGTCGGCCCATCGCACACGCGAATGGAAATGATCGCTTCGGACCTTCTCTGGTAGGTCCTCGACCAGGATCGAATCGTAACGAGCGAGTGCGACCGCGTGCTCCATACAATTTTCGAGCTCGCGAACGTTGCCTGGCCAATCATAGGCCGCGAGACGTTCGGCGGCCTTGGGTGATAGCGACAGAGCGTGGCCGGGGGCATGCTGCGCGAGCAGGTGATTAGCGATCATGAGGACATCGGAACCTCGATCTCGAAGTGCCGGTACGCTCAGACGAACGACATTGATACGGTAATAGAGATCTTCTCGGAACCGCTTCGCGTGAACTTCCGCCTCGAGATCGCGGTTCGTCGCCGAGAGGATGCGTGCATCGTAGGGCACCTCGGCGTTCGATCCGATCGGCCGCACGTGTTTCTCCTGAAGCGCGCGAAGCAACTTCACCTGAAGGTCCATTGGCATCTCGCCGATTTCATCCAGCAGCAGCGTGCCTCCGTGCGCATCGACGAACAGGCCGGTGCGAGCGTCTTTCGCATCGGTGAACGCTCCGCGCGCGTGTCCGAAGAGCTCGCTCTCGAGCAGCGCCGGAGGAACCGCGGCGCAATTGATCGCGACGAAGGGGCCGCTTCTTCGAGAGCTTCGCTCGTGGATGGCGCGTGCAACGAGCTCTTTGCCGGTGCCCGTCGGCCCTTCAATCAGAACGGTTGTTTCCGTCGGCGCCACGCGCGCGATCATCTCGTCCAGCCTCTTCATCGCTGGACTCTCGCCAATCAGTCTATTGGTCGATCGCGCGCGATCCGTTGCGGGCAAACGCAGCAGCTCCTGATGTATGAAGCGGGCGTGGCTCGCTCGCGCCAAGCAACGTCGAAGAAGATCGTCTTGAACGGGTTTGGTCAGAAAGTCGTGCGCGCCCGCTCGCAATGCCCGCACAACCGCGTCGATGTTGTTGTCGCGCGTAACGACGATGACGGGTGTGCCCGGTGATAGCCGCCGCACGCGCTGACAGAGCTCGAGCTCATCGATCCCTGCCGGCTGAAGCTCGGTGAGTACCAGCTCCACGTCGGACGCGCCGAGCGCGTGGAGCGCCTCCTCCGCGTTCGCGGTTGGCACAGCATGGTAATGAAGGCGTCGGAGAGCCAGGCCGAGGAGTCTACGGGCGGATTCGTCCGCATCGACGAGCAACACCTTCCGACCCATGACAACCTCCGACCCGGCCCGCACACCAGCGGTGCCACGCCGGTCGCTAGCAGATCGCGAGCCACGCGCTTCCTCGGTCGATCCACGTTGCTACCGAGGCATCATGTCACGTTGTCGCGCCACGCCACGGCCACTCTCCGTGCATCGACGCGCCACGCGACCGTCAACTGGAGGAGAGAGCTCCTTGCCAGCGTCGCTCGGTAATCGACGCGAGCGTCCTGGCGATGCCGGGTGCAGCCAGCGGCATCTTGAGGCTACGTGCGTCCGTCGCGATGTCGGCGAGCGAGATGATTCCGACGAGCCTGTCGTTGCGATCGACGACCGGAATGCGCCGGACCTGCGCCTTCGCCATGAGGCGCTCGACGTGGTGCAGGGAGTCTTCGCGCTTGCACGTCACGACGTCGTCGCTCATCGCCGAAGCGACTTGAATGTCTTTGAGCGTCGCGCCACGCGTATAGGCCGCCATACAGATGTCCCGATCCGTAATTAGGGCGACCACGTGATGGCTCTCATCGACGACCGGCAGGCAACCGAGATCCTGGTCCCACATGATCCGCGCTGCATCGGAGAGCGAATCCTCCGGTCCACATGTCGCGACGACGTGCCTCATCTTGTCTAACACCCTCATGACGCCGCTCCTTCTCGCCGACCGCTGGCTCGGGTGCAGATTCGTGTGCAACGAGCGTACCTCTGAGCCTTGGGCGACATGCGGTCGGAGCCGCGCTCGCGGCTCCTGCGCGCGATTCCCGCCGTGCGACGGTGACCGAGGATGCCACGGGTTGCGGCCTATCAATTGCTACCGCTCTCGCCTGCTGCCTATTCGCCAGCCAAGACCAGAGGTTATGGATGAATTTTTCACAGCTCGACAGGGCCACCCCCGACGCCTTACGCGATGTGCCTCCCGCTCCGGGCGGCAGTGGCCGAAGGGTGTTGCTGATCGACGAGGACGAGCTCTTCCGTCGGGCGCTCCAAGGCGCGCTGAGGTGCCTCGGGTTCGACGTTACCGCTGCTGAGGGCGCGGAGATCGCCGTCGAGCTCGTGCGGGCATCTCCCCTGGAGTTCGGTGCAGTGATAACTGACCGCGCGATGTCCCGAACGACGGGGATCGAGCTCGTCGCCGAACTTCGGATCATCGCCCCGCACATTCGTGTCGCGGTCCACTCGACCACGCCCAACGTCGTCGCGCGCGGCGTGGTTCGATTCATCAAGAAGCCCGCCCCGCTCGCCGATCTTACCGACGCGCTTCGCGCGCTCCTTGACGCATCGGCAGCGCACGCGCGCGCGCGGTGAATAGCGTCCTGCTGCAGAGCTCCGGGGAAAGAAGCGCGCGTCGTCAGCCGCCGGCGCAGAGACTTTCGATCGCGGCGAGGCAGCTGCTACCGACGCTCCCGCCGGCGCGAATTCGCACCCAGGGGAACGTCGCGTGCCCGTCGGGTGCGGTGTTCCACCGGCCCGTCGAGAGGCCGACCTCCACTGTCTCTTCGAACACGCCGGGAGGCTGGGGCGCCAAGTTGATCCACCCGTTGTTGAAGGCGTAGAAGGACCACGCGTCGTCGATGCGACAAATACCCAATGCAGGATTGCCGTTGATGTCCGTCGATTCGCCGTCGCGAAAGCCCATGATGTCGCCACCTTCCGGCTTCTCTTGATAAAGAAAGCCGAGCTCGAAATAGTCCCCCTCGGCGACATCGCGAAAACCCCATTCGAACTTGAGCCAGTGTTCGTCGGCTGCCCAACCCGGTGCTGCGCCGGTCGGGTCGCGCACGATGATGCCCGCGACGCTGTATTGGTTCTGCGTGTCGTTCTCCGTGAAGTCGACGGAGCCCACGCGCGCCACGATGGCGAAGTCACCGGTCAATTCCCTGAAGAGATAAGGAGGAAAGGCCCGCCCCGAACTGGAGGGGGACCACCAACCGGTCACGGCGGGCGCCGTGATCTCCAGCGCCCCGCCTTCGACGGTGAACGAACCGCCGTTTTCGTAGGCGCACCAGACATCAGCTTCGCAAAAATCGTCGAAGGTGAAGAAGGTGTCGCCATCTTCGACCGTGCACGCGGGCGAGGCGGCGGTGCACGCCGCGCCGGGGGTACCGCCCTGGTTCAGCTCATCGTTGCTACAGACGGGCGGACCACCGCCGTTGCCGCCGGTCGAGGGCCCGCCGCCGATTGGGCCACCGCCGGCCGACGAGGTCGGCTCGCCGCCGATTCCAGTCTGGCCGCCACCTCCGTTGGTCGTCGTCGGTGTCGTCCCGCTCGAGCCGCCCGAAGAAAACGGCTCGTCGTCGAGGAGCAGGTGGCAACCGGATAACCCAGCGAAGGCCGAAAGCGCGATCGAAAGCGAGAAGCGAAGACGTCGAAGCATCGAGCCCACCAGCGTAGCCGAGCCGGGGCCGCATCGACAGACCAGGCCTTCACGGTCGCTCCGGTCGCGAGGCCGTCGTCGACGAGGATCACGGTTCGCCGGTGCGCTGGCGCAGCGGAGAGCCGCGAACGCCGCTGAATCCCTTAGGCGTCGAGCGCGGCTCCCCGCTATGCCAACTCGTGCGATCAGGCCGCCGAAATTTCCGAGTTCGGCGTGCAACGGAACGCACCACGCAGGCACGCCCAGTCGTCCCTGTGCAGAGGCTGCACACGGCAAGGACCGCGCCGTGGCGCCGCGCCCTATCGCTCGTTCGGGTTTGCTCGCGATTGGCCCGCGAGAAGTGCGAGCGCCCTCGCAGCGATCGACATCTCAGCAGTACGGCGATGCCTCACGGGACTAATGTGTCCCGACATGGCGCACGGCGCGCGAGGGGTCACAGGGAGACACCCACGCCCCACGCTTCGGAGAGTTGAACCGTTGGCCCCGCCTCAACGGCGCTGGTCCTCGCGCATAAGCACCCATTCCTTGCGATCGGGCTTACACCTGCTGATTCCAGCTTCGGCGCTCTTTCGGGCGGCTTCGAGTCTTGCGCCGTATTGGTCGAAAAAGACCTTTTGCTGCTCCGCCGTCAAGCTACGAATCTTTTCGCCGCGACGCTCCACATGCCATCCATACGACTTCGATTTCGAGCCGATCGCCTGGAATTGCGTTTCCAGCTCCTCATTCATCTCGGCACAATCATGTTCGTGCTCTCGAATGATCGCTGCCTGCTTCTCGACATATTCGACATAGTCGTCGTCGTCGATCTCGCCCCATATGCACCCCGCTGCTGCAAGCAAGAGCATCCCCGACCATCGCATGGCGCGAGCATACCAGCGCCTGCGGACGACCACGGGCGCATGTAGCCGATGGGCATGCTTAGGCTGATTGAAATGGGAGCGCGGTGCGGTCGATGATCCACTGCCGTGAAAGGGGGTTCTACAACCGATCCCCGATGAGCGGCTGCGATGGCATGACCGTGTCGACGCGCACCGACGCTCCCGGCCGCCCGCTGCAGGTCTTGTACCTGTGCTTTCTCTGGCGAGATCAGCGCGGTTTGGGGGCCTTGCGCGTGCGCCTGCGACGCTGCCTGACCCAAGACGTCCCTCGAACCGCGTCACGCTTGAGGCCTTTCGTGCGGCGGCCAGGGGCTGGGTCGTGTGGCGTAGGGGGTCCAAGACTTGCGGGTCGCACGCTCATGCCGGGGATAGTCGCGTGGATGATCACCGTCGTGTCGGCGATTTTCGCCGCGGGGATCGTGGCTATGGCGCTCGAGCGCATCGTTCCTGCGCCGCAGCTCGTCCGACGACACAGAAGTGACTGACGTCGCTGCCGGCTTGACCATCGAGTCCGGGCACACACGTCCTGCGGGGGAGACAATGATTCAATGACTTTCGTTCGAGATCGGGGAGAGCCGAAACGACCGCGGTCTGGTGTGACCTCACGGATGTGGCAAATCGCCCCTCGTGGCCGCTTTGCCGGATTCGTGAAGGACGGTGCCCATTCGATTTCGTATGTGACGCGTCGGGAGCATGGATCGCGCGGCCAACAGTCGGTATTTTTCGCTCATGGCCAACCGCGATGATTTGCAAGTCAGCAGAGATCACCAGGGCCGATTCGTAGCCCGCGCGAAGCAGCTCCCGAACTGCATGGGCTACGGGAAGAGTGAGCCCGAGGCCATCGCCGAGCTTCACGCGGTTCGTGCGACACTGTACCGCCCGAATGGGCCGCGGTTGTCGGAGGAACCGACCGGTCAATGGCGCGCGGAGTCAACTATCCACCCCAACATGATGGGTTGTGGCGACACGCCGGCAAAGGCTCTCGCCGCTCTCTACATCGGGATAGCTCTTTTCGTCTGTGTCGGTGATCGCACTCGGCATCGAGCATGACGCGCGTTGATGCGCTCGAGATCGCGTTTATAGGCCCACATCCACAGAAGATAGCGGCAAGCAGAGCCTGAAGGTCGATCCGTGACCGATACCATCGCTCTGCGCATGGATCTCTCCGCCGTGCAAAGTGACGAGCTTTCTGACGAGGAACAGTCCGAGGCCTGCCTTCTCATGGGGCGCGCGATTCGCCTCGTGGATATCCCAAGGTCCGTCGAAAATGCGCTCGAGCGTCGCCTTTGCGATTCCGCGCCCTGTATCTGCAATACGTAGGTTGGCACGCTGCCCCGTCACGCCGACATCCACGTCGATCGCCCCGCGTGGAGCAGTGAATTTAAGCGCGTTGGAGAGTAGGTTCATCACAACGTGCATCAACCACCGCTCGTCCCCGCTCACCACAACTTGCGCGTCGACTCTGGACCGGAGCGAGACCTCCGCCGCGGTCGCCGCCGGCTTCAATGCGTCGGTGCAGGCGCTGACGAGCTCTCCGAGCGAAAGGGGCCGACACTGAAGCGCGAGCGCGCCCACCGCGAGTCGCGACGCGTCCCAAAGACCATGAAGCATCGCTGATTGCCTGACGACGTGCTCCTCGATCAGGTCAAGAGCCAGTGCGCGGCTGACCTCGGAGATATCGCGGGCCCGCAACAGAGCGACCAATCCGAGCGCTATGCGAAGGTCGCTCTCCGGGGAATCGTCTGCCCCGGGCTCCGTGAGCGGGAAGGAACTGTGCGCCGGCGCCGGGCGATCCGAAGGTCGGCGGTGCGCGCTCGCCGACGTGCGAAACTCACCGGACTCGGCGGATTTCCGTCGGATTCGCCATCGAATTCGATGAGGATTCTCGGCGCGCCGAATTTCCAGATCCATAGACCAGCACGGTGGTCTGCCCGTGCTCATGCGCACGTCGAGATTCGTCGCCGTGCCCTGGTTGATCGTGCTCACGACTCGACGGACGGCGTCCACCGAATCTCTCTCCACGAACGAGAAGACCTGCCGCCCCACGATCGTCGCTCCAAGGAGCCGGCGCGCGGCATCATTGGCTTCGTAGATGATGCCCATTCGATCTGTCACCAACTGCGGACACATGAGCACCTCCCCCACACCGATCGTGTGGAGGCTGCCCTCCCGCAATGTGCGGGCCGCCGTGCGATCCGTGCGGACACGCGCCATATTGAGCGACTAGCACACGGTGAACGATTCACGCATGCGGCAGGTTTGCCGCACGAATGCGTCACCGCGTGGCATTGGGGGAGCATGATTGCTGAGCACGCCCGGCTCGACGTGAATCAATCGCGCTCGGCAAGCGTGGGCCGCTCCGGATGTCTGCGAAACAGCGGAGTTTTCAGCGCCCGAGCTGCGCGAGGAGGTCCTCGACCACTGCCTGGCAATTCGGCGTGATGGCACCGCTGCGCATTGCCACGCCCGGGAATGCAGCCTCGGTCACGAAACCGTTGGTATTCCAGTTGCCCGACGTCAGCCCGACCTCGATTTCGCTGGTGAACTGTTCCGGCGGAGTCTCGGGATTGAACTGAAGAATGCCGCCGTCGTCGATGATGAACGTGAGATCTCCGCCGGTGCGGCAAAGGCCGAGTAGCCGCGTCGTCGCGCCCGGCGTGTTGTGCCCGTCCAGGTTGTTGGCGTCTCCTCCGGTCGACGGCTTCTGTCCAATCAAATACCCGAGACCGGAGAAGTCACCGCCACGTCGGCCCCATTCGAACTTCAGCCAATGCTCGGTTGCTTCGGATGCATCATGCGCCGGCGCGGATCCGGTGGCGGCACGAACCACGAAGCCCGCGACGGTAAAGTCCTGCGTGAGGGTTTCATTGCCGCCGAGCTCGAGCGACCGCACTTGCGTGACGATCGCAAAGTCACCGGTGAAGCGTCGGTAGAGGTAAGGCGGATAATCGCGCCCTGCGTCGTCGGTCCACCAGCCGGTGTCGTCGGTCGCGCGAACCATGAGGTCGCCCGCGCCGATTTCGAAAGAATCGGGCAAATCGTTCCAACTGCACCAGGTGCCGTTTTCGCAGGTCTCGTCGAAGTGCAGGACGACGGTATCGCCAACCGGAAC
>JABFXY010000161.1 GCA_013361525.1 Polyangiaceae bacterium | reverse complement strand
GAAGCGACGCGACGCCTCCCGTCGCGAGCGAAGCGATGCGACGCCTCCCGTCGCGAGCGAAGCGATGCGACGCCTCCCGTCGCGAGCGAAGCGATGCGACGCCTTCCGACGTCGCGAGCGAAGCGATGCGACGCCTTCCGACGTCGCGAGCGAAGCGATGCGACGCCGTCCGACGTCGCGTCCAAACCACCTCAGGCCGTCTGCGCCTTCGGCTCTTCTTGCTCTTCTTTCAGCTCGCTCTCCAGGTCGCGCAGGAGCGATTTGGCGCGCGAGGAGAGGTCCTTCGGGATGGCGACCTGGATGATGACGTGCAGCGCACCGCGGCCGCGGCCGTCGATCCGCGGAACGCCGCGGTTGCGCGTGGTCACGACCTCACCGGGTTGGGTGCCCGCCGGGATCTCTACCGTGACGGTCGAGTCGTCCGGGAGCGTGAGCTCTCGTTTGGTACCGAGCGCTGCCTGCGCGACCGAAATCCTGAGCTTGGTGATCAGATCGAGACCGTCGCGCTCGAAGCTCGCGTCTTGCGCGATCTCGACGTCGACGAACAGGTCACCGGGCGGGCCGTTCTGGTGGCCTGGCATCCCCTGCCCCGGCACGCGAAGCCGTTGCCCGGAGTCGATGCCGGCCGGGAAGCTGACGACGACCTTGCGAGACTTTTCCACCTGGCCGATGCCGCTGCACGTTTCGCAGGGCGTCTTCACGACGGAGCCTTCGCCGCCGCACTCGTGGCACGTCTGGGTGAACATCACGAAGCCGCGGGCGGTCGAGACCTGACCCGCACCGCCGCACGCGGTACAGCTGCGGCGCTTCGTCCCAGGCTTCGCACCCGTGCCCTCGCACGTCTCGCAAGCGCTCGGCGTCCGGAGCATGACCTCGCGTTTGCAGCCGGTCAGCGACTCTTTCAGGGTGAGGCGCTGCTGGACGCGGAGGTCCGACCCTCGCGACGGGCCGCGCGCGCGACCACCACCTCGCCGAGGCCCGCCTCCGAAGAACTCCGAGAAGATGTCCTGGAAGTGCGAAAAGATGTCGGGCCCGAAGTCGGGCGCGCCGCTTCCGTCGACGCCGGCGTGGCCGAAGCGGTCGTAGCGAGCGCGCTTGTCGTCGTCGGACAGGACCTGAAACGCACACGTCGCTTCCTTGAAGCGAGACTCCGCGGCGTCATCGCCGGGGTTGCGATCAGGATGGTTCTTCAGTGCCGATTGACGATACGCCTTGCGAATCTCGTCCGCAGAGGCGGTCTTCGTGACACCGAGGACCTCGTAGTAACACCGCTTTTCCGACATAGAGGCAACCGCGCCGTGACGGCTCACCCCACTTCTCCACGGGAGACGGGGGATTGGCTCGGCCCCCTACGATGCACTCGCGCCCGGGAGCGACGCCAGCAACGAGCCGACGCAGGCGAGCACGGCGACCATAATTCGTGACGCGTCCATGTCAACCGGCGGCACGGGTGGTGCCTCGTAACCGCGAGCGTGCACGCGTGGTTTGCCGAGCGTGCGACCAAACGAAAAGAGGCCGCCTCGAGGGCGGCCTCTGCTGCTTCGACGACGAAGCGAGCCGGCGTCTCAGTTGCCCCGGCGCTGGAACGCCGGTGTATCCCAATCTGAATCGAGCGGCGGAACGAAGCTCGCGCGATCGCGCGGGTTGCGCTCGGACGTGGCATTCGACGTCAGCTCGCGGGCGGGCGCGCGACGCGTTTGCGCGGGCACGAGCTCGTCCGGTTGAATCGACGGTCGCATACCGCCACGGCCCGACGCGGCAGGCGCGTGCGGCGGGTGGGAACTGTGACCATGGACATTGTGCGGGTGCTGGTGTTGGTGCTGGAGCGCCTGCGCCTGTTGCGCGAGCGTCGCGTGCGTCGGCGCGCCGAACGACATCGTCGAAGGCGCCGTGCGGACCGACTGCGCCGGCGCGTGGTGGACCTCATCAGCCGCTCGATCGAAGCCGGTCGCGATCACGGTGACCTTCATCATGTCGCCCATGTTCTCGTCGACGGCGGCGCCGAAGATGATGTTCGCGTCCTCGTGCGCCTGCTCCTGGATGTAGCTCGCGGCCTCCTCGATCTCCTTCATCTTCATGTCGGGACCGCCGACGATGTTGATGAGGACGCCCATGGCGCCCTCGACCGAGAGGTCGTCGAGGAGCGGCGAGTTGACCGCCGTCTCAGCGGCGAGGCGCGCCCGGCCTTGGCCCTTCGCGCAACCGGTACCCATGAGGGCCCGGCCCATGCTGGCCATGACCGTCTTCACGTCGGCGAAGTCGACGTTCACGAGGCCGCTCTGCGTGATGAGATCGCTGATGCCCTTGATCGCCTGATAGAGGACCTCGTCCGCCTTGCGGAAGGCCTCGATGAAGCTGAGCTCTTCGTCGCCCATCGACAGGAGCTTCTGGTTCGGGATGGTCACGAGCGTGTCGACGTGCTCGGCGAGCATCGCGAGGCCGATCTCCGCGCGGCGTGATCGCTGCTTGCCCTCGAACAGGAACGGCTTCGTCACGACGCCGACCGTCAAACATCCCTCTTCACGCGCGAGCTGCGCGATGACGGGTGCCGCGCCGGTGCCCGTGCCACCGCCCATGCCGGCGGTGACGAAGACCATGTCGGCCCCGGAGATCATCTCCTTGAGGCGCGTCACGTCCTCGAGTGCGGCCTTGCGACCCTTCTCCGGGTCGGCGCCGGCGCCGAGACCACGCGTGACGTTCGCCCCGATGTGCGTCTTGTTCGGAGCGAGGCTCGAGGCGAGCGCCTGAGCGTCCGTGTTGACGACGATGAACTCCACCCCCTCGAGGCCGAAGTTGATCATCGTGTTCACGGCGTTTCCGCCGGAGCCACCGCACCCGATGACCTTGATGCGCGCATCGTATGCGCTCTGATCGTCGGCGAACTCAATGGAGAAACTCATCGAAATCCTCCCGGGACTTACTCTTGCTTCTGCGTGGGGTCTCGCGCCGTAGCCGCGTGCGACCGCACCTTTTCTACTGCTCGAAGTTCGCGTTCAAGGGCGCCTCTTCCCTCGAATGCGACGTGAGATCAATCGAGCAAACACCTTCGGGGTACAGCCGAACTCAATCGAAGATGTTTGCCGGTACTACCCTGAAA
Organism: Polyangiaceae bacterium; assembly: GCA_013361525.1. Classification (GTDB taxonomy): domain Bacteria; phylum Myxococcota_A; class Polyangia; order Polyangiales; family Polyangiaceae; genus Xiheicaenibacterium. The sequence goes on along the minus strand of JABFXY010000161.1, from coordinate 41,305 downwards.
CAATCCCCCCAGATGCGGGGCATCTTCTCTAAAAAGCCGCTCTAAGCCAATTCCAAAAACGACCAGGTTTCCTCTTTGAAGCCGTCGGGGCTTCCTCTTCGTCGACACCCGCGTTCGCCATCTGCGCGGACCACGAGCCGCTCTGACGGATCGACACACCAGACCGATCGCGAAGGCGCCGGCTCTCGTCGTGATCGCGATCCCGCGCCGACGCGAGCGCCTTCGCGCCGTACTGCACGAGACCGACACCAGTGGAAAATTGCGGACCTTGCACGAGCTGCGCGATGCCGCGCACGCCGACGGGGACGCCGAGGCGCACGGGCATGCCGAGGATCTCCTCGGCGAAGTCGGTCATCCCCTCGAGGAGCACGCCGCCCCCCGTGAGGACGACGCCCGCGGAGAGCTGCTCGAGCATGCCGGTGTCTTCGATGCGTTTGCGCACGACGGCGAAGATCTCCTCGACGCGCGGCTCGACGATGTCCGAAAGAAGACGGCGTCCGACCTTGCGCGGCATGTGCCCGCCGACACCCGGGACCTCGATCTCCTCTTCTTCGGAAACGATGCGACCGAGAGCGCAGCCGAAGTTTCGTTTGAGCCGCTCCGCTTCCCCCATCGGAGTGCGCAAACCTGCCGCGATGTCCGCTGTGACATTCATGCCACCGGCGGGGATCACGCTCGTATGAGCGATGCCGCCGTCGACGTAGAGGAGCAGGTCGGTGGTGCCGCCGCCCATGTCGACGACCGCGACGCCGATCTCCTTCTCGTCCTCCGACAGGACGGCCTCGGCGCTCGCGAGCGATCCGAGGACGACGTCCGCGACGGTGAGGCTCTCGCGCTCGGCGCAGCGGATCACGTTCTGCACGCAGCTCGTGGCGGCGGTGATGAGGTTCACCTTCACGCCCAGACGAACGCCGCTCATCCCGACCGGGTCGCGGATGCCGTCCTGGTTGTCGACGGTGAACTCGCGCGGCAAAACGTGGAGGATCTGGCGGTCGGCATCGACCGGGATCGCGCGCGCGCCCTCGAGCACGCGGTCGACGTCGACGCGGCTCACTTCGCCGCCGCTGACGGCGGCGACGCCGTCGGATCCGATCCCACGGACGTGGCTTCCGCCGACCGACGCGTAGACCGTCCGTATCTCCACCCCGGCCATCGTCTGAGCGCTCTCGATGGCGTCGGCGATCGACCGAACCGTCCACTCGATGTTCGACACGACGCCTTTGCGGAGCCCTCTGCAGGGCACGTTGCCTACGCCCAGGATCGTGACGCCGTCGGAATCGACTTCGCCGACCACGGCGCAGACCTTGGTCGTCCCGATATCCAGGCCGACGACGATTTCCGGTTCGTCCACGCGGTTCTTCACGGTGCGTTCCCCATCGCGCGACGCGACAAAGTGCGCGCGCGAGCTGGCCGGACGCTGCCAGATGCGCCGACGACGGTACAAATTTGCGGGAACGTTCGGTCGTACATGAGGCGACTCACCGCATGCGGACGACGACTCGGTCGGGGCTGCTCTCGTTGTCGAGGAAGACGATCGAAGGCTCGGTCTTGCGCTTGGCGAGCTCGGCGAACACGCGTTCGGCCTGCTCGAGCTTGCCGCGGTAAGGCATCGATCCCAGGTGAATGGCGATCCCTTCGCTGCCGACGAGCACCTCGACCGTGCCGTCCTCGACGAGGTGGACCTCCTGGAGCGGGTAGCGCTTGGCGAGCTCGGTGCGATCGACCTCGGCCGCGACGTCCAGCGCTCGCTGTACGTCCTTCTGGACGCCCTCGCGGTCCTTGGCGACGTCGCCCGCATCGATGCCGGTGATCACCGGCAGGTCGACGGGATCGCTCGCGTCGAGCTCCTTGAAGACCTCACCCTCGCGCGAGGCGAGGTAGAGCTTTTCCTCGATCGCGACGAGGGCCGCGGGGTCGTGCTCGACGACCGTGACGAACACGCTCCCCGGAAGCTTCCGGGTCACGGTGGCGGTGTCGACCCAGGGGTCGTTTTCGATCTTGAGGCGAGCCGCGTCGAGGTCGAAGGAAAAGACGTTCTGTCCGAGCGAGAGGCCCGCGAGATCCGCGATCTCCTGCGGCGTTCGTCGCATCGCGCCGTCGACCTGCACGCTCTTGATCGCAAAGCGCGGGCTCGTCGTCATGTAGCGCTTCGCACCCCACGCGACGCCGAGCGAGGCGCTCGCGACGATGGCGACGCCGACGAGGATCTTCACGCCGGAGACGGCCTTGAAGACGCGGGGAAAACGCTCCGAAAGCGGCCTTTTCGGAGCCTTCGGCGCGCCGCTCGGCGGCGGGCGGTTGGTTGTCCCGCTCGAGGCCTTGCCGACGACGGGCGGCTCCGGAGAGTCCGCTTCGGCGGGCGAAGGCTCGCGGCGCACGTTCCTCGGCGGCTGCTTCACGGCGTCGCGCCTCCTTGATCCTTTTCGAGCCGAGCCTTCAACGCAGGCAGGCACGCGTTCACGTCGCCTGCGCCGAGCGCGATGACGATGTCGCCCTCGCGTGTGAGCTGCTCGAGCATCGCGGGCAGCTCGGCTTTGTCTTGCACGAGGTGTGCTGCGTGATGGCCGTGCTCGCGGATCGACTGCACGAGCGACTCCGCGCTCACGCCCGGAATCGGTGCTTCGCCGGCCGCGTAGATGTCGGTCACCAAGAGGACGTCGGCCTCGTTGAACGCGCGCGAGAAGTCGTCGAAGAGGTCGCGGGTGCGCGTGTGCCGGTGAGGTTGGAACGCCACGACGATGCGATGATCCTCGGACGAGTACGCGCGCCGCGCCGCCTCGAGGGTCGCGCGGATCTCCGCCGGGTGGTGGCCGTAGTCGTCGACGAGCACGCGGCCCTTCACACGTCCCACGACCGAGAAGCGACGAGCGACGCCGCCGAAGGTGGACAGGGCCTGCTTCGTCACGTCGAGCGGGACCTCGAGCTCGTCGGCGACGGCGATCGTCGCGAGGCAGTTGAGGACGTTGTGCGCGCCCGGCATCTTCACGGTGAAGCCGCCAAGCGACACGCCGCGGCGGTACGCGTTGAAGCTGGTCTCGAGACCGCGGAACTGAATCGCGCGCGCGGAGTAGTCCGCCTGCGGGTTGAGCCCGTACGTGACGTGGCGGCGCGGGATGCGCGGCAAGATGTCCTGCACGTGCGGGTGATCGAGGCAGAGGACGGCGAGGCCGTAGAACGGGACGCGCGCGGCGAACTCCACGAACGCATCTTTCAGCTTCTCGTGGCTGCCGTAGTGGTCGAGGTGTTCCGGATCGATGTTCGTGACGACCGCGACCGTCGGCGTGAGACGAAGAAAGCTGCCGTCGCTCTCGTCGGCCTCCGCGACGAGAAGGTCGCCGGCGCCGAGGCGCGCGTTCGATCCGAGCGCAGCCATCTTGCCGCCGACGACCACGGTCGGATCGAGGCCGGCGGATCGAAGAACCGTGGCGACGAGCGAGGTCGTCGTCGTCTTGCCGTGTGAGCCGGCGACGGCGACGCCGTATTTCAAACGCATCAGCTCGGCGAGCATCTCGGCGCGGCTGATGACCGGGGTGCCGAGCGCGCGCGCTTCGACGAGCTCGGGGTTTTCGTCCTTGATCGCGCTGGAAAAGACGACGACGTCCGCTCCCGCGACGTTCTCCGCGCGGTGACCGACGTCGATGCGCACGCCGATCCCGGCGAGACGCTGCGTCGTGCTCGAGCCCTTGAGATCCGAGCCGGACACGTCGAAGTCGAGGCTGCGGAGGATCTCCGCGAGGCCGCTCATGCCGACGCCACCGACGCCGACGAAATGGATGTGACGAACGCGTCCTCGAAACACGTTATTTCTCCTCGCGAGCGCGCAACTGTGCGGAGGCTTTGCCGGTGGCAAGCGAGAGCAAGTCGCGCGCGATCGTGTCGGCCGCGTCGGGTGTTGCGAGCGTCGCGGCGGACATGGCCATGCGCGCGCGAAGGTCGGGATCTGCTGCGAGCTTCATGAGCTCGTTCGCGAGGCGTTCACTCGTCGCCTCGCTTTGTTCGAGCGCGACGGCCGCGCCGGCGCGCTCGAGGCTCCTCGCGTTCGCGAGCTGGTGTTGATCCGCGGCGAACGGGAACGGCACGAGGACGCTCGCTCGGCCGACGAGGCACAGCTCGGCGAGCGAGCTCGCACCGCATCGTTGGATCACAACATCGGCGCGACCGAGCTCGTCGGCGACGCCGTCGATGAAGTCGGTGACGCGCGCGGACACGTCGCCGACGCCGGCGCGCAGGTATCGCTCCCACGTCTCGGCGGAGTTTCCGCGGCCGGTCTGGTGGACGATGGTCGCGTGCGGCACGAGCGCCTGAAGCGCGGAGAAAGCCTCGGGCAGCCGCTCGTTGAGCGCTTTTGCGCCGAGGCTTCCGCCGAGGACGAGCACGTGGAAGCGGTGGTGGGAAGCCTTGTAGGGCTTCGGCGCGAACGCGTTTCGCAGCGGGACGCCGGATCGAATCGCGACGTGCTTACGGAAACGCTTATCGACGTCGCCGAACGCGACGTAGGCGCGGTGCGCGAACGGTCCGAGCCATCGGTTCGTGAGACCGAGCACGCTGTTGGGCTCGAGCACCGCGAGCGGCACCCCCATCGCGCGCGCAGCGAGCGCGATCGGTCCGCCGGCGTAGCCGCCGACCGACAACACGACATCGGGACGACGGCGGCGAACGAGGTCGCGCGACGCTTTGAGGCTCGCGACGGCTTTCGCCGCGCCCTTCATGAAACCTTTGAGCCCGCCTCCGCGGAGCGGAGCGACGTCGAGGAGCTCGAGATCTTCGCCGGCCTGCGGCATCACGCGCGCCTCGAGCCCGCGCTCGGTGCCGACGTAGAAGACATCGACTTCGTCCGAAGCACGACGAAGCGCTTGTCCGACCGCGAGCATCGGAAAGACGTGACCACCAGTGCCTCCGCCAGCGATGAGGACGGTCACCACCCAACCTCCCCTTCGTCGGCCTTCGTGAGAACGACCGCCGACGCGCTGGGTGCAGGCTGCTTCGGCAATGCGGGCGCCGGCGCCTCGACCTTCTTCGATGCGGGCGGTGCGGTCTTCCGGCGCGGCCGTGAGATGCTGCAAAGCACGCCGATCGCCGCGGCGTTCACGAGCAGCGACGAGCCGCCGTAGCTCACGAACGGGAGCGTGAGGCCCTTCGTCGGAAGGATCGCCATCGCGACGCAGAGGTTCGTGAGCGCTTGAACGCCGAACAACGTGGAGATGCCGAACGCGAGGAAGCTGCCGTAGTCGTCGGCGGCTTCGAGCGCGACCTTCACCCCGCGCGAAACGATCGCGAGGTACGCCGCGCACAGGCCGAGGATGCCGATGAAGCCGAGCTCCTCGCCGATGATCGCGCTGATGAAGTCGGTGTGAGCTTCGGGCAGGTAGAGAACCTGGAGACCCCGACCGAGGCCGAGACCCCAGGTCTCCCCTGACCCGAAGCTCATCACCGACTGAAAGGGCTGATAAGCCAAGCCGTCGCGGTGCGACTCCATGTCGAGCCACGACACATAGCGAGCGTAACGATAGTTCTCGAACCGGATGGCGGCTGCTGCCCCCAGACCGAGCAACATCGTGAACGCAGCGATGTACGGGACACGAGCTCCCGCGACGAAAAGCAACGTGAAGGTAAGAAAGAGGAGGACGACGGAGCTGCCGAAGTCTGGCTGCTTCAGACACAGCAGCATGAAGATGCCGCAAACGAACAGATGGGGGAGGAACCCGACCGCGAAAGACCTTACTTGATCGGCTTTTTTCGAAAGCGAGTACGCGAGCCACATCACGATCGCGAGCTTCGCCAGCTCCGCGGGTTGGATGTGGACCGGGCCGACCGTGAGCCATCGATCGGCGCCGCCGCCGCGATGACCGAAACCGCTGATGGTGAGAAGGAGCATCCCGGCGACCGCGAAGAGCACCGGGTACGTGAGGATCTTGAGCCGTCGATAATCGATGCGACTCGCGACCCACATGCCGACGAGCGCGAGGACCGCGTACACGGCCTGACGCTTCAAGAAGTATTGGCCGTCGTTGAAGCGCGTCGTCGCTTCGACGGCGCTCGCCGAATAGACCATCACCACGCCGAAGCCGATGAGCGCGATGACGACGGCCGCGAGCACCGAGTCGACCGGACCGTCGGGGCTCGAGTGGAGCAGCTCGTAGATCGGCTGCGGCAGCACCGGCTTTTCGGGCGCGGCGGCCGCGGGCTTCGGCGCAGGACGGTTCTTCGGCAACGAGATGTTGCCGGTCGCAGGTTTGCGGCTCGCGTCTTTGGTTCGAATCACGCGATCACCTGAGCTTCATGGAAGCGAGGGAGACGAGCGCGAGGAGGATCGAGATGATCCAGAAGCGCACGATGATTTTCGGCTCCGCCCACCCCTTCTTTTCGTAGTGGTGGTGGATGGGCGCCATGAGGAACACGCGCCGGCCGGTGAGCTTGAACGACGCGACCTGCGTGATGACGCTCAACGTCTCGATGAAGAAGATGCCGCCGAGGAGGACCGACAACACCTCGTTCTTCGTGAACACCGCGAGCATCCCGAGGCCACCGCCGAGCGCGAGCGCGCCGACGTCACCCATGAAGAGCTGCGCGGGGTACGTGTTGTACCAAAGGAACCCTATGCCGGCGCCGATGACGGAGCCGCAGTACACGCTGAGCTCCCCGGCGGATGCGATCTTCGGGATGTCGAGGTAGTCGGCGAGCGGCAGCTTCGCGATGGTCGCGCCGGCGACGTACGCCCAGATGAGGTACGTGCCCGCGTTGATCATGACCGGGCCGATCGCGAGGCCGTCGAGGCCGTCGGTGAGGTTGACCGCGTTCGAGGTCGCGACCACGACGAAGATCGCGAAGCCGACGTAGAACCACAGCGGAAGGTCGAGCGAGACCTTGCTGAAGGCGACGAACGGAAACGCGAGATGCGTGCGGATCGCGTTCCAGTCCGCGGGCATGCGCTCGGGGAGGAGGAACGTGTAGCCAACCGCCGCGCCGCCGATGAGTGTCTGGCCGAGGAGCTTGTAGCGACCGGGGAGACCGCCCGTGTTCCGGCGTTTGATCTTGAGGTAGTCGTCGAGGTAACCGATGAGGCCATAGCCCGCGGTGACCGCCGTCGTGGCGAGGACGAACGGGTTTCGCAGATCGGCCCAGAGCACCGTCGGGACGAGCAGCGACAGAAGAATGAGCGCCCCGCCCATCGTCGGCGTGCCCGCCTTCACGAGGTGCGACTCGGGGCCCTCCTTGCGGACGACCTGGCCGATCTGCTTGCGCTTGAGCTCGCGGATGAACCACGGCGCGAGCACGAACGTGATCAGCATCGCCGTGATCGTCGCCATGATCGTCCGGAACGGGACGTACCGCAGGACGTTGAGCCAGCTGAGCCACGGGTAGTGGTGCTTCAGCGGGTAAAAGAGCTCGTAGATCACTGCGCCCCGCCCTTCTCGCGCCGTGCGGCGAGCGCTTCTTTCGCGACCTCTCGGTCGTCGAACGAGAACGTTTGAGCGCCAATGATCTGGTAGGTCTCGTGACCCTTGCCGGCGACGACGACCACATCGCCCGGGGCGGCTTCGCTCACCGCGCGGCGGATCGCCGCACGACGGTCGAGCTCGACGACCCACGCGCCCGCACGGTGCGCGAGGCCGGGAACGATCTGGCTCGCGATCGCGGCAGGATCTTCACTGCGCGGGTTGTCGTTCGTGACGTAGGAGAAGTCGGCGTTGTCGCCGGCCGCGCGGCCCATCAGCGGGCGCTTCATCGGATCGCGGTCACCGCCGCAGCCGAACAAACACACGAGGCGGCCCTTCGCGAACGGGCGCACGCTCTGCAGGACACGCTCGAGCGCGTCGGGCGTGTGCGCGTAGTCGACGAGGACCACGACGTCGTCGACATCCGGATCGTCGCAGCGCTCGAGCCGTCCGGGGACGCGGACGTTCTGAGACAGCCCGTCGCCGATCCCCTTCGGCTCGAGGCCGAGGCAAACGCCAATCGCGACGGCACAGAGGAGGTTCTCGACGTTGTGCGCACCGATGAGCGGCGAGTCGACCGTGACGTCGCCGAGCGGCGTCCGCACCGTCATCGAAATCCCGCGCTCGTGCATGGTGAGCGCCGTCGGGTGGACGTCGGGAGAGCCGATGTCGGCGGCGCTCGAGAAGGTCACGGCGTGGGCTTCGCGACCGAGCCGCTGGACGAGCTGCCGGCCGAACGCGTCGCGCACGTTGATCGCGGAGCTGCTCGGACTGAGCTCGGTGAAGAGCCGAGCCTTCGCGTCGGCGTACGCCTCCATCGTGCCGTGAAAATCGAGGTGGTCCTGCGTGAGGTTGCTGAATGCGGCGACGCGGAATCGCACGGCGTCGGCGCGCCTCGCGGTGAGCGCGATGCTGCTCACCTCCATCGCGAGGTGTGTCGCACCCCGGTCGCGCATGGCGCGAGCGATGCGCGCGAGCTCGTCCGCCTCGGGGCTCGTGTGGACCGTCGGCCGGACCATGTCCTCGAACTCGGAGCCCAACGTGCCGATGACGCCGCAGCGACCGCCGGTGTGGTCGATCATCGCGCGGCAGAGGAGCGTCGTCGTCGTCTTGCCGTTCGTGCCGGTCACGCCGACGACGTCGAGCCCGAACGTGGGGTGCCCGTAGACGGCCGCCGCTGCGAATGCGAGCGCAACCGGGACGTCGTCGACCTCGACGATCGGGACGGAGATCGGGCCGGAGATCGCGGCGCGACGCGCGACCACGGCGCAGGCGCCGCGCCGCACGGCTTCGTCGACGAACGCGAGGCCGTTCACGCGGCCGCCTTCGCGGGCGACGAACACGTCGCCGGCTTCCACGGCGCGCGAGTCGTGGTGCACGCCGGTGACGACGAGCTCCTCCCAGCCTGCGCGGGGTGCGAGCACCGTCGCACCGGCGATCTCGCGAACGAGATCCAGCAGACGGCACCGGGGAGGCGGCGTCGTGACCGGCGGCGGGTGGGTGGAGCGTTGATGGGTCATCACGTGGGGGGCTCGAGGACGATCTTGAGCGCGGTGCCCTTGGTCACAACGCTCCCGGGCGCCGGCTCCTGCCGGAGCACGCGCCCGCTACCCTCTACCTGCGGAAACAGGCCGACGCTCGTCGCCTTGAGGATCGCCGCGCGCGCCGGATAACCGGACAGATCGGGGACCTCGAGCTCACCTTGTTTCGGCGCTCGTTGTTTCTTCACGGGCTCGCTCGCGAGGACCGTGTCCGATTCGCGGCCGCCCGCGACGATCTTGTAGGTCTCGTCGGCAGGATCGGCGCCTCGCGCCGCAGCTGCTGCCTGCGCGACCTGTGCATTCGCGGCGGTCTTGCCCTTGTCCTGCTTGGCGTCGGGCGTGACACCGAGGTAGCCGAGCGCCATCTCCGCCACGCGGCGAAACACGGGCGCTGCGACCGAGCCACCGGCGTACGTGCCGGCCATCGGCTCGTCGATCGCGACCGCGATCGCGAGGCGCGGTTTGTCGGCGGGGACGAAGCCGATGAACGAGGCGACGTAGTGCGTCTCGTTGTACTTGCCGGTCTCCGGATCGATCTTCTGCGCCGTCGCCGTTTTGCCCGCGACCTTGAAGCCGGGGACGCTCGCCTCGACGCCGGTGCCTTCCCCCTCCGTGACGCTGACGAGCATCTCGCCCACCAGCTTCGCGATCGCCGGGGAAACGGCTGCGCGGCGAACGCGCGCCTTGGGCTCGTCGAGGATGACGCCCGTCGAGTCGGACACCCGCTTGATGACGATCGGCTCGAGCAACCGACCGCGGTTCGCGATCGAGCTCACCGCCGCGGCGAGCTGGATCGTGGTCACGCTGATGCCTTGGCCGAAGCTCGCGCTCGCGGTTTCGACCTGCACCCAAGGCTGCTGCCGCGGACGTAGGACACCGAGCGACTGACCGGGCACCGGCAACCCCGGAGACTCGCCGAACCCGAAGCGTCGAAAACCTTCGTAGAGGCGCTGCTGACCAAGCCCGAGCCCGATCTTCGCGCTGCCGATGTTCGACGAAAACTGAAGGATCTGCGTCGGCGTCAGCCACTTGTGCACGTGGGTGTCGTGGATGACGATGTTGTCGATCGGCATGTTGCCGTCTTCGCAGTAGATCGGCTCCGTCGGGCTGATCGTGCGGTGCGAGAAGGCGGTCGCGAGCGTGAACATCTTCATCGTCGAGCCCGGCTCGTAGCGGTCGACCAGCGCCCGGTTGCGACGCGCGTCCGGCTCGGCGGAGCCGTAGTCGTTCGGGTCGAAGCCGGGACCGCTCGCCATCGCGAGGATCTCGCCGGTCATCGGATCCATGACGACGATCGATCCACCCTGCGCCTCGTAGGTGCGAACCGCCGCGGCGAGCTCGCGCTCCGCGGTGAACTGAATCGCGCGGTCGATCGTGAGGTAGACGTTGTGCCCGGCGAGCGCCTGCTCGGTGTCGAGCCCCTCGGAGAAGATGAGCCGGCCGGACCGATCGCGAAGGCCGTGCACCTCCGCGGGCTTGCCCTTGAGCTCCTCGTTGAGGCTCAGCTCCAGGCCTTCCTTGCCATTGCCGTCCGGAGCGACGAACCCGATGAGCGAGCCCGCGAGCTCCTTGTTCGGATAGAAACGGCGACCCTCTCCTTCGAGCGCGAGGCCCCGAATGGGGTGGCGCTGGGTCTTGTCGGAGAGGTCCTGCACCGCGCGTGCTTCTTCTTCCGACACGCGCCGCTTCAGCCACGCGAAGCGCCGGCGACGCGTGATCTTCTCGCGCACCTCGGCGACATCGAGATGGAGCGCGGCCGCGATGCGCTCCGCGTTCTGGTCGATGACCATCGGCACGTACGCCTCTTGGATGCCGCGCAACATCTCGACGGCGTCGAGGGAGATGCTCGGAACCTCGACGCTCTCGGCGAGCGGGATGCCGTTGCGATCGTAGATGGTGCCGCGCTTCGGCTCGATGTGGAGGCGGCGTTGGCGCTGGCGCTCCGCCATGTCGAGCCACTGCGCGCCGTCGCGGTTCTGGATCCGATCCGCGCCGGAGACGACGAACCCGAGGCCGACGCCCATGAAGCCGCAGAGCAGGGCCATGCGGATCTTGATCCACTTGGCGCGGGCGGGGGGGACGTTCTTCACGGCGTCCCTCCCGAAGGTGCGGGCGGCGCTTCACCACCGCTCGCGGCCTCGCCACCGGGGTTGAGACGCGAGGCCGGAACCGTCGCATCCTTGAGCACGACGATGCGCTCCGGCGGCGGCGGGGTCATCCCGAGGAGCGTGCGCGCGAGGTTCTCGACGCGGTCCGGCGTTCGATAGCTCGCGGCTTCGAGCGACAACACGCGCTTCATCTCGCGCAAACGCGCTTGCTCCTTGCGCGCCTTGCCGAGCTTGTAGCCGTAGTCGACCGTCTTGCCGCGCAGGCCGAGGTGCAAGACGAACGCGACCACCGTGGCGGCGACCGCGACCGTCCACAGGAGGAGGAAGGGACGCTGCTTCACGACAGCACCTCGTCCTCGTCGAAGCCGCTCTCGTCCGCGACGAGACGCGCCGCACGCAGCTTCGCGCTGCGCGCTCGCGGGTTCGTCAGCATCTCTTTTTCGCTCGCCGGGATCGGCTTCTTCGACAGCGGCGACCACGTCTCGCGGTCCGCGAACGCGCGCTTCACGAGACGATCCTCGAGCGAGTGGAAGGTGATCACCGCGAGGACGCCGCCCGGCGAAAGAACCGTCGGCCCCGACGCGAGGAGCGCGGAGAGCTCGTCGAGCTCGCCGTTCACCGCGATGCGCAGCGCCTGGAACGTCCGCGTCGATGGGTCGACACCACCCACACGCGCCGGACCGACGGCGCGAACGACCGCGCGTCGGAGGTCGAGGGTCGTGTGGAGCTCGCCGGCCGCGAACGCCTGTTTGATGCAGCGCGCGACGCGCCGGCTGCGACGCTCTTCGCCGTACTTGTAGATGATGTCCGCGAGCTCGTCGTCGTCGAGGCGCTCGATGAGCTCGAGGGCCGTCTCCCCGGAGCTGCGATCCATGCGCATGTCGAGCGGCCCCTCCTGGCGGAAGCTCATCCCGCGCGAAGCCTGATCGAGCTGCATCGAGCTGACGCCAATGTCAGCCAGCACGGCGTCGACCGTGCGAACACCGATGCCGTCGAGGCCTTCTCGCAGCGTGGAGAACGCCGCGTGGACCGAGACGAACGCCTCGCCGAACCGGCCGAGCCGCTCCTTCGCCAGAGACAGCGCCATCTCGTCGCGGTCGAAGCCGATGACGCGCGCGCCCGCTTCGAGCAGCGCTTCGCTGTGACCGCCGGCGCCCAAGGTTGCGTCGACGATGGTCATCCCGGAACGCGGAGCGAGCGCGGCGAGCGTCTCCTCCAGGAGCACGGGGACGTGAGGATTCGCGGCAGGAGGTGCTGAGGGTCGCATAGGAACGATGTTCACCACGTTCATGGGTCGGTCCTCCGGGTCACAGGCCCAACCTGCCCATCGCCGCGCGCAGATCTCGGAGCTCGACCGCGTTCTTCTGCTTCGCGAGCGCTTCCCATTGCTCCTTCGACCAGAGCTCCGCCTTCTGCCCGTGGCCGAGCCACATCACGGTCTTCGTCAGCCCCGCGTGCTCGCGCTGCGACGGTGGGATGAGGATGCGTCCCTGCTTGTCGAGCTCGCACTCGACCGCCGCCGACACGTAGAAGCGGCGAAACTCGATCACCTGCGGGTCGAAGGCGTTGAGCCCGGCGAGCTTGGCCTCGAGCTCCTCCCACGCCTTCATCGGGTAGACGTCCAGACACGGGTCCCCGAGCGCAGGCGTCACCACCAGACGAAAGTCGCTGGCAGGGCCGAGCACCTCGCGAAAACGCGCCGGAAGGCTCGTCCGGCCTTTGTCGTCGATGGCGTGCTCGAAGTGCCCTCGGAACATCCTGGTCCCAAGCTGATGGGCCACCTTGCCACTTCTTCCCACCAGCTGCGGCCACGCTATGGAACGGCCCCGGGGGTGTCAACTCTCCGGGTCGATTTCTGGAGCTTCGGCGCGCCATGTGCTAGCGCCGTCGTTACAAGGCACGGCGAATTGCGGCCAACTTCCCTGCGGTTAGAGCCGTCGGACCCCGGTGGTGGTTGAAAGTGGGGAGCGATCGCTCAGAACGGGGATTGACAGACGATCGTGGTTGAGGGGTCGCCTCCTCAGGTCCCGACGCCCGATTCGTTTCCCTCGCACCGCGGGATGACCCCGGGATCTGCGGGTCACGTCGCTCGCCTCGATCCCATCGCGAGGGTTTGCTCTATCGTTGAGCGGTGGCACCGAGGCTTTGCCGTTACCGAGGGGTGCTCCGTTGAGCGGCACCAACGACGGCTCGAAGGGACCGCGCGCGGATCGAAGTGGGAAGCCGCCGATCGCGCCGGCTCCTAGAGCGCCCGCCATTCCGCGGCCCGGTAGTCGTCCGGACGCGGCCCCGGCGCCGCCTGCGCCGAAGGCTCCGGCACTGCCGCTCGCGGCGACGACGACACCGATCCCCGACGCCCCGGTTTCCGCGCAGAAGCGAGAGCTCGCGCGGCAGAAGGAGTCGATCACCAAGACCATCCTCGGCGTCGAGCCGGAGACGCGGCGCACCATCGCGGGCGCCGGGCCGACGTCTCAACCGGCGCCGCCGGTCGAACGCGAGAAAGAAAAGGCGCTGCCCGCGTTGCCCAAGCCGAGGCCGCGTGCGCCGTCGCGCCCTTCGCTACCCGACACCCCGACCCGAAGAGCCTTCGATTCCGTCGACGAAGGTTGGGACACCGACGAGGTCGCGGCGGCGCCCGTAGCGCCGGCGAAGACGACGAGCACACCGGAGCCGCCCCCGGTCGTCGCGGCCAAGACGGCCGTCGAGACGCCAAAGCCTGCTCCGACCGCGCCGACCAAGATCACCCCGCAGGCCGAGCCGGCGCCCATCGTACCGACCGTCAGCGAGATCAGCGTCCCGATCATTCTCGATCTGGACCCCATCGCGCCGGCCGAGGCGAAGGTCATCGCGCCGGAGCCGGCTCCCGTTCCTCTGCTGGCTCCGCCGTCGCTGGAGCAACTGCGCCCGCCCGTCGAGGAAGAGAAAAAGCTCCCGGTCGCCCCGTCGCCGCTCTCGAGCGGCCGGATCTCGACGCCTCCTTGGAAGGACACCAAACAGCGCAACCGAAACATCGCGCTCGGCGTGGCCGGCGTCGGCCTGTTCGGCATCGGCATCTTCCTCGGTCGAGCGACGGTCGACGTCCCGACGGCTGGTGCCGTCGTCTCTGCGGTCCCGAGCACGCCGGCCCCGACTCCGCCCGAGCCGGTCGCGACCGTGGCGAGCGCACCTGTCGTCGTCTCGGCCTCGGCTTCCGCGTCGACGAAGCCGAGCAAGAAGAAGAAGGCCGGCGGCAAAGCGAAGGCGACGTCGGAGCCGAAGAAGAAGCCCGAAGGCGCGGAGTCCCCGCCGCCCGCCGGCGACCAAGCGGCGCCCACGCCCGAAGGCGGAGCGCCTTAGCGGCTGTCCCAAGTTTCGGCTCGTCGTTCGGCCCGGCCCGCGCTGACGCGCGCAAGTGAAGGCCGGGCCGAACGCCAAACCGAGCGCCGGAGCCTGGACAGCCCCTTCATTGTCACTTGGCCGCCCTACGGGCGGACTTAGTCTCTAGAAGAAGATTGTCATTCGAGGGCGAGGCGTATCGCACGCTCGACCGGACACGCCGTTTCGTCGGCGCGCGTGGGGTCGAGCTCACCGCGCGGTAGCAAAGGGGGCTGCGCGAGGAAGCGCGGCTGGTGCCTGTTGCTGCGGAGCGGCTGGCCCGCGTGCACCAGGAACGGGTGGCAGAGATACACCGTCCCCGCGGGCCCCGTCGCAAGCGCTTCGGGCAGGTGCGCCGATTCCTCGAACCCGGTGCTCGCGAGGTCGCGCAGCGCGAGGCCTCGCTCGCCGTGCGGCGCGAGCCGGCGCGCGATCGTGAGGTGGGACCCAACACGCAGCCGGGTGGGTGCATCGTCTTCGCCCGCGTCGCTGAAGAGAAACAGCATCAAGAGGGCGCGCCCCTTCGATGCGACGTTGAGCCGCCAATCGAGGAAGTCGGACGCGTCCGAGCCGAAGCTCGCGTCGACATGCCAGCCGCAATCGCCGGGATCCTCGTCGGAGGGAAAGCGGATGGGAAACGTGCCGAGCCCGCCGCGCGGTAGCCATCGCTCTACGCCGACCAGCGCATCGAATGCGGCGTGTAGCACAGCGGTGTTGGTTGCCTGGAGGAACGGCGGCAGGGACAGCTCGCCGATCCGCACGACCGCGCGCGTCCAAGTCGTCGGATCGTCGGGTGAACATCCCGTCGCGCGCCAGAGGATCGCGCGACAAGCATCGGCGACATCGCGAGCAAACGCTCCGTCGATACGCACGTAGCCATCGTGAATGAACGAATCGATCTGCGCTTCGGAGAGCGCGAAAGCAGGACGAGGCATGATGATCTCCGGCAAGAGCTGGGCTTTCGCGCGCGCGGAAACGAGCCGCGCGCGCGGCGAGACGCTGCAGCCGCACGGGCCGCGCTCAGCCGAGCAGGAAGACCGAGAAGCACATCATCATGCGAGCGCAAGGATGGTAGCGGACGGGGCCATTCGGCGCTCGTCCTCTCGGCCCCAATCGCTCATTTCGCGGGGCTCGCCGGCTCCCGTTCGTTCGCCATGACGGCGTTCTCCGGTGCCGCGTCGCCAAACTTGAAGGTCCACTTGGCGCCTCCACCCAAAAGGCCGCCCGGAAAATCGAGCGTTACCCATTGCGTGTTCGGCCCAATGAGATCTTTGCCTTCGAATACGACGTAGTTGGAGCCGGAGTAGCGCTCGAGCTTTCTGGTGACCTGCCCGATCGTGGTCTCCTTCTGGGAGACGACGCTGCCGTCCCCCTGAGCCCGGTAGACCGTGCGCCCCGTCTCGACGTAGCCGTCGTCCGCGTAATCGATTGACGGAAGGCGCTCGAGGACGAACTCGTCGGAGAGCTTGCCAATCGCACTCTGTCCCTCGGGATTGGTAAACACGACTCGATCGACATACTTCGATTCGAGGTGCGCCCCTTCGGCGGTGGGGGAAAGCAAGCGATAGCGGAAGACGACGCGCTCGGGCTCGACGCGCTCGAGCCGAAAGAAGGCATCGAGACAGTCGGTCGCGCCTTGCTTGTCACAATCCTCACGTAGCCGTTCATCGGGGTTTTTAATCCGCAGCTCCGATGAAGGCTCTTCGTTGGCTGGGTTCGCCATCGGGATTGTGCGGAGCTCCGTCGCGCAAGCGGAGGACACCATTGCCAGGACGACGAGCGCGAACGGGGAACGAGCGGAATCGTGGAGCTTCATGTCTACACGAACCGCGAGACCGCCTCAGGTCGCGAGAAATCGACGTCGCCCTTCAGGGCGCCGTCAGGAGCGAAGTCGAGACGGCGGTCGCTCGGAGGACGGTGACGCGGTTCTTGCCGCGTTTTTCAAAGCCGACGTGCTCAGCGACGATCCAGCACAACTTCTCGTTGGCGAGCACCTTCCTGACGCTCGCGTCGTCGACCTCGAGCAGCCACGCGCCCATGTCGAACCGACCGTCGGGCAGCTGCTTCCGAGGCTGTTCGTAAATCAGCACCGGCGTCTCGTATGGCCATTTCCCGTCGGCCGCGGCGCGCAGCAGATCGCTCGTGTGCACGTGGAGCGGCGCCTTCCCGTCCTTTCCCATCGGGAGGCGCGGCGCAGCGCCGATCGGCGCCAAGCCCTGCATCGTCGTGACCTTCTTCCCCCAGGCCGCGGGCAGCTCGTAGATCTCGACGTCCTGCTCGGGGCACAAGACGACCAGCGTTCCTGGTGGCGCGTCGAGCATGCGCCCGTCCCAGAATCCCGAGCCATCAAAGACGTAGCGCCGTCGCGCGCCCTCGACTTCATAGAGATATAGCGACGATTCGATGCTGCCCATGCGCGCCGTAACGAGCTCGCGTCGCTTCACGGGGCCCCAATCGACGATTGGCGTGTCGAGCCGCGTGTCCGGCTTCGCGGGGTCGAGGGGGAACGAACAGAACAGTGCGAGTGTCCCCTCGACCTTGCCCACGAGGGAACCGCCGTTCGTTGCTGGTGCGGCTGAAGAGCTCGCTACGACGGTTGACGATGGATCCGCGGTTTCGGCGGTTGGGGCGGACGCGGGCGCGGGCGCCACGACGAGCGCCGGTGCGGGCCCCGACACGGCGACGCTGGGGCGTTCTCCTCCTACCGGCGCGGACGCGCTCGCGCTCGGCATCGCAGTCACGATCGCCGTCATGGCGGATGGCGGCGTCCTGGGGGCGTGAAGCGGAACGCTAGCGGTCCCCGCGCCTTCCTCCGCGGCCTTCGCCGGTTCGTTCCTCGCAGGCTCATCGGCGCTCGGCACGCTCGCGGAAGCCGGGTCATGACGCAAACCGAACCCAATCGCCACCCCGGCCGCGAGCACGGCGGCGGACGCGCCAAGCCCCCATATCGAGCGCGGATAACGGCGGTCGCTGCCCGCGCCGAGCGCTGAGACGAGCGCGCCAATCGACGCATGACGATCGGCTGGGCTCGACGCGAGCGCGCGGGAGAGCGCGCGTCGCTCGTGGGGTCGCAACCTCTCGCTCGGACCGGTTATCGGTCTCTCGCCGCTGACGAGCTCGTGCACCATGACCGCAAAGCCGTATTGATCACTTCGCGCGTCGGGCTCCGCGCCGCGCAAGATCTCGGGAGCGACGTAGCCGGGCGTCCCCGCGAGCGAGCCCGTCGTCGTGGCGTTCGACACGACCGACGTCGAGAGGCCGAAGTCGACGACGACCACCCTGCCCTCGCGCGTTACCATGATGTTGTCGGGCTTGATGTCGCGATGGACGATCCCCTGCCGGTGCGCCGCGTCGATCGCGGCGGCCGCCGTGGAAAGAATGGCCAATAGCTCCGACCGGCGCGCATTGGACAGTGTGAGCTCGAGCCCACGCCACGCGCGGAGCGTGACGCCGTCGACGAGCTCCATCGCGATCCAGACGTCGTCGTCTTGCCGGCCGACGTCGTAGATCTGACAGATGTTGGGGTGGCGAAGCTTCGCGAGGTTCTTCGCCTCGCGTGCCTGGCGCGCTCGCAGCGTCGCGGCGCTTCGTTCGGCGTCGCTCGGTCGAATGACCTTCAATGCGACCGCTCGCTCCAGCTCGGGATCGAAGCCGCGAAAGACGATCCCCATACCGCCTGCGCCAATGACGCTCTCGATCCGATAGCGCCCCATCGTGCTCGGACCTGCTTTGCCACGAACGAGCGCCCCGAGCGCGACCCTGCAGGCTTCGCAATCGTCGACGTGCTCTTCGAGGGCGTCCGCTTCGTTCGCCTCGAGGTGCCCGGCCACGAACGACTCGAGCACCACAGCCGATACGCAGGCCGCGCTCATGTTGCTCGCAAGATCCGAGAAAACGATATCTCGATATCGCTCTCCAAATAGCGCAGAACGCTGTCGAGACGCTCCTGCGCGCCGCCGAGGCGCTGGACCAGGTTCTTCCGTGTCGCGCGCACCAGCGCTGCCCTCGCGTCGGCGATCCAACGGGCGCAAGTCGATCGGTGCACGCGATAGAGCAGCGCGAGCTCGTCGATGGTCAGATCGTCCAGCAAATGCTGACGCAGCAACGTCCGCTGCCGGGGCTCGAGGGCGGCGAGCGCCTCGGTGAGGGCCGTCTTGAGATATTGGACGTAGGTCGCACGAAGGTGACGCTCGGCGGGGCTCGCGGCGACTTCGGGCCACTCGGCCATGACGGCTTCGTCGAGGAAGGTCTCGCGCTTCGTCTTGCGTAGCGTGTTGAGCGCCAAGCGCGATGCGCTCACCCGAACCCAGGACGAGAGCGCGCCCAGGCCCGAATAGCGCTCGATGCGCGGCCCAGCCCCGCTACCGACGAGCAAGTCCGCGCGAAGCGCCTGCGTGACTTCTTCGACGACGTCCTCGGTGAGCCGCATGCGCGCGAGGGCGACAACGATCTCCGGGACGAGCCGATCTTCGAAGACGCGCACGGCGGCCGGCAAACCGGCCTCGAGCGCGATGGCGAGGTAGAGGTCCGCGTCGCACAACGCCGCGCGCTCGCTGGAGGGAAGCTCAGTCTCCAGCGAGCGCACGCGCGCTTCGATGCGGCTCGCGTCGACATCGATCGACGGATACGCAGCCTTACCGGCCTCTCGAATCCGCGTGACGAGGTCGGCACCGCCGCCGCCGTGCTCCCGCATGCCGCTTGTTTACCACGGGGTCGCGGCGCCTCGAATTCAGAACCGTTCGCGAGCGCAGTCGAAGGTGACATCGATGACGGGGCCCGTATCGATGACCTCGAAATCCGTCGGCTCGATCGCCGCCAAGTCGGAAGACCCGAGCAGCCCTTCCCACTTCGTTTCGGTGAATCGATCACTTTGCGCCGTCAGCGCGATGTTGCCACCGTCGGCGAGCGCCATCCCATATCGCTGCATCGCGCGCGCGACGACCCGGGCGCCCTCGTTCGGCAACACCTCCAGATCGAAGTCCGCTCGCAAGCGCCAGCGAGACCCATAGACGGGCGCCTCTTCGGGTCCGCTCGGGGCTCCGGCATGTGTTCCGGGACGGACATACGCATTGTCGCGCATTCGGCTATTGGGGAGAATGAAGCGAATGGCGTGGTTGATTTCGCCGGACGCCACCTCTTCCGCCGTAAACAACAACGGCGCAATCGGGAAGCCGGCGGCGTCCGCGCTCGTGCATTGCTCACCGCGACCTTCGGGCCCATAGGTACGGGTCATGTCCCAGGCGGCCAGACATCCACCATAGAAGCCGCCGCCATCCATGTTCGCGCGCCACATTTCGTACAGCCGCATATCCGAGTCGCTTCTCACGATGAGGTGGCAGTCGCCGTCCGACTCGCACTCGTATCCCGCTTCGCCCTCCAATGCCCCGCCGACAGGCACTGGGACCGGGACGTGGTCGCAATCGGGATCGTAGAAGTCGTCGGTCGGCTCGAACGACAGAAACGGGGTGTCTGCGTCCGCGAGCAATACCTCCATCGAAAAGTCGATGCGCAGCTCGCCCGTGCCCCAACTGCCGTTGTCCTCGAGCCATTGCGTGACGGTCGCCGAATCTCCCGCTACCGGCGCACTGGAGATGTCTTCGTACATCCATCCGCCGGGGAAATACGCTCCTTCCGGAGCGCTCGGTCCCCCACCCTCTGCGGGCCCGCCGCCTTGTCCAGGCCCTGCGCCTTGCCCCGGCCCGGCACCCTGTCCGGGCAGACCGCCTTGTCCATTGGCACCTTGGCCTGAATTACCACCTTCGTTTCCCTGCCCGCCTTCGTCGCCTGCTCCACTGCCGAGCCCGCCTTCGCCACAACCCGTCATGGAGGACAGAACGAGCCCCAAGACGGCCAGTCGAAGCGACGCCGTCGAACACCTTGTCATGTGAGCCTCCCGCGATGGACGCGCGGACGGCGAGCAGCGAGCTGCTCGTCGCCGGCGCGTAAGCGTCAGCAGAGCAGCACTCGATTCGCGGTCTCGAAAGTCCCCCAACGGGGGGGGACGCCGCGCGGGGGCTATTTCGGGTCGAGGTAATCGCAAGCGCGAAGATTGCGCCCGTCATAGAAGCGAAACGACTCGAGCCAACCGTCGAGGACACGCTTCGCCTTGTCGTTGCCGTGGGTCATCATGAATACGATCGACCCGGTACCGGCGCAGATCGGAACGAGGACCAACCGCGTGCGGGCCTTCGTCCCTTCGACCTTGTAGACGCGCTCGGTCGCTGCGCCGAGTGGGGTCTGCATGGATCCGCTCTTGACGCGGACGAGCTTCAGCCCGCGCCGTTTGAGCGCCCTCGCGAGGCCTTGCTCCGCTTCATGGAACGTCCGCTCCATGTGCTCGTCGCTGGTGATGCGCGTGGAGACGTAGACGCCACCAAATACGGGTTTGTCGGGTCTCGAAATGACCAGCTCGACGCCCTCGTCTTCACCGACCTCGGCCAACATGTTCTTCGGCACGCGACCGACGAGACCGAGCCATTCGTTGTGGTAGATGCCCTCCTCCAACGTCCCTTCCTCCGGCTCGGGGAGCTCGACGCGCGCGGGGATCCGAAGATTGGTGAGCGCGACCGCGGTCGGCGCCACACCGGGAAGACCAAGGAGCTTCGTGGCGAGCTGCTCTTGCTGTGCGGCGTCGAGCCCACGAACGAAGGCGACGACGGCTCCCTTTCGTTGCACCCGAAACGATTTCGTAATGGTGAGTGTGCCGGCGCTGTTTTCCTGGAAACAATCGGTCGCCGACGCGAGCGCCTTTTCGGCTTGGACGGCGTCGGCTTCGCTGTCCCAGGCGCTGACCCACGCCATACCGAGGTGCCCGCCTTGGTCACGCAGGGAGAAAAAGCGGTCACCGTTCCAACCGGCCGCTGCTTCGTCGGCCGTGCTCGAATCCATACAACGGCGCAGCAAGACGCGCGTTTGAAGCTCTCCCAAGGTGTCGGAACCGACGAGCTTCAGAGAAGGGGGAGCGGCGAGGTCTTTGATCGGTGCAGGCAATTCGCCGGCGAGATACTTCTCGGGGTGAAGGATGTGCTCGGTGGTCGTCGGGACCTGTTGATACATCCGATCGACGAGCGAGAACCCGCCCGCCCGAAACACGTCCGACACGAACAACATGCCGCCTTCGTAGGGGAACTTGAGGCGCTCACGCGCGAGCTCCAGCGCCCGGGCGAGCGCCGAGTCTTTCTGCTCGTGTGCCAGCGCGGTCGAGGGCACACGCTCCGTCGCCTCTCGGATGCGCCTCAATGTGCGGCCGACGGGTGCACCGAGCTCTGCCCCCAAGAAGGCCCCCATGGCGACCATCGCGTCACCTTCGACCAGCGCGAGCCGGGCGAGGCGTTCGTCGCTGTTTCGCGGTGTCGTGTCCTTCAATGAAAAGTGCTGATATTGCAGGGCGTGGTGGACCTCGTGCGCCAAGATCGCGCGGTGGAGCCTTCCTTCTTGCTCCGACTGCGGGCGCGTGATCGGCAAATAGACCTTCGCCTCTCGGACGTCGTAGAAGGCGGCGACTTGCTCGTTGGCGACCTCGCTCGCGCTGGCGATCCCTACGCGTTTGTCGGGTGGCGGCAAAAAATCGAATCCGACGAGGAACGCATCGGACGCAGACGCCTCATCGGGTTTCGCGTCGTCGCGGTACCGCTTGGCGACGTCTTCGCGATATTCCTTCTCCGGAAGACGAACGACCGCAATCTCGCGCTTCGCCGGCAGCGATCGAGCCTCGCTGGTCGTCCGGATGATGTCTCGAACCTCCTCGTCCGAAAGCGGCTCGAGCTCCATGCTCATTGCGGTTTCGGCGGTGGCCTTTTTCGGCTTCTTCGCGTGCTTGGACGCGGCCGTCGACGAGCGCGTGTACACCTCGGACGAGCCGCACGAAGTGACGGCGAGCGCGAGCGCCAAGACCCCAATCGTTCGGTCGAGATTCATGCTCAAAACTCTCCGAGCCAGTACCGAGGCTCGATCGGGCTGGGCCTTCGGTCGAGCTCGAACATCGCCGTCTCTTCGTCCTTGTCGTGCCGCTCCGGCGGACGGGACTTCCCAGGAAGAATCTCGACCGTAGTGCGCGTCCCCGCGAACAGCGCGATGCCGGTGACCAAGGCCGGAAGGCTCGCTCCGCCGACGGCGGCCCCGGCGATTTTCATTTCGTCGGGCTGGTCCGCGATCAACGCGACGGTCAACCACGTTCCCCCGACCAGCGTGCCGACACCGCCCGCGATCATGATCCCCAATCCGGCTTGGCGCCGAGCTTTGAAGCCGGTATCGACGTAGACCGTCGCGCTCTCGTCGTACCTGTCCAGGACGAAACCTGGCGATGGGATGATCCCGTCTCCGGTCACGATGAGGCTGCCTTCGCGGGGATCGATGGTCGCTTCGCACGGAGCACGACAGACGGTGGTCGGCTTCGTGCGCTCCGTCACACTTCCAACGCCCCGCTCGCGCCCGACGCGTTGAACGAGGTCGACGGGCACGTTGCTCCTCACCTGGACTGTCAGCTCGTGATCGACGGGCGCTCTCTCGTCCACATCGGAGGTAGCTTCTTCGTATTCGTCTTCTTCGGGCAACGGCTCGTCGTACCCCGGCCCTTCCGGGCCGGGTGTCGGCAGCGCGCGGCTTTTTCGCTTGGCCGTGTGTTTTCCGCGCTCGACGTCCGCGACGTCCGCCCACGTGAGCGTGCGCTCGTTTCCTGCCTCGTCGACGAGCACGACCTTGGATCCACGCTCGACCGTCAGGACCCTTCCGCGGATCGTCTCCCCGGACTTCAGCGTGATCTCGTCGGGTGCAGGTGCCCCGTCGTCGGCCATTGCGGTCGCCGAAGACGACACCAGCATAAGGATGCAGCCAATCCGTTGCAGGCCTTTCATGGAAGGCTCGCATCTTAGGGACCTTTCCGCGAACCGGTATCGATTTTCGGTGCTGCCGATCGAAACGAGGCGCTCGCAGAAAACGCTCAGTGACAGCGCTGCGTTTGAACGGAGCCGGTGCCGGGCGTCAAACATCCCAGCAAGAGATTGCAAGTCTTCATGCTGCTCGAGTCGCCGCAACCCTGTGCGCCGGGGGACACTGGCAGCCAATCCTCACACGGGGATTGGCAGGTCCACGGATATTCGGTCTCGACGGCGCCGGAGCAATCGTAGTCCCAATTGCCGCCCGGTCGAGGCACGGCGAAAAAGGTGGTTTGGTCAGGGTGGGTCGAATCATCGCCGTCGTCGCAATCGGGATCTTTGCCTAAATAGGCGGGAAGGCTTTCGCATTCGATCGCCGACACAGGGCTCAGGTATCCATCCCCGTCCGCGTCCACGCATGTCGGCGGCGCTCCGCCTTCGCCGCCTTGGCCGGGCTCGCCGCCGTGACCCGGCTCTCCGCCCTGCCCTACTGGGGTTCCACCGTCTGGTCCAGCGCTCGTGGTTGGTTCCCCGCCATCTCCACTGGATGCCCAAGATCCGCCCGTCGACGCGTCGCCTCCCATCGCAGGCGGAGCAGATCCGTCACCGCGGGAACCTCCGGAGCTGCTGGAGAGCCCCGATGCCTGCGTCCCCTGTGAGCCGACGGAGCCCGGCGTTCCACCGGCGCCCGCAGCAGAACCGATGCCAGAGCCGGCGCCGGCGCCGCCGCCACCCTCGCTCTGAAATGTCAGGTCGGGGAACGTACACGCGACGATGCAACAAGCCGCGACGACCCATCCTCCTCGAGCGCGGGCCTGGCAAAACGCGGCGGACGCTCGTCGACGAAACGATCGAGATAGCAGCATTCGAGGCTCCTTTGCTTCGTCGGCGACCGAAGGCTGAGCTCGGCGCGAGCATTCATTGTTGAGCAACCGGCGCGCGGTGCAATTGCCATATCGCAGAGCGCTGCTTCGACGATCGGACAGCGTCGTTTCGCCACAAACCGAAGAGAGCTGTGTCAACTTCGTTGGCAGCCGTGCGCGTGCGCTCTTCGCTTTGTGTGGCTGGCGTGATGGCGAACGATGGGCGCCTCCACGCACGCCACATGCTTGTCCGCGTGAAGGTTCGTCACCCCTCATTCGTCCTCGATTGGAAGCGCTGGGCGCTCGCGGGCCTCGCCGCCTGCGTCGCCATGTCGGGTTGCCGGTGCTCCGACGACGATGACGACGACGACCTCGTTCCCGATGACGGCCCGACGACCATCGAGCGGTTCGAGACCAAGCCCGCCGACAAGCTCGATCTGCTGTTCGCGATCGACAACTCCATCTCGATGCGCGACAAACAAGAGATCCTCGCGGCGGCGGTTCCCGATCTGGTCGCGTGGCTGCTCACGCCATCCTGTGTCGACAGCACCGGCGCGCCCACGGGATTCACGGTCGATGCAACAGGGGCCTGCCCGGCCGGGTCGGCGCCGGAGTTTCCTCCCGTTCGCGATATCAACATCGGCGTCGTGAGCTCGTCGCTGGGCGATCTGACCAGCAATGCCTGCGGCGCCGTGGCTCAGCCCGACGACAAGGGTCACCTCCTCGTTCGGACCTCCGACGGAAGTGTCGTCACGGACTATCAAGGCAAAGGGTTCCTGGCGTGGGATGCCGATGGTGTCCGCGACGGCCAGACGGACCCCGCGGTCCTCGTCGACGACCTCACGCGAATGGTGCTCGGTGTCGATCAGGTCGGCTGCGGATACGAAATGCAGCTCGAGTCCGTCCTTCGTTTCCTGGTCGACCCGAATCCCTATGCGGAGCTGGTCGTCGACGATGGGAACCTCGTGCCGGTCGGCACCGACGAGGTCGTCCTTCAACAGCGCGGCGACTTCCTGCGTCCGGATTCATTGGTTGCCGTTCTCGTGCTCTCGGACGAAAACGATTGCTCCTTCAGCATCCGCGATGGTGCGGCGACGGCCGCACACGGCGACATCCAAGGGCACGGCTATCTCGCATTGGGCGGTCCCTTCTACCGATCGACGAGCGAATGCAAAACGGATCCGCTCAGCGAATGTTGCACGAGCTGCGCGTTGCCGATCCCGAGCGGCTGCGACGCCGGTGGAGACTGCAACGCGTCGTCCGATGGGCGCTACGACGTCGTCGAGGACCACCAAAACCTTAAGTGTTATCGCCAAAAGGAGCGTTACGGCGTCGACTTCCTCTACCCGACGGCTCGTTACGTGAACGCATTCAGCCGCCCGAAGATCAATCCGGCCGACGTCGCGTACGAAGGCGACGCCGTCGACAATCCACTCTTCCGAGGCGCGCCCGAATTGGGCATTTTGCCGCGCAGCGAGGATCGGATCGTCGTGGCCGGCCTCGTCGGTGTGCCCTGGCAAGCAATTGCCCGTCGCGACGAGGCCGGCGCGCCGGACCTCGCGCGGGGCTTCAAGACATACGCCGAGCTCGCAGACGATCTCGATTACCTCCTGGGCGATCCGGATCATCACGTCGACCCCGAGGAGCCGTTCATGATCGAATCGACCGTGCCACGCGAAGGTTCGAGCTCGCTATTGGGCTATTCGCCGTCCGAGCCGAACCCCATCAATGGCAACGATTGGAGCATTTACGACCCTTCGGACCCCACGGATGGGCCGGACACCCTCCAATATGCGTGCATCTTCCCGCTCGCGACACCCCTCGAGAACGGCCACACTTGCGACGATTGCGTAGCAGGAGAGTGCGACAACCCGCTCTGCGACGGAACGACACAAGCGAGAGCGATGGCCTACCCGGGGCTTCGCGAGCTCGCGGTACTACGCGGTCTGGGGAACCAGGGAATCTTCGCTTCCATCTGCCCGGCCGAGGCGAGCGATCCGTCGTCGCCCATCTATGGGTACCGACCCGCGGTGGGGGCGATCGTCGATCGATTGAAGCAACAGCTCGCCGGCACGTGCCTGCCCTTCCCGCTGCCTGTCGACGACGGTACCTGCGCGATCATCGAGACGCGCGTCGCAGCGGAGAGCTGCCAATGCAACGCGGACGAGGGCAGAGTCTCCATCCCCGAGACCTTCGCGGACGGCTCGCCGAATCCGTTGTTCGGTGCCGTCGCGGCGATCAAAACATCCGACGAGGACCCGGGATGGAACTGCTTCTGCGAGATTGCGCAGCTGCAAGGCGCGGAGGAAGAGACTTGTCGGAACGAGCCGAATCCATCCGCTTCGTCGCAAGGCGACGGGTGGTGCTACGTCGACGCGACGTCCGCGCCGCCGACCGGCAATCCGGAGCTTGTCGCGCATTGCCCGAGCGATGAGGCGCGACAGATCCGCTTCGTCGGAAATGCGCAGCCTCAAGCGGGTGCCGCGACGTTCATGACGTGCCTGCGCGATTGACCGTCAGGCCGTGCTTTGCGCCTCTGCGCGAAGCACGGCCGCGTCCGCTTCTCGAAATGCGACGAGCACGATGCGCTCGAACCCGGAATTCTCCGCGAGGAAGGCCCTGCACACGTCGGTTGCGACGCGGGCGGCGGAGCGCGGCGGATACGAAAAGACGCCGGTGCTGATCGCCGGGAACGCAATCGTGTGAAGGCCGTTATCGACGGCGAGTTTCAACGATGAGCGATAACAAGCTCGGAGGAGCGCGGGCTCACCTTCCTGGCCGCCGCGCCAGACCGGTCCGACGGTATGGATGACGTAGCGCGCGGACAGGTTGAAGCCCGGCGTGATGCGGGCATCGCCCGTCGGGCAACGTACGCCGGGGCGCACTTCGGGTATCGCGCGACAGGCGGTGAGCAGCTCGGGCCCCGCGGCGCGATGAATCGCGCCATCCACACCGCCGCCGCCGAGCATGCGCTCGTTCGCGGCATTGACGATCGCATCGAGCGCCAGGCGGGTGATGTCTCCGACGACGACCTCGAGTCGATCCATGGGAAACCTCACCCGCCATAGAGGCGGCGATTGGGTGGGCGGTTATTGCGCGTTGAAGCCGAAGGGAACCACGACCGTGCCGCCCTCACCCGAAGGCGGGAACCGCCAACCCTTCACCTGGCTTTGCACGCAGCTCACGAGGCCGGGGTAGTGCTTCTCGTTGCCGCCGCTGACGTTCGCGCTCTTCACGCTGCCGTCGGCGCCGACATTGAGCGTGGCGTTCACCTTCACGCTGTTCGGTGCGTCCGAAGAGCGCGCGGAGACCTGAGGGTCCCAGCAGTTACGACGAACACGCGGTGAGTTCTTCGCGACGACGCCTTGCGCTTCGCCGGAGCTCAACGGACCGCTGCCGGTGTGGCCGCTGTCCGGACCGGTCGTCTTCGGGCCGGTGCTCGGTCCGCCGAAGCCGGATGTGTCGAAGGGTGTGGCGGTTTCGCCCGGTTTGCTCGTCGTCGCGCCGCCCGTGCCGCGGGGCCCACCGCCCGGCATCGCGACCGCGCCCGCGGTCGATGAAGACATCGGATCGACGGCCGCGGTCGCTTCGGCTGTCGTGTCCGCGGTCGCGTCGCCCTTCGGGGGCGCAGGGGGAGCGGCGCCGCCAGGGTTGGAGTCGCCCGCGGACGCGGTGTTGGCGTTGTTCACGTAGACGACGTCGGGCTTGCGAAGGAAAACCGCCCACGCGGCGACGCCACCGAACGCGGCAGCCATCGCGATGAACGCCCACACCATCGGGTGAAGACCGCGCTTCTTGCGCGGCTCGACCGGCTCGGCGGAGATGCTCGGCCGCTCGAGATCGGCGGCGACCTTCTCGTTGGAGAAGCCCGCGGTCGTCGTGAGGCCGTAACCACTCGGCGCGGGCATCGGCGCATCGACGCCGGTCGCCGCCGGCTTCGGCGCGAAGGGATCGCTGACGACGTCCACGCCTTTGGCAGCAGGTGCTTGGAGCCCCAACGATGCGGGACGATCGCCGACGTTCGAGTCCGCAGGAGGGGGGATGGGGCGCGTGCCCGGGGCGTGCGGCGCACCGCGTACGAGATCGAACGGGAGGCTCATTGCGGCCTCCGGAACGACTGGTGACGAGCCCAAAGAGGAGCTCTGCGCGCCGACCATGCCCGGTGCAGGCGTCGCGCTCGCGCGGCTGTTGCGACCGAGCCGCGCGTCTTCGACGAGCTCGAGCAGCGCGGGCAGCTTGCTGACGGCCTGCCACTCTTCGTAGCCCTCGCGCCAGACGAGAGACGCCGCGTCGACCTGTCCTTGCGAGGCCTTCTCGCGAAGGACGGAAAGTCGCACGGGACCGAGGGGGACTCCGGCGATTCCGACGTACCAGTCCTCCGTGGGAAGCGGCGCGCTCGAGCTCTGCGGCGCGGAGACGGCTTCGACGAAGCCTCCGTACAACCCGGGGCTCGAGACCGCATGCGTGGGCATCGGCGCGGCCGCGAGGCCGGGACGAATGGGCGTTGGCTGTGCAACGCCGATCGGAGCTTGGGCCAGCGCAGCCGCGGTGCCGCCGGACGTCGCGCGAAGCGGCGCGCGCGGCACGGACGTGCCCGGCGAGCTCATCCCCGCGGGAGGCGGGGTCGAACGCATCGAGGCCCGCGCGGGTGGAACGATGCGCGGCGCGGGCGGCGATGAAGGTCGTGCACCGAGCGAGGACGGGGGCGGTGCAGGAGCGGCGTGCAACGGACGCGGGATCGACCCGCTCCCGGTTACGGAGGGGGGCGCTGCGGGAACAGGACGTCCGGGCGAAAGCTTCTGGCTCTCGAACAGGAAGAGCGGCGACGGCTTGACGATCGTCGCGCCCTCGTCGTCGCGTCCACCATCAGCAGGACCCTCGAGCGGTGAGTCGGTCAATGAAGGCTGCGAAGCCGGGGTCGCGAAAGCAGGGCCCGGCGGGGGCGTTGCCTCGATCGGCTCGGGCGCGCTACCAGTCGCCTGCTCGGTGGGAAGCTTCGTCGAGACGGAGCTCTCCGTGACGCTGGCTGCGACCTGAATCATGTGCCCGCACCGGCGGCACTTCATGCGCAGGGTCTTCCCCGCGACCTTTTCGTCGCCGATCTGGTACTTGGCCTTGCAGTTGTCGCAGACGAACTTCACCGATTTTTCTCGCCTTCCGCCGTAGTCGGTAGGTTAGACGATCCTGCGAGCCCTGCACACAGGGGGGCCGTGAAAATTCGCACGGCTCGCCGTGCGAAGCATGCGTGAAGTGCACCTAGCTTGCCCGGGTGCCCGCGGACCTCAGAGCAGCGAGACGATGTGCTCTTTGATCGCGCGCTTCGTGTCGTCGTCGGGAGCCGCGCCGAGCGCTCGCTCCCAGGCCTCGAGGGCTTTGTTACGGAAACCGGCCTGTTGGTAGAGGATCGCGAGGTTCTTCAAGCTCGGGAAGTGCAAGCCCTGGATCTGGACGGCCCGCTCGAGCTGCTCGATCGCGTCGTAAAGCAGCCCGCGTTTGCCGAGCAGCAAGCCGAGGTGGAATCGAAGCCGGTAAGCGAACGGATCGATGACGACGCCGCGCTGTAAGAGCTCGGTCGCTCGCTCGAGGTCTCCGGCGCGGTAGGCCTCGACGCCGTCGTTCAAGAGCTTCTCCGCGTCGGAGCTCATGCGCTCCGGATCGGCGGGGGTGCGGCCGTCTTTCAGCGCCGTCTCGATGACCGTCACGAGCTCTTGCACACGGAACGGCTTCTCGAGGTACGCATCGACGCCGTAGCTCTGCTTGGCGTCTTGGGCGAAGCGCCAGCCGCGGTACACGGCCGAAACCATGATGATCGGGATGTGGCCGTAGCGCGTCGAGCCGCGGATGCGCTTCGCGATGTCGAAGCCGTGGACCTCGGGCAGCATCGCGTCGAGCACGACGAGATCCGGGTTTTCGAGCTTGAGCATCTGCAGCGCGAGCTTGCCTCGGTCCGCCTCGACGACGATGTGCCCGCGCTCTTCGAGCAGGCGCCGGATGAGGACGCGGATCTCGCGCTCGTCGTCGACGATGAGGACCTTCTTTTTGCCGGCAGGCACCGGCACGGCCTCTTTCGGGAGCGGTTGACCGGCGATGGAAACCTCTTCGTTGAGGTCGCCGAAATCCGCCTCGTTGATCTCGGCGTCGACCGCCTGCTCCATCTTCGGATCGACGACGACCGACGGCTTGACCGCCTGCATGCGCGAGGTCGACGGACGGAAGCGGGACTCGGTGTTGGCCGGCACGGCGCGGAACGAGGCCGATGATCCCTTCCCTGTCGGCGGCGTGAGCCCACCGAGCCCGACGGGAGGTGCAGCGGACGGCGACGGGGCCGGCGGCGCCGCGGATTGGAACTCGACGCGTGCGATCGGCGAGGCAAACCCGCCGGGCCGCGCGGCCGGCGGACGCGAGGCCGTTGCAGGCGCAGCTCCAGCGGGCGCCGCGCGCGGGATGCTATCGCTCGAACCGTGGGCCGACCCGCCGGGGCGCGCAGCGGTGCGCGCTGCTGCTGCCGGAGCCGGTTGCGCCGGCGGCGCGCCCGGCCCCGGAGCGGCCATCGGCGGCGGCGGTGACGGCGACGCAGGAGGCGCAGTTGCAGCGGCAGGCTGATCGCCGCGACCGTAGTGCCGCGGGTCGAGCCCCGCGCGGCGCAAGACCTCCGCGGGACAGGTCGGGCCGACGTAGTGCGTCTCGCCTCGATCGCGCGCGTCGTACGCGTCCCGAATCGCGCGGAGCAACGTCGCCTCGAGCGCGATGTACGCGAAGACGCGCTTGCCCGTGACGAACTCGATCTCCTCGATGACCTTCTTGTCCTCGGGGTTCGCCATCGCGATGAAGATGCGATCCTGGCGGTCGAGGACGGCGAGCAGCTTGTGGACGAGCGCGATCTCGCGAGGGATGGAGGAGAGGTCGATCAGCTTGATGCAGATCTGGTGCAGATCGAGGCCCGGAACACCGCGCTGCGCGCTCAGCGCCTTCAACGCTTCGAGCTCGGTCACGAGACCTGCTTCGATGAGACGGGACGCGAGCGGCGGCCCTCCGGGCTCACGCGTTGCAGCGACTCGTTCGAGATCTTGGGGACGCACGGCCTGCTGCTCGAGCAGGATCTTTCCCAAGACCTTCTTCTGATCGTGGCTCATCGGCCCCGAACTGACGCTATCACGGTTTGTCGCCGACTCAACGGCTGCGACCGACCGCAATCAATCCGGATCGCCGATGCCTGCCTGTGACCATTTTGCGGCGAAGGCAGCCCAGGTTCCGTCGATGATCGACCTACGCGCCTGTCGCACGAGCTCTCCGTACAGATGAAGGTTGTGCTGCGTGAAGAGGCGCAAGACGAGGATCTCGCCGGCGAGGAACAGGTGACGGAGGTAGGCGCGCGAGTACCCGCCGCTGCAACACGGGCAAGAGCAGGACGGGTCGAGCGGGGACTTGTCCTCCTTGTATCGGGCTTGTTTGATGACGACCTTGCCGCGTTCGAGCAGAGCCTGGCCGTTGCGCGCGTTGCGCGTCGGAAGCACGCAATCGAACATGTCGATGCCCGCGGCGATGCCGATGACGAGGTCGCGCGGCGTGCCGACGCCCATCAAGTAACGAGGGCGCTCGGGATCGAGCGAGGGCGCGACCTCGGGGAGCGTCGCGTGCATCGACTCGATCGGCTCGCCGACGCTGAAGCCGCCGAGCGCGAGCCCGTCGAAAGGCAGCTCGCCGAGCTCGGCCGCGTGCTCCCGCCGTAGACCGACGTCGCAGCCTCCTTGCACGATACCGAAGACCGCTTGGTCCTTCCGGCGCGAGACCAGGCAGCGCTTCGCCCAGCGCGTCGTCCGCGCACACGCCGCGATGATCTCGTCGCGCGGCGCGCCGCCCGGCGGGCAGATGTCGAGCTGCATCGCGATGTCCGCGCCGATGAGGCCTTGAACGCGCATCGCCT
Source organism: Polyangiaceae bacterium (assembly GCA_013361525.1). Classification (GTDB taxonomy): domain Bacteria; phylum Myxococcota_A; class Polyangia; order Polyangiales; family Polyangiaceae; genus Xiheicaenibacterium. The sequence continues at coordinate 9,206 of JABFXY010000161.1, read as the reverse complement.
CCTCCGGCGAGAGGTGCTTCGCGGCGCCGTCGATGTGCGACTTGAACGAGAAGCCGTCCTCCGTCGTCTTGCGGAGCTTCGCGAGCGAAAACGCCTGGAAGCCACCGGAGTCGGTCAACATCGCGTGCGGCCATTTGCTGAAGCCGTGGAGCCCGCCGAACGTGTCGATCGCCTCAGCGCCCGGGCGCAGCCAGAGGTGGTACGTGTTGCCGAGCACGATGCGCGCACCGGTCGCGGCGACCTCGTGCGGCGTCAGCGTCTTCACGCAGCCTTGCGTGCCGACCGGCATGAACGTCGGAGTCTCGACCACGGCGTGCGGCGTCACGAGCTCGCAGGCTCGGGCGTTGCCACTTTGCGCGATCGTGCGGAAATCGTAGCCGGGTGCCTGCGGTCTCATGCTTCGTGCCGGTCGAGTACCAGCATCGCGTCGCCGTACGAGAAGAATCGATAGCGGCGCTCGACGGCCGCTCGATAAGCCGCGAGGGTCTCCTCGTACCCGGCGAACGCGGAGACGAGCGCGAGGAGCGTCGATCGGGGCAGGTGAAAATTGGTGAGGAGGCCGTCCACGACCTTGAAGGTGTAGCCCGGCTGGATGAGGAGGCGAGTCCGGTCGGAGCGCGTGAGGACATGACCAGGCCGCTCGGGATCGGCCGCGCTCTCGAGCGCTCGAACGGCGGTCGTGCCGATCGCGATGACCGGGCTGTTTCGTGCGCGGGCGGCGGCGATCGCGTCCCGCGCGGCGTCGCCTATTTCGTACCACTCCGCGTGCATCGGGTGCTCGTCGAGGTCGTCGACCTTCACGGGCTGGAAGGTGCCGAGCGAGACGTGCAGCGTCACCGACGTGAACGCGATGCCCTTCTCTTCGAGGCGAGCCACCAGCCGCTCCGACAGATGCAAGCCGGCCGTCGGTGCTGCGACGGCGCCGGCGCGCCGGGCGAAGATCGTTTGGTAGCGCTCGCGATCCTCGGGCTCGTCCTCGCGACCCACATAAGGAGGCAACGGCACGTGCCCCGCTTCGTCGATCGCCGCAGTCACGCTCTTGCCAGTCGGCGCCGTGAGAAGAACGTCGATCGTGCCTGGCTCCGTCTCGTCCTTTCGAACGACGTCCGCGCGAAAGCCTTCGACCTTGTCGATCGCGACGCGGGTCCCCTCACCCATCGCCTTCGACGCACGCGCGAGCGCACGCCAAATCTCTGCGTCTTCGCCGCGCGTCTCGAGCCGCTCGAGGAGCAACAACTCCACCTTGCCGCCCGTCGGTTTGTGACCGAAGAGCCGCGCGGGCATGACGCGCGTGTCGTTCACCACGACGAGCGCAGAGGGCGGAATCAGATCCGGAAGATCGACGATCCGGCGATCGGCAGGCTCGGCACCGCGGGAGAGGACCATGAGCCTGCCGCCATCGCGGTCCGCCGGGGGTCGCGCCGCGATGAGCTCGGCAGGGAGGTCGTAATCGAGACGGTCGACTCTCAAGAAAGACCGCTGGCCGGATACGAGATCCCGAGACGCGTCATCTTCCGCCAGAGCGTCGTCGGGCTGATGCCGAGGACCTCGGCGGCGCGCTCGCGGCTGCCGTCGCTTTCGCGTAGGGCGGCTTCGATCGCTTGGCGCTCGGCGCCGTCGACCACGTCCGCGAGCGTGCGCCCAGAAGCTTGACGCTGCGTGGGCGTGCCCGACGTCGGAAGCACGTCGTCCACCGAGATCATCCCGCCGCCCGAGAGCGCGACCGCCTGCTCGACCATGTTCTCGAGCTCGCGGACGTTGCCGGGGAAGTCGTAGTTCATCAACGCTTCGATGACCCCGTCGGCGACCTTCGCGCGGACGTGCATCTTCTTGTTGTACTTGTCGAGGAAGTGCCCGAAGAGGATGCCGATGTCCTCGCGACGCTCGCGGAGCGGCGGGAGCACGAAGCGCGCGACGTTGAGGCGGTAGTAGAGGTCTTGGCGAAAGCGCTTCTCCGCGACGGCCTGCAGCAGATCGAGGTTCGTCGCGGCGATGATGCGGACGTTGATGCCGATCGGCTTGTTCTCGCCGACGCGGCGAATCTCGTTCTCCTGGATCGCGCGGAGCAACTTCGCCTGGAAGGAGAGCGGCGTCTCCGTGATCTCGTCGAAGAAGAACGTGCCGCCGTCGGCCTCTTCGAAGAGGCCTTTGCGAGCGCTGATCGCGCCGGTGAACGACCCGCGCGCGTGACCGAAGAGCTCGCTCTCGAGGAGCGTCTCGCTGATCGCGGCGCAGTTGACCGGAACGTACGGGTGATCGATGCGGCGACTGTTCGCGTGGATCGCCTTCGCCACGAGCTCTTTGCCGGTGCCGCTCTCGCCTTGGATGAGGACGGTCGCGTCGGTCGGGGCCACCTTCACGATGCGGCCCAGCACGTCGCGGATCGCCTGCGAGCGGCCGACGATGTTCTCGAACTTGTAGCGCTCTTTGAACTCGGTCGTCAGAAGCTGCACGTGGCCGGAGAGCTGCCGCTTCTCGATCGCGCGCTGAACCTTCACGAGGAGCTCTTCCTCGGTGAAGGGCTTCTGGATGTAGTCGAACGCGCCGAGACGCATCGCTTCGACGGCGCTCTCGATGGTTCCGTAGGCGGTCATGACGATCACCTCGGTGTTCATCTGCGCCTCTTTTACTGCGCGGAGGACGCCGATGCCGTCCTGCGACCCCATCCGGAGATCGGTGAGCACGACGTCGTAGGCGCCCTTCGAGCCCATTTCGACGCCCTGGACACCGTCGCTCGCCTCATCGACCTCGTAGCTCGCGCCGCGAAGCATGAGCGCGAGGGTCGTCCGCATATTTCGCTGATCGTCGACGACGAGGACCTTCGACATGACACCAATCGGTCAACTCGCGCAAACCCTTGCGCGATCGAGAAAGACTGCGTGTGGCGCTTGGAGGGGCCCCATCACGCCTGATCTCGACCGCGTGGTGAAGCCCACGCGGTCGCAAACCCTACCGCCCCGTTTGCCGATTCATACCGCACATGGAGGGACAGTTCCACAGGCCCACCGGGCCGACGTGGAAGGATGTCTATCATATGGCGGCGCGAGCAGGGACCGCGCGAGGTGGGTCGAACGGTCAGTCTTCTTCGTGGAGCTGCTGGGCGAGGTAGTGCTTTTCGCCGAGCTTCGCGAGCAGACCGAGCTGGGTCTCCAACCAATCGACGTGCTTCTCCTCGGACTCGAGGATGTTGGCTAGGAGCTCCTCGCTGACGCGATCGCCCTTCTCGCGGCAGAGGACGATGCCGTCGCGCAGGACCTTCATCGCGCCGGTCTCGAGATCGAGATCACATTTGAACTGCTCCGGCACCGTTTCGCCGATGTGGAGCTTGTCGAGGCGCTGCAGGTTCGGGAGGCCTTCGAGGAAGAGGATGCGCGAGATCAGCGCATCGGCATGCTTCATCTCGTCGATCGATTCAGCCCGGATGATGTGCGCGAGGTTCTTGAAGCCCCAGTTGTCGCACATGCGCGAGTGCAGAAAGTACTGGTTGATCGCGACGAGCTCGCCAGCGAGGACCTCGTTCAGGACCTCGACGACTTCCTTGTGGCCTTTCATGGCGGTGAGGGTCCGCCAGAAGCGCCGTTCCGGTCAAGCGCCTCCGCTCGCGCCCGGTGGGGGTGTCCCCTCCGGCCCTCCGGAACTCGCTACGAGGAGGCTCGCGATGCTCGCCTCCTCTACGCTCCCACAGTCCTCGCGCCCTACGGGGACACCCCCCACCGGGCGCTCGCTCCTCCGAACCTGATTTACGCCGCGCTGCGGTCGCCGGCGTGCTCGGCCTCGTGGGCGTGGCCGTGAGCGTGCTGGGTGCGGGAGGGCGCCATGACCATCGGGAGGCGGCGCGGGGCGACGAAGCCGACGGCCGCGGCGGCGAAGCCCTGGGCGACCAACATGGAGGCGATCTCCGGGCGGCAGCTGCCGCAACGGGAGCCGGCGCGCGTGCATCGGGTGACCTCCTGGACCGTGGTTGCGCCCTCGTCGATGGCAGCGCGGATCGTCTTGTCCGTGACCCCGATACAACAGCAAACGTACATGTGAAGTTGAATATAGCTTTCAACTTCAAGACCGACAAGCGGGTTTGCTCGCTGGGGATGGGGTTGCTCCTCCGGCGGGGGTCGTCAGTCGCCGGGGTGGCGGAGTGGGGTGCCCGCCCCTTCGGGGCGACCCCACTCCGCGCGTTGGCCGCAGGGCCTTGGCGGCGACTTCCTCCCTGCCCGCCTACGGAGCAACCCCATCCCCGCTCGCTGGCTCGAACTGGGGCGAGACCGCACCGGCGTGCCGCGGCCGCCAGGGCTTTGGCGATGGGTCGACCGACAAAATCCGCGCCCTCGCAATGTTCGATGACTAGTTCAACCACTGGAATCCGTCGCGAAGCTATCCATCGCAGTAGCTCAGCTACTCGAATCCGTTGCCTCGCTGTCGCCGGCGCTGGTTCAACCAGTCGAATCCGTTGCCTCGCTGTCGCTGGCGCTGGTTCAACCAGTCGAATCCGTTGCTTCGCTGTCGCCGGCGCTGGTTCAACCAGTCGAGTCGATGCTGCGTGCGCGCGCGGCGGGGGTCGACCGCGGGGCTCGGGGACGCGTGCGCTTGTTGCGCGAGGGTCCTCACCAGAACTTCCACCATGGCTTCTTCGCGGGCTCCGACGCGGCCTCCGCGGCGGGTGCGTCGGGCTCGGCGCGTTCCGGCGCGGGCTGGTCTTCGATGTCGTCCGATGAGCCGGTCAGCCATGTCGCCTGCAGCGCTTGCGCTAGCTCGGCGCGAAAGAGCGGGACCTTCGTTGCTGTCACGGCGAGGGTGGCGCCGTAGGGGCAATGGCAGGTCTCGGGGATCGTTTCGGCGAGCGCGATGAGCTCGCGCCGGATCTCCGGAAGCGCGCTCGGCTCGCGCACGGCGATCTCACCGAGCGCCAAGACAGCCGCCGCGGTGGACCAATCCGACGGGCCGCGGACGAGGTCGAGCAGGATGCGTCTTCGCTCCGAGCCGGCCCAGCGCGACTCCGCGCGGGCGATGAGGCACGCGGCGGCCATCTGGCAGTGAAAGAGCCACGATTTGACCGACGTCGTCGAGGCCGGGGGCTCGGGCGGGTACACCATCGCGGCTGCAACGTCGGCGAGGTGCTCCCGAATCTTCGGAGCCAGACGGCCGGCTGTCTCCCAGCATGCGAATAGGTCCACCGTCTCGGCGGCGACCTCGGCTACGACGGCGACGACCTCCGTCGCAGGTGGTGGGACGGCTTGCTCCATGACGCCGTCGCGCGCTGCCCACAGGAGCGTCTCGACCTTGCGACGAGGCACGCGCGGATCGGGGGTCGGAACGTCGGAGTACGAATACTTCACCGCGCGCGGGTTCGGCCCGGCGCCTTGATGAATCGCCAGGCAGAGCCGCGCACTCGGCGCCTCGAATCCGCTGACCGAGACCGTCATCGCGGCACCTCGTTGGGCGCGCGGATCGTCCAGCATGTTGGTGCTCGCGTCGCGCATCTCGAGGATCGCGCCGTGCCACATCGCCTGCCGTCGAACCCAATCGTAGTCGCGCGCCAGCGCAGCCTCGTCACCCGCCGCGCGCCCCGCGATCCACTCGAGCAAGAGCTTCGTCTCGAGATCGCCTTCCACACCAGTCAGCGCTTCGACGCGCTCGATGGCGCGGCGCGCTTCGGAATACCGACCCGACTCGGCGAGCGCGCGCGCCATTTCGACGAGGTAGATGGGGTCTTTCGAGGTCTCGTGGATCTCGTGAAAGATCTGCGCGGCGACGGCGGGGCGGCCGGCCGCTCGATGCGCCAGGGCGAGCGCGATGCGCGCGTTGCTGCTGCCGGTCTTGGCCGCGCGCTCCGCGATCGCGAGCGCTTCTTCGCAGCGATCGGCGCGCCTCAAGAGGCCGCTCGCAAGGCCGAGTATCGTAGGGTCTTCCTCCGTCTCCGCGATGCGAGCGGCGAGCTCTGCGTACGGCTCGATGGCTGCCTTCTCTCCGGGCAGGAGGCGAAGACGGCCGACACCAAAGCTCGCGACGCGAGCCAAGCGGCGGATCAGCGCGCCGCGCGCTTCCTTCGAAGGCGCGGCTGGGTCGAACCACTCGAGCAGAAGCGCCGCCGCGCCGAGCTCGGGCATCGCGTCATCGACCTGCGCGATGATCCCCACCGCCTCGTCGCGACGACCGTCGTCGGCGAACAAATAGCAGCGCGCGACGTGTGCTCCGAGAAAGTCGTTCCCCTCCAGCGCGCCGAGCACTTCGCTTCGAGCCCGAAGTTGCCGCACGGCGGCCACGGCCTGCGCCGCGAGCGGGTCGATCCGAAGCGCGTTCAGATAGTGATGAAGCGCATGCTTCCAATCACCCTCGGCGCGCGCCCGTTCGGCGATCGCCAGCTCTTCCTCGATGCCGAGGTCGTGGGGGTGACGGCATTCCAAAGGCGTCGAGCCGGACACCCGCCCTCCCTAGATCGGACGCGCGCCAACTGGAACCGATCCGGGCCACGTCCGGCCGGTCGCCCGCACGCGCCGAGGCGACCCCCAACGTGACAGCGCATCCGCCCCTTCGGAGAAGCGATCTGGGGGTGGGGTCCCAGCGGCGTAGGCGGGCAGGGAGGAAGTCGCCGCCAGGGCGTTGCGGTCAACAAACGGAGTGGGGTAGCCCCGAAGGGGCTGGGACCCCACTCCGCGGCGCTCGGCGACTGACGACCCCCGCCGGAGCCGCTGGGACCCCACCCCCCGAGCGAAAGCCTCGTTACATCGACAAGCCGCCGTCGACGTCGATGGTGCGGCCGTTGAAGTACTCGCACTCGAGCACGAACTTCACCGCGAGCCAGATGTCCTCCGGGACGCCGATCCGTCCCACCGGGATCATGGCGACGAGCCCATCGCGCGCCTTCTGGTTCATGCCTTGGGTCATCGGCGTCTCGACCATGCCGGGGGCGACGGCGCCGACGCGGATGCCGAACTTCGCGAACTCGTGGGACCAAGTCTTGGTGTTGGTCGCGAGCGCGGCCTTCGCGGCGGAGTAGTTCGACTGGCCGCGGTTACCGTGGCGAGCGATCGAGCTCATGTTCACGATCGCGCCCTTCTGGCCGTTTTCGACCATCTTGGAGACGACGTCGCGCACCATCCACGTCGCGCCGGTGAGGTTGACGTCGATGACCTGCTGCCACTGCTCGCGCGAGAGCTTCTGCACCTTGCCGGTCTCGCGATCGACCTTCACGAGCAGGCCGTCGCGAAGGATGCCGGCGTTGTTCACGAGGCCGTTCAGCCCGCCCATCTTCTCGTAGGCGAAGTCGACGAAGGCGGCGGTGTCCGCTTCGTTGGCGACGTCGAGGCGGCGCGTGAAGACCTTGCCTTTCGCGCCGGAGGTCTCCGACGCGAGGCGCGCGAGCCCCTCTTCGTTCACGTCACCGGCCGTTACGCTCGCGCCCTCTTCGGCGAGGCGCTTCGAAAAGTGAAAGCCGAGGCCCTGCGCGGCGCCGGTCACGATGATCTTCGCATCTTGCAGCTTCATGGATCGTCCTCTTCCGCCGTGCGCTTCGAGCCGTGAACCCGAGCGAAGGCGGGCGCACTATCGATGATCGCGCAGGGCCTTGGCTAGCGCTTCCATCGCTTGGGCGTGGAGGCGGCTCGCCCAGCTCTTCGAGATGCCGAGGCTCTCGGCGATGTGATCGAAGCGCTCTTCGCCGTAGTAGTGACGCTCGACAATCTCGCGCTGGCGAGGCGGCAACGTCGCGATCGCGCGCACCAGCGCTTCGGACGACTTGTGCCGCAACACCAAGTCTTCGGGGTCCGGACCCGGCGGAGGTGGCGGCGCGGACTTTCGCGGAACGGCGAGGCTCGAAATGGCGAGCGTCTCCGAGGTGTCGGACGTGACGTCGCGCAGGTCACGGTAAGGCGCCGTCAAACCGACGACCATCGCGGCCGCTTGCGCCGCGAGGATCGCGCCCAGCTGGCGCGCGTGCGCAGCCTCCGGCAACACGGGATCCGGCGCCGCGGGCGCGATCGCGTCGACGACGCGCTCGGCGGCACGGAGGGCGCGCGCTCTGCCGTAGGCATCGCGGCCTTGCGTCTCGCGCCGCACGCTGTCGAGCATGGCCCACCTGAGCTTCTTTCTCGCGTAGGGCCCGAAGGGGCCGCGCTGCTCGTCGAAGGCCAGCGCCGCATCGAAGAGCGCCGCGCGCCCGACGCTCGCGAGCTCGTCCGCGTCGGCGAGACGTCCGAGCTCCTTCGCGAGCTGGCGTGCGACGGGCGCCACCAACGGCAAGCCTTGCTCGACGAGGGCCGTGAGCTCAGCATGCGCACGCCGCGGAGGCTCGGGATCGCGCATGTAGGGCGGCTCCGCTTCGGGCGGATCGATCTCCGTCGGAAGATCGGACATCGTCTCGAGCTCGCTCGCCGATCCCACCGATGACCCCGATCAGCGCTCGTCGTCGCGCTTCGCGGACGGACGCGCGATCTCCGCGCTCTCGTCCACGTCGAGCGGAACGCCGGCGCGCGCGAGCGCCAACATCGCAGGGTTTTCTCGGATCGACGCTGCCAACCGCTCGCGCATCCACGCGAGGTCGCGCTCGGAGAGCTTGCCGAGGTACGGCTTCACCGCCACCTGAACTTGCGCGTCGATGAAGGCGTCGAGCTGCTCGGCGATCGAGCTCGCCTCCGCCCCCGACTTCTCCGCCCGCGCAGCCATGGCCCAAGCCTATTACGAGAAGCTCGCGCGACGCGAATAACAGCGCGTCGGACCGAAAAAAGCCGGCGCAGGCAGCCTACTTCGGCGGGCCCTCGATGCAGGTCGCGAAGGCAGCGACGGTCTTCGCAGCCATCGCGCATTTGAGCGCCTGCTCGCTCGCCATCTTGCCGACGAGCGTCTCGAGACAGCCCTCCTCCCACTTCGTCGCTTGTTGCGTGGCGAACTTGTCGATGCTCTCGAGCGCCGACTTTCGCTGCGCGGGCGTGAGCTTCTCCGACAGGGTGGCCGTCTGATCCGAGCGCGTCAGGTCGCCTTGCTTCTGACCCAGCACTTTGCATTCGGTCGCGGTCATCTCACGCGCGTCGTCGCTCCCGCCTGCGTTCGCCGTCGCCGTGGGCGGGGCCGAAGCGGTGGGCTCCGTGGTGTGGGTCGGCTCGGCGGTCTGCTCCGCGGTGTCGCCGGTCGTCTCCGCCGTGGGCGTGGAGCTCGACGAGTTCGACGCGCAGGCGACGGCAAAGAGCGAGAGAACCACCGCGGGAACCACCCTGTCG
>JABFXY010000218.1 GCA_013361525.1 Polyangiaceae bacterium | reverse complement strand
GGTTTGGGACGGCGTCGGCGCGGCGGCCGATCCGGCGGCGGGAGCGAAGATGAAGCGGCGCGGGATGGAGCTCCAGCGACGAGCGTGTGCGAATGGTGATGTCCTCGCGTGCGACGCCGCAGCACGTCGCGCCTCGGCGGACGCGTTCGCGACCTTGTCGGAGTCGCCCGAGGCCGTCGACGCCCACGCGGCCCTTCGCCGCGCGTGCGCTCTCGATGCGCTCGACGCTTGCGAGGTGCTCTCGTTGCAAGGCGAGGTCGACCCGAACGAGCGCCGCTCGTTCCGGGAAAAAGCCTGCGCGCTCGGAGACGCCAAATCGTGTTTCGGCGCCTCGAGTGAAGACCTTCGCGCGCGCGAAGAGATGCTCCTGAAGCGTGACTGCGACGCGGGGTACGGCGCGGCTTGTCGAGAGCTCGCCGATTACCTCGATCTGGAGGATGCTCCGCGAGAAGAGATCGAATCCGCGCGCAAGAAGGCGCGCATCTCGATCGTCGCTGCTTGTCGCGCGGGAGCCGACAGCTGTTACGAGGCAGCGACGCTGCTCGAGATGGGCGTGGGGGGCCCGCCGGACGACAAAGAGATACAGGCGGTGCTCGAAATTCCCTGCCGCACGACCGGCTTTTGCGGCGCGCTCGCCGAGCGCCTCGTGAAAAGCAACGACCCGAAGGCTCGCGCGCGTGGCCTCGAGCTCTTGCAACGCGAGGCAAAGGATTCTGGCAAACGGTGAGATCGCGGCGCCTCGAAGTCGTGCGCACGCGATTGAGCTTTAGGGCATGGCGCGACGTCGCGGTCGCGTCGCTGCTTCGGCTTTGCGTTCGTGACGAGCCCCGGCGATGACGCGCCCGTGAACAGCTGGGCCACCCTCGGCATCCTCGTCGTCGCGTCGTCCAGCGCGTGCGGCTCCGCGTCGGATCAGCAGGGGCCGGTCTCGATCGCCATTTCGTCCGCGCGCACCTCGACACCGGCCCCTTTGCCCCTCGATGGGTGCAAGAACGCCGCGGAATGCGCGCGCGGCTGTGAGCAGCAGCACGCACGCAGCTGCGGGCGGCTCGGTGAGATGTATTGGCGCGGCGCCGGTGCAGAGCGCGTTCCTCTGAAGGCCCGAGCCGCGCTCGAGCGCGGGTGTGAGATGGGCGACGGTGACGCGTGCGCGGCGCTCGCCCAGATGCAAGCGGAGACCGGGCGAGCCGGCGCCGAAGTCGCCGCGACCGCGGCGCGTGCGTGCGAAGCCGGGTCGGGTGCGGGCTGCGCGCTTCTCGAGCGCATGGTGCGTCACGGTCTCGACGTGCCCGCGGACGTTGCCCGCGCCGAGCAATTGCAATCGAAGGCCCGGGAGCTCCTGACCAACAGCTGCGACGGCGGGGATGCCGCTGCATGTTTTCGGCTGGCGTCGCTGGTTTGGGACAGCCGCGTGACGGACGCAGATGAGGATGCGACTGCGAACCTCGAGGAGCGAGGCAAAGAGGCCGAGACGCGCGCCTGCGCCCATCACGACGCTCTCGCATGCGCCGCCGCCGCAGGTCGTGATGTCTGGGAGGCCTACGGCTCCGAAGGGGAATCCCAAGAGTCGCTCGCGACCCGAGCGGCCCTTCGCCGCGCGTGTGATCTCGATGCCGGCCGCGCCTGCCAGCTGCGCGCGTTCCAACAGGACCTCGACGCGAACGAACGTCACTCGCTCCGCGCCAAAGCCTGCGCGCTAGGACAGGCGGACGCCTGTCATGACGCCTCGAGCGACTCCCTGAATGCGCGCGAGGAGGTGATCTTGCAGCGCGACTGCGACGCGGGATACGGCGACGCCTGCACCGACCTCGCAGACTTGCTCCTCAAGGCCGAGGCCCCACCGGAAGAAGTCGATTCCGCCCGCACGAAAGCGCGCACCGCGATCGTCGCCGCGTGTCGGACGGGGGCCGGCGACTGCTTTCTGGCGGCGACGCTCCTCGAGAAGGGGGTCGACGGCCCACCGGACGAAAAACAGGCGCTCGCGATGTTCGACATTCTCTGCCGAGCGAACCGCGCGTGCGGCGCGCTCGCCGAGCGCCTCGTCAAGAGCAACGACCCAAAGACTCGCGCGCGCGGCATCGAGCTCTCCGAAGCAGAATGCAATCGCGAAATCACCAGCTGCGCCGGCCTCGCAGAGCTCTACGAGCGCGGCCTAGCGACAAAGAAGAACCCCAAGCGTGCCGCCGAGATTCGCGCGCGGATGGCAAAGACCTTTACCGAAGAGTGCGACCGTGGCTGGGGTTCATCGTGCGCCGAATTGTCGGCCCTCTACGCCGCCGGTCTCGGCGTCGCCAAGGACCCAAAGAAGGCGAGGCAGCTCAACGAAAAGGCTTGTGAGCACCTTGTGCCGGAGTCCTGTGCGGCGATTGGGCCGTAGCGGATCGCCCGAGCAGCGATGGGCGGTCGCTGCTCGGGCTCAACCGATCAATCCCTCCCATCGATGAACGGGCTCGAGCCAGGCATGCCCGGAGCCGTCGACTCGAGCGAAGCCACCGGAGCAGCGGGCGCTGCCGGCATCACCGGAGCAACAGCAGCCTCCGGCGCCATCGGGTCCACCGCCGTGGGATCGTCCGCGGCAATCCGCGGCGGACGCGTCACCCACTCACGAAGCGGCTGAAGCAGCGTATCCGCCAGATCGACAGATGCTTTGTCGTCCTCGTCGACGATCGCCGCGACCTTCACGACGTAGGCCCGAACCGAGCCAAGGAACGCGTCGAGCGCCGTGCGGAGCTCCAGCATTGCCGTCTCCGCCGCAGCGGCCTTCGTCAGTCCCTGTAGATCCCCGTAGTTCTTGTGCGCCACGCGAATGCCGTCGACGAAAGGCTTCGCCCCGAGCAAATCGAGCTTCTTCTCGATGCCGTGCTCGTCGATGAGGTCGAGCCGCGTTTGCGACTCAGCCCACTGCTCCTTGAACGGCAGTTGCGTAAACTTCAGGCCATCCGGGTAAATCACCATCAGCACCTCACGCGCCGCGGTCACCTTCTCTGCGTGCGCGCCAGTCGCCGGCACCTTCGTCCAGCCTTGAAGCACCGAGTAGAGCCCGCTGAAGCAGCCGTCGAGCTCGGCATCGACAACACGGAGCGCGTCCGCGTCCTCAGGGCTCAAGGGCACCCGCGACGCATACGTCCTGCGCAGGCCCCGACACGAAGCCTCCAGCTTCCCCTTCGCCGTCGCCACATGCGCCGGCGCCGCCGAACCGTGCGCATCGAAAGCCGCGCAAAGCGCGCTCCCCAGCGCGATGCAGCTCTGCGCATTCAAGCGCGGCAGCTGCACCAAATTCGAGAAATTGAATGAACGCATACCCTTCTCCCCTGACTCGTCCCCGGCAAAGCGCCGAAGAACGACCAGGAGTCAGAGCTCCCGCGCGGGCATGGACACGGAATCTGATCGCTCCCGGTCGATATCGATCAACCGCTCTGCAGAGGGGAGGGGGGCGGTCGACACCCAGCGCTCCCTCAATGCAGAGAGGCCCCCGGGGGGCCAGACCCCGAACAACCGCAATGCAGACAGGGAGGGGGTGGTCCGGACCTGCCCGAAACGCAATGCAGAGAGGGGGAGGGGTGGTCCGGACCTGCCCGGCGCGCAATGCAGTTCAGTAGAGGAGGGGTCCAGACCCCCGCCTCATTGGAATTTTGTCTCACCTTGGGGTGGTCCGGACCACCCGGGGAGGCGTTTGCGTTCCAGTGACAGCGGGATTCGAGCTGGCAAGGGCGCAATGCAGAGCGCCCCCCCGGGGTCCGGACCTGGTTGTATGGTCAATGTAGTTCAGTAGTGGCGGGGTCCGGACCTGGTTGGGGCGCAATGGGTTGGGGTTGGCGGGGTGGGGACCTGGGGAGCGTCGACGATCGACGCGAGGTGGCCGGCTGCCACGGTCGGCGGGACCGCCGAGACGGCGGTGGTGGTTGAGGCAGCGATGGCGGATCGCGGAGGTGGGCTCGTAGACCGGCGCGATGCTTGGTTGTGCCCGCGTCACTCTGGGCTCGTGTCCGATGCCGCTTCCTCTACGTCGGCCGCTACGCAGCGCTGGCCGTGGACGGATACCGTTTCCTGAATTTCCCAGATCTCGGGTAGGGGTGGCTTCGCGTACGCGTGGCACCCGAGCCACTGGCCCGTATCCCTTGAGGCGTAGTTGTTTACTAGTTAGTCTGATTCCGTCAAATTTAGGTGGGTAAACATAAATGACGACCGTTGCCGATACGGACCATACTGGTGAGTTGGGAGTCCTGGCGCTTCGCAAAATGTGTGCGAAGACCAAGCAGATCTGTCGCGAAGTCCTCTTTCGCGACGTAGGCGTTGACGCCTTCATCGAACTTGTCGATGGAGGCGTCGCTCAGGGTCTACTGGTGGGGGTCCAGGTGAAAAGCGGCACTTCATTTGTGCATGGCGATATCTTTGGCTTCACCAGCGACATCAACCACGCGTGGTATTGGTCGCTGTGTGCATTCCCCATGATCGGGCTGGTCCACGACCCGGCCACCGAGCGCAGCGTCTGGATCGACTTGACAGGCTCTTGCACGCCGGACCGTTTTGAGAAGGATAACTATCGCTTCGAGGCGGATTACGCCCTGCAACCGCTTGATGAGGGGACGCTGATCAACACCGTCATACCCCTGGTGCGGAAGTACTTCGGGCGGACGATTCCTGACGGCAAAGCGCCTTCGCTCGAACCACGTCCCGAGGAAAGCGCCTACGAGACCTGGTTTCGGCTCATCGGAGTACTGGTTGGGCCCGCGACGTCGGTCGTCGATGCCGCCGACGCCGCGCAGCGGCTATCGCGGCACATGCCTGCCGTGAATGCGGATCAGAAGGCGGCCGTCGCCGCTGTAGTTGATCATCTCAGCGACTTTCAGTTGCTGAAGCTCGTGAGTGCAGCCGACCACTTGATCGGGCACGACAGCTCCTTCTCAGAGCACGTGGTAGACCTGCTCGCATACGGCGAGGGGAGTTCCGAGCGACTCGCAGGGCTGCTGCGAAACGGCGCGGTTCCCGACGAGCTTCACGAGACAGCGGTGCAGCTCGTCGAGTCGCTAACACAGGAAGAGCGTAACGACCTGCGCAAAGACCCCACTCCACTCGAGGGAGCTCCCTAACCGGGCGTTGAAGCTGACAGTCGCCGTGGCCTCCCCTCTGGCGTCTGCGGCCTAACGCGGGTAAGCTGGGTCGACTCGGGACCATGATCGTCGACCCCAAATGGACCTTCGTTGAGGCACTCAACGCCGCATGGGCGAGCTACCCTGGCGGGAAGCAATTTGGAGCTCCCAATCGGATCAAGATGCTCGCTCAGTGGGCAAACGTCGTTGGGCGCGAGCGTGCCGTTGGCGAACTGAACGCCACGCTCGCCAACTACTCGACGCTCTCGGCGGCGGCAAAAGCTTTCGGATTCTCGGACTATGCGCTTCGGACCGTCCGCAGCGACTTTGGCGCAATGCCTAGCCTCACGCCCCACGCGCCATCACCGAGCACGCTCCGTGAACTATTCGTCTCCTTGCGGGACATCCCCGACGAGTCCGAAGTCGGCTTCATGACCCGCACGATCCCGCGACTGGCAGCATTGCTCGGCTATGCCGACTCGGAGGTTTTCTTCGAGATGAACTTGCCGGGGCTCGGACGGGGAGTGCGTGTGGACGCTCTGCTGCGGCCGCACGGTGCCTCTCGGCCCAAGGTCATCATCGAGGTCAAGCGCGGACGCGTCTCGGAATCAGAGGCAAGAGGTGTCATTGAGCAATTGCGGGACTTCTCCGCGGCAGCAGGTGCCGAAGTTGGCTTGCTCCTGAGTCCGCATCTCGTGGTGGTAGTGCAAGCCCAACATCAGCTCGAGTTCTCGCCGGAGCGGGTCACCGACTCTGAGGTGCAGAGTCTCAAGGCACTACTCTTCAATGGCGCGCCGGTGCCTCCGGGCACGAGTCCGATTGCGCCCCGCGAGCCAGCGGCCAGTCGCCTGCAGATACTGCTTGCGGCGGTTGCGTCCGCAACCACCAATGACACGAAACGCGCCTCGTTGGAAGACCTCGCTGCAGAAGCGTTCTCTCTCCATCGGTCGGTCCGGCCAAAGTTCAGGAACCTTCGCACGCGCTCATCCGAAATCGACATCGTTTGTGAACTGCTGGCGGGGACGCCGTTCGAGTTTCTCCGCGAGCACGGACGCTACTTCTTGATCGAGTGCAAGAACTGGGCAAAACCAGCCGGCGCCAAAGAGATTCGCGACTTTTTGGGCAAACTGCGAAAATGTCGCGTTCGAGTCGGCGTCTATTTCTCGCGAAACGGAATTACAGGGCAAGAGCAGGGCACTGACGCGATCCGAGAGATTCATGCCGCGTTTGATACCGACGGAACCTTTATTCTCGTTCTCGCTGAGCAAGAGCTGGCTGGAATAAGTAAACTCGAACAGGTAATGGAGCTTCTCGAAGACAAGATGGACGCTCTGCGGTTCGACCTTTGAGCTGCCCAACGAGACATCGTGCCAGAACGTCGCTACGTAACCGTTCAGATTTGTCCGAAGGTGAACGGTTCGATATGGAACGAGCTTGCAAACGCAAGTCGAGGTCTCGGATAGCTCGCGCTCCTTCGCGGACGGGTATCGCGGCGAGGCCGTCTTGGATGCCCCTGGCCTCCCTCGCTTCGGTCACTGGGTCGGGCGCGGGTGAACGCCGATACGTGGATCAGCTCTTGGCCGCGGCGCGCCGCCCGACGTGGGACGGCTCGTAGCGTTTGAAGGAGCTCTTGCGCACGATGCGAGATCGCCTATATCCGACGTATGGACTTGCCGGGCCGACTCGCGGTGGCAGCTCTTCTCTCGGGGGAGCCAGGCCACTCGCTGCGCGTACACGGAGTACGTTTGGGTGATTCCGCGACACTGCTGGCTAAGGCGCCGTATGAGGGGCACGAGCTCGGAGAATCACCCCAGGAGGCCCACGACCGCCGAAACTGCGAATTGCGGTGCGGCGAGGTGTCGTTCGCACTCAACGCTGGCCTGGTCTCGCGCATCTACCTCAAGCCCGAGTGCTTCACAGACCTCGGATGGCGTACACCCGAAGACGTAATCGCAGCGCTCGGCGCCGCGGACGTTGTCGAACGCGGTAGTCGAGATAGCCGGTTGACCTTTCCGGGCAGCAGCTTGGTCGTGTTTCTAGAGCACACGACGGGGCAGGTGCGCGGGACCATCATGCCGGTGAAGAAGGTCGAACCACGACGTTACGGCGCACGTGACCTGCTTCACGAGCTGATGCACGCCCCTTGGCTTCTCGGAGAGGAGACACCTGATTGGCCATCGGCGCAGGCGCGACGCAAGCGCGCAGAGATCCTCGCGTCGGAGTTGGGACTCGATCTGCAGCGAATCGAAAATGGAGACTTCTTGAAGGGGGCCAGGCGAGGCCGAGAAGACTTCCACGCGCTTCTGCGGCAACACGCCGGCGACGGTGCCGGCCGTCTTCGCTGTGATGAGGAGCACGCTTTCGTCCACCTCTGGCGCTTCAGACGGGACGCGACTCGGCTCGTCGACCACAACGCGGGTTTCCTTGAAGCGAGTGGGGAGTATATCGGACTCCTACGCATGACAGCCGTGGGCGATCGCTTAGACCGCGTGCTCGCCGACGTGGATGACGCACTGTGCCTGTTGCTCGACCCGGAGCAGCGAACCATTGACGAGTCGACACTTCTTGGGCGCGGTTGGGTGACGGACACCCTGTTGCGGGAGATGGAAGTCGACGAGTGGTGATGCCGCGCGCACGTAACGCCGCGACACTGTCCAACGAAGCGTTGGCGGACGATGCCCTCGCTCGGGTCGCTCCCCCTGGCCATCGCGGTTGAACGCCGTTACGTTTGAGACGGCAACGTTGGATCTCCATGGGAACGGACTGGTCCGCCATCTTCGGAACCTTCAAGACACAGGTCGGCGCGACGCCAGATGATGTCGCCAGGTTGGTCGAAGACCTGCGTCGGCCGGTCGGGCCCGACGACCGACGTCGAATCATCGATTCGCAGAGCAACCCTTGGCTCCCGGGCGACGAGTTTTATGCGGGATGGACCCCTCTTGACCCGGTCGCGTGGCGCCTGCCTACGGCGCCTCTGCCGGCCAGCTGGCTGGATTTCCTTGCCTGGTCCAATGGCTGCCTTGCCACGAATGGCGAGATGGAGTTTGGATTCTTCGGAACGAGCGAAATCAGGGAATTCATTCTTGGCTATCACCTCCCGGCGTACATGCCGTTCGCCGTTCCCCTCGGGCTCGATGGTAGCGGTAACATTGCCCTGCTCGACGTTCGCGAACCGATGACGGACCTCGAGTACCCCATCGTTGTCGCGGCGGCCGGCAATCTCGGGTTCGATGAAGCTCGCCCGCTCGCGTCCGACTTCGAGTCCTTTTGTCGCATCACCAAGCGGATCGAGAAGATTCTGTACCCATAGGTACACCGCTCAACCAGCGCGCTGGAGCGGAAAGCTGTCCTTCGCTCGCGGACCTTCGGTCCCCTCTCCGATATTGCTACCGGACCTACACCCATGCGCTTTCGTATCTCCAACGGAAATGGTGAGTCTGCTCAATCCCCGTCATTGAGCGAGATGCGCGCCTTCCTCGAAGCCCTCGACCCCGCGGATGAGGAGCACGGCGCAGCGTGGCTCTCCGACGACGAGGGCAACGCGCTCGAGTACGAAGTCGGTGGGAACCTATGCTTCTCGCGCGACGACGACGATCGTCACCTTTCCGGCGTCTCGAGAGAAAGAGCACTGGAGCTGTGGCTCTTACTCTCGCGTGGGGATTTAGAGGCACTCGAACGCGAAGCTTGGCAACCCGGAGTGCGGCCTCCGCTCTCCGCCGAAGAGCGGGC
Organism: Polyangiaceae bacterium; assembly: GCA_013361525.1. GTDB lineage: Bacteria > Myxococcota_A > Polyangia > Polyangiales > Polyangiaceae > Xiheicaenibacterium. Next base: position 5,171 of record JABFXY010000218.1, on the reverse strand, counting down.
CGCGCGAGATCGCGCGACTGCGGCGGCACAGCTTGCGAGCGACCGAGAGTTCTATGACGCGCTCGGGCCAGAACGAGCGGCAATCCCATGTCGCGACGCTGATTGCGACCGTGGCAGCATCGCGCTGAGCATCTTCTGCCGGCCACACCACTTTGCCAGCATCCGCGGACGTCCGTGCCCCTTCGATCACTGAGTGAGCGCGGCTCCCGATGCCTGGATTCCCGCTCTGAGCGTAACCCGCGACCAGGTGACTCGAGCCGGTCGTTTATCCTGACTATTCGGACCATTGCTCCATGTACTGCTTCGCTCGATGGAAACGTTCGATCCGGGGTTCGGTCCCCGACCTGCCCCGAGGAAGCCGCTACCTGGTGCTCACCGATTCGGGGCGCGATTCCAACTGGTGCGTGCTCGAGTGCCACGCCGACACCCTGCCGCCGCGTACGACGCCGCTGCCAAGCGGTCTCATTGCACTAATCGAGTCCGCCAAGTCCTTCCCGCCTGCGCTCGCGCTGGCGTCAACGGACCTACGCCGCAAAGGTTCTCGCGACTGGGAACCGACGCGGATATCGGACTTTCTATGTCGGGCGCTGAGGCATCACCTCCGCGGCCAGCCGTCCTCCGGTTACTTTCTTGCGGAAGCCCGGGAGACGGAGACAGGGTACGTCAGCGCTGGGGAGTTCGTCTGGGTCCTTCACGTCCGGTACGACAGTCGAGCTCGATGTCGCGTGGTGACCTGGGTAGCCAACGACTTTAACGTCTACGAGAGCCCGGCACGCGACTTCAAACTGCCGCGTAGCCTCATCACGGTTCCGTCCTGAGCCTGAGCACCGGTGGAGGGCTAACTACGTAAGCGTTCACCTGACGGCCGCCGTCGCGCGCTCTAGCCTCTGCAGGCGAACGCCGGTACTGTGGCAGATCCATGCGGGGTCGAGCGTGCTGCCTTCTCATCCTGTGCTCCTGCATCGACTCCCAACCCGGCGGCGCGCCGTCGTCATCCGGGCAGGCCCCACCCGCGGAAGTGGCGGTCCTTTCGGGGAGCACGTCGCCACCGATCTTGACCGACACTGGCGACGCCCCGGCGCCGTCTGCCCCGTCGTCGTTTGCGAGCCAGGCAGCTGCCTGCGATTCCATTACTGCAGGGCACTGTGACTGCGCTCGAACCGTCGCCTTTTGGACCGAAGCTCAGCACCGACTCGGCCGGAACGATATCGACGGCTTCCTGCAGCTCGTTGAGTTTCCCGTGATCATCAACGACTGCGATCTCCCACTTCCGGCTGACGCCAACACACTCGAGCTGAAACACTGCCGAACTGTGGAGACTGCCGCTGAGTTCAAGAAGGACTTGGCGCGGAATCTGCCGGACGCGATCCGCAGCGCGTTTCTGAATGCTCGCCCGACCAACCTCTTCTGCAACTATCTCGGCGCGGCACTCGACAACGGCACCTTTGTAGCCTGGGCTTGGCCCCCGCATGATGCTGCCGACGACACAGAAATGAAGATCTTCGCCCTCAACCTGCCCGGAGCGAAGCTTCTGGGCTGGCGGTAGGCTCTCTCTCCTGAGGGGTGATTGCCAGTTCGCAGGCTCATAGGTCCAGTCCGGGCAGTTTTCGCAGGGTCATGGGGCCACCCCGTTCGCAAAGCGCATGGGCCACCGGCGAGGAGCCATGAGGAGGCTCTCGTATGCTCGGCGCGATCCCGAGGATTGGTGGAAATCTGGACACGATCCCACCAGGGGTCCCTGCTAGAGTGCCGCGCAGAGAGATTCATCAGTGCCAGGAGCGCCGCGGATGCGGATTGCAATCGTCACTAGCGGAACGACCGGGGACGTGCTGCCGTACCTCGCGCTCGGCCGTCGTCTGCTGGCGGCCGGCCACGAGGCTTGGCTTTGCAGTGCCGACAAATACGCCGCAGAGGCGAAGGCGCGCGGGTTGCCGTTCGTGTCATGTTGGCCCTGGAGCGACGAGCGCCAGCGTGAGCGCATCGAGGCGCTGCTCGCGGAACCCGATCCCGCGCGCCACCTCGACATCATCTACGGGCGCTCGCGAAAGGACATCGTCGCGTCGGTCCCGGCGGTGGTCGACGCCACCTCTCGCGCCGAGCTGATCATCAGCCACTCGCTGGCCATCGGCGGCTACGCGGCGTCCCGGCGACACGGCACGCCGCTGGTCACGGGCCACCTGTTCGACGGAATCATCCCCTCGGCATCGATGAGCCCGTTCGGCGTGAATCTGGGGCCACTCAATCGTGCCCTGTGGGCGATGGTCCGTCGCATGGTGAGGCAAAAGACCGATCCCGTCTTCAATGAGGCGCTGGCCTCGGTGGGGCTTCCGCCGGAGCGGGACATCTTCTTCTCGACGGGCCACTCGCGGCTCCTCAACCTGGTGGCGACCAGCCCGGCCGTCTGCCGCCTCTCGCCGCTCACCGATCGCGCGTATCAGCTGACGGGGTTCTGGTTTGACGACGACGAGACGGAGCCCGATCCAGCGTTGGCCGCGTTCGTCGAGGCGGGGCCGCCCCCGCTGGTGATCGGCTTCGGCTCGATGACGGGGATCGACGCGCGAGAGTGGACCCGCCGGGTGGTGGAGGGCGTGGGCCGGAGGCGGGCGGTGTTGCAGATGGGCTGGGCCAACCTCGGCGATGTGGAGCTACCACCGAACATCTTTCGCGCCGGGGTGGTGTCGCACCGGTGGCTGTTTCCTCGCGCCTCGGGGGTGATCCACCACGGCGGGGCGGGCACGACGGCGGCGGTGATGCGCGCGGGAGTGCCCTCGGCCGTGGTGTGGTTCCTCGGCGATCAACCCACCTGGGGGAAGCGGATCGCGCGGCTGGGCATCGGCCCCCCTGCGACGCGCTTCTCCCGTTTCTCGGCGAGCTGGCTCGATCGCACCTTGCAGCAACTGACGAGCGACCAGCAGATGAGAGCGCGCGCCGCGGAGCTGGCCGCGCGCATCCGCGCCGAAGATGGCCTGGGCGAGGCGGTGGCCGCCATCGACCGGCTCGCGGCATCGCTGGGTAGGTAAGAAGTCCAACGCGGCGGGGGCCGCGCTACGCGCGTAGCGCGCACGGTGGGCTGCCGAATGCGAATCCGGCTAGAGCCGTACACGTCGTGCCGCTTGCTCTCGTGCAAGCCGACGCAATGGGGCTCCCGCGACCCGCGTTGAGCGTCCTCCGCAGCTTCCTTTTCCGGCTCCTTTATCAGCCCCAACGACTGCGCGGTAAAGAGGCGTGGGACAGCTACTGTACCGGGCTCATTACGGCGGCGGAGTTGCGCAATCTGGTCATGGCGCATCTCGCGACGTGGGCATCGGACCTTGCCTCAGCTCCGGAACCTTCATCCACCCAATGGACGACGCCCGAGCTCGAAGAAGCGTTCGAGGTCGCTCTGTTTGCCGCCTTAGTTCCCGCCGCGAGCCCCACCGCTTCCGCGCTCAACACCGCTCGCGCATACCTCTTCTGCTTCGGCTACTCATCTCCCAGCGAGATCCACCGACAGACCCAGTTTCCGGACGAAGACCTAGGCGAAAGCTCGCAGATGGTCTTCGTGCTGGCGGAGTCCGAGGAAAGCGCGCTCGAGTGCGGTCGCGCTGTCGCAGAAGACTTCGTTCAAGCCCTCTTTCGAGAGAAGGCGTACTCGTGGCTCGAGAGCGGCTTCGCGAGCTGGATCGAATCGAAACCCGACGTTCTGCAACACGCCTTTGATCTGGAGACCCCTGTTCTCACACCGGCAAGTGGTCTGCGCGAGACTGCGGTGGCTCTGGCGCAACACGACGCGGCCTCAGGGAAACGTCCCTGACATCCCGATCGCCGGCCAACCAGGCGTTGCAACGGTCGACGCCATCGCTCGCTTCGCTCACGCTGGCCGTCGCAGCTCAATGCCGCTACGTTGGCCGGACGAAGCGGCGAGCGACCGGATGCAGATTTCATGGCACCCCGAAATGCCTGCTTGAAGTTGTGCTTCCTCTGCGCGGCTCTCGTACAGTGCAACGACGAGACTTCGCTCGGGCGCTCTGGGCCTACGCTCTCCTCGAGCGCCACGGCGCGTACGGGGGTCTCTGTCCACGCTCAAGGGCCGTCCCAGGTTCCGATTAGCAGCGCGGCGGCATCGGCTCCGCCGAGCGTCCTGCCGGTCACGTGGACGCCGCCAGCTCCCGATTGGCTCGCGAAGGCGCTTCGGGCGCCCGCACATCGGGTGCAGCCGAGCGACTCAACGTGCATCGACGATCCGGACCGCGACGGCCTCCTTGCGGCGTCCGACGTCGCGCTTCACGCTGGAACGCCAAAGCGGATCACAATCTTGGTGAATACGCTCTACGGAATGGGCAGCCCCTGCTATCAACGCTTCGGGACCGGAATCGGCGATGCGCTACCGCAATATGTTTCAGGACTACCCGGCCGCGCGTCCGACGATATATTGCCGCCTCGCGTGCATGGAGGTGCCTTCACGTTCACGGGGTATTTTACGGGGCGACTCATAAATACCCGTGTCTGGTACGTCACGCAGGGGGTGCCGAATGCTGTGGAGGACGAGGGGGAAGACTATGACGAACTGTACCCCGAGTTCGTGATCGAGGGATGGTGTTTTCACCCCCCAGATCTCTACCCCGGAATGGAGGAACTCTTCAGGGAATCAATCGCTGATATGCGAAAGCGCGGAATCCCCTTCTGCGCGGTCGCGAATCGCTGCGAGAAGCGCTGACAGACTTCAAAGGCGGCGCCTCGGTAGTTTCAGAGACGGTCGCCAGCGTTGGCTCTGTCTCCTACAGTAGCCGCCGGCCAACAAGGCGCTGCAACGGTCACCCACAATCGCTCGCCGGCTTCGCCGGCTCACTCTTCCGGGCGCCGCTGAGCGTGTTCCGCGGATTCAGCGAGGCCCAATGAACCGAACGCACCCCCGCGCTGGCCAACAGGGCGTTGCACCCGCCACCTGACCTCGCTCCCTGCGGTCGCTCGGCCGGCGCTGGGGAACGCCGATACGTTGATATCGAACGACGGCTCCTCTTGCAGTGCCGCGTTCACTACGTAGGCTCGCGGTATGCAACTTCCGGGACGTCTTGCGGTCGCAGCCCTCATTTCAGGGGAACCGGGCCATACGCTGCGCATTTACGTAACCGTCAATATTTGGATGTAGACGGGTCGCTCGACATGTCGCCGGCGCTCAGTCGACGCTGCGC
>JABFXY010000227.1 GCA_013361525.1 Polyangiaceae bacterium | reverse complement strand
CGTGAACTCTTTGATGGCTCGACGCCGACCCGAAAACCTCGGCGCGAGGAATGGGAATCGCTCGGCTGCAGCTCCGCGTGAGATCGAACCGAGGGTTACCACTTCGCCATTCGAGCAGTCTTTCTACGCCAGGTCAGTATTCGCCTTCGGTGGCCCTCGCCACTCGCGAGCATTTGCCGCAATTCCGGCCGCACCCAAACCTCGATGTGGTCTGATACGTTGCGCCAGCCACCACGCGAGGGACCGATGCCGCGATACGAATTCAAGGAAGGCAAGTCGAGCAAGTTTTGGGAAATCGAGCTCGACGAGGAGTCGTTCACGACGCGCTGGGGCCGCATCGGCACCGCGGGGCAAGAGTCGACGAAGGACTTCGACACGCGCGCCGACGCGAAGAAGGAATATCAGAAGCTCATCGCCGAGAAGGTGAAGAAGGGCTACGTGCTCGTGTCGGGCGAAGGTGGTGACGCGCCTGCTGTCGTGAAGTCGAACCCTGGTCTCGAAGCGCAGATCGAGGCCGCGCCGGACGACCTCCACACGTACGAGGTGTACGCAGACTGGCTACAGTCCTCAGGGGACGCGCGCGGCGAGCTGATTGCCGTTCAGATCGGCCTCTCGAAGTCGCCTGCATCCGAGCTGACGGCCCGACAACAAGAGCTCTTGGGCTTGAATGACGGCGAGCTCTTCCACGGTAGCCTCCAGAGCCTGCTCGGGTCGTCAATCAGCTTGACGTGGCGCTATGGGTTCTTCGATGTGGTCCGCATCAGTCTCGGCTACGACGAGGCGGAGGAAGCCGATCTCGACGAGCTCGTCACGACGGCCATGACACACCCGTCAGGACGCTTCCTTCGAGCGCTGACGATCGGCATGTTCGACTACGAAGGCGAAAACCACTACAAGCGGTTGGTCGCCACGCTCCTCAAGTGTGGCCCAAAACCGACACTCCGGGCGCTGTACCTCGGAGACTTCGAGTTCCCGGAAGAGACGGAGATCAGCTGGGCCGAGGTCGGTGATATCGGCAAGCTTTGGGCGCTCTATCCGAACCTCGAGCAGCTCACCCTCCAGGGCGGCAACATCGGGCTCGGCAAGGTCGTCGCACCGAAGTTGCGGTCGCTCACGCTGCGCACGGGCGGTTTGCCACGACGTGCGCTGCAATCGCTCGCGGCGGCGAGCTTTCCATCGCTCGAGCGGCTCGAGATCTGGACCGGCTCGGACAGTTACGGCGGCGACTCGCAATTCAAGGATCTCGCCCCGCTGCTCTCGGGAGGGAGCTTGCCCAAGCTGACCCATCTAGGCATCGCGAACTGCGCCTACGTGGGAGAGGTCGTACGGGCGCTGATGAGGTCCAACGTCCTCGGCCAGATACAGTCGCTCGACCTCTCGAAGGGCGCACTGACCGACGACGACGCGACGACACTATTGGAGAACAAGGCGTTGTTCGGGCGACTATCGTCATTGGACTTGTCCGAAAATCTACTCTCTGGCGAGATGGCGGGTAGGCTGACGTCGCTTTGTGAACATGTGAACGCGTCGGATCAACGACCCGACGACCCGGAATACCGCTACGTCGCAGTAGGCGAATGAAGCGTGTATGTCCTGATCGCGAATCCGGGTAGCGCGCGAGCGCGACTGTTTGCGGACGCCGTTCGGGCGGAGTCTCCTTCGTCCAGGCTGACCATCATCCCGTGGCTGTCCATTGCGCGCGGCGAGTTCGATCTCGCCGCGCGACTGCCGCACGGCTGTGTCCTGCGCATCGACAGCGCCGGCCAAGACTTCGAGGTCGAACGCGCGTTGCTAGAGCTGGGCTATCACGAGCGTTGCAACCAACGGGGCGATGGCGAGCTTATCGAGCCCAATGCCATTTGCGCGCTCGCGGAAGAGCGAGGTCGAATCCTTGCGCCACGGCAGCTGCACCTCGGCTTCCTGCGCGCGCTCGATCGCATCGAGGCGGCTCTTGGAACGAGACACGACATCGTCGCAATGACCTCCCCCGCGGCGATTCGCGAGCTCTTCGACAAACGCGTGACCTCACGCCTCTATGAACGCGAGGGCATTCCGGTTCCAAAGCGTCTGGACGATGTCGCGAGCGTGGATGAGCTCATTTCGCGAATGCGAGACGCCGAGTTGTCGATGGTATTCGTGAAGGTCGCGTGCGCATCGTCTGCTTCGTGCCTTGCGATTGTACAGTTCTCCGAAGACGGTTTGACCGCGATTTCGACGGTCGAGACGCAAGGCAGCACCCGGTACAACACGAGGAAGCTCAAGCGATACGGTGGCGCCGCCGCGGATGCGCTGATCGGATTTTTGCTCGGGGAAGGCGCCATCGTCGAAGAGCACGTGCCCAAGACACGGATTCGCACGCGCGCCGCCGAGCGAGGGGGCGCCGGGCACCCAGGGCCCGGGGACAACTTCGACATGCGGGTTCTCGTGGTCGCAAAGACACCGGCCTTCGTCGTGGGCCGCGCGAGCCCTCACCTCATTACCAATCTGCACCTCGGCGGGCGCCGCATTGCAGAAGAGGTCCTTCGCGAACACGTCGACTCGACGCGCTGGGACGCAGCCATGGCCGATGCCGTGAAAGCGGCTGCTTGCCACGAGGCCCTACACGTGGGCGTCGATATGGCATTCGTCGCGCGCCGGGACGGCCACGTCGTCTTCGAGGCGAACGCGTTCGGCGATCACCTCAATGGTGTCGTCAAAGACGGTGTTGGGCCCCACCAATTCGAGCTTCGGGCACTCGCCCGTGCGCGCAGATGTACCAGCCCTTCGGACGGCGCGCGCTCGAGCACACCTTCGCCGAAGAACGAATAGAGCTCGAGCTCGTCGAGGTGTACGTACCCGATATGGCATCCGCATCGGTCATTGGGGCACGGTCGCGGCGCGAGCGCTCGATCGAGCGCTCCCGGCTCGTACAGGTTCGCAATGGGCTCGCGGACGAAATGGCAGCGGCGCACGATCCCTTCCCCGTCCACCGATACGACGGTATCGCCGGTCTTGCATGCGCGGTCTTTCGACGAATGAGCGAATCGGTTGGCTCCGAAGAGCGGATCGATGTTCGAGAGGAAGGCGACGTCGTCCTCGGTGTAGCGCTCGCCTCCTTCGTGCGACTTCACGGCGTTCACCCAGAGGTACGTCGACGACGGAAGCGCCGCGCGCAGGCGCTCGATCTCGGGGAAGAAGCGCCGAAATCCGACGACACCGACACTGTGTCGTAGCTGACGCCGTCGCAGCCACTCGACTCGCCCCACGAAGCGATCGAGGGTCGTCCACTCGGGATGGTAGGTGCACCACAGCCCGACCTTCGAGGAGTCGGTCCGATCGAGGAATGCGAGCGGCGCCGACAGATTCGTCTGAATCGCCACCCGCGCGACATTCGGGAGCCGTGAGAGCTCGGCGATTGCTTCCCTGTACCAATGACGCACGAGCGCCTCGCCCCACGGCGTGAAGAAGACGGAGACGCGCCGCCCTCGCTCGCTGTCGACCCAATCGACGAAACGGCGGAGAGAAGCCCTGTCTCGCTCGAGGGCGGCTCGGTCTTCTTTTTTCTTCGCGAAAGGGCAGTATGTACAGCCGTAATTGCAGCTCTCGAGCGGGCCCCGATAGAGAATCGAGAGCGTCACGCGGAGGGACCCCGCGCCACGCGCTCGCGCACAGCGGCGGACATCAAATAGGGACCGATTTGATCCGACCGCTCGAGCCCCGCCGACGTGAGGACGAGCCGGTCGCCGCGCCGCACGAGCAGCGGCTCGCTCGCATTTGCAAGAAGCAGCTCGGCGAGCTCTGGGACGTGCTCACGCGGATCCGCACCGAACCTGTTTGCGTATGCGCTGCAATCGAGCCCGCTCTCGTGAAGAAGCGAAAGGAGCACGAAGCGCCGCCGCTTCTCCTCATCCGAGAGCTCGTAGCCCCAAATGATGCAGTCGAAATCCTCTTGTGTCGCATCGGCGTAGCTCTCCAGGATGGATCGCACCCTCTGAGGACCAACGGCGTACGCCGTCGAGTAGTGCACTCTGTCTGTGTACGAGCGCGCACCGGGGCCGAGACCGACCATTCCGTCGCGCTGGCACTGATAGGAGGCTTCCGCAGTGGTAGCCGGCGCGTCGCCCCTGCGGAACATGCGCATCGATACCTGCGCATACCCCTCGGAAAGAAGTAACGCGCGACCGGCACGATAGAGCGCGACGCGAACGTCGTCCCATCGGCGGTCATCGGCGCCGGTCGTCGTGGCGCGCCCGAGGACCGTCAGCCGTCGCACGTAAAGAGGATAGAGGTAGAGCTCCTCCGGACGGTGTTCGAGCGCGGCGCGCAAAGAGGCGAGAAAGCGTGCCTCCGATTGCTCCGGCAACCCATACATCAAATCCAGGTTCAGTGTGGGAAAGCCGAGCCCGCGGATACGTCGCACCGCTTCGTGGACGTCGCGCGCCGATTGACGACGGCCGACCGAGGCCGACTCTTCGTCGTCGAACGACTGCACACCCATGCTGACCCGGGTGACGCCCCGCTCGCGTAGGACGCGCAGGCGAGCTTCTGTCGCGGTGACGGGTGACGTCTCGACCGAGCCCGGCGCCCGCGTGTCGAGGCCCATCACCTCCGAGAGGCGGTCCAACAGGCGAGCGAGGCTCGCGGCCGAGAGATACGTGGGAGTACCGCCGCCGACCGCATATTGGGAGAACGTGGCGCCCGCGCCGAGCGCAGCGCGCGTGCGCAGCATCTGCCGCTCGAGCGCAGCCATGTACCGATCGGGCAATTCCTCGTTGGGGTTCGCGAACGTAAAGAGGTTGCAGAACCCGCATCGCTGTTCGCAAAACGGTACGTGGACGTAGAGGAACAGCGAATCTTTCGGCTCGCGCGCCCAGACCTCGGCGAGCGACCTCGCCGGCTCGATGGGGCCGTAGGCGAGCTTGTGCGGATAACTGTAGACGTATTGCTCATAGCGCCCGCCCTCCATGTGGAAGGGGCGGACGTCGCGACACGCGGTTACGGATTGTGCCACTCGGCCTCCGCATATGGCACGGTGTTCACGATCGGGTGCGGCGCTCGATGTCCGATATATCCGTCTTCGCCGTAGGCGGTGCCGTGGTCGGAGCAGACGATGCCGAAGACGCGGGGGCGCCGACGAATGGCCGCTTCGAGCACCGGGACACATCGGTCGACATAACGAAGAGCCGCGCGGTGGGTCCCGAGGTCGTCGGACGATCGGCCCTCTGCGTAAAAGTAATTCGGCTGATGGATTGCCGCGACGTTGACGTACAAGAACACGCGCTGCTCCTCCCGTGATTCGTCGAGGATGCGCGCGGCGAGCTCGAACACGTTCTCTGCGCATTTGGGGTCGGTCACGCCGAAACATCGATCGAAATGCGACTCCTGGAAGAACGCCGGGAGCACCCGCCCGAGCGGGGTCGCAAGGTTGAAGAAGCCGACGCCGCCGATGCAGACGGTCCGATACCCGGCCGACGCGAAGCCGCTCACGATATCGGGCGCGTCGAACACATGGGTATTTTGATGGATGGTTTGGCTACCCTCGAAAGCGCAAGCGAACGGACGAGGGTGAATCCCCGGCTCGTGCGGCACCGGCAGGAAGCCCGCGAAGAACGCGTGGTGCGCGGCATAGGTGAAACACGCGGGTGTGAGTCGGCGTTCCCAACTGCCGATGAGTCGCTCGAAGCTGGGTGTCTCGCCTCGGGCCATCGCGTCGGTCGCGACGTCGTACCGCAGAGCATCGAGAACCATGAAGACGACGTCGTGCGAGCCGACGATTGCATTCATGTCTCGCACGCGATCATCTCCATCAACTCCGCGACGTGCTCCACCCGCGAATCCGCGCTCGTCGCGGTCCCGCGGGGCGCGACGCGGCACGTTCGCATGCCGACGGCCCGCGCGCCTTCGACGTCCTCACGCTCGTCGTCGCCGACGAAGAGAATGGAATCGGCCGGCTCACCCGTCGCCTGCAACGCTTGGTGAAAGATCGACGCATTGGGTTTACGCACGCCGAGCTCACCGGAGACGAAAACCCTCTTCGGGGGCACGAGCGCGGCGAGCCCGGCGGCGTGCAGCTTGGCGCGCTGGAGCTTGCGCCCACCGTTCGTCACGATGCCGATTCGGCAGGTATTGCCGACGTGTGCGAGGGTCCGCACCACACGAAGGTCGGGCTCGATATGGCGGTCGAGCGTAGACAAAGCGCGCCCAACGACCGTCGCGGGGGGCGGCGCGCCGCCGTTCGTGCGGATCGCCTCGACAACCCATTGCGCGAGCCGTGCTCTCGCATCGCGTGTGCTTGCTTGGGCGGCGCGAATCTTCGTCGGCTCGATGGGCCGCGCTCCGGCGTCACGCGCAATGGATTGGACGCAACGCACCGTCGCTCCCGCGACGTCGACCAACGTCCCGTCCAGGTCGAAGAGCACGCCTCGCAGCCTCGGCACGCGCGGAGCGTACCTGCCGGCGGCGAGGAGTTCGACTGCGTTCTCGTCAGCGCATCGTGCCGAGCTTGCGTCTCTTGCTCACCAGCGCCTCGACGACGTCGGCGGACTCGACATCTTCGAATTCCTTCGCGGCCTCGACGAACTGCGAACAAGCGGCCTCCGTACCCGCAACACCCATCGCCCACGCATTGGCCACATTTCCCTCCTCCCACGACCCCGGGAGCGGGTGGTCGAGGGGTATGGCGGAGGGCAACAGCGCCTGGCGAAGCGAGTCGTCTCCAATCGAAGCCTGCGGTCCGAGCGGCGCGAGCGCACGGGCATCCTGCGCGACAGCGACGACGACGTCCGTGTACGGGATCTCGAGCAAGTGAAAAGGGCCGTGCTCCGTCTCGAAGATCCATTCTTGAAGACCGTCGTGCGCCCACGTCGCAGCGCCTTCTTCGGACTCGGTGACATACCGGTCCCGTACCGGCATACCGGACCTCGCAATGCGAAGAGCGAGTGCACGCAGCTGGGTCCCTTCTTCGGCGACCCAACGAGCGATCGGGGCGACGAGCGCGTCGTCCTGTAGGAACGGCGTCGCAGGCCCTTCCTCCTGGGGAGCGGTCTCGAAGAGCGTCAACGTCGGCAACGGCTCGTGCCCATTGCGTGACGCATCGAACAGGCCACGAACGGTGTCGACCTCGACCGTACGCCACGTGCTCTCCGAAATCGCGGCGGCGAGTGCTTCGGCGCTCTCGACCTTCGCCAACGCGGGCATCGACCCGACCGTGCGCAAGACGTCATCCTCGAGGACGTCCCAATCCCCGCTGCCATACAACGAATCGAGCGTGAGGTGGCTGCGCAATGGATGCATATCGAACCGCACTTGTCGGGCCGGCCTGCCGCCCTCGTCCAACGTGAAGATCCGCAGTGCGTCCCGCCCGGCGAGCGCGAGGCGCTGCCCGTTTCGATCGAAGGCGGCGCAGGAGCCTCCAGCGATCCGGAACATCTCTGTGTCCCCTTCGAACAGGCGACCATCGCAGAAAACGCGGCACTGGCCATTTGCGAGAACGACCGCCGCACGAGCGGAGAAATCGTCGTGTCCCTCCTCGTCCTCATCTTCGAGCGATTCTGCTGCGGTGCCGGGGCTGTCATCGACGAGCACGGGCGGCAGCCACAGGGTCCGGTCGGTCGCGATGTCGAACAAGCCGCGCGTATCGCTCTTTGCGAGGATTCGCCGCCAGGCCGCACGACCATCCGGGGTCGTGAGCACGTGGCTCGCCGTGTCACCGAGCCATTCGACAGCCAATGGTGCCGACCGCACTCCCTCGAGATCGTAGACCTGCAAGACCTTCATTTCGTGGACGGCCGAGACGATCGACGTCGGCAAGGGCGCGGGGGGCACCGTGTCGCGGAAAGCGCGCGCCCCGACGTCGTACACGGCGACGACCGGCCAGAACGACCCTGATGTGAGCCCGCCGAGGACGCATTGAACGAAAGCGCCATCCTCCGACACTGCATTGATTCGGAGCTCGCAGCTCGGAACCACGGCGACGACCTCACCGTCGGCAGCGATGTGCACGAGCGCATGGGGATACGCGACGAGCATCCCGCCGGCGACGAAGCAGACAGCAATGGGGGCGGTCGGTTGTCGAGGCCCGAATCCCCCTCCCGGTGCCGGGATCTGCGGCCGCCGGAGGATATCGGCCGAGAGGTCCACGCTTCCCTGCGTGGACTGTCGAATCGCCTCGAAGTCGAACGGAGACCACACAATGCCATTTTGATGAATCGTCGCCGCAATGGTCTCGACCGCCCCGGCGCGCAACCAAAAGCTGTTCCGCAGCAAGATCGGCGGGGCACCGAGCTCGATGTACCTTTGGGCGCCCGCGTCGACCAACCAGAGTTGGTGAAACGCTCTTGCGAGTGGCGAGAGTGCTTTGCGCTGTGAGCGCCGGTCGGGCGGGCCGAGCTCGTCCATCGGCAGAATCGGGACCGGGAGGCGATCGACCAACAGATCTTCCGGAGAGAACCCTGCGGCACGCAGCTTCGATGCGGCTTCCGTCGTCGCACGCGCGAGCCACGGCCGGAGCGCCGGCGTGCCGAACGGCTCGTCGTCGGGTTCGGCGATCAGCTCGCCCTCGTCGGAGACGCATGCTCCCTGCGCGACGGCGCGGACATCGGACTCCGCCCAACCGAGGCATGCGGCGGCGAGCGATTCGTGCCCCGGCAGCAGAATCGGCGCCGCCAAATGAATCGTGCGCGGCGCCGATAGCGAGGTCGTCGTCAGCTCGGGCCCGGCGACCGCGGGCGCACCCGCAAAGAATCGTGCGGCACGCAATGCAACCAGCGGATCGGTGGACCAGACGTCGAGGGGCGTGACCATGCGAGGCGCATGGTACGCGAGACCTCGTCGGAGGCAGCTCAGCCCTGAAAGAACTTTCCCAGGATCTCTTCGGGCTTGTGTCCCTCGAGCATCCTCGCGAGCCCCTCGAATGCCGGCGCTTGAACAGAGTGTGCCCGCGCGAATGCGACGAGACGTGGAATCAAGGCGACCGCCTCGACGCGCAACGTCGCCGCTTCCACCGCGGCTCCCACCGATTTGCCCTGCGCGAGCGCGCGTCCGAAGATGACCTCGGGCCGTTTATCGAGGGCGATCGACGACAACAAATCGCCATATCCGCCGAGGCCGTAGATCGTCGGCTCCTCCGCGCCGGCGATGACCGCGAGACGACCTGCGTCGTGGACGGCGCGCGAAATGAGCGCCGCCAAGAGGCCGGGACCTGCGCCGCTCTCCTTCGCAAAGCCGACACCGACGGCCATGCAGCCGACCATCGCCGACGAGAGCTCGAGACCCTTCAAATCGTGGGTCGAATAGACGCGGAGCCAAGGGCCATTGAAGGCCCGCGTGACCGCGGAGGTAACTTCGGGGTAATGCGACCCGACCACCAGCGCGGACGCAGTGCCGTGGTGGAGCTCGTCGGCTTGGACAGGACCACCGAGCGCGCCGAGGCGGCGGACGGGGGTTTCTTCCCGCAAGACGTCGCTCACGGTGTGGAGAGCATCGGCTTTGTCGGCCGGCGTCTCGCCGGGCAAGTGCATATCGATCGGCGCGAGACCGCGAATGCCGTGGACGATGAGGTGGCTGCCGTCGAGGTGATCACCGATGCCGCGAGCGACCTCGCGGACGACGTTCGACGGGACCGCGAGCACGATGAGCTGGCAGCGGCCGATATCCTCGTAGCGCTGCGTGATCTTGATGAGGCGGCCGTCTTTGGCTTCACGGCGCGTGTGCATCGTGACGTCCGCGCCCGTTCGCGCGACCGCACGTGCCAGCGCGATACCCCACGGACCACCGCCGACGACTCCGACCTTGAGCGTCATCGAGCGCCCCCGAGCGAAGGTGCCGCGGCGTTCGGCGCCGACGGCTTTACCGCCGTCGGGCCATAGCCGATCGCGTCCCAAGCGAACCCATAAGGGACGAGCCTGTTTTGGTAATAGAACAGGAGCTCGGGGTCGAAGACGGCAATCCCCTCCCGCCGGGGCACGAGCACCGGCGTCTCGTGGTAGCCGTTGAAGGCGCGCAAGGCGTGCTCGATCAAGTCGCCGCCGGACGCCGCGCGCACGAACTCGCTGCAGACGACCTCGCCGCGCTTTTCCTTTTCGACGAGCTGATCTTTCAGGTTGCGAACGTCCGCGGCGAGCTCGTCGCGCGGAATGGTCAGGGTGTCGCGCTGTCGCAAAACGGTGAAGAGGTCGGGCCGCGGCGCCGCTTTACGCAGGCGCGCGAAGCAGGCGGCTGCGACGACGTGGGTCGAGAGAATGACCGTCTCGCGGACATACGCCTTGGTAATCTCTTCGCCGAGCTCGCGCGTATATTGGGCATCTCGTGCAGGGTCGACGACGGCATTGCCGCTCGCGTCCCGCACGTAACGGCTCGGGTCTACCTTACGTCCGCGGCGGTCGTACGAATCGCCGTTGTCGTCGACGCTGTTGCCGAAAGGATCCATCGGTTCGCCGAAGCGAATGACGACCGCCCCCTCCATGCCGAGGAGCTTCCGAATGAAGGCGACCATACGGCCGAGGCGCGACGACTCGTCGTCTTCGATGATGTACCGGCTCTTCCCCGTCTCGGAGAGGTAATCGCGAATGAGCGTCTCCGCCTCGAGGGTAATGACGTAATTGATCGTCGAAGGGACGAAGAAGACGCGCCGCTCGCGGCCCGCGCGCACCGAACGCGCATAGGCTTCGAGCGCGCTGCCGACCAGACCCAGCTTCAGGCGACGCTCGATGCCGCCCGACCGCGAGCGCGTGCCGCCGGGGAAGAAGAGCGAGTGATACCCCCGCTCGAGGAGGACACAGGAATAGGCCTTCAGCACGTCCTTGTAGAGGGCGTGACGAAGACGCCTATCGACGCGATAAGCGCCGAGGTTGTGCATGAAGAACGAGAGGATCGGATTCGTGAACAGGTTCTTCCCGGCGCCGTAGGTCGCCGGCGGCAGGCCCGCGCGCTCCAGCGCATAGCCGAACACGATCGAATCCATGTTCGACAGGTGCGTCGGCACGTAAACCATGACACCGCGATTGCAGAGCTTCTGGAGCTTCTCGATCGGGCCTTCGACCTTCACCTTGTCCGACAGTGCATCGAGACTCACGAGCTCCCGCGGGTTCTGCGCGAGGGTCGCGAGCGTGCGCGGGGCGAGGAGGCCGGTCACGAGACCCGGCAGCACCTTCGTCGAGAGCTTGTAGACGCGCGGATTGAAGTTGCCGGCGACGTCCCAGCCGTAATCCGTGGCGAGCTCACGCAGCTTCTCCACGCGCTCGGCTTGCGACATCCGGCCGATGCTGCGCGCGAGGCGCTGCCACTCCCCGAGGCGCTCGACGTCCTTCTTCTTGCGCGAGCTCTCGAGACGCTTGATCTCGTTGTAAGCCGCGTCATTCAAATAAAAGAGCGGATCTTGCGACGAGTCGACGACGCGCTCGACGACATCGCGCACCAGACTCTCGCGTGCCGCGTTGAACCCGAAAATGGGAGCAGATTGGTCCACGAAGTCCTCTCCTTACGCGGTGGTAACAGAATTCACGCGGCTTGCCGCGTGAATCATAAGCAAAGGCACGCGGTTTGCCGCGCGAATCATAAGCGGATGCCAGTCCTTCAGCCTCGGAAGTTGTCCTTCTCCGCGCGAACCTTCCCGAGCACCGTCGCCGGATCGTCCGAGCCGTACCGAGCCTTGTAGGAGGGCTCGCGTACGCGCATAAACGGGTTGTGGGCCAGCTCGGCCGCGATGGTCGACGGAACGGTGGGCTCCTTGTTCTGGCCCGCGGCCTTTGCGCGCTCGGCGAGCTTGGTAATCGCGTCGTTCCCCGGCTCGACGACGGCGGCGAAGCGCGCGTTCGAGGCGGTATATTCATGGCCGCAATACACGCGTGTGTCGCCGGGAAGCGCCGCGAGGCGAACGCAGAGCGAGTCGTACATTTGCGCCGGCGTCCCTTCGAAGAGCCGGCCGCACCCGCCGATGAAGAGCGTATCGCCGGTAAAAACGGCGTCGCCGATGACGAACGAGACGGCGCCCAACGTGTGTCCCGGCACCGTGATGCAGCGAACGTGCAGGCCCGCGATGTCGAAGGTGTCGCCGTCGTTCACGAGCTTGGTGACACCGGGAACGCGGTTTTCGTCGTACTTCGACGCGACGATGGGGAGGCCTTCGCGCGACGCCGCGAGCGCCTCGTTGCCGCCGACGTGGTCCATGTGGTGGTGGGTCGCGAGAATTCCGACGAGGGTGAGGCCGTGCTGGGCGAGCGCGGCTTCGACCGGACCAGGCTCCGACGGGTCGACGACGAGCGTGTCGGTCGAGCCCGGCAGGTGCACGAGGTACGCGTAGTTGTCGCTGAGACAAGGGACCGGGACGACGCGCGGCTGGGTCATGGGCCCCCAATATAGGCCGTCCTGTCGCATCGGGGCGCTCTTGACCCTCGCGGCCACAACACGTTAGCGGTGATCGGTGAGCGCGAAGGCCCCTCCTCCCCCGCCGCCGCGCCGGCCGAGCGGCACCAGCCCGTCGAAGCCGCCGCCGAGCGTGCGGAGCGAAATCACCTTGGAGGCGCTCGTCGCGGCGCTCGTCCGAGAACGCCAGCTCGAGCCCGAGCGGGCGCGGTCCGTCCTCACGCGTCAGGAAGAGCAGCTCGCCGTGTTGCGTCGCGCGCGCATCGCCGAGGCACGGCTCGCAGGATCGACCGCGACGACACCGCCCGCGATCAGCCCGCTCGAGCTGTTTCTTTCGTTTGGTGAAAAAGGCGAGGACGACAAGCCCATTCGCGAAGACGCGGTGACGGAGGTCTGGGCGCGGTTGCTTCACGCTCCGTACGTGAAGCTCGATCCGCTGAAGCTCGACCCGGCCTTCACCGTGCGCGTCGTGTCGAAGCCTTTCGCGCGCAAACACGGCTTCCTCGCGCTCGAGGAGAAGGACGGCGTCCTCAAGATCGCCACCTACGGCCTCGTCGACGAGTGGGCGAAAGAGTCGGTCGAGCGGGTGACGGGCAAACGCGTCGAGCTCGTCATCGCGTCGAAGAGCGACGTCGAGCGCCTCATCACCGAGTTCTACGGCTTCCGGCAATCGGTTCAGCGCGCCGAGCAGCAGATCACCGGCGGCATCGATCTCGGCAACCTCGAGCAATTCGTCCGGATGAAGTCGGAGCAGGAGATCGAGGCGTCGGACGAGCACGTCGTCCACGCCGTCGATTACATGTTCCGCTACGCGTTCGGGCAGCGCGCGAGCGACATCCATATCGAGCCGAAGCGAGACGACTCCATCGTGCGGTTTCGCATCGACGGCTCGCTCCACATCGCGAGCCGAATGCCGCGGGTCGTGCACATGGCCGTCGTGAACCGCGTGAAGATGTTGAGCCGCCTCGACATCGCGGAGAAGCGAAAGCCGCAGGACGGCCGCATCCGCACCGAGTTCGACGGCAAGGCGATCGACATTCGCGTATCGACCCTCCCCGTCGCGTTCGGCGAGAAGATCGTGATGCGTATCTTCGACCCCGCAATCGTGAGCGACGACCTCGCGACGCTGGGCTTCTTCGAGCGCGACAAGAAGGTCTTCGACGACCTCATCACGCTGCCGCACGGGATCCTTCTCGTCACCGGCCCGACCGGCTCGGGAAAGACGACCACGCTCTATACGGCGCTGCGAAAGCTCGCCTGCGAGGACGTGAACATCACGACCATCGAAGACCCGATCGAGAACGTCTTCGAAGGGCTCAACCAAACGGCGATCCACCCGACGATTGGGCTCGGATTCGCGGAGATCTTGCGGACGATCCTGCGCCAGGATCCGGACATCATCATGGTCGGCGAGATCCGCGACCTCGAGACGGCGCGGCACGCAATCCAAGCCGCGCTGACCGGGCACCTGGTCTTTTCGACGTTGCACACGAACGATGCTGCGACGGCGATCAGCCGCCTCATGGATCTCGGCGTGCAGGATTTCCTCCTCGCGTCGACGCTCGCGGGCGTGATGGCGCAGCGTCTCGTGAAGAAGATCTGCCCGGACTGCGCCGCCGAGCGCGCGCTCACCGACGAAGAGGCGGCGACCATCGGGCTCGATACCAGCCAAGGGGCGATCCTCACGCGGTACGGCGCGGGCTGCGCCTCGTGCAGACGAACGGGGTATCTCGGCCGAAGCGCGATCGTCGAGCTTTTCCGCGTGACGCCCCTCGTCCGCCGGTTGATCCACGATCGCGCGGGTGACGGCGTGATCAAAGAGCAAGCGAAGAAGGACGGCATGCTGACCTTGCGCGAAGCGGCCATCAAAAAGATGCTGATGGGCGAGACGACCTACGATCAGGTCGTCGAGGTGACGAGCGAGGACATGGCGTGACCTCGCCGTATCGCTTCCGAGTCGGCGCCGACGAGAACGGGCTCGGCCCGCGCCTCGGCCCGATGTTGACGACTGCGGTCCTCGCCGAAATGGGCGACAAAGGACACGCGACGGTCGAGCGCAAAGTGCGCGGCAAGATGCGCTCGCGCCTCGGTGATTCGAAGGCGCTCGTCGCGCACGGTGACATCGCCCTCGCAGAGGCGTGGACGCGCGTCCTCGTGGAGATGACGACGAAGACCGTGCCGGCGACGGTTCGCGATCTGGTCGACGCGCTCAGCTTGGAGCCTCCGGCGGCGATGCGCGGCCGCTGTCCCAAACACGTCGAAGGCCAATGCTGGAACGAGCGCGAAGAGGCGTTCGAGGCCGATCCGAAGCTCCTTGCGCTGGTGCGAAAGGACATCGAGAAGCTCGCGGCGGGCGGTGTTCGAATCATGTCGGTTCGGTCCGCGATCGTCTGCGCGAAACACCTCAATGAAGAGGTCGACCGCGGGCGCACCAGGTTCGCCGTCGACTTGCACGCGATGGAGCGGCTGGTCCTCGGGTTTCGCGACGAATGCAAAGAAGACGTGCTGGCGATCCTGGGCAAGGTCGGCGGCTATACCCAGTACGAGACGGCGTTCGGCCCGCTGAATGGGCGGCTCTGCAGCGTCGTCCAGGAGAAGCGCGCGAAGAGCACCTATCGATTCCCAGGCGTCGGCGAGCTCTCCTTCGTGATGGATGCCGACGCGACCGACCGGCTCGTCTCGATTGCGTCGCTCGTCGGAAAGTACCTGCGTGAGGTGCTGATGGCCCGCATCGTGCGCCACTACCAGGCATCCAAGCCCGAGCTGCCGGTGGTGAGCGGGTATCACGACGCGGTGACGACGCAGTTCATCGACGGGACGAAGCTTCTTCGAAAGAAGCAGAAGATCCCCGATGATTGCTTCGAGCGCCGGGCTCTCGGCACAGGCTGATCGGAACCTCGAGGGCGCGATGCATCCCTGTCACCGCTGTCACCGACACTTTCGCGACGAACGCACGTGCCCGTTCTGCGGAGCGCCTTCCGCGACCGTGCGCAGCCGGTCGGCGATGTTGATCGCGACGGGCCTCGCGTTCCAAGCAGGCGGGCCGCCCGACCCGCCCGAAAAGCCGACACCGACGGAGCAATGCGCGCCGGATGCCGACGACTGCCGGATCGACGAGCTGAAGCGCGCATACGTCCTCGCGCCGATGCCGAAGTTCTTGCTCGAGGTGGCGAGGCTCGAGGACAAGCTCGGCCGGCGGGCGGACGCGCTCATGGATTACCTCGCGTACGCGAAGGCTTGCGAGAGCGGGGGTGAAACGGGTTGCGTCGACGTCAGCCAGGACGTCGCGCGGCTCAAGCCGATGGTCGGCCTGGTGAACCTGCGGATCATGGGTAACGCGACGTCGTTCGAGATCTCGGCCCAGCAGCTCGATCCGAAGAGCATCGGGCCGGTCGTCTACCTCGAGCCGGGCGTGCACGACGTGCGCATCGCGTGGGCCGACGGCGAGGAGATGAAGCAGATGCTCACGGTCGAAGCCGGGAAAGAGACGACGCTCGAGCTCATGTCGCCGAACGATCGCGGCCAGCGCGTCGAGCCGCTGTACGGGATCGTCGCGCCGCCATCGACCGGGTGCGCGTGTGAGGTCGCAGGAGAAGACTCGCCGGCCAACCCGCCGCCCCTCGGGCTCGGCGCGGCCGCGCTCGGTGCCGCCGCGGTCGTCGCCCGCCGTCGACGCAACCGCGGTTGAATCGCGCGAGTGTCCTGATCAGTTTCGACGCGGGGGGTGATTAGTCCTCGGCGCTTCGTATTGGAGCGCGATCTCTCTTTCTTTGTCGGGGTGACGGCGATGCGATCTTTGTTTCACACGGTCTTGGCTGTCTCGATTGGGCTCGTTGGTCTCGCAGGGTGTGGCGACGACACTGGGACGGGCGCCGGAGGCAGTGCCACCGGAGGCGGTGGCGGCTCGGCGGACGGCGGTTCTCCACCGGGCGGTGGCGGTGGTGAGGGCGGAGCGACCGGAGGCGGAGGCCAAAGCGACGGCGGCGGAGGCGCAGGCCCCAACCCCGCGGAAGCGACGATCGATTGCTCGGGCGACGCGCTCCTCCATTACGAGTTCCACAATCAGATCGTCGCCAGCACGCTCGATATCAAGCGCGACGGAACCGTCACGCACGTCGAGCACACCTGCTGCCCTCCGACGGACACACCGGTCGACGACGAGCCGATCGCCGGCGCGGAGCTCGAAGACTTGCTCGCCTTGATCGAAGCAGCTGCGGCCGGTCCCTTCCACGCGGAAGATGGAACGGCGAGCGCCGAAGGCAGCCTGTCCGGAACGCTGCAGGTGTGCACCGCCGCGAAGGTCGGCGTCATCATTCGCGATGTCGCGCGCGACGACGCCGGCAATGGGCTCGACGACGTGACGGTGAACGAGTCCGACGAAGCGGGGGAGATCCGCACCTTCGTCGAAGGCGAGGTCGATCAGGACATGTACTGATCGTCAGGCGCGCGGCGGCGGCGCGCGGCGCTGATTCCGAGGCCCGCGAGCGCGACGAGGATCGCGCCGGAAGCATTCGCGGCGCCCGAAGAAGCGGAGCAACCAGCGCCGCTGCTGTTGTCGTCGCCCGCGCTGCTGCCGCCCGTTCCGCCGGCGGACCTGTCGTCGTCGCACGTGAGGACGTTCGCATCGCTCTCGTCGGGGATGCAGAAGCCGGGATCGCCGTCGCCTCGGGTGCACTCGTCGCCTTCGTCGAGGTCGGCACACGCTGCCTTGTCGGCGTCGTCAGCGCTCGCGATGGCAGGCGCAAACGCGACGGTTGCGAGGAGGATCGATACGAAAGCTCGGACGTTCTTCATGCTGAAACCTTTCGTCATGTGACGAGAGGCGCAATTCCAACAACCGTGCCACGAAAAGGGCGGCTTCTTTCGGCTGAAATGCCGGCGGTCGAAGGACCCTGCCGGCCAAGACCTGCCGGCGGCGAGCAAGCAGTTGCTCACCTCACGACTCGTCGTCGAGGCGCATCTTCGACAGCTTGTAGACGAGCGTGCGTCGCGGCAATCCGAGGAGCTCGGCGGCGCGCGTTCGGTTCCCGCCAGCATCTTTGAGCGCCTGAAGGATGCGCTCGCGTTCGAAGTCGCGAACCGAAGCGCGCACGTCGCCACCGGCAGAAGGAGGCTCGGCCGGCTTCGACGTCGGCGCGGCGCGCGAGGAGATGCGTTCGGGCAGGTGCTCGACGGCGATCGGCGTGTTGTCCACGAACGCGAGCGCTCGCTCGAGGACGTGCTTCAGCTCGCGCACGTTGCCGGGCCAGTCATACGCCTCCATCGCGGCGAGCGCGGCGGCGTCGATGAGAGGGGGCGAACGGTTCTCAGAGGTCGCGAGCTCGACGAGAAGGCGCGAAGCGAGCGCGCCGATCTCCTTCTTTCGATCGCGGAGCGGTGGCATCACGATCACCGCGCCGTTCAATCGATAGAGCAGGTCTTGGCGAAACTTCTTCTCTTTCGACAGCACCTCGAGGTCCTGGTGCGTCGCGGCGACCACACGGAGATCGACCCTGCGCTCGGTGTTCGAGCCGACGCGCCGGACGGTCTGATCCTCGAGGACGCGCAAGAGCTTCGCCTGGAGCGACAAGGAGAGCTCGCCGATTTCGTCGAGGAAAAGCGTTCCTCCATGGGAGCTCTCGATGAGACCGACCTTCTGTCCTTGCGCGCCCGTGAAGGCGCCGCGCTCGTGACCAAAGAGCTCGCTCTCGATGAGGTTCTCCGGCAACGCGGCGGCATTCACTGCGACGAGCGGTCCGCTTCGACCACTCAATCGATGAATCTCGCGCGCGACCACCTCTTTGCCGGTTCCGGTCTCGCCGTTGACGAGCACGCTGATGCCGCGCGGAGCGATGCGCCGGATGATCTCGTGCGCCTTTCGAAGCGACGGGTATCGGAACGCTGTCGGGACATCGCCGTCCTCATCTGACGCAGCGGGCTCGGGCGAGTCGAGGACACGCGCGATCGAGCCGAGCACGTCGGGCGTGCGCGCCGGGAGCATCAAACGCCGCTTCATCGCGATGCCACGATGCACCAGCGCATCGAACAGCCACGCGATCGCCGGCTCGCGTGCAGCGACGAGGAGCGCGTCGTCCGAGACCATCGCGACGAGGACGTCGTCGGGAAGCCGCGACAGGACGTCGAGCGCGCCGGCGCTATCGCCGAGCGGGCTCGCGAGCTCCACGGCCGCGACCATCAAGTCCTCGCTTGCCGTTTGGATCTTCGATTCGAACGCGCCTTGCGTCAGGAGGGGGCGCGCACCGTGCGGCACGTTCGCCAGGCGCAGCAGCGCAAAGCGGACGTCACCCGCGCGAGCCTCCGCGCCTGCGCCGAACGGCGTCGCGTCGTCGCCGATCGCTGCGCCCTCGAGGAACGTGCCGTTCTTCGAGCCGAGATCACGCAGCGTCGGCGCTTCGTTCGACCATTCGATGACGAAGTGCAGCCGCGACAGCGACGGGCTCGTGATGCGCAGATCCGCTTGGCGATCGCGCCCGATTCGCAATGCACCGCTCGCGGGCAAGAGAACGAGGAACGGCGCTCCACTACCACGCGCGATCGAGAGGCAATACGCGGGCGCCTGATGCGTCGCCGCATAGGCATGGTCCAGCGTCTCTTCGGAGGCTCGTCGTCGCATCCGCGGCAAGCATAGCGCCGCAGTGGAGATCGAGATCGTCAGGGACACGCGTCGGACGCGACGGTGAAGGTCTCTGCGGCTTGGAGGTCGAGGCTGCAGGTGCTCGTTCCGTCCGTGCAGGCATCATTGCCCCACGAGACGTCGACGACCGGGTCGTCGCCGCCGCTCGCGTCGCACTCCGCGACGAACGTCTTCGTTCCGGGCGGAAGACAGACCGGGACCGACGACTCGCCCTCGAAGTCGACGTCGATCTCTTGCAGCCGCACCTTCACGTTGCCGGACACCATCATCGTGACGTTGAAACAATCGGGGCCGGATGTCGTGGTGGTGGTCGTCGTCGGTTGACCGCCGCCGCTTCCGTTGCCACCGCCGCCCGTTCCTGCGGAGCCTCCTCCGTCGTCGTTGGGGCAGGTGTCTTCTTCGCACGGCTCGTAATCGCTGGTGCCGAGGACGGTGACGCAGCCCATGGAGTAAGAAGCGGTCAGCAGCGACGAAGCAATCAGGAGCACACGGTTTCGACTCATTGGAATGTGCCCTCGATTGCAACGCCCGTACCGGCCCAGCGAAGCTTCACGGAGGCCGTCTTGTCGTCTCCCGTCGTCGCATCGATGATCCACGCAATGGCACCGGTCGCCGCCGCAGCGCCGGCGATCGAGAACGCGACGGTCGACGTCGTCGCGAGCGCCTCGTGCGTCGCGAGCAGATCGTGCTGCTTCGGTGGACAGCGCTTGTCGGGACAGCCCTCCTCGAGATCGCCGACCTGAGAGAGCGCCACCGCGCCGGTGATCGTCCCGAGAACGAGCGCGACCCCCGAGGTCGCGAACGCGACCGGCACGACCGGCGTGATGCCATCGTCTTTGGGCGCCGGCTTCGGCGCGGCGGGCGCTCGTGGGCCCGGTGCTTCGCCCTTCTGTGGAGCCGACGCGTCGATCGGCTGCGCCGGCTTCGGCTCGACGACGGGTGCAGGCGGCGAGAGCTTCAGCTCGACTTGCTTGCTCTCGGACTCGCGAAGCGAAACATCGACCTCGACCGTCTGGTCGTTCGCGCGCGCGGTCACCTTGTGATCGCCCGGGTCGAGCGGCAGCTCGCCGGTGAGCAACTCTTTGCTCACTGGTTTGCCGTCGACGGCAACTTCTGGCGCAGTCGACGACGGCACGATCGAAAACGTGATCTTCGGTCGGCGCGCGGCGAGCTCGATCGCGAACGCCTTCGCATCGTCGCGCGCGACCTTGCTCTTCTGCGTTTCGGTTTGCGTCGTCGGCAGATCCCCGACGGTGCTCGCGAGCGCATGCGCTTCGACGAGCCGACCCGCGGACGCGAGCGCGCGCGCGAGATCCAGACGGGTAACCGGCGTCGGCACGAGGTCGTGCGCGCGTTGAAATTGCGCGAGAGCCTCGGCGTCTTTGCCTTGTTTCTGGAGGCGCTTCGCCTCGGTATAGGCGCGCTTCGCCTCTGCACGCGTCTCCGCGGTTGGTCCTTCGACTGCGAGGCACGGCCGCGGAGTCAACGCGAGCATCAGCGCGCACAGCGCCGAGCCCATGAAATTCCTACTCAATCGCATTGTCGTCGATCACCGGAGCCGACGGCGCCCTGCGCACCGTCGAGGGCCGGCGTTGCAGCGGTGGTGCCACCTTGGCCGAAGGCGCCGTAGGTGTTGCCGTCGCCGCAGGCGACGCGTCCTCACGCGCGCTGGCCGTCCCGATCGCCGTGGGGCTCGCGACGCTCACGGCCGGAGCCTCCGAGCCGACACGCGGCGGAGGCGCCTGTGAGGACGACACCGATTCGAGCGCGACCGACGCCGTGGTCGACGCGGCGTCGGATGGATTTCGACCATCGTCCCGAGCGACCGCCCACGCGACCAGCGGCGCCATGACCGCGAGGCCGGCAATCACAGGCCAATGGCGAAATCGGCCCATCGGCAGCTCGATGGTTTCGGTGCGCTTCGCAGCCTCGATCGTCGAGCTCACCGGGCGTTCGGCCGTCGAGCTCGACGGTGCTTCTTCCGTCTTTTCCGGTGTGACGTCGTCGCCGAAATACGGGCGACACAGACGCGCGACGTCGCTCGGCGACGTCTCGAGCTCGCTCTCGATGAGCGCCTCTTCGATCGCCTCTTTCAGCTCGAGCGCCGTCGAATGACGCGCCTCTCGGTCTTTACTCAGCGCCTTTGCGACGACCGCGCGGAGCGGGGCCGGAACGTCGTCGGAAAGAGGCGGCGCGGGATCCGGCGCGACGAGCGCCGCCAGGCGCCCAAGCTCGGATTGCCCATCGAAGGGCGGCCTGCCCATCACGAGATCGAAGGCGACCGCGCCCATCGCCCAGATATCGGCGCGCCGATCCGTCTCTTCCGCGCGCGCCTGCTCCGGCGCCATGAAGCTGATTTTCCCTTTGATGAAGCCGGTCGTCGTGTCCCCAGCGAGTCGCTCGCGTGCCTTCGCGATGCCGAAGTCGATGAGCTTCGCGATGCCGTCGCGCGAAACGAGGATGTTCTGCGGCGACACGTCACGATGCACCAGCCCGAGCGGAGCGCCGTTCGAGGCGAGCTCGTGTGCGGCGTGCAATCCCGCGCACGCATCCGCGAGGATGCGGAAGATCGCGCGCACCGACAGCGACTTTCCGAGCTCTTCGGCGCGGTAACGAAGCTCGTCGAGCGACACGCCGTCGACGAGCTCCATCACGACGTAGAGCGAACGCGGGTCTTCGCCGACCTCCCAGATCTGGGCGACGTTCGGGTGCTGGATGCGCGCAACGAGCCGAGCCTCGTCGAGGAGCATGTCCTGGAAGCGCTTCTGGTTCGCGCGGCCGGGGCGAATGACCTTCACCGCGACGGATCGCTCGAACCCGCCGGGGCCGGCGGTCCGTGCACGCCAAACCGTCGCAAAGCCGCCGCCACCGATGATGTCCACGAGCTCGTAACGACCCAAACGGTCACCGGGAACGAAGCTCGAGCTCAGGACAACCTCCGAAAGAAAGCCAAACCTTGCGCAAGAACCCGGGATTCGCAACCCGACTTCCGGACGCGCGATCCCGAATTCGTAGGTGTTTGCCGCTCGCATCTCGATCGTTTCGCCAAGGCAACCGCGGGTTGCCGTCCTCGCCGCACGCCAAGCACGCGCGGGGCCATGCTGTCGACCCACGATGGGAAGGCCTTGCGAACGCTCGTCGTGAAAGACCTGCGCGCGCCCAAGGTGAGGTGGGCTAGCCTAGGCTCCGTGTCATCACCGCAGGGAGGGACCGTCCTCGGAGGCAAATACCGCCTCGAGCGCCCTCTCGCGTCGGGTGGGATGGGGTCGGTGTGGATCGGCCGGCATGTCGACCTCGAGGTCGACGTCGCGATCAAGCTCATCTCGTGGGTTCAGGCGCTGAAGCCCGCGACGGTCGAGCGCTTCAAACGCGAGGCGCGGGCGGCCGCGCAGATTCGAAGCCCACACGTCGTTCAAATCCTCGACTACGGCGTCCATGACGGCGTTCCCTACATCGCGATGGAGCTGCTCGACGGCGAAGACCTGTCGACGCACCTCGAGCGCGTTCGAACCGTCTCGCCCGCGCGCACTGCGCAAATCCTGTCCCCTGTCTGCAAGGCGCTCGGCCTCGCGCACGGTGCCAACATCATCCATCGGGACATCAAGCCCGCGAACGTGTTCTTGGCGAAGTCCGGCGACGACGAGGTGGTGAAGGTCGTCGATTTCGGCATCGCCAAAGAGGTCCAGACGAAGGCGCAGGCGACCAGCGGGACCGGGCTCGTGGGCTCGCCGCTCTACATGAGCCCCGAGCAAATCCGCTCCGAGCCGCTCGACTTGCGCAGCGATCTCTGGTCGGTGGGGATCGTCGCCTACGAGCTGCTCACCGGCACCGCGCCGTTCGACGCAGAGAACATCGTCGAGCTCTTCAGCGCGATCACGACGCGGCCCGTCCGGTTACCGAGCGCGGTCTCGCCTCGCCTCGCGCCGTTCGATGCGTTTTTTTCGCGCGCCCTCGACAAGAAGAAGGACGCGCGTTTCGCGTCCGCGCGCGAGTTGATGCAGGCGTTCGAGGCCGCGGTGAAATCGTCGGAGAAGGTCGCGACGATGGCGCCGATCACGCCGACGGCGCTTCACGTCCCGAGTGACTCTGCCATCACCGTCCCTGCTGCAGGCGCGCAAATCGCGGACGAAGCGACGGAGGAAGCATCGCAGCCGCTCGCGACCGCGCGAACGATGTCCGTCGACGACACGCGGTCGGCCGCGCCGACCCCCACATCCGACGTTGTGCAGGGTGTGTCGGTCGCGGCGCAATCGGTCGCCCTGGCGCCCCAAACCTCGGCGGTGGTGCCATCTCGAGCAAAACCGCCGTCGTCCCACACGGCGACGCTCGAGCCGACGTCCAGCACGCGCGCGCCGACCCCCTCGGCGTCGCAAACGCTCGCCTCGCCGGTCGCGCCGAAACGTCGGCTTGGAGCGGTGGTGTGGTCCGCGGGCGCTCTCTGCGTCGCGGGGGTGATCGGCCTCGGGTACGTCGCGCTTCAATCCGACGCGAGCCGCGAGACGGACGCGACCGCGAACGCCCGTCCGGCCCCGAGCCACACGTCGAGCGTGACATCGGATACGTCGGAGCGTGGCCCCACGCCGACGGTCGAGCCGCAGCTGACCTCGGCGAGCACCGCTGCCGCGACCAGCCCAGCGGCGATCGAGAGCTCGGTCGCGACGGCGAGCGCCCCCCCGAAAACAGCCACGAGCGCGCGCCCCGGTGGATTGGTGAAGAAGACGACCTCGGCATTGCCCGTCGGTGTTCCCCCGCTCCCCGGTACCGGCACCAAGACATCGCAGGATCCCGAGTGGGGCGTGTCGGTCAGTAAGCCCGCGCCATGACACACCTTCGGCTCGTCGCTTGCGAAGCTCGCGCGAACCTGGGTATCAAAGGCCTTTCATGATGAAGCGGGTCGGGATCGTCAGCCTCGCGATTGGCCTCGCCGTCGCGACCTTTTCGAGCGGTGCGCTCGCGCAGCCTGCTGCGCAGCCTCCGGGCGAACAGCCGCTGCCCGGCGATCGCGCCGTGGCCCTCGCCAAAGAAGGCCTCGCCGCATACGAGGCGGGCAAATGGGTCGAGGCCTACGACAAGTTCCGCGCAGCGGACGAGCTCGCCCATTCGACGGCGTTTCGCCTGTATATGGCGCGCGCGCTCGCCAACCAAAACAAGCTCATCGACGCGCGCGCCATCTATCGCAACATCGCCGCCGAGAAGCTCGCCGAGGACGCCGCCCCTTCTTGGAGGCGCGCGCAAGCGGACGCACGGGCGGAGCTCACCGCGCTCGAGCCGAAGATCCCGTCTGTGATCGTCACCGTCGTGGGCGCATCGCCGACGGCGAAGATCGAGCTCGACGGCGCGCCCTGCGAGGTCGGCAAATCGATCGAGGTCGACCCGGGTGAGCATCGCGTCGCCGTCACCGACGGCGACAAGAAGAAAGAAGAGCTCGCCGAGATCCGTGCCGGCGAGCACGACCACGCGATCGTCGTGAAGTTCAATGCGAACGACGGCAAACCGCCGCCGGCAGGGCCGACACCGACGAAAGGCAGCCTCGCGCCGGGCATCGCGCTTCTCGCGGTCGGCGGGGCGAGCTTGATCACCGGTGCGATCCTCGGCGGCGTCGCGCTCGCGAAGAACGGCAGCCTGAACGAAGACTGCCCCTCCGGCGTGTGCGGGTCCGGCATCTCTCGAGACGACTTCGTGAGCCGAAAAGACGAGATGTTCGCGATCGCACACGCGTCGACGACAACGCTGTCCGTCGGCGCGGCTGTGGCCGCGGTTGGTGTGGTTCTCGTCATCGTGAGGCCGGGCGGTGACGACGACACGCCCGCCGTCTCGGTGAGCCCCACCGGGCTGTCTCTCTCCGGCAAGTTCTGAGCGTTTCGCAGTTCGGTCGGCCGTCGGCCGTCGCCGTCGGCTGTTACCGTCGGCTGCCGAAATCGCATGTCGAAGACCGAAAGCTCGAATATCGACATCGACATTCGAGGGCCGGAGTTTCGCGGAAATCGCGGTGACCCGACACCGCAATGTCCTCCGGACGCAGTAGCTGCCAAGGAGAGTATAGACAGAGAGGCGGGTCAGGCGGGCAGGGCGTCGCCTGGGAAGCCGTGGCAAGCGTGAACTTCGCAGACCATCATCTCGGCCCGCACACAAGGATCCGCAGCCATCACGTCTCTGGCCTCTTCGGCCGGCAGATTCATGATTGCCATCCCCGCCAGGGTCTCGGAGCCGACGGGACAAAGGATCGCGATCACCCCGTCGGCGCGCAAAGCCACCATTCGGCGTTGGTGTTCGAGCTCGATCGCCGCCGCTCCTTCCATGTGCCGCTTCGGACCCCACCACAAAAGAGCGAGGCTGTAGGGTTTGGCGGTTTGAGCGAGCTCTCGGATTTGTTCATCGGTAATGGTCGTGGTCATGATCATCGCTCGACTTCGTAGTGGAGGTGGGTGACACCAGGGGCAGGTACGGCTTCGATTAGGCGCAATCGGATTTGTGCGGGCAGCGTCTGGAAGTAGGGGCGCCCCGCACCGAGCAGGACGGGCACCTGGTGGAGGACGAGCTCGTCGACCAGGCCCGCCGCGAGCGCAGCCGTCACGACGCCGCCGCCCATCAGTGCGACGTCCTTGTCGCCCGCGACTCGCCGAGCCGCCGCGACGGCTTCGTGGATCCCGGTCGTGACCAGTGTCTGGCGGTCGGAGATCTGCGGCGCCGGCCGGTGGCTAAGGACGAGCAGCGGCGCGGTTGGATGTGGGCTACCGCCGCCGAAGCCGTCCGAGTCGTCGTAGGTGTTGCGCCCGGCCAGCGTCGCGCCGACGCGACGAGCGAGGGTGTCGAAGAGACGCGCGCTGGGTGCGCTGAGCTTGAAACCGTTGAACGCCCGGCTCGCAATATCACCGTCGAAGTACCAGTCGAAGAGGGCCCCTCCGTCGCCGAGCCCTCGCCCGGGACCTGGATCGCGACCGGTGATGTACCCGTCCACCGAGACGGCCAGAGCGCTGAAGACTTTGTTCATCGGGGCTCCTTGTCAGTTCCGTGAAGAGACTAAGAAGTTAGTAACACGCGACCTTCCGAAAGAAAACCCCAGGTGTTAGATTTGTGTGATGCAACGCACCACATTCGGGGATATGGCGTGCTCGATCGCCCGCACCCTCGACGTGATCTGGGAGCCGTGGTCGCCGCTGATCCTGCGGGACGTGTGGGTGGGGATGAGGCGGTTCGACGAAATTCAGGCTGATCTCGGGATCTCGCGCAAGGTGTTGACCGAGCGACTCAATCATCTGGTCGGAGAGGGCGTCCTCGAGCGGCGCAAGTACGACCCGCGACCGCGCTACGAGTACCACCTCACGATCAAGGGAGCCGAGCTGCTCGACCTCTTGATGGTGATGGTTCGCTGGGGCGACAAATGGCTGGCAGGCAAAGCCGGTCCACCGGTGCTCTACCGTCACCACGCGTGTGGCGAGATCACCAGCGTCGAGCTGCATTGCGCTCACTGCGGCGAGCCGATGCGCGCCGGCGACATCGACCTGTTACCAGGCCCTGGCGCGGCCGTTTGACCAAGATCCCGGCAGGCCGAGTTTCTCACCTTGAGCCTTTCGGAGTTCGGTCGGTCGTCGCCCGTCGCCGTCGGCTGTCGAAAATCGCGTGTCGAAGATCGAAAGCTCGAATATCGACATCGGCATCGACATTTCGACCACCGGAGACCGACGTCCGACCTCCGACAGAGATCTGGTCCGGGTCGTACTGGCCCCCGACAGACTATCAATCCGCGCAGCGGGCACGTTCCTGAAGACCCATCGCGAGTCCCAGAGCACGGCGCCAGCGTCGCTCGGCCTCATCGCCACGCCCGCTTCTGAACAAAGCAGCGGCGTAAGCGCACTCGTAGCGCACCGCACCGATCGCGTTTCCAACCGTGTGACATAGGTTGGCCGCAATTTCGTAGAGCGCGTCACCCCCGATTTCCGAGAACTCGACCCCGCATCCACCAACGCCTGCAATGAGCCCGGCAACGAGTAGCGGTGGAAACTCGATACCTGCATCCGTGAGGTGCTGGAGCCCTCGGTGATACCTCGCCATTGCCGACGCGACCTGGCCGGCCCGCGCGAGGATATTGCCCTCGTGCAGCGAGACGCACCCGATGTCGAGCGGGCTTTCGGCGTGCTCCGCTGCGCGGGCTATGGCGGCTAAGGCGCTCGTGTGCTCGTCGTTCCACGACATCATGACCGCGATCTCGATCAGCCAGCGAAGCTGCTCCGCCCGGCGATCTCTCGCTCGGTTCCGTTCGGCGGAGCGGGTGGCAATACCCCCGTCGGAGTCCAGCTCCGCCAACGCGATGTCGTCGGCGAAGATGGGGCGACTGCCACGCTCGAGCATCACCAATCGGACCCGCGATGAGTGCAGCATTCGGCCGAAACGGACGAGCTCCTCGCGAAGTTCGTAGGGCACCGGTTCTGAGACGCTCGTGAGAAGAATCGTCTGCGCGCCGAAACCCTCGAGCCGACGACCAATTCGGTCGATCCATTCCGCGAACGATTCGACCGGGTCGTCTCCCTGGGCGAGGGCACTGCTCGCGTCTCTGTTCCCGAAATCGCGGCCGAGCTCGAGCCCAATCCGGACGAGCAGAGAACCGCCGAACAGCTCGCGCCGCATTCGCATGTTCAAGTATCGTGGCGCTGCGCCCGTTGCTCATATCGGTGGAAGACGCGCGTCGACGATCGGACACGCCATGGCACGGGTTGCCCCGCTTGCGCCGGAAACCGACCGGCGCCGAACAGCTCGTTGAGTGCTCGCTTCCCGGCCATCGCCGCGGAATGGCACCCGCGCAAGAACGGTGAGCTGTCCCCCGACCAGGTCTTGCCAGGCAGCGACGTGAAGGTGTGGTGGCGGTGCGCAAAAGAGCGCTCGCACGAATGGGAGACGTCTGTCGTCAAGCGCACGCGCCGCGGGCACGGCTGCCCCTTCTGCGGCCGGAAGCGCGTCACCAAGGCCAACTCCCTCGCGGCGACCCACCCGCACCTGGCGCGCGAATGGGACCGCGGGCGCAATGGGCGTCTCTCCCCCACCGACGTCGTATCGGGCAGCAACCGAGTTGTCTGGTGGATCTGTTCGGAAGATCCGACGCACCAATTCAAGCAGCGGATCACGGATCGCGCATCGACCGGCATCGGATGCCCGAAGTGCGGACACCGAGTGGTCTCGCAGACGACGTCGCTCGCGGCACGCTTTCCCGGCGTCGTTTGGAGCTGGCACCCGACGCTCAACGGAGCACTACGGCCGACGCAGGTGCTCTCTCAAGCCAACCGCAAAGTATGGTGGCGCTGCCCGAAGAGCCCGCGACACGTCTGGGAAGCCGACATCCGCAGCCGAACGGCCTCGACCAGGAACGGATGCCCGTTTTGCCGTGGCTATCGACTCCACCCGGAAGAGTCATTCGCCGCGATGTATCCCGATCTGATGAAGGAGTGGCACCCGACGCTGAACGAGGGCGTCGATCCTGCGCAGATTCGAGCCGACAGTCACCGGATTGCGCGTTGGCTCTGCCCCGAGGGACACTCTTGGACGATTAGGCTTCGATTGAGGCCGGGCCGGAGCTGTCCGCATTGTGCGAAGATCGCCAAGGCGTGATCGGACTGAAGTCTGGGTCTTGACCGACTCCGCGCTCGTCGCGGTCGTCGTCGTTCGGCAACGATGCGCCTCTCGCGCGTCGCACCAGGCACCCGGACGCGCAGACGCAGCTCGCGTGCCTTCCTGGAGTGACCGTCGTGTGCGGCGCGCCCACAGTTAAGGCGGCCTGAGGACGTGCCGTCTCAGCAGGGCATGAAGGCCAAGATCCTCGTCGTCGAAGACTCCCCTCGGCAGCGCGCGCACCTGATGGCGCTGCTGCGGCGAGGGGGGTACGACGTGGTCGAGGCAGCAGGAGGCTTCGAGGCGCTGCGCCTCGTGAAGAACGAGAGCCCCGATGCCGTGCTCCTCGACGTCATGCTCGAGGACCTCGATGGCTACAGCGTCTGCAGAATGCTGCGGGCCACGGATCTCGGCCGGGACCTGGGGATCATCATGCTGAGCGCCAAGAGGAGCGTCGAAGAACGCGTCAAAGGCCTGCAACTGGGTGCCGATGATTACCTAGCGAAGCCGTTCAACGTGCAGGAGCTCGACGCGCGGATCTTTGCCGCTCTCCGCGCTCGTGCCGACCGACACGGGCTGCGCAGGCGGAACGCCGAGCTCGAGGGCAAGCTCACGGAGAGCGAGAAGCTCGCGAGGACCGACGTGCTCACAGACCTCGTGAATCGCCGTGCCTTCTCGGAGACGCTGCATCACGAGTGGTCGAGGGCGAGGCGGTACGGTCAACCGCTCTCTTGTGCGCTGATCGACGTCGATCACTTCAAGCAAGTAAACGACCGCTTTGGACACGCCGCTGGCGACGAAACCCTTCGGCGCATCGCGGAGCTATTTCGCAGCAGCATACGCAACATCGACATCGCGGCTCGCTTCGCCGGCGATGAATTCGCCCTACTATTGCCGCACACCCGCCTCGAGGGAGGCTTCATTTTGCTGGAGCGCATCCGCGCCAAGCTTCACGCCGAGAGAGGGTCTTGGGGAGGCTCTGGCGAAGTATCGCTATCGATCGGCGTCGCTTCCAACGAGGATTTGGCAATCAACACGACCGAGGAGCTGCTCGAAGCCGCCGATGAGGCTCTCTATGCGGCAAAGCGCAATGGAAGAGACCGCGTGATAGCCGCGCCTCACGCCCAGCATACGGCGCCGCAAGCTCAGACGTCGCCGTAAACCTTCTCGGCATCAAACTCAGTTGGAGATCTTGTCGCCGGCGTCGAGGACCGTTCCGTCCGTCTCGATAAAATTGAGCACACCATCACGGACGGTGACGCAAAGCGAATACCCGTCTGGCACCTCACCGCCGCTCAAGCAGTAGGGCATGTCCAAGGGGACGAGCTCGACCGAGCACTCGACCTCGAAGCCGAATCCCGTGTAGACCTGGCCGTCCTTCCCTCCCTCCAGGATCCGGATCCCCCAGTCGTGGACCTCGATCGGGCCCGAGACAAATCCGGTGAGGGTGGCAGCATCCTCGACGCCGCCCCCCACCTCGATCTGGCATTCGATCGCCAACGCAATGCCATCGGCTCGGTGCTCCCGCCTCATGCGCCATTCGTTCGTGAGCACGGCGAACTGGTCGGGGTTCTCCTCCGAACCGTATCCAGTCACCTCGAAGACGCCGACGAGCGTCTCCGGATTGGGGTTGCCCGCAGGCTTGTCGAGGAGTTCCGGTGCGCTCGTGGACAGCGTGCCGGTGTCCTCTCCAAATGTGATCTCCGGACCCGCCGAAGCGGAGAACAGCTCGACCCCACAGTCCTCCAGGCAGTAGCCGAGCTCGTCAGCCCAGTCTTCACCGCTCTCTAGCGCCTGGAGCTCGTCGCAGTTCGAGAATTCGAGGCACTCATTGGCGCATTCCGCTTGCTCGTCGGTCATCTCCGGCGGCGGGGTGAAGTCGAGGCCGCAGGAACGCACGGTGGTCGCGAGCTCCTCGGTGGGGCTCGGGCCGCACCCAAGCATCGAGCACGCCAAGAACCCCCAAATGAGCGCGTGATGTCGATTCATCCGAGCGCGCGTACCGCGCGCCGCTGGGCGTGGCAAGACGGAGGGACGCTGAATCGCTGCTCGCAACCGCGGGGGAACGGCACAGGTCAACCGCCGGCAACAAGAGCGCCCGAGGACATGCGCCATCAACGACCAGGTCGTGAGCTTGTTGTTCACTTCGTGTCCAATGCGCAGTCCTAATTCCTCATCGGGGGCGCCCCCGGCTCTGATCACTACCAACGCATGGCCCCCAATCACGGCACTCGCCAGCGCTGACGCGTTCCGCACGTGGATCAGATGGGATGCGCGTGAGAACATCTCGCGATGCTTCCCCCGACCGATGTCGAACGTGCCCTCGCGGCTTCGCTCGTGGACGAGGCGCTGAAGGACTTCGAGCGCACAGTCCCGAAGCGCACGCTGACGAAGGTCCGCGAACACATGATCGATGAGCTGCTCTGCACGCCCTATGGTCGCAGACGGCTGGAGCCGTTCCTTGAACGCAAGGCGCCTGACCACAGCGAAGAGCAGTCGAAGGTCGAGGGCGACGAGAAGAAGAAGGCGGGAGGCGAGCCGTGAGCGCCGCGAACACCGAGGCGCTCACGCCGGCGCAGCAAAATATCTGCACACGGATTTATCCGATGCTCGAGCCGCTCTTCCTCGAGGCGCGACGGCGTCATCCGGGGGTCGATCCCGACGAGCTGTGGAGCGCCGGCAACTTCGCAGTCGTGAAGGCGGCGAAGGGCTATCGACCGGAGGACGGCCCCATCGAGCCGTATGGGTTCAAGACGATTCGGGGCGAGCTCTCCTCCGCTGCGCGAAAGTGGCTCAAGATCCGCGCGCGAGAGCTACTCGGCGCCGATGCCACCGAATTCGACGAGCGCGAGGACCAATCGGCCGAGGAGCGGCTAGACGCCGCTCTTTCGAGCTCGGTCGCACAGGAGCAAGCGGACACGCTCGAGCTGCTCAAGCTCCAGGCCGCCGCGCTCATCATTGACGATCTTCTCCACGAGGATCCATCGACGCTCGACGATGAAGACGAGGAGCGGCGACACGCGCGCAGCGTCGCTGCACTTCGACGCGCGGCGCGCTCGCTGCCCGAGCCGGGACCGACGTTCTTCAGGCTTCGATACCAGGAAGCGAAGACGCTGATCGAGGTCGCGCAAACGATGAATCTGCACCTGAGCTCGGTGCGACGGTTGGGTGTGCGGGTGGTGAAGGAGCTGAAGAAGGCGCTGATGGGCGCGGGCGAGGCGTAGGTTCAAATCGGGCCCGCGCAACCCCTCGTAAACACGACCCCGGCGCCTCCGACCTCAACCGATCGGGGGCGTTCGTGCTTTGGGTCGCGGAGAGTGTGAGCAGTGCCTTGTAGATTTCGGCCTTGAGCTGCCGCATCGTCCCGGCTCCGTCCTTAGTTGGGGAAGCGCTGGAAGAGCGAGTTGATCTCCTGGGCGAGCTCCTTCGCGTCAGCGAGTCCGCATCCTGGGAGGAGCGGGCTGACGCCGAAGGTTGAGGCGTCCATGCCGCCAAATCTCCCGAAAATGGCGCCATAGATTGACACTGAACAAACGAGTAACCAAGCTTCCCCTGAACTTCTATGTGGTCCGACAACGAATCGCCAATCGATCTACTCGGCTGCAGCCACCTGGTCTCCACAGTCGTGGAGATCGTGAAGAACGACGCGCTCCTGCCCGCGACGATCGGCGTCTTCGGCGATTGGGGCAGCGGCAAGACGACAGTCCTTCGCATGGTCGAGGACGAGCTGCGCGACCAGAAGGACGTTGTCGTCGTGAGCTTCAACGGCTGGCTCTTCGAAGGCTACGGCGACGCCAAGAGTGCGCTGATGGGGACGATCCTCGACACTATCGCCGCACGCCAGGGCCTGACCGAGCAGGCGACTGGCACGATCAAGAGACTGCTCTCGCGCGTGAACTGGATGCGCCTTTTTGGGTGGGGAGCGAAGGCTGCCGCCGGCGGTGCCGCAGCCTACGCGGCTGGTGGCTTGCCTGCGCTCACTGCGGGTGCGGCGCTCCACGCGGGCGCGGCGATCGCGTCGAATGCGAAGGATGTTGATCTCGATGAGGTCGGAAAGCTCTACGCACAGGCCGACGAAGCTCGTCGGGAGCTGCGCGAGTTCCGCGCTGAGTTCGCCAAGCTTCTCGCTGACGCACAGATCGAGCGACTCGTCGTCACCATCGACGATCTCGACCGCTGCTTGCCGGAGACGGTCATCGAGACTCTCGAAGCGATCAAGCTCTTCCTCTTCGTTCCGAACACCGCCTTCGTTCTCGGGGCGGATGAGCGGCTGGTGAAGTACGCGGTGCGGCGCCGGTTTCCCGAGCTGCCGGGCGAGCACGCCGAGGTCGGCCGCGACTACTTGGAGAAGCTGGTCCAGTTTCCCGTTCGGGTCCCCCCACTCGGCCGACCCGAGATGGAGACCTACATCAATCTGCTTTTCGCGAGGATCGGCGGCCTCACACACGGAAAATTCGACGAGCTTCGCAAGTGCGCGATCGAGACCGCGACGGCCGACAATCTGCTCGAGGTCCGCGTGAACCTCGGGATCGTCAAGGCGGTCGTAGGCGATGTTCCCAAGGCGCTGGAGGAGAACCTAGCCATCGCTGAACGCATCGCGCCCGTGCTCGCCAAGGGCCTCAACGGCAATCCGCGGCAGTGCAAGCGGTTCCTGAACATGTTGCTCATGCGCACGGCAATGGCGCGGTCTCGTAATATCGTTCTCAAGCAGCGTGTGCTCGCGAAGCTCATGCTCCTCGAGTACCTACGTCCGGAGTCGTTCAAGAAGCTGGCGGAGGTACAGGCCGAGCAAGGGGGTAAGCCGCGCGAGCTCGCTGACGCGGAGCATCCGCCTCTGGAACCGACCGAAGATGTCGAGCTCGCCCAGCCCAAAGCCGCGACATCACGGCCAGTGGCTGCCAAACCCACGCTCCCGCCCCGACCGGTACCGTCCAAGGAGCACGACACACCCACGCGACGCGAACTCCCACCATGGCTCTCCGATTCTTGGGTGCAGGAGTGGCTGCGCAGCGATCCCCAGCTCGCGTCTGAGGATCTCAGACCATACATCTTCTTTGCCCGCGACACCCTCGGCCCGCTTGGCGCCACCGTTCAACGGATGAGCCCAGCCGCTCAGCAGTTGCTGACGGATCTGTTTCAGGGCAGCGAGGCCGCGCGCAACAACACGCTGAAGAGGGCGAAGAGCTTGGCGCCGGTCGACGCAGCATCGGTATTCGAGGCCCTCGCCGACCGCGCTCGCCAGGAAGAGGACCCGAGCCTGGAGACGTCTGCATTCGCGCGACTCTGCGATTGGAGCGAAGCCCGCCCGGAGCTGTTTGCCCAGTTCGTGACGTTCTTGGCGACCATGCCCACGGCCTCGTTGCCCGTGACCATCGTCACCAGACTCGAAAGACTCAGCGGGACCGATCAAGAGCGCCTTCGCCAAACGAAGGCGCTCGTCGAGGCATGGGCGAAAGGGTCAGCGGGCGCTCTCAAGAACGCTGCCACCAAGCGTCTCGAGAAACTCAAGGGGTGAGTATGGGCACGTCAAAGTCCTATGGCGGTCCGACGGACTCCTCCTCCCTCCTCCCAGCGTGGGCCCAAAACCCAGAAGCAGCGGCAGCGGCACCGGCACCCGCTCCACAGGACGGGGCATCGTCGGATGGTGGTGGAGGAGCTGGGGAGCCCGCTGGTATCTCCCCGAACGGCGATCCCGCCACGCAACCAGACAGCGATGACGTGACTCCGGCTCCCGGTGAGGTCGCTTCTCCCGGCACCAGGCCCTGGTCAGCCGCCAAACGAAGTCTCGGCAAGGCGGCCCAGTCCGGTTCGCGCGCGGACCTGCGTTCGGCCGGTGCGGCATACACCCACGCCCGCGGTGGCGCACGTGCCGCAAGCGGTGCCGCAAGGAGCGGACGCAAGACGAGCGCGACCCTCGGCGGATTCTTCGCCGGGGTGGCCACGGACGGCATCCGAACAACTCTGGAGCGCGCCGGCCTCGCTCAATACGTCGGTCGCGATCACGATCAAGTCTTCACGGCCATCGTGAACGCGCTCGCCCCCGCTGGTGCATCGACAGAGGAAGCCGCCGCGCGACATGCCGCCGCCGAGGTTCTCGAGGAGCTCTACGCCAAGTTCGCGGTTGACGCCGGTGGACTTGAGCGGCTCGACGCGATGACAGCCGAGGACGTCAGGACGGCCATCGAGCTCTCCATTGCTCGATACATCTACCACAGGTGGCTCGGCGAGCTGTCACAGCGCCTCGAGGAGAAGTCTGTCTCAGCAGCTCAGGCCGAGCGACTCGAACGCGAAATGAAGGCATACGTCGGCGAGATCGTGCAACTCGATCTCGGCAACGTGAATGTTCTCCAGTTGGACTGGAGCGGCCCCCAGGGGTCACGCGTACTCGAAGATCTGTATGAACAGGCCTACGGCGTTCTTGGTACTTCCGGTGAATCTATATGACTTGGCACGTAACTCTTCGAATTGGCCAGGGCGACACCTATTCGCCTGACGTTCAGGCCAACGACGTGGGGCGCTTGCTCGTGACTCTCGAGCAAGGGGAGTCGTCCCAGGCCATTCGGCAGAACGCCTTGGTCGAGATCGGTAAGGTCATTGACCGCCTCCCGGGGGAACCATCACTCGACCTTCTCTCGGTCGCGATGGGGGTCTTTGCGGCGGACCTGCGCATCCCACGCAAGCACGCACACGATCGATGGCGTCGGCACATCGTCCTCCATACTCCCGTTCGCGATGTCGCGACGTGGGAGGCAGCGGCTTCGGCATTGGCCGAGACGCTCGACTTCTTGACCGGCGACACCTGGGAGCTGTGCTTCCGCAAGCTGATCCCGGCGGCGACGGAGGCAAAGGCTCGGCCTCGCGCGACTCCCTTGCCCACGGAGACGGAGGTCGCGTTGTTCTCCGGCGGTCTGGACTCCTTGGTCGGGGCTATCGACCTCCTTGAGACCGGAGCGACCGTGGCCCTCGTAGGCCACCACGGAGCGGGAATCACGAACTCGGTGCAGCAGAACGT
Organism: Polyangiaceae bacterium; assembly: GCA_013361525.1. Lineage (GTDB taxonomy): Bacteria > Myxococcota_A > Polyangia > Polyangiales > Polyangiaceae > Xiheicaenibacterium. The sequence goes on along the minus strand of JABFXY010000227.1, from coordinate 8,930 downwards.
GCTGACGGCGGTGAAAGAACATTACGGTGAACGCGCCGTGCCGATCATGTTCCATGCGCAGCCGCGAAAGACCCATAAGGAAGAGGGGGAGCAGACAATGCGGTCTCGTTCCTTCCTGTTCCTGGCGATGGGAGTGGCTGCCGCCGACGCTCTGAACGCGACCAGGCGGCTGACCGTTTCCGAAAACGGCTTCATTTCCCTCAATGTCCCGCTAACACCGTCTCGCATGGGAACACTCAGCACCCGGACCACTCACCCGCATTTTGTCGACCTTTTTCGTCGGCTCCTCGGGGCTCTCTCGATTGACATCGCAATCGCACTCCCCGGCCTCTTCCTTACCAAGGGCGAACTGCTCGCAAATACGAAGAACAGCGCGGTCCTTCGAAGCATCGCACCGCTCTCGATGTCATGCTCCCATCCCGAGCACGGCCGATTCGCGGGCAAGAAGCCTGGGAACCACTGCGGCTACTGTGTGCCGTGCATCGTTCGCCGCGCCTCCATGGTCGCCGCTGGACTACCCGATGCCGAGTACGATCTCGACTTGCTTACGGCGAGCGGTGCCCTGACCGAGAAGGGCACACGTTCTGACCTTCGCGCTTTCGAGATCGCTCTTGCTCGGCACCGCGAGAGCAGCGCGCGCACGAAGCTCGCCGCAGTCCTCGGAAATGGACCGCTTGGGCCTGATGAAGCCGGCGCTCACGCGGACGTCTACGCGCGCGGCCTGGATGAGATTCGTCGGTTTCTAGACACTCGGGTATGACGATGAGCCATCAGCCGCCCCACGAGTATGTCGACGCGCATTGTCACGTCGATCTTTTTCGAGAGCCGGCGCGACTTGTGGCTGATGCTGCGAAGCACCAAGTGCATACGATCGCCGTCACGAATGCGCCGTTCGTGTTTCCCCACACCGAAGCTATCGCTCGGGGGAACCCGTTCGTCCATGCCGCCCTCGGGCTCCACCCGGAATTGGTGGCGACGCATGGACAGCAGCTCGGCCGCTTCGTGGAGCTTCTGTCATCGACACGGTTCGTCGGCGAGGTGGGGCTCGACTACAGCACGCATGACGTCGAGCTGCGGAAGCGGCAGCGGGCAGTCTTCGAGTCCATCCTTCAGCACTGCGCAGGCGCCCGGGAAAGGAAGGTTATCACCGTGCATTCCCGTCGCGCGGCGTCGGATGTGATCGCCGCACTCGGCGCGAAGCTGCCGGGGACGGTGATTCTCCACTGGTTCACGGGGACTTTGCGCGAGCTCGAGCACGCCCTTGCCGCGGGCGTGATGTTCTCCGTCAACTCGGCGATGTTGTCCGGCCAGTCAGGGCAGCGGTTGGTGCGAGCGATGCCTCGCGACATGGTTCTGACCGAGTCCGACGGCCCCTTCGTGGGCCCAAAGACCGCGCCGGAGTCGCCAACCTCGATGGAGGGAACGATCGCGAGCCTCGCCTCGCTGTGGGGAGTTGAGCGAGAGGAGGCGCAAAGAACGGTGCTTGCCAATTTCAAACGTGCCATTCGGTAGCCACATGAAACGGCGCCCCATCTGTTGACCACCAGTTGCCCACGCGGTCCCGAGTTGGGATGAAGTGAGTAAGTTCAGATGGGTTCCACCGCATTCGCCTCGTGGAGCTCGACCGAGGAACCACATCGCCCACGAAGCTCGCCGAGAAGTTCCGGGCATACGAGGCGTGGTCGAAGCAGAGAGGGCCGGAACGCACATACGGCGTGAAGGCGCTTCGCGTCCTCACGATCGTCCCGGACCGGCGCCGCGAGGCTCGTCTTCGGGAGGTGGCGCGCGAAGCCACTGGTCCTCCCCCCCGCGATGTTCCTCTTTGGTCAGGTCGACGACTTCCGTCCGAGCGGGCCGGAGCGTGTCGTGGGTCCCATCACGCGCACGCTCGAGGGAGAGCCTCAGCCTGCCATCGAAGGGCCGTAACTGAGAGGCGTCGCAGGGTGCGCGACCAGGCGCCCAGGTGTTGGCGCTCATCTAGGAACGCGCTTTTCTGGACGGGCGGGCCACCGCCCGTCCCCGTGCCCCCGCTTGCTCTCCTCGGTCGTGCTCGCCGAGCGCACTACCTACGGCGAGCCCATCGTCGCGCACGGTGCCACCTCAGGTCGTGAGCGGTGTCCACGAGGCAGCCGGTCTTCAACCCCGAAGACACCGGATTCTGCGAACCAAGCTCGCAGCGACTGTCACCGAGGCTGTCGGTCTGAACTGTCACCCCGCGACCCGGTCTCCGCCCGGTGCGCGCGACAGCAGGACCGGAACAGTCGCCGAGAGCCGCCGCAACGACCAGGGTCGGAGGGGCGGTGCAATCCGCGGAAGGGCCGGTGCAAGCCCCCGATCCGCCGGTGATCCCCGAAAAACCACCGGTGCAACCGACCGACACCGCCGCTTCCACCGCCTGCACCGGCGCCCTCGACCGTTGTAAGTGCCTGAATTCTCGTCGGCAGCGGTGGTACCCGCCGACGACAGGGCCGCTCGCGGGCGATTGCACCGGTCCCTCCAGCGACTGCACCGGTCTCTCCGGCGATTGCACCGGTCGAAAACCGATTGCACCGGTCCGATGGGTCTGCGCGCGACGTCGAAAAATCCGAGAGATCGGGCTCGGCCTGGGCGCGCGAGCAGCTCGACGCGGTCAGCGCCCACAAGGTGGGAGCGATTCTCGTCGGCGTGCTCTTTTTTTCTTGCGAGGCCGACACTTTCGAAAGCTCGCGACCAGTTCTCATTAGAGGCTCGGCGAAGGTCGCCGGCCGAGAGGACGATTGCCATGACGACGACGACTCCGGGCGGAGGTACGCCCACGAACGAAATCCCCGTCGTCGCGCGCCCGGCGGAGCCGGACGTCACGCGACGAACACTCGAAACCATCCCCGACCGCACGCACGCGTTCCTGCGCACGGTCGGAACCGAACCGGAAGTGCGCGCGCTCTTGCAGGGGTGCGGTTACGACCAGGCCGAGCACGAGGTCGGCTGGGGACGTCTGCGTGAAGTGTCGGGGATGGGCCCGGCGGTCACGTGGATCAGCGACGAGGCGTCGCGCCTCGCGATCACCGAGCTCGACGAATCCGACGAGAAGATCTTTCGCATCGCGACCGCGTCGCTGCAGCGGTTCCCGGCGCAGGCCGAGTACGTGCTCGAGGGGATCGGCCCTGTGAAGGGCGCGGGCGCGGTGATCAACATGGAGGTTTTGCTCGACCGCATCGACGCGATGGCGACCGGCAACGGTCGCGATCCGGCGACGCGCGACCAGGATCAGGCTGCGGTCGCGCTTCTCGCGAAGCGTGGAATCAACGAAGCTGCGCGCGCCCGCTTTCGCGCGCTGATCACGACGGCGAAGCAGGCGAATCCGGTGAGCCCGCTGCCGACGAATCGAGAGGAGCGAGAGCGGGACCGCGTCGCGAAGCTAATGCACCTGCGCGAGTGGTACGCGGAGTGGGCGGAGATCGCGAAGGCGGTCGTCACGCGACGCGATCACCTGATCCGCATGGGCCTCGGTAGCCAGCGCCGTTCGGCGGCGGCTGAAGAAGAAGAGGAGACGACGCCCGCAGCGCCCTCTCCCGCACCTGGCGCGCCCGCTGCGGGTGGAAGCGACTGAGGCGAAGTAAGCACTAACAAATAGGGAGCTGTCGGCCGACGACGCGCGTCGGCTGGCAGCTCCCTTTCGTGGTCGGAGGAATCGAATGACCACGAAAGTCACCTACGCAAAGGCGACGCTCGAGGCGACACCTTATCGCGCACTCGCGCTCTTGCGTGGAATCCATAAGAACGCGTCGATTCGCGCCATCCTGCTCACCGTGGGGTTTACGCGCGAAGACGCGACCGAAGGTTGGGAGCTCTTGCACGCATGCACGGTCGCGCCGGGCACCGATATCGAGGACCTCGGTATCGACGTCGCTGAAGCGCTGCGCGAGCTCGACGAGTGGGACGAGCGAGGGTTCGCTCTCGTCCGCGCGACCCTGACGCATCGCTATCCGCCGCAGGCGAGCTTCTTGATGTCGGGGCTCGAGCCGGCGGCCGGACCCGAAGCCGTCGACGGGGTCGCTCGGCTGCTCGATCGGCTCGACGCGTTCGAGAACGATCCGCTGCGCGAGGAGCTTCGCGACGACGACCAGGCCGCGCTCGCCTTTCTCGAGACGCGCGGTCTCGGTCGCGAGCAACGCCAGCGGCTTCGCGCGCTCGTTCGCACGGTTCAGCGAGCGACCGGCTCGAGCTCGAACAGCACGCGGACCGAGGAAGGCGAGGAGCTCGCGCGGCTCACGCGGCTGCGCGCTTGGTACGACGAGTGGTCCGAGCTCGCGCGCGTGTTGATTCAAAAGCCGGCGTACCTCGAACAGCTCGGCCTTGCCGGTCGACGAGCAGAAGCGGTTTGAGCCATGGCCACAGAGGAGCGGAAAGCACGAGCGCTCGCGCGTCTGCCACCTCGGCAGCAAATCATGCTGCGCGCGCTCAAGTTTCTCATGGCCGTACGGCACGTGGAGATCCGTCGTCGCCTCCAGCCGTTTGGCTACGACGCGGCGACGCACGATCAAGGTTGGCGTCTGCTCCATGCTTGCGCTGGACCGGGGCCGAAGCGCGCGATGTTCGCGGAGCTTCACGCGTGGTGGGATGAGTGGGCTGAGATCGCGGGCATTCTGATCACCCGCCGCGACCACCGCAGGTGGTTGGGCCTCGACGAGAGTCGGCGCCCGAAAGCGAGGACCAATGGCAACTAAGCGACCGTGGTTCGCGACTCCTCACCTTTGGGGCGTCCTCGACTACCGGGAAGACGAACGCCTCCAACCCGACGGCGATACGGTTCATCTTCGGGACATCGTGCTGCTTCACGGCGGCCGGCGCTGGCGACCTGAACGCGGTGTGCTCGAAGTCACGATGCCAGGCCACACGCGGCCGCGCGAGCTCGTACTTCGCGGAGGCGACCGACCGTACCTACCAATCCGACTCTCGGGCCTCGACGCGCCCGAAGCGCACTACGTCGCGAGCGTCCGCCCGGCACCAAATGGCCCGCTCTACAAAATGCGGGAGGGCCGACACGTTGTCGTCTGTCAGCCCTACCACCAGCCCGCGCTCGAATACATCCGACGCGTCGAAGCACGGTCGCGTTACCTGCTCATCGAGATCGACCGCGACGTCCTCGACAGCCACGGACGCGCGCTCGGCTTCGTGTACGCGAGTGACAAGGAAGCGAATAAGAAGACCTTCGTCTCGCTCGAGCTCGTCCGTCGCGGCCTCGCGTTTCCCTACGTGTTCGAGTCCGCGGGCGACCATCGCCCGCGGCTTCTCGCCGCGGGAGCCAAAGCACGACGAGAACGTCTCGGCATATGGGCTCGGTACACCGACTCGCCGATGTCCTATCGCGACGCCGCGTGGGCCGTCCTCGCCGCGCGCCAAGGCGTCGCGCCGAAAGGCAGACTGAATCACCCGATGATCTTCCGGCGCGTCGTCGAAGCCGGGCAGCTACACGGCCTCGAGCTGAGTGCCGCGTTGCGCAAATACGATGTCATCGACGACGCGACGGGCGACCTCTTTCCCGGGCACCGCTATGAGCGGGTGCCTGTCGAGCGGCGGGTCTGGGCCCCGCACAGGAGCTAGAAGTCATGTGCGGCAACCTGACAGAGGAAGAGGAGCGAGAGGCCGAGGCGCTGGTTGACGAAGCGGTCGCGTGCTTCGAGGACTTGGTGCCAAAGAGGACCGCGCGTCTCGCGCGCGCGATCCTCTTGGAGGAGCTGAGGTTGACGGAGCACGGACAGCGGCTCGTAAGGGAAATGTGCCGACTCCGCGCTCATTGAGCCAGAGCGCTACAGCTTGTCCGCGCTCGCTGCGTCGAACGTGCGGCTCAGAGCGAATAAACGCGCGAGCGCTTGTCCCCCTTGGCCTTCACCTTACGCGCGTCGACGAGGCGCGAGATCGGCAGAGTCCAGTCCTTCTTTGAAAGCTGTAGCGCCGCCTTGATCTGCTCGGCCCCCTGGCCCGGGTTCGCGCGCACGTAGTCGACGATCCGATTCTCGACGGCGAGAAGGTCGGTCTCGTTCCTTCGAATCCGCTTGCCAGCCTTCTTGGTTGTCGGACGACGACCATTGCCGATCTCGCCGCCCGTGACGCGAGCTGGAGGCGCCGATGTTCTGCCCGAGCTCACCCAGCCGCCGAGGGCGCGCTGGACGCTCTCGAGGGCTTGAGCGCGGTATGCGTCTTGGAGATCGGCAGCGAACTTCGTAACCAGTTCATTGAGTTGGGGAATGGCCATGCGCGGGAGGATCCGCGACGACCTATTGCATGTCAACTCAGTCCGTGGATCACCTACACACGGGATACGGACTCCCCGGCTCGCAGCAGCTCCGGGCGCTCATCGTCTTCGACGAGGTGTATAGCTTCTTGCCGCCGCACCCGGCTTCGTCCCCGACCAAGCGCCTTCGACGCGCTGATGAAGCAAGACCGCGCCTCGACGTCGGTGTCGTCATCGCGACCCAAACCCATGGACCTCGACTGCCGCTCATTGTCCAACGCGGCATTGTGGTGTTTGGGGAGATTGCAAACCGACGCCGTCCGTGCGGGGGTCCTCGACGGCCTAGTGGGCAATAAGGGCGAGGACGCGGCGCAGCTGTCCAGTTTGTCGAAGCGCCTCGCCTGGCGGTGGTTCGTCATCGCGACGTGCACTCGAAGCAGGGGACGGCGCTCTTGCAACCTCGCTGCGCGATGTCGTTCATGCGCGGCCCAATGACGCGGGTCACCGTCGCGCGCAACTTCGCCACGACTGTCTCCATTTGTCGCGCAGGTTTGGGCAATCTAGCCAGAATTTCGTAGCATTTTGCGGCATGAACGTTGCGACGACGACCGCTCCACCTGAGAAGCTTGGCGTCGGGAAAGCGGGCCTGGTGGTCTGTTCTTCTTACCTCGACCTCCTCCGGCAAAAGAAGGAGGCGGTTATGGCGACGACGCGCGCGTCCCAGGCGGACGACGATTGCGAAACGAGCGCGGCGCTCGATGGGCTGGGCGCTCTGCGAACAGAGCTCGAGCAATGGCGGACGGAGCCGCCGGCGTCATCGGCCGAGAACGTCGAGCAGTGGCTCGAGCGCGTGGCGGCCATCCGACGGCAGGTCGAATTGCTCGAGACGGAGCGCGTGGCGGAGCGCGAGAAGCTCGCCGTCGCCTACCGCGCCGTCGACCTGGAACGCCGAAAGCATCGCGAGCTACTCGATGCGATGGGCGAAGCTTGTTTTCTGACGGATCGTCTCACGACGATTCACGCGGCGAATTCGGCGGCAACGCTGATGCTCGGTGTAAGCTTCAACACCCTACGGGCGAAACCGCTCAGCGCCTTCGTCGCTCGCAGCTCTCTATCGACGCTCTATTCGGCGATCGAACAGCTGCCCAACCAAGGTGTTGCCCTCGCTCGCGTAGCGCTCGGCAATGGTGCAATCCGCAGCGCGCGCGTCGTCCTGCGAGGGACGCTGCTCGAAAACCTTCATCAAGCGCTGTGGATCTGCACCGAAGAGCGCCGATCTTGATCAAGGCGCTCCGCGCGGCACTAGGTGACGGCACTGACGTGGAGCGGCTGTAGTCCGACCTGCCGGCCTTGGGCTATGGATTGATCCGTTGACGTACCCCTGTGCCGCTCGTCGAGCACGCGGTTCAGCTCGCCAGTCTCGACTGGTGCGCGCTCTTGAAAAATGGCCGAGTCCGATGTTGGCAAGCGGGCCATGCCGCGCAGACACAGATGTTCTACGACCTCGCCGAGATCGTGGGCGACGTGAAGAAGAACTGGACCGTGCGCGAGTTTCCGGCGCTGCCACCCCTTGTGCATTTCGCCTCAGGCCAATTCCATATGTGCGGCGCGACGAAGGAAGGATCCGTTTTTTGCTGGGGCGGCAACACCGTTGGCGAGCTCGGCGACGGAACGGACAACGAGCGCGCGGCTCCCATCCAGGTCCAAGGCCTGCCGTCTATCAAGCAGCTCGCGCTCCTCGCGGGGGGGACATGCGCACTTTCGACCGAGGGAGAGGTATTTTGCTGGGGGCTTAGGGCGCCCGAGCGACGGAAGCAGTAGCCCCGTAGAAAGCGCGCGGCGCGGCGGCGGGTTGCGTCCCTTTGCAAAAAAGTCACAGCGGCTCGACCGCTGCCTGTCGCCGCTCGCCTGAGGTCGCGCGCGCTTTGGAGTCTGTCAGCTTCATGTCCATGGCGATCGGTAGCGCTGCAGACGTGAACGGACGCGCTTGGGAGGCACGTGGCCTCTCCCAGGCGTTCGCCGGCTCTTCCGGGCTTTTGCCAGCGGAAGTGGGGGTCTTAGCCAACCTCTGGCCGCGGCTGTCCGGCGGCCGGATCGTCGACGTGGGCGTCGGCGGTGGCCGGACGGTGCCATACTTCTCGGCGCCGGCGCGCCGCTACATCGCCCTCGATTTGTCTCACGCGATGATCGAGGTGTGCCGCGCGAAGCACCCTGGCACCGACGTTCGCGTCGACGATGCGCGAGAGCTCGCAACGATCACAGACAGCACCGTCGACGTCGTTCTCTTTTCGTTCAACGGAATCGACTATGTCCCGCCCGAAGAGCGCTCTCTTGTCTATCGAGCTGCGAGGCGTGTCCTTCGGCCCGGCGGAGCGTTCGCCTTCTCGTCCCACAATCTGCGCAGCTTCGCGGGGGTCGAGAGCCCGATTGCCCCCATTGTGCTCACCGCAAACCCGATCCGAATGGTCGCGCGTTTCGGACGCGCAGTCGGCCAGACTATCCGGAGCTATCGAAACAGCCGACGGCTTCGGCCGCTCGAGCGCCGCGGCCAAGATTGGGCGCTACTGAATGATGGTGCCTACGCCTCCACGCTGCTCACCATGTACGTCGACCCTGCCTGGCAAGTGGCCGAGCTGGAGCGCGCGGGCTTCGCGGGTATCCGGATTATCGGCGAGCGCGGGCTCGACGTGCGCAAGGACACCACCGACAAGTGGCC
>JABFXY010000185.1 GCA_013361525.1 Polyangiaceae bacterium | reverse complement strand
GAAGGCAGTCCCTGGGCTACACCTCCTCGAGTGTGTCGAGTTTCTCGGGATGCCCGAGCTGATTGACCGACTATCGAGAGGCTCTGCGCTGAAGCAGACGGTGCATCGAACGATGAACCGCCTGTCCTTCTATCGACACCTCGTACGCCACGTCCGCTACGCGTTCGGACCGGATTGAGCGGTTCTCAGGTGCCGGTCGAGCTGCTCCACGCGTGCGGTGCCTCTTCCCCGCGAGGCGTGTAATGATTCACATGGGATCGGACGTGACGCTCCGAGTGGCGCGCGCACCATAGCTCGGCGCCATCCGTATTGGCGCGCCGCTCTGCGCATGCCGGGCAGACCGGCTCGATCTCGGGAATGCGCCACTCGGCGTTGTGGTCTTTTTCGCGCACGACGATGACCGGACACCCGGCGAGACGGACGACCTTCTCCGCGACCGACCCGATCAGGAGCCGCCGGAATCCGCGCCGTCCGTGTGTCGCCATCACGATGTAATCGGCGTTCAAATGCGCCGCGAGCCAGACGATCTCGTGTTGCGCCCAGCCGACGACGGTGTGGACGGTGATGCTCGGGACGTGCTCCAGCGTGCGGTGAGCGGTGATCTCGCGCAGCATCTGCTGGCAGAAGTCCACCGTTCGTTGCGTGGCGGGCGGCTCGAGCTCGCTCGGCACGACCCCCGGATAGACCCCGAGTGGGAGCTCCGGCTCGACGACCGTGAGGACGTGCACCTCGCCCGCTCGATGGGTCGACGCGAGCTCGACCGCCCGTCTCATGACGAGCGTGCTGCCCGGGTTCAGGTCGATGGCAGCGAGGACCACGAGCTTGCTCGAATCGGATTCCAACATGGGGGCGAGACCTCCTGCCTCGACCCAAGCAAACCTCACGCCTCGCCGTACACGGTCGTCTTCGCTGGAGATCCACGGCGGTACGCGCACGGTTTGCGCGGAGGGGTCGACTCTTGCGCTCGCTTACTCGGCAACGATCGGCTCGGCCGAGACCTCTTTCGCGGCCGACAGCGTCGGAGCGTCGTGGGCACTCGGGTCTGCAAGGTATGTCTTGAAGAATTTCAGGAGCTTCGCGATGTGAAATCCATCGACATAGCGATGATCGATCGTCGCGCACAGCGGAAGCATTCGGCGGGCGACGACCTGCCCATCGACGACGACGGGCTTGTCCGTGATTTCCCCGACGAGGACGAGGATCGGCACCCGGTACATCCATGCAATGGGCGCGAAGCCTCCCGGCAGTCCGAACATCCCGACGCTCGACACCATCGCGCTTCCGAAGGGAGCGGCACGCAGCGACAGCGGCTTCACCCCCCGATCGAGATCCCCCGTAACGAACGCCGATGCCCGCATGACCGCGCGCAGCGCCCGCATTGGCAGCCTATCCATCAGCGTCTTCGTGCGCGCGAGATCGGGGTCGCGCCCCTGCTTTTGCGCCGACGCGCGTGTCGCCAGCTCGTCGGCGATAACGACGACTGACTTCTCGTTGGTGCGCTCGATCTTCACGCCGCTCAGGTCACCTCCACCAGAAACGGCGGTGATGAAGAAGACGTCGATGGACCGGCGTGGGACCGCATAGCCGGCGATGAGCCGCACGTTGATCGCCGGTACCCTCTCGATCGCAAACGCGAGCGCGCGCCCGACGACGTGCGTAGGCGTCGCCCGCGAACCTCTTTCGCGCAGGTCACGGACGTGCTGCTCGAGCGCAGCCGCGTCGATGTCGATCGACCCGTAGATCTGCGGATCGTTCGGGGCGTCCCACATCGCGTTCGCGATCCGCCGCCATCCCGTCAGCTTTCGAGCCGTCCCCGCCATCCTTTTTCCCTCCTGCCAGTCTAGCGAACCGCGGTCAGGGGCGTGGCGCGTTTCGAGGTGGGGGCGGCGCCACCCGAACCCCTACGCGAGCACCGGCCGGGGCAGAGCGGTCGCTCAATCCCGTCGGCCGACGAAACGGGCAATCACATCGACATACGAGATGATACCGATCAGCGTGTCATCGTCCCTTACCACCGGCAGTGCGCCGATTCGCTCGTCCACGAAGAGCTCCGCCACCTCCATAAGGCTGGTATCCGACCGTACTGTGATTGGACCTTTCGTCATGATGGCGCCGACACAGCATTCGAGCGTAGCCGCGCCACGTCCTCCGGTGGTCAGCGACGTGCGCGGGTCGCCAATCGCAGTCCGCACGTCACGGTCGCTGACGATGCCGATGACTCGGAATTCGGCATCGACCACCGGGAGGTGGCGCGCGCCGGCATCGAGCAGCCGCTCGATCGCGTCCTGTAGGGAATCGGTCGGCCGGACGGTGATGACGTTGCTTCGCATCACGTCGGCCGCACGTGGGGTGCCGCCTACGTGAGCCTTGCTCAATGCGCGTCTGCGATCGGACAAGATGTCCGTCGTCGTCACGATGCCGACGAGCCGGCCATCGTCTACGACGGGAAGCGCATCGATTCGAAGTTCCCCGAGTAGCGCTGCAGCTTCGGCGAGGCGCGCTCCGGGGTTTATCGTCTTTACGCCTTTCGACATGAAGTCGGAGACGGGGCGCGAACCAGCAGGTCCCTCCAACACGTGTTGCAGGAGGTCGCGATCACTCATAATTCCGACCAACCGTTCACGGACGTCCAGGATCGGCAGGTGGCGAACGCCTCGCCAGAGAAGCACCTGGCTCGCAAATGACAGCGTGTCCGTGTCCCGAGCAAAAGCCACCGCGCGCGTCATGAGATCGCTCACGACGGGCTCGGATGCCGCGTCATATGTTCGTGCCGACACGAACACCGCGTTGCTCGAGGACGTCTTCGGTGCTGGCTGCGTTCTGTCTCGAATCATTGCGCCTGCTCTGGCAAATCCCGCGCCGCACACCGGAGCGGAGGCGCGTGCGCATCTGCGACCATTTGGGGGCAGACCCTACGTATGAGGCGCAGATCGTGCGCGGTGGGATCGATCGAGCGACAGCACGCTGTCGATCGCCACGTCGCGGCCGCCGAGCGGCGGCACCATGCAGCGTCGGTCGGGCGAGCAGCACGGGCTACGTCCAGAAATGCGCATTGCGCCGTGACCTACGCCCGCGAGCACACGCGTTGCAGCGACCGTCTGCGCGGGAGGACCACGCGAGGCCCGACGCGAAGGAGAGCGATAGCGCGGAGAGTCGTGATGGCGAACGTTCTTCCGGCCGTCGACGTCCTCGAAGGCGGAATGCCTTCGCGAGGAAGAAGCATACGCACGAAGCGGCTGTCTTCGTGCACGGGCGCCTCGCAGTCGTTCGCTACCGACGAGTCGCCGCTGAACGTCACACGTGGCCGGATCGCCAGCCCGTTCGACGGAT
>JABFXY010000197.1 GCA_013361525.1 Polyangiaceae bacterium | reverse complement strand
ATGGCTCGCGGACGCGACCATCATCCTCTTTCTTACTGCATTGATATGGGTCGGGCTACTGTACCAACCGCTGATGGCGTTCGGCGGAAGCTTTGTCGAGCTCATTCCGCCGCTCGCGCGCGCTGCTGGCTACACCGTCGCGCTTGTCGCCGGTGTCCTCGTGTTCGCGCGGCCAATGTGTATCCACGCCTCCCCGGCGTGGCTGCTGCTCGGGGGCCTGGCTATTCTCGCAGGCATCTATTTCGTCTTCGTCGCGGTACTGCTCACCGGGACCTACGTGGTGGGTCGCTCCGTAGACGTGTTGTGGACCGGGTCGTTCGTGCTCATCTATCTCGCGGCTGTGGAGGAGCGACGGCTGCTTGCTGCCGAACCGGAGGCGCCGCCATCGTGGCTGGTGTCGCCGATGGTCTTTATATGGGGCCTCGTTCTCGGCTCCGCGGTCCTGGGGCTCAGTATTTATCGAGAGTTGCTCGCGAACATCCCCCATCTCTCGTTGCTTATCGTGCTTGTGCTGACGATCTTGCTCGCGATCCGCTCGGACTTGATGCTGGCGAAGGAACGAACATTACGGAGGGAGACGGAGGATGCCCTTCGGACGCGTCAGGAATTCCTGACACTTGCGTCGCACGAGCTCCGAACGCCGCTCACCCCGATGCGCCTCTGGGTGTCCGCGCTGCTCCGCCAGCTAAAGCACGAGGAGCACGTTGCATCGAGACAGGCTACTTTTGAGCGTGGCCTGCGCGCCGTCGACCGCTCGCTCTCGCGCCTCGAGAAGCTCGCAGCGCGCCTAACCGACATCGCGTGGATTGACCGCGGCATTGTGCCCATCCACCCGCGACTGGTGGATCTGGCTGCGCTCGTCATCGAAGTGACCGAATCTTTCCGTGCGGTGACGGATCCTGACGTCGAGCTTCGGTCCAGCATTCAGGACGGCGCAGTCGCTTTCTGTGACCCGCTCCGAATCGAGCAAGTTCTCACCGAGCTCCTGACGAACGCGATCAAGTTCGGCGGCGGTACGCCGATTGACGTCCGCGTGTCGAGTGATGGGCGAACAACGCAGCTCGTGGTCCGCGATCACGGACTCGACAGTGGCGAGGACGCGCGGAACCGAATCTTTGGCAAATTCGAACGAAACGCCCCGCTCGGCTACGGAGGGCTCGGCCTCGGGCTGTTTCTTGCGCGCAGCATAATAGAGGCGCATGGGGGCACTATCGACGTAACGAGCGGTGCCGGGGCGGGGACGAGCTTTACCATCGGCCTGCCGGCGCTCGACGTGAAGTCGACGCACCCGTGAGCAACAGGATGGCCGCTGAACTCGCCGTGCGAGCTACATCGCATTGGCGTCCAGATTCGCGAGCGTGGCGGGTCAAAAGCCAAGGTCGCGGGCAGCGAACGCACACCCTCGCCCCAGCGTCGCCAGCGCACAGCCGTGGGGTGCTACGACGGGTTCACGTGGGGTTGGCACACCGCGCTCAATGTCAGTGCGACGCCGTTGAGGCCAACCTCTGGCAACCTGTTCGTCTGCTCTCGGTCCGCTTCTCGAGCGATGTCGTTCAGCGACAGAATGCCGACGAGCAGGCCGTCTACGTTGGTAACCGGTAGGCGGCGGACCTGCTCCTCTTTCATGATCTTTTCTGCCTTTTCAATCGGATCGCCCGTTCTGCAGCAATGCACCCGGAGCGCCATTGCTTCGCGAATCGCGATTTGGTGGAGCGGGAGAGCCTTCGTATACGCGGACATGCAGATATCTCGATCCGTGATGATGCCGACGAGCCGTCCGCCTGGTTCGACGACCGGGACGCAGCCGCAATCGCGCTCCCACATCAACCGCGCCGCCTCCGACATAGGCTGCTCGGGGGAACAAGTTGCGACATTCCTAGTCATCAATTGTTCGACTTTCATGGCGCATGACTCCTTTGGTAGTTTGGACAGCGCAAAAGGAACAGGAGCGGGTTTCGGCTTGCGTTCCGTGGGCCCCGCGCGCGGCTCCGCCCCGGTAGCGCAGCGTCGCAAAGCAAACGCCACGCCCCGTCAGCTTCCCGATGCGACGTCTGGCGAGAAGAGCGATCGGCGTGGCGAAGGCGTCCCGCGCACTGAACACCGGGGCGCCTCACGCCAGGTCTCGCTGCGCGCTCCGACGTGGCACCGCGCCCCGGGCCGGTCGCGCGAGGAGGGCGGCAGAATCCCAATTGATGGTTATAACGTCGTCGCCTGGCATCCGTGTCTCTATCCCGGAGCCCGAAACGGCGTGAGGACGCCTGGTAGCCAGCCATGGACGAACGGGTTCGTTCGAACGATGGACGATTCCTCTTCGTCAGTTTGGCCCGCGGGCTGTCGGTATGCTGCGTTGATGCTGGAAGGCTTGAACGAAATCGATTGGGGTCGCCTCATGGGCGCGCACGGCGGGTGCGGACGCCTTCCGCAGCTGCTTCGCTCGCTCGTCTCGACCGCGGAGTCGCCTCTGCCACCGCAGGTGGAGGAGGAGATCCAGGAGATGCTCTTCCATCAGGACACGCCGTACGAAGCGACGCCCTTCGCCGTACCATTCCTCGTCGAAATCGCGGGCGCAGATGTGCCCGGTCGGGCGTTCGCGATGGGACTGCTCGGGGCAATCTTGGAGTTCGAGCGCCAAATACCCAACGCGCGACAGATCGTGCCTTGGAGCGCATCATCGCCCCCGTACTTCCAAACCGAGTCGACGTGGGCACCGGACGAGGACCGTTACGTCCGTCTCGCGGTGCTGGGAGCGCAGTCCGTGCGCTCCGGCCTCCGGAGCTACCTACGCGCGCTCGCAGCGCCGGACCAAGCGACCCTCGGTTCGGCGATGTATCTCCTCGCGACGTTCGACCCCTCGCCGCCGATCACCGAAGCACTACGGATGAATCTGCTGCGCGTAAACGACCCGCTCGTGCGAGCCAGCGTGCTCTGGGCGATCGCGCGCGGCGATCTTGCGCGAGCGCGCAACCTCGTGGACTGGGCGTGGTCGTCGGGCGCGCCGCCCGAGCGCTTCGTCGCTGCGCTGCTCCTCGTCGAGATGGGAGCGCCGAACAGCGAAGGCATTGAGCTGTTACTCGACTGCGCGGTCGGGAACGCTCCACAAACGCAGCACCACCGAATGGACTTCGCTGCCGGCGACACGATCCCGCGCGCGCTCGCTAAGGTGCGTCTCAGCGAAGAGCAGCGCGCTCGGTTGCTACCCACCCTGGTCTCCGGATTCGAGCTCGGAAAACGTTGGAACGCCGAACCATTGGTCGAAATTGTGTTCCCAGAGCCTCTGCACGAAGGGACGCCGCTCAATGAGATGCAGGTACGCGTCGTTCGCGAGCTGTCGAGGCTGCGACAAGGGATGTCCAGTGACGAACGCCGGCACTTCGCCACGCTGCTGGAACGGAAAGGCGTGACGCACGATCTTCTCTAAACATCGCGAGCGGCGCTGGTCTGCGACTCTCTGCCGCAACCGCCGTTCGAGGCAGAGCGCTGCAAAGAGCTTCAACCGCGCGCCGCGCGCCACTATCGTTGCGCGATGCTGCCTTCTTCTCGTTGCCTCTTCGTCGCGGCACTCCTCGGGGTGATCGGTCCTGCTTCGATTGGATGCGGTGACGACGCCGATGGTGGTGGCATCGGTGGCGCCGCGGAGGGCGGCGCCGCGGAGGGCGGATCCGGAGGATTCGGAGGCGCCGGAGCATCGGGCGGCTCTGGGGGATCGGGCGGCTCTGGGGGCTCCGGCGGCGAGCAGCTCGGCGGAAGCGGCGGCACGAGCTCGGGCGGAAACAGCGCCGAAGGAGGAGCCGGCGGCGGCGAGAGCGCATGTACACCGGGCGACGAAGAGCCCTGTTACACCGGCCCCGCGGGCACCCAATCCGTCGGCGCGTGCGCACCAGGCACACGCACCTGCCTCGAGGACGGCTCGGGCTTCGGCGCGTGCGACGGCGAGGTCCTCCCCGCGCTCGAGACGTGCGGCACTCCGAGTGACGAGGACTGCGACGGATTCGCGAACGAGGAAGGAGCCGATTGCCTGTGCGTGCCGGGCGAGATGGAGCTCTGTTACACGGGCCCAGCGGGGACGGAGGCCTTCGGGCTCTGCTCGCCCGGCCTTCGGACATGCGAGCCGAGCGGCCTCGCGTTCGGCGATTGCGAGGGCGACGTCACGCCCGCGCCCGAGACCTGCGCGGTGAGCAGCGACGAAGACTGCGACGGTCTCACCAACGAAGAGGGAGCCGACTGCGCCTGCGTGCCCGGGGCGGTGCAGTTTTGCTATTCGGCTGATCCGACGACCGAGGACGTCGGGCCGTGTAGCGGCGGTTTTCAAGTCTGTAATCCCGACGGGCTGGGGTGGGGCGCGTGCATCGGCGAGGTCGTCCCCACCGCGGAGACGTGCAACACGCCCGACGACGACGATTGCGACGGCGACACGAACGAAGAGGGCCCCGGGTGCGTTTGCGCACCCGACACCGTGACGGGCTGTTACACCGGGCCGAACGGCACGCTCGGCGTCGGGCTGTGCGCCGCGGGGGCGCAGACATGCAACGAAGAGGGCACGGCGCTCGGGCCGTGCACGGGTGAGGTGCTACCCGCATTCGAGAACTGCGCCGCCGCCGCGGACGAAGACTGCAATGGTTCCGCGCCGAGCTGCACGGGGAACCACGTTTGGAGCAAACGTTTCGGCGACGCGAGCTCCCAGCTTCCGCAATCGATCGCGACCGACGCCGCAGGCAACGTCATCGTCGCCGGGTACTTCCAAGGCGCGGTCGACTTCGGCGGGGGCGTGCTCACGAGCGCCGGGATGGACGATATCTTCGTCGCGAAGCTCGACGCCGCCGGCAATCACATTTGGAGCAAACGCTTCGGCGACGCCAACGTCCAGCGCGCATTCAAGGTCGCCGTCGACGCGAACGGGAACGTCATCGTCGGTGGCAGCTTCATAGGGACCGTCGGCTTCGGCGGCGGCACACTCACCAGCGCGGGCGGCCTCGACGCATTCGTCGTGAAGCTCGACGCGTCCGGCAATCACCTCTGGAGCAAACGCTTCGGCGATGTGCCGGTCCAAGACCTGCGCGGCGTCGCCACGGACAACATCGGGAACGTCGTCTTGACCGGCCATTTCGACGGAAGCGTCGACTTCGGCGGCGGCGCGCTCGTGAGCGCTGGCAACTTCGACATCTTCGTCGTGAAGCTCGGTCCGTCAGGAAACCACCTGTGGAGTCAACGCTTCGGCGACTTCGATATTCAACTGTCGAACGACATCGCGACCGACAGCGCGGGCAACGTCGTATTGACGGGGCAGCTCTCGGGCACCGTCGACTTCGGCGGTGGGCCGCTCGCGAGCGCAGGCACCGACGACATCTTCCTCGCGAAGCTGAGCCCCTCGGGCGCTCATTTGTGGAGCAAGCGATTCGGCGATGCCGCGGGGCAATCGGGCAATGGAGTCTTCGTCGATAATGCCGACAACGTCCTCCTCGCTGGCACCTTCAACGGAAGCGTCGATTTCGGCGGCTGGACGTACACGAGCGCCGCCGTGAGCGACGCCTTTGTCGCGAAGCTCGACGCGTCGGGCAACCATCTTTGGAGCCGCGCGTTCGCCGGCGTAGATAATCAACAGGCGACCGAGGTCGTCGCCGACCCCGCCGGTAATGTGCTGACGGTCGGCGTCTTCCGCGGGAGCGCAACGTTCGGCGGAGGCTCGTTCACGAGCGCCGGCGGAAGCGACGGGTTCGTCGTGAAGCTCGACCCATCCGGCAATCACCTCTGGAGCAAGTCTTTTGGAGACGCCGCGAACCAAACATCGCGGGGCGTCGCCCTGGACGCGTCCGGCAACGTGATCCTCGCGGGCGAGCTGAGCGGCGCGGCTGACTTCGGCGGCGGTGCGCTGACGAGCGCGGGAGGTGTGGACGTGTTCGTGGCGAGGCTCGTGCCATGACTCGTCTCCAGCTCCGAGACGCGTTCGTGGCTAGCGTTGTCGCATCAAAGCCCTAATCAGAGCGCCGATGCGACCGCCTGGAGCCAGCGCTGCGTTCGGCGCCTTGCGTTCCATCCTCTTTCAGGACATACCCCCGTCTCCGCCACCTGGCGCCTCGATGGCGGTCCCGACATGTCGTCGCGACCGTAGGGCGTCCTCAGGCGGCGTTCGGCACAAACCTGCCTCCTGAGCATCGATCACGTCGTCGCTGGAGGCTGCGTCATGGCTATTGCCGAGCTCCCTATCCTCGAGTTCGTCCTCACCAACTACAAGAACTTCAACGCCCGCGCGACGCGCGACGCGCTGCTCGCATATTGGGAACATATCTCGCGCGGCGGGCGCATGTTCTGGTCCGTCGCGGGGGCGATGTCGTCGGCGCAGCTCGGAATCACATTGGCGCCGGCGATCCGCGCGGGCCTGATCCATGGGATGTCGGTGACCGGCGCCAACTTGGAGGAGTCACTCTTCCGGCTCGTCGCTCACGACGCGTACCGCGACTTTCCCGATTACCGGTACTTCACCAAGCAAGACGACACGCGGCTTCTCGCGCAGGGGTTGCGCCGCGTAACGGACACCAGCATTCCCGAGGACGACGCATTCCGCGCCGTCGAAAAGATCATCGTCCCGATGTGGAAAGCCGCGACCGTAGGTACCGAGCGGCGCTTCTGGCACCAGTTCTTTTACGATGTCGTCCAACAGCTCGACGCGTCGATGCATCAAGGAGACGCGAATGCTTGCTGGTTGCTGGAGGCGGCGCGACGACGGCTTCCACTCGTGGTGCCCGGCTACGAGGACTCGACCTTCGGGAATATCTTCGCGTCCTACGTGAAGACCGGGGATGTCAGCGCGCATATCGCCAAATCGGGCATCGAATACATGGCGGATTTCTACGATCGTTACGAAGATCTTTCGGCGGGCGTCGGCGTGGGGTTCTTCCAGATCGGTGGCGGCATCGCCGGTGACTTTCCCATCTGTGTCGTTCCGTCGCTGAAATACGATCTGCGCAGGGAAGGGAAGCCGTGGGCCTATTTCTGCCAGATCAGTGACTCCACGACGTCCTACGGCTCCTATTCGGGCGCGACCCCGAACGAGAAGATCACCTGGGACAAGCTCACCGAGACGACGCCGGCCTTCGTCATCGAGTCGGACGCCACCATCGTCGCACCGCTGATGCTCCGAGCCCTGTTGGAGTGCAGCCGGGATCCCGAGGCGGCGAACGAGCTCATCGCGCAGCACCGCACCTGACTGACGCCATCTGAGTGCGAGCCGATCTGGACGGCGGGGTCGCGCGTAGCAACCCGTCGACAAAGGGTAGCACGATCGATTCTCGATCGTGCTACGACTGGATCCGCTTCAATTACGAGTGCGGCGCGGAGGTTTGCGATGGCTCTCTCCATCCCCTCTGCACTGGTCTTTACCTAGGAACCCGAGACCGGAGCTTGATCATGAGTGTCTCTCGGTGTGCTGCGCTGTCCGGCCTTGCGCTGTTGTCCGCTGCGTGCGGCGACGACACCTCGAGCGGCGGCGAAGGATCCGTGACGTTCACGACGTGGGGCGAGGAGTACATCGAGCAAGAGATCCCTGCGGACACGTTCGAGGACGGATACAGCATCACCTACGACAAGTTCCTCGTCCTCATCGGCAACATCGTCATCGCCGATGACGCGGGCGCCGAAGCCGCGCGCCACGATGGGTTCTTCCTCATCAATCACACCGAGCCGGGAACGAAGGAGCTCATCACGTTCGACGGGCTCGAGGCGAAGCCGTACACGCTCGTAAGCTATGAAACTTCGCCGGCGGCAGCTGCGAATATCGAGCCCGTCGGCGCGGCGACGCAGGCAGACGTCGACTTCATGGCGTCCGAAGGGTTTCACGTTTACATCGAAGGCACGATCTCGAACGGCACCGACTCGAAGACGTTCAAATGGGGATTTGGTGTCCCGACGTTGCTCGACGAGTGCGAAGGCGAGATCGACGGCAAGCTGACCGAGGGCGTGCTGGTCACGAACGGCGGTGATGACGTCGTCGAGCTGACGATTCATGGTGACCACTTCTTCTACGACGATTTGCAGTCCCCCGACGCCGTGGTGCGCGGCGATGCTGTCTTCAACGCGGACGCCGACGGTGACGGCGAGGTCACCCGCCAAGAGCTCGCGGCGGTTTCGTTGATCGACCTGCCGCCGGATCAGTATGGGACGGGCGGCGTCGACGCCGTCAACGACCTCGATGCTTTCATCGAGTTCCTATCACGCACGATTGGACACTACCGCGGTGAGGGGGAGTGCTTCCTCACCGATCCAGAGTAGTGCGTCGCATCGACCGCGCAGCAGCAGCTCTCGCGGCGGTGGCGCTCTGGGCGTCGCCGCGCCGCGCGATGGCGCACGACTTCTTCCTCCTCCCGGACCCGCTCTACGCGGAAGCGCCGAGCAATGTATCGGTGTCGACGTTCGTGGGTGAGGGCCTCGTCGCAGAGGAAGAGAAGCCGTTCCAAAGCGACCGGACGGAGCTGTGCCGCCGAGCGGAGCATCACCAATTCCATACACGCCGGATTCGCACAGTGCTGCCGCACGGAACTGCTGCCGGTCTGGCTCAGCGCTCGCCTCGATCGCACCAGCTGGGCATCCTTGGGTTCGGATGCCGAGCCAAAGGACAGCACTGCGCCTTGCACCCCGTCACGTCGAAGACGAGGAGCCGACGAGAGCGCTACCGCAGGAGCCGGCATCCGCGCGCCTATCGGTATATCCACGAGGCGAGGCCTCGATCGTCGTTTGGGGCACTCCCCTTGCGAAATCGTATCGGTCTCTCGTCCGTGAAATCGATTTTGCGAGTCGGCGCGCCCTGGTGATCCAACATCGGCATCACGGATTCAATGCGGTCGGGCTCGACGAAGGGTTCATGTGCGCCGAGCTGATCGAGGTCGCGACACTGCTCGGCGTACGCCAGGCGGCGCTGGCCTGGTTCCTCCAGCACGGCGCGAATGGGTTGCTTCCCCCGGCGGCATTGGCGGACGAGCTGGGGATCGATTCGACGACCTTCGAGCGGCACTACTATGACGGGGACGTTCGCGAGACCGTCGAGCGAGATGGCACGCTCGCACGCGACCTCCAGCTCGCGTTGCCGACCGAAGTGACCATTCGCGGGGAGCGCTACGTGGGCAAGCTCGTCGCCGAGCGTCTCGTCGCTGACTGTCTGGACAACCAATAGGTCCCGATCAGGAAGGTCTACGCGCGACACCCGGTTCGGCTACATTAGGGCTGCCTCAGTGCGTCCTGTGGGGGGCCGAATTGCGGGTGACCCATGAACCTTCGCTCGTTTCATCATCGTTTATGTACCTCCACGCGTGCCGGGCTCTTACCCTCGTGCTGGCGGGGCTGAAGTGGCCGAGGAAGGTCCGAGCAGCCGAAAAACGACCAGCCGCCATTCCCTCACACCGACCGCGTTCGCAGACGAGGCCGCCCGTCTAGCTCGAGCGCTGGACAGCTACACCGCGCCTGGGTTCGGTATTCGCGCGCGGCGGGCGCGCGCTCTCGCAGCGCGAGTCCGGCGGGTGGAAGTCGAGCTCCGCGAGCACGCAACGCGCTCGCAAGAGCCCTGCGCTTCCTTGCTGGATCAGCTCGCGACGCTCCGCGTCGGGGCCCTCAAGCTTCTGGCGAGCTTCGACGAAGCGTCGCCGCCGGTCGCGCGGAAGCGGAGCGGGTAGCCAAAGGGCGTACTTCACTTGGCAGCACGACTGAGCTGCGACGCCAGCCCGCGCTCCTGCGCGCGGAGAAGGCCGAGCTCCTTGGCGCTCCCGACCTGGAGCGGCAACCGCGATAGCTCGTCGATTTCTTCGCGCAGCACGGACAGCAGCGATTTCGCCTCGTCCAAGGAACCAAGTTCGATGAGCTCACGGCAGCGGAGGGATGCTGCGGTGGCGCGGAGTAACTTCAGCGCCCGAAGTGCATTGGCCCCTATCGCACTTCGGCCGCGGTATGTGGATGGCGGCGAGTCGTCGTCCTCGAGCATGGCGCGCCTCGCGCGAGCAGAACTCGTGCCGGGGCAATCGCCCACGATTTCTAGCCCTTGGATGGGGCAAATTGGGTCGAACGAGCGCGCGCATGTGGCGGGCGCGATCCGCCGGGCGGCAGGCTTTTCGGCCTCGATTCTTTATCGTGACGAGACGACGAGCTCCTCCTCCCGAATCTTCGCCAATGCCTCCGCGGGCGTCGCCCCTCGACCAACGGCGATCGGGTACACGCTGGATTGCGCGAGCCACATGCCGTCAGCCTCCTGAACGAGCTGAGGAGCATTGGGGCGCGTGAGATCCTCGCGGACCCATTGGAGCTCCTCGAGCGCTTCGGATTCGGTGCTGCCGTATCCAATGCAGTTCGCGATGGTTGTCGACCTCGCGACGTACCGACCCTCACCATCCTTCGTTACGTGAACGTCGCTCGAGGAGCTCACGTCCGGAACTTTGACAGACCAATGCGGCGCATCCAAGGGCCGCGCGAGAAGACGTCGTGGCTGGCAGGGACCTGCGAGCTAGCAGATCGCGCGAGCGGGGGCAGCGGGGCTACGCCGGCTGCGCTTGAATCACCAGATTGACGAAGCTGTAGGGCGGCAATGGGCCAACGTACTTGAACACGAGCCGGTTCGTCTCGGCTGCGGAGAGGGCGCGTACTTGTTCATCGAAGAGCGGGATCTTCGACCGCTCGACGAGGAACGACGCATTGAGGATCATATCCTCGGACAGAAGCCGGTTTACCGAGACGTCGGTTGCAAACCCTCGCAATTGATCGACGATACGTTTTGCCTCGGCCTCCCGTTTGCGCTCCATCGCTTCGAAGACGGCACGGCCCAGCTCGAGGGTGTTGTCGTCGGGGGCTCGTGCGGCACCGCCGGACGCGCCGAGCAAGCCTTTGAGTTTGGGCTCCTCCACGAGGATCTCCGCGAAAATGCGATTGCGATCCCACATTACCTTCACGTTGAGCTCGGCTTTGCCTTTCACGCCCTCGAGGAAGCGCACCAATGCATCGTGCTTGGAGCGCAAGAAGCCGACGACCTCGCTATCGTTTCCGGCAACCGTCCCGAAGCGCATCGGCAGCACATCGCTATTTTCGAGCGCCTCGTCGAGGAGCCCCTCGTGGGCTGCCAAGTTTGCCCGGGAGGGATCGTATTCTGTCAGCGGAACATCACTGACGAGCGCCGCCAGGTCGCCGTCGCGAACCAGCCGCGGCTTTCGCTTCGCGCCGTTCGCGCCGATCGGCGGTGTGCGAAAGGACGCCTTTTTCGCGGTGCCAGGCAGCACACAATAGACGTACGTTCCTGTCTTCGACGCGGACGGCTGCGTTTCCATATTGAATTCTCCGTTGCTTCGATTGCGCACCAGAGCGCGTCCGATTACTTGGCGTTCTGCTCCGCCTTCGTAGAGACGACGTTCGCGTCATTCGTGGTGGTGGTGCCCACGGGCAGCTGTTTGCCCTCCTGCGCCTCGATGCGAGGTGTTTCCTGCGCCTCGATGCGCGGTGTTTCCCGCGCCTCGATTCGTTGCGGGGGCGCTGTCTCCGTTGGAGCTGGCCCCGCCGCGAGCTGCGCCTCGCGAAGCGCGTCGGCGTATCGAAGATAGGTGTCGACCGACGCGACGACCGCACGTGCCTCGACCGTCAGCACCTCGATTCCGACGAGCGATGCACGCGCCCATGCGTCGATGACGATTCCCTTGTCGAGAATGGCGTCGAGCACGTCGGCGAGCGTGCCGCCTCGCGGCGTCGATCGAACGGCGGGCGACCGTGAACCCGTCGCCTGACCCGGCGCTAATGCATTCTCCTGGCTACGAGCTTCCATCGGATCACCTCTCGATCTCGCGCGCGGTATCGCTGCCGTCGATCAACGCGAATCCCTCTTACTGATAGTGAGCACCAGCCGTGCCGGACACGCAGCTGATCGCCGGTACGTTCATATCGATTCTCGCGCGGAGCGGCGAAACGCGGTACGCAAGTTGAAGGACGTTGATGACGAGCCCATCGAGGCGAGTCCTTTCTATTTCGCGCCCCACCGCCGAGCGTTCGAGAACGGGTCGAGCCTCGACGGGCTCGAGCGCGAGCCGCACAACGGAGGACCACGTGAGCCAATCGATCTCCCCCCGATTACCGACTGCCCCGGCGCAGACTCGAGGGACGGTGACGGCGCGCCGGGGCGACAACTTGGCCGACCTCCTCGAGCGGGTCTTGGACAAGGGTATCGTCGTTGCCGGCGACGTCACCGTCTCACTCGCGAGCGTCGAGCTGCTGGGCATCAAGATTCGCCTGCTGATCACGTCGGTCGATAAGGCCCGCGAGATCGGAATCAACTGGTGGCAGCACGATCCGGCGCTGACATCCAATGGACCCGCCGCCCACCCAACTGCCGTCGAGAAGCACGACGGCGAGATGAAGCGGTTGCAGGAGCGGCTCGACAGGCTGGATCAAAAGCTCGAACAGATCCTGCCGGCGTTGGAGGCGCGCGGACGGCGTCGGCTGCGATCCCGCCCGCGGCCACCGTCGTAAGACGGTCAGGCTCGGGAAGCGCTCGTGGCATAGAAGGTCCTCAGTTCGTCCTGGCCTGAGTCACCGCGCAACAGCAACGAACGTCGATCCGCGCAATTCCAGCTGGCACGGTCCTAGCGAAGCCGCCCGTCGCTATGTTCGCCCGTGCACGCACTTCGGGATGCCTCGCCCTTCTCCTCGTCGGGTGCACCGTGATCGGCGGTGTCGACGAGTTTCGCGACGAGGTTGAGGATAAAGACTGCCCGGGTCAACCGTGCGAAGGCCCATTATGCCCGGAGGAGACGTGCCCTTCTGACGACCCCGATGGCTCGACAGGGATAGGAGGGCAGGGGCCGAGCGCAGATCCCGACGAAGTTCCCGAAGGGTGGATCGGCCCCGTCAAACACAACGTGTCGACGACGGAGCCGACCTGCACGGCGCCATACTCGCTGTTGATTGCGGTCGGCCACACGAGCGTATCCGCACTTCCCGCTGACTGCTCCACGTGCAGCTGCGAATCGAGCGGCTGCGCGGCGACGCTGTCCTTTTGGCAGGGCATGGACGATTGCCAAGATGGATGTGCGGGATCGAGGACACTCACACCATCCACTTGCGTCGATGTGGGCACGGTGCCGAGCTGCCCGAGCGACCATCCAAAATACAGCGCGACGGCGGTCACGGTCACCGCACCCGATTGCGCGCCCTCGAGTCAGCAGCCGGAGCTACCGGAGGTCACTTGGACCACGGTATCCACCGTTTGTCTCGCAACCGACGCCGACGCGAGCAGCGGCAGGTGCATTGCGCGCGCAGGCGACGTCGAATGCCCCGTATCATTTCCAGCGAGAGCCGTTCTTTACAGGACCATCGTCGACACCCGCGGTTGCACCGAATGCGGCTGCACCCCCGGCTCTTGTGCCGGCACGGTCGAGCTGTACGACGGCAACGGATGCGGGGTCGGCCAAAAGAAGGCATCGGTAGCCGTGCCCTTCGCGGATGGCTGCCAAACGATCGGCGGCAACCCGCGCGCGCTGTACACGCCCGACTCGAGCGCCGATTGCATCCCCATCCCGTCGACGCCCACGGGCGGCGTCACGCTGCGCGATCCGTACACCGTCTGCTGCGGCTGATCGTCGAGATCGGGCGGCGGCGCGGCACCGACGTTGACTACGAGAACACGTATTCTCGGCTCGCACGCCCTCAAACGTTGATGTTGCTCCATGCCGGGCTGCACCATGGCCTGAGGAGCAAACATGACAAGCACCCGAACTTCCGTCCTTCTCTTCGTGGGCTTCGCGCTTGCCGCGAGCTTCGGTGGATGCTCGTGCGATGATGGCGAGGAGGACGATAACGGTGGGGGCGCCGCCGGGGGCGGCACCACGACCATGACCGGCGGCTCCGGTGGCAACGGCGCCGCGGCGGCCGGCGGCGGGGGCTCCGCCAGCACAGGTGGAGGAAACACCGGCGGCAGCACCGTTACGCCGCCCACCACGATCGCGGAATGCCAAGGCCACGTCTACCAATGCGGCGACCTCATCGATAACGACAGCGACGGGCTGCTCGACACGGTCGACCCCGATTGCCTGGGCCCGTGCGACAACACCGAGGACAGCTATTACGGTGGAATCCCCGGCCA